>NZ_JAFLMZ010000003.1:0-631434 GCF_017313365.1 Agrobacterium sp. OT33 | reverse complement strand
AACCAAAGTTTACCGGAATATCAAGACTTTGTCGGCCTCCCAACGGGAGGCCGAAGTCGTTTCTACCCCTAGCACAACGCTTGCACAGAATCCGGTGTCAAAATGATGTGCCTGGACGATGACGGCCTGAAACCTCGTGTCGAATTTGTCATTCAATCGCATTGCTATCTCATCAGATTGGGAGATAGCAATGGCCGCAAACGCACTTGTCCAAACATGTGTTGATGCCGAGATTCGGGATCGTGCCTATGAAGCCCATTGAGCATAATTCCGGACGGCCAGTGATTGCAGTACGAAGACTCTCGGTCTGTCCGACATTCGAAAACACAGGGTGTGCCCGCCTACCGGAAGAAAACTTTATCGCAGGGTCATGGCGCCAGCCGCACGATGATCGTGGCCTCAGAAGACGACAATTGCCGCTCGACCATTTCGGCTTGCGATGAATCAAGGCCATTGATGGTGACGTTGCCACCCGTAATTGGCTCTCTCACCACCGGCTCGAAGATGACGTCTCCATTGACCAGCAACTGGGTCTTTTTCCCGAGAGCTGCGCGTGTGAAATCCTCGAAGGCCTTGGCGCTTTCCGGTGTCAATGCAATTTCCACCGCAGGTCCGGTAGCGGCATCGACCGAGGTTTTTACCTTTGCGACCCTGAGCGAAATCGGTGGGATGTCCCCGCCGCCGTCGGCAGCGGTTTTGCCGCCATCATTCTGGTTGGGGGAGGACGCGGTATCGGCTTTGCTCTTCGGGCGGTACTGGTCCAGATCGATCGAAGCCTGCGTATTGTTTTCGGGTAACGGCTCGACGCGTTGGCCAGACAGGGTCTCGGCGGTCCATGCATGCGGCGCAGGCAGGACCGGTTGCTGATCCTCCCGCCAGATATGCACAGCCATGGTGACCTTCATGCCGCCGACACTTGCGACCGTGTTTTCCAGCACCTCGATTGTCGAGCCGTCGCGTGTTGAGTTCACATAGGTCACAGTCCGCGATTTGCCGGCGCTTCTGGCCTGCGCCAGCTGGGCGTCGGCCAGTTGTTTCGCCCGGTCCGCGAAGCTTGCGATCATGCCATCGATAGAGGATTGCTGGGATTGCAGCAGGGCAGCCGGATCGTAGGTTACCTTCGCGCTGAAGGTGGCTGTTTGCCTGATCTTGTCGGCGGCTTCGAGTTTCCAGACGGTGCTTGTCGGAACGAGTACCCCTTTCAGCTCTTCGTTCCCCGCAACCGTCCATTCCCGCCCGATATCTGTCGTGAAAGCTTCAGAGGACTGCCCAAGCGCAAGGATCATGCTTTCCGGCGCAAGCACGTCTATGACCACAAGGGGATTGCCTTTAACGGTCTGGAGCATGCGGGAGGCCGTATTATCGGGCGCGGAGGTGGACAGAAGCATTTCCATATTGGCAACGATCTGATCGGCGCCGAGAAGCGTCATCGGAGCACCGCTCGGATCTGCGTCGAATTGCAGCTCCTTAACACCATAAGCGGCGAGCGAATTGCGAAACATGGCATTCATCGCATAGGAATCCGCAGCGCCTGCCGCATCCGGGGGAATGTCGGCGGACAGCCTCCATTTCACCCGCATTCCCTCGTCGTTTCGCGACAGGACCGTTGCTGACTGACGGAAATCGCCCCGCATGACAGCGGACGATGCTTCCGGCCTGTCGAACCAAAGCGACATGTCGGTCTCGGTCGTCTTTTGAACGCGATAATGAAGCTCAGCTCCTACCGCAGGCTCATATGGTGGAACGGTCACGCTCTCCGTTGCGTGCGCCGGACCGACTGCCATGGTTGCCTGGAATATCAGCCCGGCAGCGAGAAAGAGGGGAGAGACCAGACGGATATTACGGCGCGTTATGTTCGTGCGAATTTGCATGCTCCTCCGATTACGGCTTTCCAACACCTGACACGTCGATTTCATACTGTCTATCCCGCGTTCAATGCCGCGAGGCTCCTATAAGCCGCGACCTTTAATCTCCATGAGGAACCCGATGTAATTTCGGATGGTGACAATATGCCGGGAGGTGGCGTGTCGGAGCGACGCTTCTTCAGATCCGGTTTGCGATGGCGTGTCATGGCGAGCGGTCCGCTAGTTGAGGCGTTGATTGGTTCCGGCATCGAACAGGTGGATCGATGCCAGATCCGGCTGAATCTGGATGGTCGCGCCCGGCTGCGCCTGTACACGCTCGCGGAAAACACCGATGACCTGGTGATTGCCGAGCATCATCGTAACCTGCGTTTCCGATCCCATTGGCTCCACCAGCAAAACCGTTGCGGTGAGGCCTTGGTTGACCAGTTCGAAATGTTCCGGGCGGATGCCGTATATCGCTTCGCCTGTGGCAGAACCGGGCGGGAGGGGCAAAATGACGCCGTCAGCCTCGAAGCCATTGGCCGTAAGTTGCCCCTTGATGAAATTCATCGCCGGCGAACCGATGAAGCCGGCGACGAAGGGATTGGCGGGCCGGTCATAAAGCTCGAGCGGCGCCCCGCATTGCTCGACCCGTCCGGCATTCATCACCACGATCTTGTCGGCCATGGTCATGGCTTCCACCTGGTCATGCGTGACATAAACGGTGGTGACCCCCAGACGCTGGTGCAGCCCCTTGATTTCACCGCGCATCACCACGCGCAACTTGGCATCGAGATTGCTGAGCGGTTCGTCGAACAGAAAAACCTGAGGATTGCGGATGATTGCGCGGCCCATGGCGACACGCTGCCGTTGGCCGCCGGAAAGCTGGCGGGGGAACCGTTCGAGCAATGGCGTCAGCCCCAGTATGTCAGCTGCCCAGCTCACCCGCTCGGCGATCTCGGTCTTGCTGCCGCCGCGATGCTCGAGCGAGAAGGCCATGTTCCTAGCGACGCTCATATGCGGATAAAGCGCGTAATTCTGAAAGACCATGGCGATGTCGCGGTCTTTCGGTTCGATCTCGTTGACGACACGGCTGCTGATCGAGATATCGCCGCTAGTGACTGTTTCGAGGCCTGCGATCATCCGCAGCAGGGTGGATTTGCCGCAGCCCGAAGGGCCGACGAGGACAACGAATTCGCCATCGGCAATATCGATGTCGACACCATGGATGGTGGCGAGTGCGCCATAGCTTTTCTTGACGGATCTAAGGGTAACGGGTGCCATGGGTCAGCCTTTCGATTAGCCTTTAAGCCCGGTATGGGCGAGGCCTTCGACGAATTGTTTCTGCGCAACGATGAAGACGATGAGTACGGGGATGGCGGTCATCGTTGCGGCGGCAAGCTGGATGTTCCACATCGGTCCGCCATAGGCGTCGGTAAATTGTGTCAGTGCCTGGGGCAGGGTGAACTTGTCGGGGCTGGAGAGAAAGACGATGGGTTCGAGATAGAGGTTCCAGCTGCCGAGAAATGTGAAGATCGCAACGGCAGCCAGGGCCGGACGGGCAAGCGGCAGGGCGATGGTCCAGAATATCTTGAACCGGCCGAGACCATCGACCCGGGCTGCTTCCTCCAGTTCCACGGGTAAGGAGATGAAGAACTGGCGCATGATGAAGGTGGCGAAGACCGCCGGCGCGCCGAAGATCGGCACCAGGATCAGCGGCCAGTGTGTGTTGATCATGCCCCATTTGAGAAACATCCGGAACAGCGGAACCAGCGTCACTTCTGACGGGATGAGCAACCCCACCAGCACCACCATGAAGATGGCGTTGGCGAAGGGGAACCTGATGCGTGCAAAGGCATATCCGGCCATCGACGCCACTGCCATGGTGCCGATGGTGACGATTGCGGCGATATAGGCGGAGTTCCAGTATTGCAGCGCGAAGGGCTGTATTCTGAAAACGTCGGAATAGGAGGAAAAATCAAAGGCGCGCGGCCAGATATCCGGCGGAAAGGCAAATATCTGGCTGACGGGTTTGACCGACGACGTGACCATCCACCAGGTCGGAAAAACGAAGGGGATAAGCAGCACGCAGAGTATGAAATAGATCAGCGTCTGCGCGCGTGGGCTGAGTTCAGTTTTCATAGAATACGAACTTTCTGCGCAGGTGCCATTGGATGAAGGTGAGCGCGCCGACAATGACCAGCAGGATGATGGAGAGCGTCGAGCCATAACCGAAGAGGTAGAACTGGAAGGCCTGCTGGTAGAGGTAATAAACGAGAACCGTCGTGGAAAAGCCCGGCCCGCCCTGCGTGAGGATCATGATCTGCGCAAAGACCTGCAACGCGCCGACGATGGTGACGATGGAGGCGAGCAGGATCGTCGGGCTGATCATCGGCAGGGTGATGCGATAAAATTGCTTGAAGCGCGGCACACCGTCGACGCGAGCGGCTTCAAAAAGTTCCCGCGGCACGCCCTGTAGTGCGGCAAGAAACAGGATCATGTTGAGACCAAGGTTCTTGAGCGCCTGCACCACGATGACCGAGATCATCGCCGTCGTGGGGTGGCGCAGCCAGTTGGGCCCCTCGACGCCGATCATTTGCAGGAGGCCGTTGATACCGCCATTGTTCTGCAGCAGGAAGCTCCACACAATCGTCCAGGCGACCAGCGACACCACCACAGGCGAAAAGAACAGCGTGCGGAACACGGTCATGAAGGCCAACTTCTGGTTCAGGAGCAACGCAAGCCCCAGCGCCAGGCTCATATTGAGCAGGGCAAGCCCGGCCGAGAACACGGCGGTCACGGCCAGTACTTCGCCTATGGCCGGGTCGCTGAGCAGCTTCTGGTAATTGGCGACACCGGTGAACCGGAACGATCCCGCCAGCACGTTCCACTCATGCAGTGAATACCAGAAGACCAGCACCAGCGGCACGAGCACGAAGACAACGATACCGATGAGTTGCGGCGCTATGAACAGATAACCGGTGGCGGCGTCACGGCGCGCCATGGTCCAGAAACCGCGCCGGGCCTGTGTCTGCGCTGTCTGGAGGGCAAGCGTCATGGCTTTTCTTCCTTCTGCTTTTCGCATCCACGGAAAATCGGATGACTACCAGCGTCAATTGGCCGCCAGCAACGGATCGAGACGGCCGCAAAGCGCTTGCAGGACAGCCGCGACATCGGCGTCGGGACGCCAGAGACCGTCAAGGCCAGCGCGAACGGTCTGTTGCAGCCGGGCAAAATTGCGGACCTGCTGCGTTGATTGACCGGTGGCGACGCCACGAATGACCACGGCCTCTATCTGTTTACGCGACAGCAATGGGTTGGCGGTCGCGAGGACATCGGCGGTGAGCAGGCTCTGCCGTGCCGGCGGGAAAAACCGCGCGAGCTTGGCCACATTAGGCTTGGAGGAGAAAAACGCCAGGAATTCCGCCGCAAGCTTCGGGTTTTTGCCGCTGGCCATGACGCCAATGCCTGCCCGACCTGTTACGGCATAGTCACCTGCGGGTCCTTTAGGCAACGGCACGAGATCCCAGTCGAAGCCCTTGTCGCCTTTCGGCAGCAGCGCTGCGCGGCTGATCTGGGTGGTCGTCATCGCCGCATCCCCGGCAAAAAAATCGGCCGAAACACCGGGGCCGGGCATGGCTTTTTTCACGAAGATCGCATCGTGGATGAAGCGCATGGCATCAACCATCTCCGGGCTGGCAAAAGCGCAGGACTTGGTGTCTTTCGACCAGGGATAGGCATTCCAGCCGGTATAGACTTCGGCAAGGTTCTCCCAGGCCTTGTATTCGAAATCACGAATGATCAATCCCTGTTTGCCGGTGGCCGCAACTTTCGCGGCTGTCGCAATGGCATTGTCCCAGTTCCATTCGCCGGCAGCGATCATCTCGGCGGGTGTCTTTGCGCCTGCCGCCCGGATCATGTCGTTGTTGACGAAAACGCCGAAGGGCGATGTCGAGAAGGGATAGAGATATTGTACCCCTTCATACGACCAGGCGGTGAGTGTTGCCGGAGGGAAGTCGTCCATGTCGTAACCTTCGGTATTGGCAAAGGTTTCGGTAAGGGGATAAAGCGCCCCGGCCGCCATGAAGTCAGGCGCAGTGGTGTCGAACAGCCAGGCCAGATCGGGGGGATTGCCGCCGGCGATCTGGGTGGTCAGGGTGGTGGCATAGCCTTCGTAGGCAAGCGAATCGTAGGTGATCTTGACGCCGGGATGGCTGGCCTCGAACTCCTCGGCGATCTCGTTGAAGAGGGCGAGATGGGCTTCGTTGGCGCTCCAGATGGCCATTCGCAATTCCTGCGACAAAGCCGGCGAAACCAGCCCGGATGTGACCAGAAAACCGGTCAAAGCAATTTTGACTAAACTCCTGCGCATGAATAATCCTCCCAGATTATACGTTTTGGCTAGTAGCCGCGAATATCAGGCCAGTGGCGCTCCACCCCTTGGCGTTCGATGTGGGTGTGGAACTGCGCCAGCCGCTTTTCGTCGGTATGCACGCCATGCGGGGTCTCGCCCCTGTCAAGGCAATAGGCGGCCAGCATGCCGGCCACTTCGCCGATGTTCCATTCGACCGGATGCAGCCTGTAACAACCATTGGTGATATGCGTCGTGCCGATATTCTTGGATGCCGCCAGCAGGTTCGTTTTGTGGCGGGGAATAAGGGCACCCAGCGGGATTTCGAAAGGGCAGGCGCCGACATCGATATAATTATCGCCGCCCGTCGAGGGGTGCAGGTCGATGCGGTACATGCCGATACCGATACTATCAGGGTAATGCACCGCGCCGCGATCGCCGCGCACGGCAAGCGACAGATCCTGTTCCACCACCGTGGTCAGGGCACGAATGCGACGGCTTTCACGGATATAGGGCGCCATGGCCAGGCCATGCTCCGTGCCGGTAATGTCGCCGCGCAGGCGCAGGCCCGGGAAACCCTGACCACCATCCGGGCGGGGCGCCTCGGTCTGCATCCAATAGAACATGGAATAGGACAGGCTTGCCGCATCGGCCAGCCGCTCGGCATATTGTTCGGGAGTGACGTCGATGATCGGTGCCTCGAAATAATCGATCATCGGCCAGTTCACGAGGCAGATATCGCTGGCATAGGCGCCGGGCCGAAATGTATGGCGGGCGGCAATGCGGCGGAATATCCACAGGCTCATATCGCCGGCGCTGTGGCGCTGGTCGGCAACGTCACGTGTTGCGTTGTCAACCGGGTTGGGATCGAAGAACCGGCGGCTGCGCTCCAGTGTCCGCGGATTGGGCGAGTCCCAGCTCAATAGCGGGCCGCCCCAGAATTCGGGGGCAACCTGACGCCAATGGTCATACCGGGCGGGTTTGTCGATGACATGATTGCCGTCAACCTGATCGACGGCGAAGCAGATCGAGACGGCCTGCTGATTATGCGGTTGCGCTTCCGCCGGGGCACTCGGCTCGCCGGTTTCGGATTGGGCTTCGAAACCAGTGACATAGTCGGTTGCGGTCAGCGGCAGCAGATCGCCCAGTTCGGTGGCGTCGATGATATAGCGGGCCGAACAGGAAATGAGATCACCGGTATTGCAATGGCGCAGCGTCACGGCCTGCACGGTATCGCCACCGACTTCCGCTGATATCGGGTCATAGGGCTTGAGGATGGTCAGCTTGCCGCCCGCCGCGTAAGGGGCGAGCATTGCTTCCATCACCGCCAGCGAAACGCGTGGTTCATGGCACAGGCGAGATACGTTGCCGTCTCCGGGGTTGAGCGTCAGATCCGCGCGGGCGGTGTCGGTGAGCGGATAGTGGTCGCGGTAATATTGCCGCACACCCGTGCGCAGGGCGCGATAGCTGGCGGTGATCCCGAACTGTTCGACCCAGCTGTGCTCGTCGGGCGGTACGGCCTGGCTGGTCAGCTGGCCGCCAATCCACTCGAATGCTTCGGTCAGGATAACGCTGCGGCCGTTGCGCAGGGCCCCGAGCGCCGCCGCCACGCCGCCAAGTCCGCCGCCAACCACAAGAATATCTGCATTGTATTCTCTCACGTCAGGTTCTCTTTCCTTGAGTTGGGCCTTGAGTTGGGGAGGCAAGCGTTTCGCCCGCCACGATATCGCAGCCCAGCAATATCTGCTTTACGGGGCCGGGGGGGCTGGTGAGGGTCTCGACCAGCATGGAAGTCGCCTGCCTGCCCATTTCTTCGCGGGGGATGGCGTAGGAGGTGAAGATGCGTTGCAAGCGGAGCGTATGCGTGCGCGTGCCGCTGCCCAGCACCACGATGGAAAGATCGCCGGGGACGCTCACCCCTTCCGCACGGGCATGATTGTCGAAGATCACCGCCTCGGCCGCCTCGGCAAAAAAAACGACGCTTGCTCCGCTGGCGCGAACAGCGGCCAGCTGCTCGGCCGGATCGCCATTTTCACTTTCGTGGGAATAGACCAGCTCCGCCGCGCCCTCGATTGCGGCGAGAAAACCACGCCAGCGGTCGCTGATGGATTCCGCCGGACCCGTCGCGCCGATAAAGGCGAAACGGCGATGGCCGGCGGCAAGTGCTTCGCGGACAAGAGCATGCGTGGCAGTCACATAATCCGCGCCAACATAACGCACCGGTCCGCCGGCATCGTCACGGCGACCGACTGCGACATAGGGGTAGTCACCGGCAACCAGTCGGGCCAGCTCATCGCGGTCGAACTGGCTGCCCAGAATGAGGCATCCGTCGGCTAGTCGAAGCCGACCCGTTTCCCCGAAGATACGCTTGCGGCCGTTATCGTCGCGCGTCGCCGCCGTCATCAGCAGGAGGTCGTAGCCCAGCTTCTCCGCTTCCTCCTCTATCCCCATCAGAAATGGCGTGTAGAAATCCGCCTGCGCGATCGGGAAAGCCGGCTGATAGGTGAATACGCCCAGAATCCGGTTGGCGCCCTTGACCATGCTGCGTGCGACGGGATCCGCCACATAACCGGTGTCGCGAATGGCCTTCAGCACGCGCTCTCGCGTTTCAGGCGGGATACGACCCTCAGCGGATTTCGCCTCGTTGAGCACGAGCGAAACCGTTGCCTGGCTGACTCCCGCGAAGATCGCAATGTCACGTTGCGTCAAGCGCCTAACCATCGAAACCCCATTTCCCGCATCTGCTAATTCGTATTAGCTGCTTATGCGTATAAACAAGGTTTGCGAGAGGATGTCAAGAGTGAGACGGTCCACGCTGATGTGTCAGAGCGGACCGTTCCATTTGCGGGGTCTATCAGACATTACCCAGCCATAGACTTGGCGCCGCCAGCAGCACCGTGTTGTTTTGAAAGCGTTTTCTTTTGATGGATTCGAGTTCGAATCTCATCAAGACCACAGAAGGAGTGTGAAGAGCTTTGAGAAATCTTCGGCATCCACCAGGCCGCCGCCAGCAGTCATTTCGTGAGTAATGCCACTCCGCTATTGGTTGCCAGGCAGATCAGACCGGAGCCGATAGTGGTGTATTCTTTATCACCGTGGGGCCAGCCTGCTCCAACCTCTTCCATCATCTTTTTCCAATAGGCCTGGTATGCGGACCACATGGCGGGGTCTGCAGGATCGGCCTCAAATGACTTCATGATAAGAAAGCGATCGAAGTCGCGCATGTTTCCGATGGAAAATCCACCACCAAGAAGAGGATCAAGGACATCGCGGGCGATCCGGGTATGAGGCGGCCTTCACGATCAACCAACGCGTCAGTCAGAATAGGAGCAACCTTAGCTGGCAACCCGTCGTTTTTGCCTGCCCCACGATGAAGCATCCCGCGATGCACTGTCGGCCACTGAGGCGCGCCAGTATTTCAGAACGGATGGATTGGCTTTCATGTGTTGCCTCAAGAAGGTGCATATTGTTCACGCCGGAGCCCGGCCGTCTAGTGCGCACCTTTGCAATTTATGCGTTAACGCTTTGTGTCGCGCTCGCGGAAAACTAGTTGTCCAGGCTGGCAATGTGCCGCCGACGGTTCCTATTTCACCGGGAATTTTGCGCTCAATGTTGCCGAACTCTCAAGGGAATATTCTGTCCGCGGTGATGTTTGGGCCGCTCAGTGCCCGTCATCCGGCTGTAAGGAGTCAACCAGCCGAGCCTCAATAAAGACCATTTAGTGGATAGGGCACAGCGGCATGTTCGCGCCTTCTTTGCGGTCGTTGGCACTTCGTTTGCTTAGCGGCACAGGGTCGCATTCACCGCTTGGCGCGGCGGCAACCGGAATTGGCGTCATCGATGCGCGATATCAGAAGCCCATCTCAAACGGCGTTCGGGGAGATACCTGACTGAGTAAGGTGCCGTGATACTTCGCGCCACCCGATGCTAGGCATCAAAAGGGATCACGACCCGAAGGTGTTCCAGCACTTCGGCGCACATATGGCTGGTTTCCGAAAGCTTCAAAACCTCAATCGCATCCGTGATTGGAAATAGTTTCCGTTCCCGCATCCCTTGCTCAGGGTATTGGTCAACGATCCGGTCTTGCACAAGAACGTGAACCGCCAGTCGGTACCGATCGACGTTACCGTGTTTTGTATAATCGAAGTGTCCGACGGGTGACGATTCCGCGACACCGATGACTCCGGCCTCTTCAAAAGCCTCACGTTCCGCGGCCTTCCGGCTTGGTTCTCCCGGCTCTATCTCGCCCTTCGGAAGCCCCCACTGACCTGTCCGCCTGCTACGCACAAGCATCACCTGAGGGTCATTGCCCTCGCGGATGGCCAAGCAAATGGCAGCCGCTTGGGGAACTACTCTACTGGTGATCAACAATTGATCCTCGGCACGGCGCCTTTGGTGCAACATGTCGGTTGTTCCTGTTGGGACGTAGAACCGCGCACTTCGAGGGGCGTTATGTCACAAAACTGTCATAAAGAGAAGGGCCTCAAGTGGCGCCCCGATAGCCTGGTTCAGTACCAGCCCAGCAAGATATGCAATGCTGCGGCGCCTGGATTGCAGAGGAAAAATCCACATACTAACCTGTATTCATTGGATATTTCAGTGATTGCGATGGTGAGGTGCGGTTCTCTTTTTCGGCGTTCCCGGGTACGGTGCCGCAGTTTCCGCTCTAAAAATAGCTGCCGGCCGAGTTGTGTGAGAGTGCAATCAATGGAACGAAAAGGATCTTCGGAAAAGCGGGCGGAACTGAAATCACCCATTGAAACGGTGCGCGATACTTCCGGAAAATGGACAGATATAATGCACATAAGGAATTTCAGGGCGATGATTATGGGGAGAATATATCGAAGCAGATTGATGGCGGCCGTTGGCGCATTGCTACTCTCTGCCCTGGTTTTTTCTGATGCGGCCATCGCCCGGAACTATTCGGCGGAGCGAGTTTTTGCGACCATTAACGAGGTCTCGGGCAATTTTTCCCGAAAGAGGGTCAAGCTTGGAAATACGGGTTTCAGCTTCTCGACCATCCTGCAGAACGGCATGAATATCTGGGCAGAGGCCAATCCCGACGGAAAGGAAGGCGTAATCGCTCGCATTTACGAGCCTGAAAACCGCGACAAGCTGATGATTGAGGTTCATCATATCCGCTTCCCGTCATTTGCGGAGGCGCCGACAGCGGGACACGGGTTCCTTGCTCTCAACAACTACAATCGGATCATCACGGATCGCCAGAAATCAAATAGCGTTTTTGGTTTTCTTGCTGGTGGCGAGTTCCAGGACGGGAGGGGTTACGGCCGGATGGCGCGCATCGCCGCTATCAGTCACGGGCGTGACGTTCTCATTATCCACGCGGCGTTCGATTACGATGATTACCCCAAATACGAGAATGCTCTTGCACGTTTCTTCGGCGGGCTGGAGATGGAGAATGAGAGCGACGCGCTTAAAAGCTTGAACGAAGAAACAGCAAAAGGGGGCGAAGTCTTCCTCTATCCGCAGGGTTGGGAAGTAAAGGAGGCGGACACGGGCGACAAGCCGCGAGGGACGTCCGACTACAATCTGTCCTTGGAAGGTGAGGAATATCCCAATCTTGTTGTCCATATCCGCCCGGTCGATCTCGCCAAGGGACGGGAAGTGGCCGCTGGTATGATATCTGCTTTCACCAAGCAGATCAGCGAGAGCCCCAAGGCGTCTTTCCCCGGTGAGGCCGAAATGGAAACGGTCAGGAGTTCGTCAGGCGAGAATTTGGCATATTCCTATGCGCGCGGCTGGGATACGATGCAGGGCGGTCGTTTTGTTACCGAGATTTATGTCCAAAAAAACGCGGCATTATCATCAATTTCCATTCTCGGGTTGAACACCTACGATGTCCGGAGAAATATCGGCTCCTTCGACAAGGATGCCCAGCACATCGTCTTCAAAGGCTGGGTGACTGGCGTATCTGCTTATTTGCTGGCTCAGAACTCGCTGGCGCAGGACAGGAATGACGTAGTGCGGAATTTCGATTTGAAAGAGATTGCCCGCTGATCCTTACCGGTTCAGATTGCTGGACGGGAAGCAGGCAGCGTTCGCAGGTCTCGTGGGAAGCGGCAAATGTGACCGGAGGATTGCTCGGTACACGCGATGGGAAATCGGAGAATCGTCTAATGCGGTCGGGTCCGATGCGACCTTTCCCGAAAAGATATTTCCGTTGCGGAGTGTAGCATGTCCGACCATGTGAAAGAGATATTGAGACAACCTTCCGAAGCTCTTCCGCTCTACCTCAGTTCTTTCCGTCTTGAGATTGTCTATAATGACGGTGCAGCCCCCGATGCGGAGCGCCGTCAGGTGCTGGAGGCCGCTTTTGCTGAGCTGAAGGATGCTTTGCGCCTCGGTTTTTTCTGTGGTGAACGGTTTTCTGCGCGTGCGACGACCGACATCGGCATCAGCTGGAGCGACCGGGGCGATATGTCAGTCACCGTGTCCGCCGATGGCATTCATTACAACGCACTTGTCGCAGCCGTTCGGATCGCCGTCCGGCTGCATCATACGAGTCGTGAAGGATATGAGGCGATGAGAGCGATCCTGGGGGATGACGCCGATGTTCTTTCTCCGCCGGTGAGTTTAAGGGAGAATATAGCCAATCTTGCCATCGTTGATGTAATGGGCACTGGACGGGATGGGGTCGCCACGACGGATGTCCTGAATTATACCTCCGAGGGCATGGGGCTGCCAGCCTACACTCCGCTTCAGGGTGATATCGCAGAGAATTATGAGGGAGGCAGACTGGTCATCACGTCGCGTGCCAGCGGCGCCTTTCGGGCAGGTGATCTTGACGACATCGAGGATTGTTTCCTGCGTCTGTTTGGCAGCGGTGTTTTTACGTCCCTCGATGATCTCGATTGTGAGGTGTCTGACGATGAAGCGGAAATCTTCACACGCGGTAGCGATGGCCGCGTCGAGCTTCTATTTGGCAATTATCGCGACCAGAAATACGGAATGATTGAATTCCTCAACGTCGTTTCTGCCGGGAACATGATGAGCCTCACAATCCGTCGCGAATAGCGGTCTCGAATGTCCCTTGTACGATACAAGCCGTTTTCCTCATCTTTCATCTGGACGTCTGGTCGGTTTTGGAGCGCGGTCGGATGGTGGGTTTCCCTGCCAAACGGTTCCCATCGTGTCGACGTGCAGGCAATCGTCAGATCGCGCCCCGGCGCCATGGTGGTTGAAACATTCAGGACATTGGTCATGAAGGTGATCCGGACAGCGCAGTAAAAAAGCCGACAGCATTCGAAGAAGAACGTTTCGCCGTTTGGCCGCGCGGCCATGGGATGATCGCGCGGGTTCGCTGGCGGATGTCGTCCGGTGATTATGCAAGCTTGAGGATCAGCACATCGCGGGCCGGAACGACGACGCTCGTGCCGCTGTCTTGAACATGGCCGATGGGCCAGATCGCCGGTCCCGCCGCAAGTCCGCCAAGTCCCTCGGCAATCGACACCTCGATGGTCTGTGGTGTGCGTGAAGGGTTGACTAGCCACAGGAAGCAGCCGCTTTCACCCTTGTGTACGCGGGCGAACACCGCCCTGTTCGAGAGGGTTACATGCGGCGTGGCCCCGCTCCATTTCAGGAGTTCGGCAAAGAACCTGCCATTCGCCTTGCCATCGGTCTGGTGATAGGCAACGGAGGGGTTGGTGCCTATCAGGAGGGTGCGGCCCCTGCCGAAGCTGTTTTCTACCACGGCCAGACGTCCGTCCGAAAAGTCGCCGCGGCCGTTGCCGCCATTCAGGGCATAGGATTGCAGATAGCCGCCACCATCCACCGCCATGTCGCCGAACCTGAATTTGATGCGATCGCCGATATCGGGCATGAATTCGACATCGGCCTGACGAACGCCGAAAAGCGTATCCAGCCCCATATTCGGCTGCACCTGTCCAACATGGCCGCGGTCGCCAAAATAACCGGGGCAGGCCTCGGCAATGAGTGTGCCGCCTTTTTCCACCCAGGCCTTGATGCGTGCCGCCTGCTCGGCGGTGAACATGATTGGATAAGGGAAGTACAGGATGTCATAGGCATCTATGTCATCAATATGCACCCAGTCCGGCTGGACACTGTTGTCGAGGAAGCCACGGAAGGCTCCCCACATCGCGTCGCGATAAGGTTTCTCGTCGCGATCGAAATTAAGAAGATAGTCCCAGTCCTGTGTTTCGGGGATGAGCAGGATGCCGATCTCTCCGCGTATTGGCCTGGCGGCCCATAGATCGGCCTGGGCCGGATCGTTCGCCCATTTGGCCATCAGGCTCTGCATCTCGGAACGGGGCGTGCGCGAGCCGTCCATGTCATAGGCACCGAAGGCGCCGAAAAGCGGGCCATCGAGCAGCGGTCTCCAGCGCAGATTGAGAATACCGCGTGCGCCGCCGGCAAACGATGTCATGCTCCAGATGCGGATATCCTCCGGCTCTGCGACGCGGCCATCCTCCTTGTCGCGGCCGATTACCTGTGGCTGCAACCATAACGGTCCGCCTTGGCGTTCGGCGTGCCAGAAGGGCTTGCCGCGCGCAGCACCGCGATTGATATCCACTCCGTACCAGGTCTTCCAGGGTTCCGTCCCTTTGCGTGCCTGAATCCAGGTGAAGCCGTAAAGCTCGACCTTTGATGCTGCCAGCCAGTCATCGCAGCCATGCTTGGCCATATATGGAATCGAGCCGGAAATGCCGTGCGCGGCAATGAGATTGGTCTTGTCCACGGCGCGGATCGTGTCGATGCGCCACTGCATCTGTTCGTAAAAATTATCACGCTTGAAGCGCAACCAGTCGAGGCATTCCGGGTAGGCGGCCATCTGCACTGGCGGCTGGATATCGTCCCATTCTGCGTAGCTGTAGCGGTACCATGCCTTGGCCAAAGCCTTCAGACTTCCATACTTGTCTTTCAGCCAGTTGCGGAAAGCGGCCTTGGAATAGTCGCTGTAATCCACGTCCTCGGCATAATTGCATTCGTTCCAGATATCGTAGCCGTAAATGGCTGGATGATCCCTGTAGCGTTCGGCGAGTGCCGTCAGGAAGTTACCGGCGGCCTCGCGCACCTCAGGGCAATTCAGCGTCAGCGTGCCGCCGCCATTCTTGCCGAAGCCGCCCGTGGCCGTGGACACACCCATGTTGAGCGTCATCTTGCGACCTTCCGCGGTTAATTGCACGGCCTGCGGATATTTGCGCAGCGCCCAGTCGGGCATTGATTGCACCATCTCGGCGATAATCGTCTTTATGCCGTTTTTGGCGGCAAGGTCGAGCTGGCGGTCATATTCCTCCCAGTCATAGACGCCGGGTGCCACCTCGATCGCGCTCCACATGAACCAGTGGCGGAAGATATTCATGCCGTCTTCGCGGGCGACGCCATAGTCCCGCTCCCAGTGCTCCTGCGGTGGATTGGATTTTCTGAAGTAAACGGCTCCGGTTGGGAACTGAATATCGTTTCTGGGCATGATGTTGTCCTTCGGTTTTTGGACACGGCTTCGCCGGTCCGGATCGTGTTCCGGTTGGAAAATTAACTGTCGGGATGATGGTGGGCTTGGCGGACTTACATTCGTCCGCCCCCTGCAATCCGTTCAAGCGTGCGGATCAGGGCGGAATGGTCCTGGTCCCCATCGCCGCCGGCAATCGCGGCGTTCATCAACTGCTGTACTATCGCCGTATTCGGCAGTGCCAGATCAAGCGCCCTTGCGGCGTCAACGGCAAGCGTCATGTCCTTTCGATGCAGCCTCATGCGGAAGCCCGGATCGAAGGTTTCCCTGACCATGCGCTCGCCATGCACCTCAAGAACCCGCGACGCGGCGAAACCGCCCATCAGTGCTGACCGCACTTTGGCCGGGTCTGCTCCGGCGCGTTTGGCAAAGAGCAGGGCTTCGGAGACGGCCTCTATGGTCAGTCCGACAATGATCTGATTGGCGACCTTGGCGGTCTGCCCGTCGCCCACGCCGCCGACGAGCGTAATGTTCTTGCCCATCGCCTCAAACAGGGGCCTGGCACGATCGAAGGCGGCCTGTCTGCCGCCGATCATGATCGTCAGCGAGGCCGATCTAGCGCCGACCTCACCGCCTGAAACGGGCGCATCGAGATAGTCGCATCCGAGCGCCTCGATACGGGCAGCGAAATCCTTGGTGGCAACCGGTGAGATCGAGCTCATGTCGATAACCAGCTTGCCTTTCGACAGGCCTTCGGCAACGCCATCCTTGCCAAACAGCACCGCTTCGACATCCGGCGTGTCGGGTAGCATGAGGATGACGATGTCGGCGGACTGCGCCACCGCCCGCGGGGTGTCCGCGGCCTTGCCACCCTTGTCCAGGAGATGCTGTGAGAGCGGTTTGATGCGGTTGAGAACGAGCGCGTGTCCGGCATCGATGAGGTTTTCCGCCATCGGGCGTCCCATGACGCCAAGCCCGATAAATCCGATATTCATGATGCTTCACCTCACTTCTGCAATGATTTCATCCAGCCAAGGCCTTCGCTGGTGCCGGCCCTTGGCCTGTATTCGCAACCCACCCAGCCGTCGTAACCAAGGCGATCGAGTTCAGAGAAAATGAAGCCGTAAGCGATCTCGCCGGTGCCCGGTTCGTTTCTGCCGGGATTGTCAGCGATCTGGACATGGGCGATCTTCTCCCGAAGCCGCAGGAAGGTTGGTATCAGGTCGCCCTGCATGATTTGCATGTGGTAGAAATCATACTGGATAAAGAGATTGTCTGAGCCGACCTTGCCGAGGATGCGCTCGGCGTGATCCGTGGTGGACAGGAAGAAGCCGGGCATATCGCGCAGGTTGATCGGTTCGATCAGCAGCCTGACGCCGGCTTCGGCGCAACGCGCTGCGGCATACTTCAGATTGTCCACCAAAACGGCTTCCAGCGTCCCCGTATCGACGCCCGCAGGCACGAGGCCAGCAATGACATTGACCTGAGGGCATTGCAGCGCGGCGGCGTAGTCGAGAGCGAGGCCGACACCTTCGCGAAACTCGTCTATCCGGTCTGGAAGGCAGGCGATCCCGCGTTCACCTCCAGCCCAGTCGCCGGACGGCACATTGAACAAGGCCTGCTGTAATCCGCTTTCGGAAAGTGCGGCCGATACCCTTTCCTTCGGGTCGGAATAAGGGCCCAGATATTCGACGGCGCTGAAGCCATCCCTGGCAGCGGCGGCAAAGCGCTCCAGGAATGGCAGGTCCTGATAGAGAAAGGACAGGTTGGCTGAAAATCTTGGCATCATATCTTCCTTGCTATTCGTTGACGGGTGCGACGAAGCGATGCCGGAGCAGCAGGCGCTTGTCGCGCGGGTCGGGATTGGGAACGGCTGAAATCAGGCTCTTGGTGTAGGCCTCGCGCGGGGCGGTGCAGATCTGCTCGGCCTCGCCAAGTTCGACGATCTTGCCGCGATGCATGACGGCAACGCGATCGCAGAAATATCGCACCACTGAAATATCGTGGGAGATGAAGATGAAACTGAGATTGAGCCGCTGGCGAATGTCGAGCAGGAGATCGAGAATCTGGCTGCGGATCGACACGTCAAGCGCTGCAGTCGCCTCGTCAGCGATGATGATCTTCGGGTCGAGTGCCAGGGCCCGCGCGATACAGATACGTTGCCGCTGGCCACCCGAAAAGGCATGCGGATAACGCTCCATGCTCATCGGGTCGAGACCGACTAGCCGCATGAGTTCAGCGACACGCTCGTCAAGCGACCGACCTTTGGCCAGCCCGTTGACGATCAGCGGGTCGCCAATCACCTCCTTGACCGTCATGCGCGGATTGAGCGAGGAGAAGGGGTCCTGGAAGACGAGCCGGACATCGCGATGGAAGCCGCGCAATTGCTTCTTGTCGAGACGCGCGACATCGGTTTCGCCGCCGCGGCCATCGCGGTAAATGACGGACCCATTGCTCGGTTCGATGATCCTGAGGATCAGCCGGCCGAGCGTCGTCTTGCCGGAACCGCTCTCGCCGACAATGCCGAGATTTTCGCCCGGATACAGATCGAAGCTGGCATCATCGACCGCGCGCAGCGCCGCCGGGTTCGACGGCGTACCGAAGATCTTGCTGAGATTGCGCACGGAAAGGACCGGGGCAGGGGCATCGGCGGAAAAGGTCTGCGCCGCGCGCGCCTTCGCATGCCGGGTGAGCTTCACCGTCGATGCAAGCAACTGGCGGGTATAGGCATGCTCAGCGTGATGGAAGATCTTGTCCACGGTGCCGCTTTCGACGATGCGGCCGTAGCGCATGACTGCGACGTCATCGGCGACTTCGGCAACGACGCCCATGTCATGGGTGATTAGCAACATGGACATGCCACGCTCCACTTGCAGTCGCTTGATCAGGTCGAGGATTTCCGCCTGCGTCGTCACGTCCAGAGCCGTGGTCGGTTCGTCGGCGATCAGGATGTCGGGATTGCCGGCAAGCGCCATGGCGATCATGGCGCGCTGGCGCATGCCGCCGGAAAACTCGAACGTGTAGCGGTCGCCCATTGTCTCAGGATTGGGAATTTCGACCTGCCGCAACAGTTCGATCATGCGGGCGCGGGCAGCCTTCTTGTCGAGGTCGCTATGCAGACGGATCGCTTCGACGATCTGCGAACCGATCGTATGGACGGGTGACAACGAACTCATCGGCTCCTGGAAAATCAGGCCGATACGCCGGCCGCGGATGGCCCGCATCTCGCGGCTGCCGGGTGCGAGTGCGGTGATGTCGACGGTCTGGCTGCCGGCATTCAAGAGGATGCTGCCGCCGACGATACGGCCGGGACGGTCAACGATTTGCAAGAGCGATCGCGCCGTGACGCTCTTGCCGGAACCACTTTCACCGACGAGGCAGAGCGTCTTGCCCCGCTCCAGCTCGAAACTCACCTTCTCCACGGCATGCAGGATATGCGTTCTGAGCGGGAAGTCGATTGACAGGTTCTGCACCGAAAGAACGGTTTTCTCGGACATGGTCAGCTCCTCAGTTCTCGTAGGGATCGGCAGCATCGCGCAAGCCATCACCGAAAAAGTTGAAGGACAGAACGGCGAGCACCACCGCCAGCGAGGGCCATATCAACAGCCACGGTGCGGTTGCCACGGTGCGGATATTCTGGGCGTCCTGGAGCAGCACGCCCCAGCTGACAACGGGGGGCTTCAAACCGATGCCGAGGAAGGAGAGCGAGGTCTCCGCGACGATCATTGTCGGCACTGCGAGCGTCACCACCGCCAGGATGTGGCTGGTGAGCGACGGCAGGATATGGCGGAAGATCAGCCGCATTTCGCTGGAGCCGTCAAGCTTGGCGGCCGTGACGAAATCTTCCCCCCGCAGGGACAGGAACCTGCCTCGAACCTCGCGGGCGAGACTGGTCCAGCCAAGCAGCGAAACGATCACGGTAATCACCAGATAGACGTTGACCGGCGACCAGGTGAGCGGGACCGCGGCCGCCAACCCGAGCCAGAGCGGGATTGTCGGCATAGCGCTGATAACCTCGATGATGCGCTGAATGAAGGTATCGACGCGGCCGCCGTAAAAGCCGGAAATCGAACCGATGACCACACCGAGCACCAGCGAAATGGCGACGCCGATCAGGCCGATCGACATCGATACGCGCGTGCCATAAACGAGACGCGAGAACACATCGCGACCGAGGCGATCGGCACCAAGCAGATACATCGGGTCGTTCGGATTGATCGGGCCGATCAGGTGGCGCTCCATCGGGATGATACCCCAGAGCTTGTAGGCCGGGCCTTTGACGAAGAGACCGATCGGTACGGTCTTGGTGTCATCCACGACGAAGGTGCGGCGTAACGCTACCTTGTCGATCTCCACCTTGTAGCCTTTGACATGCAGCTGGAATTTCGAGCCCCCGTCGGGCGTCGGTGCGAAGAGGCTGATGCCCTGAGGCGGTGCATAAGTATATTGCGACTTGGCGGTCATTGGCAGGGCAGGCGCCAGAAATTCGGCGAACAGGCCGACGAGATAAAGGAATATGATAACGCCGCCAGCGGTCATCGCCACTTTCTGGCGGACCAGCTTGCCGAAGATCAGCCGCCACGGACCGACCGCAGCGTTTGAAACAGCCTTGCCCTGTTTGAGCGGGCTGATCGACGGACCATCGGCCAATGCCGACGTCGTTCCGGTGAGGTTCTTGTTTACGGTCATGGGCTTCTCCTCAGTTGAACCGGATGCGCGGGTCGAGCAGCGCAAGCAGCAGGTCGGAGAGCAGGACGCCTATAAGCGTCAATGCGGAAAGCAGCAGAATGAAACTGCCGGCGAGATACATGTCCTGCGAGACCAGAGCCCGAAAGAGCAACGGCCCGGCCGTTGGCAGGTTGAGCACGATGGCGATAATCGTGACACCGGAAACGAGATGCGGCAGAACCCAGCCGATTGCCGATACGAACGGATTGAGTGCGATGCGTACCGGATATTTGAGGATGACCTTGTATTCCGGCAGGCCCTTTGCGCGCGCCGTGATCACATAGGGCTTGTGCAATTCGTCGGTGAGGTTTGCGCGCAGGATGCGGATCAGTGCGGCGGTGCCGGAGGCGCCGATGATGATGACGGGAATCCAGACATGCTTCAGGAAATCCCAGACCTTGGCAGTGCTCCATGGCGCTTCTGCGAAGGCCTGCGAGTTAAGGCCACCGACACTCTGCCCGAGATAGCGGTAAGCGACATACATCAGAGTCAGCGCCAGAATGAAGTTTGGCACGGCGAGACCGATGAAACCGAGAAAGGTGAAAACGTGGTCGCCGACGGAATGGCGGCGCACAGCCGAATAAATACCGATCGGAAGAGCCACGATCCAGACGAACAGCAGGCTGAGCAGCGAGATTACCAGCGTTGAACCCATGCGCGCCCAGATCAGCCCGGATACGGGTTGGTTCCACTCGAAAGACCAGCCGAAATCGCCGCGGCTGAGGATTCCCCACATCCACTTCATATACTGAATGTAGAACGGGTCATCGAAGCCATAGATTTCCTTCAGGCGCTCGATCTGGGCCGGATCGACCGGCTGGCCGTTTTCGCTCATTGTCGCGATCATCGAGGTCAGGTAGTCGCCGGGCGGCAGCTGGATGATCAGGAATGCAATCAGCGACATGCCGAGCAGGGTCGGGACCATGTAGAGTACGCGCTTGCAGATATAGCCAAGCATCGGTTGTTTTCCTCCCATTCCGATGCGCCGGAGCGCAAGGCCAATATGCGATCCGCTACGGTCTCCTCCAGCCGCAGCGGATGCTTCATGTCAAACTAGCTCCAGTTCAGATGGAGCACCTCCAGCCGCTCGATTTCGGGAACCGTGATGATCGCCCGCCCATTCTCGATCGACAATTCCGCAGCGCGATCGGCCACCACCAGCCATGCCCGATGCAACGTCTTGCCGTTCGGAATTTCGACGGCGACCTTTTGTTTCGACAGCGGAATATTGTCCCTGACCGGTCCTTTCATCATCATCGGATTGGTAAGGTTGAGCAGGCTGATCGCAAGTCCGTCTTCACTTTCGCGCACGGCTATATCAACCACGCCCGGCCCTTCGACCTCGACGCGCTGCGCCTTGCCGAGCGCCCAGCGCACCGCATTTGAAACCAGTCGGCCATGATCGGCCGCCAGCACTTCCCAGAAAATCTCCCCGATATTCCATGGAATATAAACGGTGCGTCCGCCTTTGCCAGTCTCGCGGGCGATGACGGCAGCGCCATCCGCCTGCTTGCGGGGATAGACCTCCTCCATCGGAAGATCGGGGAAATCCGGAACGTAGAGGAACGGTGTGGAGGTCCCGGCCGCTGGCTTGACATCAATGAGACGTGTACCGCCCATGATCCGCTCGGCGCCGTCATAGCCGTCATTGATCGGGTGATCGCCGGAGATTTCCACATAGGTGTTCTTGACGATGCCGCGCGGGCCGGAGACGAGATTGACGCCCAGCACGTCGGCAAGGCCGAAGTCGGATCGGAGTATGCCGTTCTCGTCCCTGAGTGAGGTTTCATAGGCGGCAACGACGCTGCCGCCTCGATCGGCATAGGCGCGTATCGCCACGATCTGTTCGTCCGACAGGCAGCAGGCGTTGGCGAGCACGATCACCTTGAAGCGATCCAGATGATCCGCCGTCAGCACCTGGTCGGAGACCAGTTCGAAGGGGATGCGTGCTTCCACCAGCGCATGATAGAGGCCAAGATCATGGCGCTCCGCCATGCTGCGTTCTTCCGGTGCCCAGTGGCGCAGCGTGGTGGAGGGATCGACGACGGCAACTTCCGCGGTTGGCGTCATGGTGTTGATCACGGGTTCCACCGCCGCCTGTAGCAGGAAGGAATCGACCACCGGCTCGACCCAGCGCTTGTCGGGTACGACACCGTTGAATTTGGTGAACCACGCATAGAGGCCGTGCGCCGTGCCGTTATTCATCCAGAGCTGCATTTCCTCCGGCGTCGTCACGGCATCTTTCCAGCGATATTCCTCTTCAGGACCGATCGAGGTGATCAGCACGACGGGACGATCCGGGAAAGTCGCTCGAATGCGCTTGCCGTTGCGCCCGGCGGACCAGCCGATCTCCACCCCGCGCCGTCCCTGGTGGTCGACGACCAGGAACGGGCAATGCTTGCGGATGACTGACAGATCGAATTCCATGAGAGAGGAACCGGACATGTTGGGGATGAAGCTTGCATGCGGACGGATCGCCTTCACCGCGTCATCCCACTGGACAATGATATCGGTCAGCACATGGCGGCGCCATTGCAGCCAGGCGCGCCAGGCAGGATCTTCCGCATCGGGTTTCAGGGGCAGATCATAGCCGGACATGTCCTTGAAACGCCGGGCACTATCCTCGCTGTAATCGACACCATGGCCCTGCCATCGGTTGGCGAAGACCGCATCGATATCGTAATCGCGGACGATTTCCTTCACTACTTCCGGCATGAATTCGGTGTTGTAGGAGCCATAGGCATTGGTGATCCAGATGCCGGGGTAGGCCCAATGTTCGCGGGGCGTGCCGTCGGCATTGATCATCACCCATTCCGGATGGGCCTTGGCGGCATCGTCATGGATGGCATGGGGGTCGACACGCGCCATGACATGCATGTCCAGCCTGCGCGCTGCATCGACAAGAGCGCCGAAGATGTCGCGATCACCCAGCACGTTGCTGACATAATGATAGGGAATCCTGCTCGGATAAAAGGCGATGTAGCCGCCGGCGCTGAGGCAGACCGCGTTCGACCTGGTGCGCTTGAAGACATCGATCCAGAAGGCCGGATCGTATTTCTCCGGGTCGTTTTCCACGAAGGTCAGCTGGGTCCAGCGTGTCGCGGACCTGAACCATTCGGGCGTGCGGAGAGTGTCGATATTCTGTTGTCTCGCGTCGAGCATTCTTCGGTCCTATCTTCAGACAATGAGGGAGCGTTCGGTGCCGGCACGTGGCCGGCACCGCAGACATTCGTATGAGGCGCGTGGGCTCAGACCTTGTAGAACTGTTCCGGCATGGTTGGGGCAGGGGTTGGCCAGCCGAAGGAGTTCGGCATCGTCTTCAGGATGTTACGCATGTTGTTCTTGACGATGCCGTAGCCATCGGACGGCAGCGAGATGCCGAAGACGTAGAAATTATCGGCGGCCCCCTGCAGGATCTGCTTCATCACGTCCTGCTGGCTGGCCGCGTCGGGTTTGGCCTTGAGGTCATCATAAAGAGCAAGCTGCCGTTTGGTTTCTTCTGGCGGCTCTTCGGCACTCGGATTGTTCGGGTCGACATACCAGAGAGACCATGCGGGGCCATAAACGGCATTGTTGTCCGTCGGCGCATAATAACGCGGATCAAGCATTGCCGCGACGCCGCCATTGGCGCCGAACTGATGCGCGGTGGCATCGAAACTGCGGCCACGGCGTACGCGCGTTTCCCACAGCGAGCGATCCATGGTGCGCAGCTGTGCGTCGATGCCGACCGCCTGGAACATGGGTATCGCAAGCTGAAAGAAATCCAGGAAGATCGGACGAGCCTGATCGATCTCGAAGATGATCGAGACGCGCCGGCCGGCCTCGTCCAGTCGAAAGTTCTGATCATCGCGTTTGGGGATGATGACGTCGAGCAGAGCATTGGCCTTGTCGATGTCATACTCGGTAAACTGACCAGCGAGCTGTTCGTTGTAAAGCGGATCATCCGGCTTGATCGAAGGCTGGGCCGGAGCCCCCTGACTGACCAGCACGGCGTCGATCAATGTCTGCCTGTCGAGAGACATGGAAAGCGCGGCACGAAAATCCCTGTTGCGGAAGAGTTTGCGCTTCGTCTCGTCACTATGGTTGAGGTTGAGGATGAAATTCATCACATTGGCCTCCGTCGAGGTCAGCGTGTAGAAATCATAGTCGCCCTGCGCGCGGGCGTCATAAAGCACCGCCTTGTTGGTCGGTGTCCCGATATACTGGTCCATCATGTCGATTTCGCCCTGCATGGCCTTCAGCAGAAGAACCTGCGGGTCGGCGACCATCTGATAGACGATGCGCTCCATGTAGGGGAGCTGGTTGCCCTCGGTATCGACTTTCCAATAGTACGGATTGCGTTCCGCGACTGCGCGTTCGGTGTTTTCGCCCGGTGCAATCGTAAACATCCAGGCATTCAGGCAAGGCTTCTTCGATGAATTGAGGAAGAAGGAATTGTCGTCCTGAAAGCCGGCGATTGCCTGGAAAGCGGCGATCCAGCCTTCAAAACCTCTCTGCTTGGCAGCCTCGTCCGCTTTCGGATTATAGTCGATGTGGAACTGCTGGAGATAATGTTTCGGGCAGCGCGTGGTCTGGTCCAGATTCGACCATGCGACCTGCAATGGAAAGAGACCGTTAGGCTCGGCGAAGATAACCCGGAAGGTCTGCTCGTCGACCACTTCAAGCCTGGCGGGTTCGCCGTTGCTTCGCCAGTGGCCTTGCCCGGCAAACGCGACACGATCGTCTGTCAGAACCGTATCATACCAGAATTTGATATCGGCGGTGGTATAGGGATGCCCATCCGACCATTTCATGCCCTTGCGCAGCCGTATCGTATACTGCGTTGCGTCTTCGTTGGCATCGAAGGCTTCCGCGACATTCAGCGTTACGCCGGACCAGTCGGGTGAATAGCGCACAAGCGGCTCGTAGGCCTGGAACCGAAAGATATGTGAGAGAGAGCCGCCGCCAACCAGCGCCAGATTCCATGTGCCGCCATAAGTGCCGACACTTTCATGAGGCTTGATCACCAGCGGCTTTTCCGGCAGCCGTTGATCCAGTGCGGGCAATTCGCCAGCGTCCACCTTCGCCTTGAGGCTTTCTGCCTCCCGGAACTTTGCTGCGACGACCGGCAATGCCGGCAGGATTAGGGCGGCCGAGGTCCCGGCCAGAAACGCTCGGCGTTTCAGCTCAAACATGGGTTTTTCCTCCTCAAAAATCCGATCTGCTTTTCTCTTTTCGGATAACAAAAGAGATTCCATGTGAATTTTGTTAGGTAAAGCGTTATGTTACTGATTGCTAATTTTATTGCGACGCAATATGTATTGTTAGGTAATTGCGAGGGATAAGATGAGAGCAAAAAACCGGGTTACGCTACAGGCGATCGCGGATGAGGTCGGACTTTCAAAATATGCCGTCTCCCGGTCACTGGCAGGAAAGTCAGGCGTGAGCGAGGAGACGCGCCAGCTTATTCTCGGCGCTGCCGAACGCCTCGGATATACCAAGCAGGCAAGTCGTCATGACACGCTGGAGCTCGGTTTGGTGTTCCATGACGTCGATCTGGTCAACAGCGAGCTCAATCAAGAAGTTCAGGCGGGTGCGCAGCGCGAAGCCGAGCGGCTTGGTGTCAATCTTCGCGTTCGATGGGCGCATGGCGACGACATTCTTGCGCAGCACGCGAAGTCATTTTCCGGCCTTATCCTGGCTGGGCCTCACTCGCGCGATGCGATAGCCAGAGCAGAAGCAGTCGGACGGCCGATCATTCGCATGGGCTGGACGGAGCCCCTTGAGCAGGTTGACTATGTTGGCGGGACGGACCATGAGGGTGGGCAGGCAGTCGTCAAGTTTTTGCTTGGACTGGGCCACAAGACAATCGCCTATGTTTATGGATCGACGGTCTATCGGGGGCGGAACGAACGCTATTACGGCGCGCGCGAGGTCATTGAGCAGGCAGGTGATGCGGAACTTCACCTCATGAAGTTTGATGAGACCCTGGGCTTTGCCGGCGCTCTTGGGAAACTTGAGTCGAACGGGATTTACCCGACGGCATATTTTTGCGCCCACGATGGTCTGGCGCTCACCGTTGTATCCGAATTGCTCGGTCGGGGCTATCGGATACCGGATGACGTATCAGTCGTTGGATTTGGCGATTATTCTGCGGCCACCCAGATTTCACCACCGCTAACGACAGTTCGCGTGTTTGGTCGCGAAGCTGGAGCCGCCGCGCTTGCCTTGCTGCTAGAGCGGATTGACCGGCCGCGAAACCAGGATCAGCCGCCCCGTAGCATAAGGATCGTGTCGCGCCTGATCGAGCGGAAGTCCACTGCGCAGGCGAAGCTCTTGCACACGTAGTCGTACAAATCGCTGAAGCAAGGAGCCATGAATACTTCCTGATGGCTCTACTGAGTAAACCGCCGGAGCGGGAAAACAGCTTCCGGGGCGGCTACGTTGCGCATCAGATCGGCAACTCCATGGGTACGGCGCCCTCATCGCCATAGCCGCGATCGGTTCGCTTGACGAAAATGCCAGCAGCTTCTTCGATCATCGTGATCCGGCAATGGTGCAGTGACCTTACACGCGCAAGTTCTGATTTAAGACTGCCGGGTATGGTGCCTCGCCGGATTCCAGGTGTTGAACCAGTGCCTTCGCGTTTCGCTCGACTTCGACGATGACCTGTTGCAGCCGTTGTCGACAGTGCCGGACCTGACGCCGGCAGCCATCGGGATAATCGCGGACGATGATCTTCTGACGGGCGAACCACTTTGCAATAGCACCGTGCGCACGTCCTGCGGCGCACGGCTTCATCGCGGTATGGGAACGGTGAATGTCGTTCGGATTGCCCGGTTATTTGCAAGGCCGTGAATTCAAATCCGCAATCAACTCAGGTGTATAGGCGTTGGCTTCGATCGTAAGCCGCTGTCACCTGTGCGAGGATTGAACCTGGGAAAGAGGATATCTATCCTGAAGCTACCGACGATATGATCTTTCTTCATGGAACGGCGGGGTTTGATGGGAGCATTCATTGCTCTTGCTCTCTTCGAGAATGGTTCAGGCGGGACTGTACCCGCCCGATTGTTGAGGCTCAAAGCGCTGGATAGTCAGTGTAGCCTTTCTCGGCACCGCCGAAGAACGTCATGCGGTCGGCTTCGTTGAAGGCGGCGCCCGTCTTCATGCGCTGGACGAAATCCGGGTTTGCCAGAATCATCGCACCATAGGCTTCCATGTCGGCGAGACCCGACGCGACATCGGCACCGATCTGGTCACGAGGTCGCCCCGGCCGATTGACGATCAGTGTACCGGTACGCAGCTTGCGGATGTCGGTCAGCAATTCCTCATTGCCCTGGTGCATGATGTGGACATAAGCAGGGTTCAGCTTGTCGAGTACACCGACCAGATGGCGATAAAGCTCGGGGCCTTCCGGACCCTCGTCGATGCCCCACATCGCCGTACCGGGCGAAAGACGGATCGCGGTCTTGTCGGCGCCGATTTCCTCGGTGACCGCTCTGGCAACTTCAATTGCAAAACGGGCCCGGTTCTGGATTGATCCACCGTATTCATCCGTGCGCACATTGGCGCTCGGCGCCAGGAACTGTTGGATCAGATAGGCATTCGCACCGTGGATCTCAACGCCGTCAGCACCCGCCTCGATCGCGCGCTTGGCCGCATAGGCAAAGTCCCTTACCGTCTGGCGCACTTCCTCGGTGGTCAGCGCGCGTGGGGTCGGAATATCCTGCATGCCGGTCGCCGTGAACATGCCGGCACCCGGTGCGATCGCCGACGGTGCCACGCCCTGACGATGATGCGGCGTGTTGTCGGGATGTGACATGCGGCCGGCATGCATGAGCTGAATATAGATATGGCCGCCTTTTGCATGCACCGCATCGGTAACCTTCTTCCAGCCGGCGACATGGGCGTCGGTGTAGATGCCCGGCGTGGTAAGATACCCCTGTCCATCGTCGGAAGGCTGAGTTCCTTCGCTGACGATCAGGCCGACGCTGGCGCGTTGCGCATAATATTCAGCGGCGAGGGGGCCAGGCGTGCCATCAGGGTTGGCGCGTGAGCGGGTCATCGGGGCCATGACGAAACGGTTGGGAAACTCGGTGTTGCCGAGCGTGATAGGCTGCCAGATGTCGGTCATTGTCAAATATCTCCGGTTCGCACTGATACTGCGGATGCTGTGTTTGTCTCGGGAAATCCGTCGAGACAGGATGCCAACCTAGATATGGGATAAGCTTAATCCGGGATAAATCCGGTAAACAGGAAATCATTGATCCATAAATGGAGCAATAATTGTGGTGTACGATCCGGCTCATGCTTGCTTCAGATGCTCGCGCAGGAATTCGATGAAACGCTGGGTTTTTGCCGGCAACAACCGTGTCTCGGTAAGCGCATAGACCGGCAAGGGCGTCCCCTGCCACTCGGGAAGGATACGACGCAGCCGACCATCGGGGAGATACTCTGCGACAACCTCCGGCGGGATGAGGGTGATGCCGAGATCAAGTGTTGCAAGGCGGCAGATCATGCCTCGGCTATTGAGGTGGAACCGGCTGCCGACTGGAATTTCGACAGAATGACTTCCATTGTTCAACTTCCAGTGTGCCGCCTTCGGAAAGTCGAGGCATTCGTGCCGTGAGAGATCCGAAGGCTGGGTCGGTTCACCGAACCGTTCAAGGTATTTGGGCGAAGCATAAAGGTAAGGCGTTAGCTTGGCCAAGGGGCGCGCTATAAGAGCGGAATCCGATTGCGATCCCATACGGATCGCAACGTCGAACGGTTCCGCGACCAGATCTACGTTTCGCGGCGTAAGATCGAATTCGAAGCTGATGCCCGGATAGCAAACAGAGAACTTGGCGATCAGCGGTGCAAGATATGTCGTTGCAAAGTCGACCGGCAGTGAAGCGCGCAAGATGCCGCTCGGTTGCTCCAGCATCTCGCCAAGTTGCTCATGCGCAAGCCGCGCCTCATCGACAATGCGCTTGCAGCGTTCGAAATAAATCTGCCCCGCCTCAGTCAGTTCGATCTTCCGGGTGGTCCGATGAAGGAGCCTCAAACCGATGCTCTTCTCCAGCCCGCTAATCCGGCGAGACAGCGTGGAGTTTGGCATACTGAGGCTATCGGCCGCCCGGCGGAAGCTCTTCATTTTTACGACCTCAACGAACAGGGCCATGTCGTCGAGATGCATCATTTCTATTGCTCCGCAGATGGATCAGTTTTTCAAGGCTAGCCTATTTATCCCAAAATCTGAGCGGGTAACAATGCGCTTGCCCGGTCTGTGGGGCCTCGGGGTGAAGCATGCTTGAGGCTGCAATAATGCCCTGTCCCAGAATATGTACCCCCTGGGCACCTTCGGCAAACGTCGCTCACCGCTCCAGCCGTTGTCAGTGGTTATGCTGCTCGATATCTCTTTGCAGGCACATACCTTGCTGAGAGTGCCTTTGGCATATCGGTTTTTGATGCGGTGGAAATTGGCGGCCAGGTTTTTGACCGGGAATACCTGACGCTCCCATCTTTTCCGGCACAAAAAATACATGCCATTGTCCTGAAGGCCAAGAAAGTGTCTGGCAGGTTGACGCCGCCATTTCGCAAGCTGGGTAGTCGAACTCTCCGATGAAGAATCGCTATTGGTTCAGGAATAAATTATAGCGAAACCGCCAACGCTGTTTTTGAGGATCGATAGTTGCCAAACAACACGCCCCGCATCCAGCATTTGAACTGGAACCTGCTGCGGACTTTTCTGGTCATCGTTGAGGAAGGCAGCATCACACGGGCGGCCAACCGGCTTTTCGTGCGCCAGCCTTCCGTAACTGCGGCCCTGCAAAAGCTGGAGGAAACGCTGGGGTGCCAGTTGATTCAGCGCGACAGCCGCCGTTTCGTGCTGACGGTCCAGGGTGAAATGCTTCGCCAAGAATGTGCCGAAATTTTCCTGCGTGTCGAGCGTATCGGCGAAAAACTGTCGACCGAGGCGGATGATCTGACGGGTCAGGTGCGTGTCCTCATTGTCACCAATCTCGTGCTTCCACAGCTCGATCAGGCTCTTCGTCAATTGCGGCGGCGCCATCCATCCGTCACCATCCGCATCGATGTCGCCAATACGCAGGATATCGTTCGTGCCATCGGCCAAAAACAGGCTACCTTCGGGATTTGCCTGCTGCCGAAACCGCTCGCCGGAATGGACTGCAAATTTCTGCTCAGGGAAACATTCGGGATTTATTGCGGTGCTTCCCATCCCTTTTACGGCCGTGGCGACATCACCATGGAGGAATTGCGGCAGGAAGCCTTCGTGGCCTTCGCCTGCAGCCAGGAAGGCGGCGCGCTGGAGCCGATGATCGCCCTCCGCGACGGCGTGGGGCTCGGCAAATGGACCGTCGGCTCCAGCCCGCATATGGAAGAAGTCCGGCGAATGATCATCGCCGGCATCGGCGTGGGCATTCTGCCACTGGATGCGGCGCGCGGTTTTGAGGAAGACGAGCTTTGGCAGATCCCGCTGCTTCAGGATTCGCTGGGAGCCGACGCCTATTTCCTCCGCAACCCCGATATGGAACTCGGCGGCGCCGAGCAGGCGTTCCTGACGATTTTCGAAAACGAGCTTTTCGATGCCCAGGCTGCGGCCGCCCTTGTGGAACCGGGTGGAGAATAGGAAAACGGCGAAAAGTGATCACACCGTTCGCCGTTCCATTCAAAGTATTTTCCAGCGAAACCGGACCCGGCATTGCCGGTCGGGAATACGCTAAAACAGGGTATTGGAGCCCTTTCGCGCTTCATAGAAAAGCGAAAGCGCTCCAGCTCAGTCCGCCCGGTTTGCGCGTTCCAGCACGGCCTGAACGAGAACGTTCACACCGGGTTCGATGTCAGCAACCGTGACATTTTCCGCCTCGTTGTGGGAAAGACCGCCCTCGCACGGTGTGAAGATCATCGCTGTCGGCAGATATTCGGCGACATGCATGGCGTCATGCCCTGCCTCGGTGAGAAGGTCCATCGAGGAATAACCGAAAGCACCCGTGGCATTGCGGATGAGTTCGATGCAGCCGGCGTCAAAATGCATGCCGCCATAGGCCCAGCCTTCCTTGACGACGATCCTGCAACGGGACCGCTCTTCCAGCTCGGGAAGTCTCGCCTTGAAGGCATCAAACATGGTGCTGACCACCGCATCATCGGGGTGGCGCATGTCGCAGGTCATTTCCACGAAATTCGGCAGCGCGCCAAGGAGATTGGGTTCCGCCCTGATGCGCATCGTCGTGGACTTGCCGCCGGTCTCGTGATTAGCCCAGCCGATCTCGTTGATTGCCAGCGTCACCTCAGCCGCGCCCACCAGCGCGTTCTTGCGCGCCGGCATCGGCGTTGGGCCGACATGGCCGGTTTCGCCGTGTACTTCCACCACGAAACCACGCACGCCGAAGGCGCCGGTGACGATACCGAGTTGCTTGCTCGCTGCCTCCAGACGCGGCCCCTGTTCGATATGCAGCTCGAACAGACTGTCGAAAGCCTCCGCCGAAATCGCGTCTTTACCCTTGAAACCGATGCGCTCCAACTCGCCGCCAAGCGTAAAGCCATCGCGATCCTTGCGGGAATAGGCGAATTCCGCCGCCTTGGCGCCGGTAAAAACCGCCGAACCGATCATCGGCGGCTCGAAACGCGCGCCTTCCTCGTTGGTCCAGTTCACAAGGGTGATCGGCCGGCGTGTGGCAATGGCATGGTCATTCAGTGTGCGCACGAGTTCCAGCCCGGCCAGCACGCCAAGAATACCGTCGAAGCGGCCGCCATGAACCTGCGTGTCGAGGTGGCTGCCGACCAGTACGGGCTTGGCATCCGCATCGGCTCCTGCCCGTTCGGCGAAGATATTGCCGACGGCGTCGATCCTGACCGTCAGGCCCGCCTCCTCGCACCAGTGAATGAACTGGTGACGCATCGCCGCATCCTCGTCGGAAAGCGCCAGCCGCTTCAGGCCGCCCTTTTCGGTCGCGCCGATTTCGGCGGAACGCATCAGCGTTGCCCAAAGGCGTGACATGTCTGGCCGGATATTGCTCAATCTCTTCATTTCGGTCCCCTGTTATGGTCTCGCTGCTGCAATGCCCCGGCGTAACCGGCAGCCCGCAGGCGACCTCTTTTCAGTCCATGGAGTGACAAAGGGGATAAGACCAAACCGGAAAATTCAAAAATAGATAGATTCGATACTTAGAATAAGAGTGGCGTTTTTTCCGGTCGAAAAAGAAATTTCAGCCGGTCAAAAGACAGGCAGGGGCTGCGCAGCCGAGCGGCAAAGAAAAACAGTGCCTACGATATTTCTCTGATTTTATTATCTATTTCAAAATTTATATTCGGCGCCGAGATGCCCGAAAATGCTCAGGATTTGGTCTATAGCGCCGCCCTATGGAAGAAATCTGCATTATCTATTTGTCGGGAGCCTCCCGCTTTCCCATCATTGCGCAAAACAGGGGAACATCGCAGCATGTCGGACTGACGGAGAGAACCGAAAAACGGTTGCTCCGCCGGAAATGGCTATCGGCATCTCATGCCTTCGGCATGCGGCCGCTCCGCTTCGTCGTTTCCCCGTTTTCCTTCACGGCAACATAAAGGGGAATGTTCATGCAAGGGGAAACCGCACTCGTGGGCTCCGTCGAAAAACAGCCGGTCGGCGTTCGGCGGATCGCCGTCGCAAGCGTCATCGGCACCACCGTCGAATGGTACGATCTTTTCGTCTTCGCCACCGCTTCGGCACTGGTCTTCAACAAGGTCTTCTTTCCAAGCTTCGACGCAATCGTCGGCACGCTTCTGGCTTTCGGCACCTTCGCCTCGGCCTACCTCGCCCGCATCGTCGGGGCAGCGCTTTTCGGCCATTTCGGTGACAGGATCGGCCGCAAGTCGATGCTGCTTGTTTCCCTGATCATGATGGGTGTTGCGACCTTCGCCATCGGCCTTCTGCCGAACTACGAACAGATCGGCGTCTGGGCGCCCATCCTGCTTCTGGCGCTGCGCGTCGTGCAGGGTCTTGCGCTCGGCGGCGAATGGGGCGGGGCGGTGCTGATGGCGGTCGAGCACGCGCCGCAGAACCGGCGCGGCCTTTATGGCTCCTGGGTGCAGATCGGTGTTCCGGCCGGCACATTGATCGCCAACCTCGCTTTCCTTGCCATTGGTTTCACGATGGCGCCCGAGGACCTGATTTCCTGGGGCTGGCGCATTCCGTTCCTCGTCAGCATTCTTCTGGTCGCTGTCGGTGCCTATGTTCGGCTCAACACCGCCGAAACGCCGTCCTTCGCCAAGGTGAAGACCGAAGAGGCGACCGTGCGCGTGCCCTTCTTCGAACTGCTTTCCAAATCCTGGAAGACGGTTCTTCTTGGCGGCATTGCCACCATGTCCACCGGATCGTCCTTCAACCTTATCGTCGCCTTCGGTCTGAGCTATGGTACGCAGGCGCTCAACATCTCCCGCAACGAAATGCTGGTGATCGTGCTGATTTCCTGCATGGCGTGTATTTTCCTGCTGCCGCTCTTCGGCCTGCTTTCCGACAAGATCGGCCGCCGGCCGGTCATTCTCGGCGGCATTCTGGCCGAAGCGCTCGTCGCTTTCCCGATGTTCTGGCTGATGGATACCGCCACCTTTGCCGGCGCACTTGCGGGCTACCTGCTGATGATGACGGCCTTTGCCGCCAATTACGGCCCGATCGCCACCTTCCTCGCCGAACTTTTCGGCACCAAGGTTCGCTATTCGGGCCTGTCCATCGCTTATATGCTCTCGGGGGTTCTGGGCAGCGCGCTTACTCCCGTCATCACCACCTGGCTGCTTTCCGCAACCGGTAGCGGCGCATCCGTTGCGTGGTACATGATCGGCTCCGCGCTGCTCTCTGCCGTCGCCCTGCTGGCGCTGACCGAGACCGTGAAACGCGATCTGGCCAAGACCAACTGATCCATATTGCCATATCACGGACGCCGGCCCCACGCCGGCGTCTTTCTTTTGGAGAAGTCAATGGAAAGTCCCGACACAATCAATGAGGCGCTCGAACTGCTCCGGAGCGTCGAGACGGCGACGATCGGTCATTTCAGATCGGATGGATTTATGGATCCGGCGATGCAATGCGTCATCGATGGCGTTCGCATCGCCGGTCGCGCGCTGACCGTCAGCCTGCCGGGAGATGACGGAACGGCGCTTCCGCATGCCCTTTCCCGCGCCATGCCCGGCGATATCCTCGTTATCGAGCGACTGAGCGACGATCGGCACGCCTGTTGGGGCGCGGTCATGACCGCCGCAGCGCTCGCGCGTGGTGTCACCGCCATCATCCTCGATGGTTATGTCACGGATATTGGTTCGATCCGCAGCGCCGGCTTGCCGGTCTGGTGCCGGGGGCGCTCGCCCATCACCACCAAGCTCAGAGGTCGGGGAAATGTCGCGGGGCCGGTTGTCTGCGGCGGGGTCAAGGTTCAGAACGGCGATATCGTGCTGGCCGATGAAAACGGCGTGTGCATTTTGCCACCCGAGGAAGCATTGGCAACGGCACGGCATGCTCTCGCCATTCAGGAAAAGGAGCCCGGCATCGTTGCAAGGCTCGAAAAGGGGGAAGATATCGTGGCGGTTTATGGACTTTCACCGCTGGAGCAGTCCACGTAAAGCCGACCTGCAATCTTGCGCCCCGGGAAATGCTTGTGGGCGCGTCAGCCGATCCGGCCGACGCACCCTTTTTTCATGCCCACCTGACCTCAGAGGACAGCGAGGCACTCGATTTCGATATCGAAGGGCAAGGACCAGGGTTTGATGGTTGCCGAGGTGCGCGCCGGGAACCCGGCTGCGAAATATTCGCGGTATATGTCGTTCACTGTGCCCATTAATGCTGCATCGGTGACATAGATGGTGGTCTTGATCACATCTTCGAAGGTGGCGCCCGCTGCAGCCAGTGTCACCCGCAGGGCTTCCAGCGAGGCCCGGGTCTGGGCGGCGATATCGCCCCTGACGATGTCGCCCGTTTCAAGATCGACGGGCGGCATGCCGCAGGTGGCGATGATGTTGCCGGAGCGGACAAGCGCCGAGGTCGGCGCTCCCAGCCGGCGGATCGCCTCTGAAACCACCGGCACTTCAAGGATTTCGCGTTTGGCCATGTCTGTCATCCTTTTCCGTTCAGCGTCGCGGCCTCATAGACCATGGTGGCCGCCGCAAGATCGGCAAGTGCGGTTCCGACAGCCTTATAGAGCGTGATCTCATCATCACCACTGCGCGCAAACCGGTCTGCCCTGCAAAGTCCGGCAAGTGTGGATCTGACGCTCTCCTCAGAAAACAGGCCCGCTTCGATCGGTTGAACGAGATCGCCCGCTTCGTGCAGCGCTTCCTCCGTATCGATAAAGACCGAGGCACGGCTTATGGCCTCGTCATCCGCCTCGCGCATGCCGGGCGTGAAGCCACCGATGAGATCGACATGCGTGCCGGGGCGCAGCCACGCGCCCCGGATGAGCGGCGTGGTGGCGAGCGTCGCGGCGCTGACGATATCGGCCTCGGCAACCGCCCTCTCCAGATCATCGACCACCGTGGCCGCAAGCCCCGACGCTTCGATGGTTTGCGCCAGCCGTTCGGCATTGCCACGATCGATATCCCAGACGGCCACCTGCTCAAGTGGTCTGATGGCCCGGTAGGCGTCGGGAATGAGGCTCGCGATGCGGCCGGCGCCCAGCACCAAAAGCCGGCTGGCATTCTTGCGCGCCAGATAATCCGCTGCAAGCGCCGACGCCGCAACAGTCCGGCGGCCGGTAATGACATTGCCGTCCAGCGTGGCCAGTTGGATGCCGGTCTGTGCGTCGTAAAGCATATAGGTCGATGTCAGTCCCGGCAGGTTTCTGTTAGCATTTCCAGGAAAAACGGTGACGATCTTGATCCCCAGATAACGAGAGGACCGCTGGGAGCCATGCCAGGCGGGCATCAACAGCAGTGTCGCGGCGGCCTCATCTGGCACATCGATCGTGTGATGGTGCCGGACTGGCATCTCGCAACCTTCCGCGAAGGCGGAAGCAAGCGCTTTGATGAGCCCGTCAAACGGCAAAAGACCGGCTGTTTCCTGTGAATTGATCATGAGCATGTGCGCCTCCCTTCAGCTTTCTGGCGGAGGTCAAAATGGCGCAAGTCAGTGCGTTTTATAACGTCGAATCTCGCTATTCTATTTATAGCCTATATGAAGGCAACATAAACGCATGCCGCAAAGGCGGAATGTCACGTTCCCCGGGTTTGAACGATGCCTGGGAGATTGCGGATGGGATCGATGGCGATGAGCGAGCGCGATTTGCGGCGGATCGAAATTTTATCAAAAGTGATCACCGGTCGGATGACCATGGTGTCAGCGACACACGTGCTTGACCTGAACACGCTCCAGGTGCGTTGGGTGCTGGAGCGGATACGAATTGGCGGCGCGGCGTCGATCCGGCGCAAGGCGATCGGCCGGCCATCGAACAATCTGATCAGCGACGGGGTTCGGGATTATGCGATGACGCTGGTTTGCGAACGTTATGCGGATTTCGGGCCGACCTTGGCGACGGAGAAGTTGACTGCGCGAGACGGTGCGCGGCCGGATGTCAGAGGCCGGACCATGGCTGTCACGCAGGCAGCGCCGGAGATTTTATCAGCCGCGGTTGTGACGCGAAGCCTATGGCGCGCTGGTGCAGATCGACGGGTTGGAGCATCGCTGGTTTGAGGATCGCGGATCATACTCAAAACAAGCCTGTCGCCTGCTCCACCGCCCGATAACCGTGTAGGCAGCAAGCGGCCGTTGCCCGAGCGAAGCGCAAGTTGCCAAAATGGAGTCGGAAACAGTTGGCAAGGGCACAGCATGCCTAGCGACAGCTTATCGATGCCTGACCTCCGAAATCAGACTGTCTGGAGATGGCCCCGCATCGGATACCATTCCACATGGAGCGCCTGGTTTCTTTCAGTGCGAGTCGGAGGAGAAAATGATTTCTGCCAATGCCGGACCTATCGAGCTGCATTTACAAGTCTCCGTGCAGTCAGGCTCCTGCAACCAGATCAAGAAACAAGACAGACAAGAAAGCCGTCCAACATCGCCGCCTCCGGATACCTCACATAGCTCCCGCAGCGCCGGGCCAGTAATGGGACGCAGAAAGCAGCCGTCGGCCGAAAACTGCCTGGCCAACCCGGATGATCGTCGCTCCCTCTTCAATCGCCCATTCAAAATCTCCCGACATCCCCATCGACAGTTCCGTCAGCGCAGGTCCTTGCGGTGCATCGCAAAGTGCACGGTCGCGGATGTCGCGTAGAACACGGAAGCAACGGCGTACCTCCGTTTCTTCCGGCGTGAAGGTTGCCAGCGTCATGAAGCCCCTTGGGCGCAATGCGTCAAATGCGGTGAGCTCCTTGAGGAAAGGGGCCACGGCATCGGGCGTCAGGCCGAACTTGCTGGCTTCGCCGGATGTATTGACCTGCACCAGCACGTCCAGACCGCGCCCCAGAAACTGCAGGCGCTTTTCAAGCGCTGTCGCCAATGACAGGCGGTCGAGCGACTGTACTTCAGAGGCGAAGCGCAGGACATCCTTGACCTTGTTGGACTGAAGATGGCCGATCATCGACCATTGCGCCGGTTCGCCGGAAAGCGCTTCGGCCTTGCTGCGCCCTTCCTGCACCTTGTTTTCACCGAGATCGCCTGCGCCGAGCCGGATGGCCTCGCGGACGCGCTCGGCCTCGATCGTTTTCGTGACCAGCACGAAGCGGACCGTTTCGGCTGGCCGGCCGGCGCGCGACGCGGCGGCGGCGATCCGCGCCGTGACGCTGGAAAGGTTGGTGGCAAGAGTGTTCGTCTTTTCGGGAGTGCAGGTCATGTGTGAGCCAGCCTGTGCGTGTTGTAGTGGCCCATTTCGTTTTCAAGATCGAGGTCCTGCAGCCATTCGGCGAACATCCTGCGGGCGGCTTCGCGCAGCGCTGGTCCGTGACGCAGGGCATCCCTGCGCATGGTGCGCGGATCGATCCCCGCATTCGCCAGTTCAGCGGCATGGCCGACGAGCCATTTTTCAAGGCCGGAACCCGCATCAACCTCGGGGTGGAACTGAAGCGCCAGGACGTTGCGATCAATCGCGAAGCCCTGCGTTGCGCAAAGAGGCGTTGTTGCCAGATTGGTCGCTTCCCTCGGGGTTTCGAAGGTATCGCCATGCCAATGCAGCATGGCGACGCCCTCAAGATGCCGCAGCGGCCCCAGCCGTCCCGCATCGGTCAGCGTCAGTTCCGAAAAGCCGATTTCCTGGTAGCCCATCGGCTCGACATTGGCGCCGAGTGTAGCAGCGATCTGTTGCGCGCCGAGGCAGATGCCGAGGATCGGCCGCCCCGTGTAAAGTCGATGGCGGATCAAGGCCCGTTCCTCGACAAGAAAGGGATAGGCCTCGGTTTCGTAAACGCCGACCGGACCGCCCAGTATGATGAGCAGATCCGGTTCCGTCGGCTTGAAGGTTGCAAGATCCACCTCACCCAGATCGCAATAACGCAGGTCGTAACCGGCTTCGAAAAGCACGCTTTCGAAACTGCCCAGATCTTCGAAATGAACGTGGCGAATGGCTGTTGCAGTCTTCGGCATCATCCTGCTCCCGGCATCAGCGAAGGGCTGCAAGATCGGCGCCGTGGTTTATATGATAGACGGTGCCTTCGATAACGAAAGCCGGCACGGACTTGACGCCCGCCCGCTCGGCTTCCGCGAGGCGAAGCTTGTTTTCTCCCAGATGAACGATCTCGACGTCGAATTTGCTTTTGTCGAGGGCGGCTGCGAAGCGCTGCTCCGCATCGACGCAGACCGGGCATCCGGCATGATAGAATATTGCTTTCTCGGCCATCGTATTTTCCTTTCGGCTTCATCGGAGCGACGGGGTTGTCGCGCCGGTATCTGCCATGCAATAAATCCTATCCGGCCTAGTGTGATGAGCCGGATTTGAGAAAATGGATATGCCGGATGGGCAAGGGCGCGACACTTGTGATCGAATGGCGGCAGAAGGAGGGGGAGCCTGTCTTTCTTGCCATAGCGCAGGCGATCATTGCGGAGATCGAACGCGGGCGGCTGAAACCCGGTGATCCCCTGCCGGGTACCCGCGCACTTTCGAAAAACCTCGGTGTGAACAGGAATACGGTGGATGCGGCCTATCATGAGCTGCTGATGCAGGGTTGGCTGGTGGCCGAGGCATCGCGGGGCACATTCGTTGCAGGAGACTTGCCGGACTTTGCACAACACCGGCCCATACAGGAGCCCGACGGTGCGAGGAAGGCCAGTGCCGCATCTGGCTTGCAGCCGGTGCTGAACCTCTCCGATGGCGCGCCTGATTCTCGCTTGGCGCCGACCGTGCCGCTGGCGCAGGCATTTCGCCGTGCACTGAATTCGCCCGTATTCAGCGCCGATCATGGTTATGGCGATCCACGCGGCAGCGCCCATCTGCGAAGTACGCTGTCTGACTACCTCAAGGACGAGCGTGGGCTTGCGGCGGATGCCGGCGATATCATGGTGACACGCGGCAGCCAGATGGCGCTTTTCCTCGCCGCCGCAACCTGTGTCGAGCCTGGCTCGGCCATCGCGGTTGAAAATCCGGGTTATCCGCTGGCCTGGGCGGCATTCCGCGCGGCAGGAGCCCGGACTGTCGGGGTGCCGGTGGATGCCGGCGGGATCGATATTGATGCGCTGGAACAGCTCGCGGCACGGGACGCAACGCTCAGAGCCATTTATGTCACGCCGCACCATCAATATCCCACCACTGCCACCCTCAGCGTCTCCCGGCGATTGCGTTTGCTCGATCTGGCGCGCCGTCACCGTCTGACGATCATCGAGGACGATTATGATCATGAATATCGCTTCGATGGGCGTCCGGTCCTGCCGCTTGCTGCCAGAGCGGAGGCGGAAACGCCTGTTATTTATATCGGGTCGCTTTCCAAGCTCATCGCACCGGGGATCCGTATCGGCTACGCGGTTGCACCGCCGATCCTGCTGCGCCGGATGGCCGATCTGCGCGAAGCGGTTGACCGGCAGGGTGACCTGCCACTGGAACATGCCCTTGGTGAGTTGATCCTCGATGGCACGCTCAAGCGTCATGCACGCAAGGCACGGCGGATCTATCATGCGCGCCGGGGTCATGCCGCCGCCCTGCTTGCCGAGCATTTTTCCGAAGTGGCGGATTTCACGCTGCCCGCCGGTGGGCTGGCCATCTGGCTGCGCATACGTCCGGGGGTGAGTGCTGAAAGCTGGGCGCTGAACGCTGGCCGGCTTGGCCTTGGCATTCTTCCCGGGCTTCGCTTCGCGCTTGATCCCGCGCATCCGCCGGAAGCTTTCAGGTTCGGCTTTGCCAGCCTCAGGGAAGCGGAGCTTGAGCGGGCGGTGAGAATATTGAAACAGGCGGGACCGTAATGGCAGGCCTGCGATCCGCGGGAATGTGCTTTGCGAAGACAGGAAACGCCGGGCTTTTGGCCCGGCGCCGTCCAACAAGGGGGCAAACCCTTCTTATATGGTCTCGATGCAGGTTCAGCGTGTTCGCCTGCTGCCGCGACGGTTTATTTTCTGGATGTCAGCGTGCTGTAGCTGGTCATCAGGTTGCGGTAGTCGGGAATGTGGTTCGCGAAAAGCGCGCCCAGCCCTTCAATATCGTTACGCCAGTCCCGATGCAGTTCGCAGGCAACGCCGAACCAGCTCATCAGCTGCACGCCGGCCGCACTCATGCGGTCCCATGCCGAATGGCGGGTGACCTCGTTGAAGGTGCCTGATGCGTCGGTGACGACAAATACGTCGAAACCGGCCTCGATGGCTGACAATGCGGGGAAGGCCACGCAGACTTCGGTCACGACGCCAGCGATCAGCAGCTGCTTCTTGCCGGTCGCCTTCACCGCCTTGACGAAGTCCTCGTTGTCCCAGGCATTGATCTGGCCGGGGCGGGCGATGTAAGGCGCGTCAGGGAACAGTTCCTTCAGTTCCGGCACCAGCGGCCCGTTCGGCCCGTCTTCGAAGCTGGTGGTGAGAACGGTCGGAAGTTTGAAATATTTTGCAAGATCGCCCAGTGCAAGAACGTTGTTCTTGAACTTGTCCGGATCGAAATCCCGTACCAGCGACAGCAGGCCGGTCTGATGGTCGACGAGAAGAACGGCAACATCGTCCTTGTTGAGACGTACATATGGCTTGGTCATTGACGTGTCCTTTCATGAGCCGAGGTTGGATCGCCGCCCGTATGATTGGTCTTGCGGTCGGCGTCTGTGGAATGAATTAAAGCTATATCAGCAACAAAATCGGGAAAAGGTTGTCATAATCGACGCTGCGTTCTATCAGTGAGACGATGGATGATTTGAATGATCTTTATTATTTCGTGCAGGTGGTGGACCACGGCGGTTTTGCCGCGGCCGGCCGCGCCATCGGCCTGCAGAAATCCAAGCTCAGCCGCCGTATCATGCTGCTGGAGGCACGGCTGGGCGTTCGCCTGATCCAGCGTTCCTCACGCCGTTTCTCCGTTACCGATATCGGGCAGGAATATTATCGTCGCTGCCTGGCTGTTCTGGTCGAGGCGGAGGCCGCGAATGCGTTGATTGCGCAGCATCACGACGAACCCCGGGGCCTTTTGCGGGTAAGCTGCCCCACTGCGCTGATCTCATTCCAGTTTGGCGCCCTGTTCGCCAAATTTCTCACCGCCTATCCCAAGGTTGACCTGCATCTGGAGAGCACCAATCGCCGGGTGGATGTGATCGGTGAACGGTTCGACGTTTCCATTCGCGTGCGTTTTCCGCCGCTGGAACAGGCCGATCTGATGATGCGGAAACTGGACGACAGTTCGCAATATCTCGTCGCGCGACCGGGGCTCCTTAAAACACCCGTCACGACGCCCGCCGATCTGGCCGGGTTGCCGAGCCTTGCATGGACATCCGCTTCGCAAAATTACGAATGGCGGCTGGAAAGCGAGAATGGTGAACGGGTGGTCATCCCGCATCGCCCCCGTCTCCTCACGGATGACATGGCCGCCCTGCGCGATGCGGCGCTTGACGGTGCCGGGATCGTGCAGTTGCCGACGATGATGATCTGGCAGGACCTTTCCGCCGGCACATTGGTTCCTGTCCTGTCAGGATGGCGCCCTGCATCGGGCATCGTGCACGCCGTTTTTCCTTCACGGCGCGGTCTGCTGCCATCGGTGCGCACGCTGATCGATTTTCTGGCGCGGGAATGTGCCGCGCAACGACAGGCAATCGATGAGAGTCTTTTCCTGCGGAAAACGGGCGCGATGTAACAGAGGCCGCGTGGGCAGGTTCCGGCTGATGCGCCGCAGCGGTCATTTATTGGTAACGGCCGCTGTTTTCTCCTCGGCCGAAATCATCGCATATTCATCCGCCAGAAAATCCAGCAGCGCACGCACGGATGGCAGCAGGCCGCGGCGGGACGGGAAGGCGGCATGGATAATGCCGCTTCGTGGCGCCCAGTCCGGCAGGAGGTCGATCAGCCGCCCCGCCGCCACATCCTCCCTGACGACCATGGTGGGAAACTGGCAGACGCCAATGCCCTGGAGCGTTGCAAGCCGCAGGGCCACCATGTCATCGGTGATCAGCAGCGGCTGATAGGGAATGGCCGCCGAGGCTCCGTTGGGACCAAGCAGGTTCCACTCGAAACTGCTGTGGGATGAACCCCAGGCGAGGCCGGGCATATTGACGAGATCGGCCGGAACAGTGATGCCTGATTTGACGATTTTCGGACTTGCGACCAGCCGCTGCTCACTTTCCGCCAGCTTGCGGATGACGAGATCGCTGTCTTCGAGCGGTGGAAACCGCACCCGGATGGCAAGGTCGAAACCTTCGCGAATGACGTCCACCCGGCGGTTGGTGCTTTCCAGATGGACTTTCACCTTGGGATATCTGGCCATGAAGCGGGCGATCATTTCTCCAACCTGAAAATAGATCACCGATGCGGGGCAGCTGACCCGCACCGTGCCCTGCGGTTCTGCCCGCATGCGATCGATCACTTCCAGCGCGGCGTCGGCCTCCACCACCATCGCCAGACAATGGCGGTAGAACTCCTGGCCGATCTCGGTAATGGCAAACTGCCGGGTCGTGCGCTGCACCAGCCTCACGCCAAGATCCTCCTCCAGCAGGCCGATGCGGCGGCTCAGCCGTGAGCGGGGTACGTCCAGTTTCCTGGCGGCGGCCGAAAACCCGCCTTGTTCCACAACGTCGACGAAGAGGCGCAGATCGTTCAGATCGGTCATGATGGTGGCCTTTCATTGTCCTGTTTTCAGGACGGTATATCCTGATCTTCGATCTACCGGCCAGTTTGTTCCAGAACTATTTTGCTCTCACACGATCACCAGTGACCCTTCGCAAGAAAGAAGGGCATCCAGGAGACTATGATGAGACAGGTTCTTGGTATTTACAGCAGCACATCGCCGCATTGGGTGGGGGACGGATTTCCGGTTCGTTCCATGCTTTCGTACATGACCCAGGGCGAACATATCAGCCCCTTCCTGCATCTTGACTATGCCGGGCCGGAACGGTTTGCGCCGGGCAAGACGCCACGGGGCGTCGGCGCTCACCCGCATCGCGGGTTCGAAACGGTGACCATCGTCTATCAGGGCGAGGTGGAGCATCGCGACTCGACCGGCAGTGGCGGTCTGATCGGTCCGGGCGATGTTCAATGGATGACGGCCGCTGCCGGCATCCTGCATGAGGAACGCCATTCGCAGGCCTTTACGAAACAGGGCGGTACGCTGGAAATGGTGCAGCTCTGGGTGAACCTGCCGGCCAGGGACAAGTCCGCGCCGCCCGCCTATCAGACCGTGCTCGACGGCGATATTCCCGCCGTGGCGCTGCCGGACAATGCCGGAACCGTGCGTGTCATCGCCGGCGACTATGCCGGGCACAAGGGGCCGGCGCGCACCTTCACGCCGATCAATGTGTGGGATTTGCGCCTGACGCAGGGAGGGCGCACGATATTCGATCTGCCGGAAGGGCATAGCGCCGGTCTTGCCGTTCTCCGCGGAACCATCACGGTCAACGGGACGCGATCGGCACGGGACGTCCAGTTCGTCATGCTTGATCGCGAGGGAGGCAGTTTCGAGATCACCGCCGACAGCGACGCAACGGTGCTTCTGCTGAGCGGTGCGCCGCTTGGCGAGCCGGTTGCCATGCAGGGGCCGTTCGTCATGAACACGCCTGAAGAATTGCAGGAAGCCTTCATGGATTTCCGAGCCGGAAAATTCGGCGGCATTCCTGCCTGAGCCATTCCCGTGGCTTTGCAAGGAGCCACGGGCCTCACCGGGCGGAAGTGATTTCGGCCCACAAGTCCATGCCTACCAACCAAGGAGACTTACAATGAGTACACCTGCCAATTTTAACGGCCAGCGGCCTGTCATCGATCCCGATGATGCGGTGATGCTTTTGATCGACCACCAGAGTGGTCTGTTCCAGACGGTGGCGGACATGCCGATGCCTGTTCTGCGCAACCACGCCACAGCGCTTGCCAGAATGGCAACGCTGACAAAGATGCCCGTTATCACCACGGCATCGGTACCGCAGGGGCCCAATGGTCCGCTGATCCCGGAAATCCATGAAAATGCACCGCATGCGCAATATGTGGCGCGTCGTGGCGAGATCAATGCCTGGGACAATCCGGAGTTCGTCGCCGCCGTCAAGGCGACTGGCCGCAAGACGCTGATCATTGCCGGCACCATTACCAGCGTATGCATGGCCTTCCCGGCGATTGCAGCGGTTCAGGATGGCTACCGGGTGTTTGCGGTTGTTGATGCTTCCGGCACCTATTCCAAGATGGCGCAGGAAATCACCCTCGCACGGGTGGTTCAGGCCGGCGTGGTGCCGATGGACACGGCTGCGGTTGCCTCGGAACTGCAGAAGACATGGCATCGCGACGATGCCCAGGAATGGGCGGCAGTCTACACCAAGATCTTCCCTCCCTACCAGCTTCTGATCGAAAGCTACATGAAGGCGCAGGCGGTCGAGAAGAACCACGAACAGCTCGATTCACAGCGCGGCTGATCGCAAGAGGCAAAAGGGCGGCGCAGCTTGCGCCGCCCCTGTGGTTTATTTTCAGGAGGTTTCGGGACCATGAGGCAAGCTTTAGGTAAAACGGCTTTTCTGGCGGCGGGCTGGTTTCTTTTGGCCGGTACGGCCCTTGCCGGAAGCCCGGATTTGATCCTCTATAACGGTGCCATCGTAACGATGGATGACAGCAGACCGCGCGCCAGCGCACTGGCGATTGCTGGTGACCGCATTTCCGCCATTGGTGATGACGAGACGGTCAGGGCGTTGAAAACGGACGCCACGCGACTGGTGGATCTTGAAGGAAGAACCGTCATTCCGGGTCTGGTGGATACCCACATCCATGCCATTCGGGGTGGCCAGACCTACAAGTTCGAGACCTACTGGTATGACATGTCTTCGCTTGCAGAAGCGCTGGACCGTCTTGCGCAGGCGGCAAGAGCACGGCCAAGAGACGCATGGGTTGCCGTTGGCGGCTCATGGATTCCCGAGCAGTTCGATGAAAAGCGGCCGCCCGCCGTCGAGGAACTGGATCGTGCGGTGCCCGATCATCCCGCATATGTGCAATATCTCTACGACTATGCCCTGCTGAACACCAAAGGTATGGAAAGACTGAAGCTCGACAGTCCCGAACCCGCCGTTCCCCCTGGTATCAGGATCGAACGTGATGAAAAAGGCGTCGCCACCGGCAAGCTCTACGGCCATATCGGTGCGTTCAACGCCCTGTTCGCCGCAATCGACCGGACCGGCGAAGAGGCGAAGACAGCCAGTCTGGTGGCCTTTTTCGAGCGGCTGAACCAGGTGGGCGTGACCGGCCTCGTTGACCCATCCGCCGGTCCGGCGGAGGCCTATGAACCGGTCTTCGCGTTGCAGCGGCAAGGCAAACTGACGCTGCGCGTGGGTTATCGCATACCCGCGCTGCAACCGGGCAATGAAGCCGCCTGGTTCACCGATGTCATGGCCTTCCGGCCCGCGGTGCAACCGGAGGGAATGGTCAATTTCCTTGGCATGGGTGAAAATCTGGTGTTCGGCATGAATGACGGTGTGCTTATGGGGTCCGGGTTCAATCCGCCTCAAGCCTCCCGTCTTGAACTCGCGCGGGTCGCCACTTTTGCGGCAAAACGGAAAATTCCGCTGGAGATCCATGCCTATACCGACGATGCGGCGAGCGCGATCCTGGACGTGTTCGAAGTGGTCGATCAGACCTATCCGCTCAAAGGCCTTCGCTGGGCAATGGCGCATCTGAATACCGGTTCCCTGCGGACGCTCGATCGGATGAAGCGGCTCGATATTGCGTTCAGCGTGCAGATGGGTCCCTATTTCGAAGGCCCGTCCATTCTGCGGGCGAATTCGCGCAAGATCGTCGAGATGTCGCCGCCGACGCGGCAGGCGCTGGACCGGGGCATAATGGTTGCGGGCGGGACGGATTCGACCCGGATCGGTGTTTTCGGTGTTTGGCAGGCCATAGAATATCACGTGACGGGACGTTCGCTCGGCAATGCCATCCGGAAGCCGGAGGATCAGCTGCTGACCCGCGAGGAAGCATTGCGGCTTTATACCAAAAACGCCGCGTGGATCAGTTTTGCCGAAGAAAGCCGCGGCACGCTGACAGAAGGCAAGCTCGCCGATCTGGCGGTCCTCGATAGATCCTATCTCACCATTCCCGCCGAAGAGATCGACCGAATCCGTTCGGTTCTCACCATCGTCAATGGCAATGTCGTGCACGACCAGATGGCCGTGTCCGGGGTGTCGCGTTAAGGGCGGATAAACGCTGTCACGCTCAACTAGGACCGAAGCGCCTGATCCGTGACGCCCCTCTCAAGGGCGCATTCCTGTGCGAGAAAGTCGAGCAGCGCGCGAACCGATGGCAGCAGCCCACGCCGCGAGGCGAATACGGCGTGTACGATGGCGGATCGTGGTCGCCAGTTCGGCAGCAGGTGGATCAGACGTCCGGCCTTGACGTCCTGCCAGACGAGGGATGTCGGAAGTTGAACGACGCCCAGCCCATCCATCGCCGCCAGATGCAGGGTCGTCAGGTCGTCGGTGACGATACGGGGATTGTGGGACACTCTGACGGTTTGCCCTTCATGGTTTTCCAGTTCCCATTGGTAGGCCGGCCGCGACTGGCCCTGTTCGAGGCTCGGAAGGCTGTGAAGATCGGCGGGTGTGTTGACTTCGCCGGAGATGAGGCGAGGGCTGGCGACGAGGCACTGGTGGCTGTCATCGAGCTTGCGCATGACGAGACCGGTATCGTTGAGCGGCGGAAAGCTTGCGCGGATTGCCAGATCGAAACCCTCGGCGATAACGTCGACCGGCCGGTTGAAGCTCTTGAGATGCACCTCGACGGCGGGATGCGCCCGGGCAAAACGGGCGACTATCGCCCCGAACTGGAATTGCAGCAGGCCAACCGGACAAGCCATGCGGACGACGCCGCGCGGCTCGGCATGAAATTCGGCAACGGCCTGTTCGGCGGCATCGGCCTGGGTGAGCATGGCGACGCAATGGCGGTAATATTCCTGGCCGACTTCAGTGACCGAGAAGCGGCGTGACGAGCGGTTGAGCAAGCGGACGCCCAGCCGATCCTCGAGAACGCAGAGCCGTCTGCTCAATTTGGACTTCTGCAATCCAACCGCGCGTGCGGCCGGCGCAAAGCCTCCGTGGTCGACGATCTGAACGAAGTAATAAAGGTCATTCAAATTTCGCATCGTTTCCCAGTTAGAACGATGCGTCCGAAAAAGCAACCTATCGAGCTGAAATTGGAACACTCATACTCTTTCAATGGCTGCTCCCAAAAGCCTCCGGCCTTGCTGTCCGGTATTCGTATGAGCCTGAATTAAAAAGGCTTTTTATCGAAAATGCCACCAGTCGGTGGCGTGCCCTCCAAATGAAAAGGAAGATCCGCGAATAAAACAGCCAATTTTGAAGGTCTGCGTCCTGTTATCGATCCCGATGACGCGGTGACGTATCGAGTGGCTACCAGACATGCACACGACAAGTTGTTCAGGTCGTTACTGTCGCTCTCCCAATCGTCAATTTCAGAGGTGCGCGGCGATGATAGATTTGCCGAAAGCACCGAAGCAAGATTCACCAGGAACCTCCCATGACTGCAAAGATAAACGATGCGATAATCCTTCTGGCGCGCCTTTCCATCAGCGCCCTCTTCCTGCAGGCCGGTGTCGGCAAGCTTTTCGAAATTTCCGGTTTTGCCGGGTCTCTGGCTGCAAAGGGCGTGCCTTTTGCCGGCCTTGTCGTATACCTCGTGATCTTGGTGGAAATCCTCGGCGCCGCTGCCTTGATATTCGGAGTAAGGGCCAGAGAGACAAGTGTGATACTGCTGGCTTTCACCTGTGTCGCGACCTTGCTCAGCCATGCGTTCTGGTCGTTTCCGGAAGAGGCGCGTTCTGCCCAGCAGGGGCAGTTCTTCAAGAACCTGGCCATCGTCGGGGGCCTGTTCTTGTATTTTGTCACCGGACCCGGCAGGTACCGCCTGGGGCAGGATGCGAAGTAACGCAGGCCGCTGCGGCACAAGGGCAATCCGGTGGTGTCGATACGTTACCGGATTTTCCTGCCGCTGCCGTGAAACGAGGCGCGATAGTCGCGCGGTGTCATGCCGCGCAGACGCAGGAACTGGCGATTGAAATTAGCCAGCGAGGCATAACCGACATCGGCAGCGATATGCCGGATCGGCTGGGTGGTGCCTGAAAGCCGGGCGCAGGCTTCGCCGACCCGGAGGCCGATCAGATAATCGGACATGCTGACCTGCGTATGTTTCCTGAACATGCGGTGCAGGCCGGATTCGCTGAGAGCGGCTATTGCGGCAATCTGCTCCATGCGGAGCGGCTCATGGTAGTGGCGGTGCAGATGGATCAGGACACGGTCAATCCGCGAGCGATCCCCTTCCACCTGCTGCGGCACGACGGTTGACAGGGGCGCGCCATTGTCCTCTGCCGCCAGCCGCGCCAGAATATCCAGAAGTCCGGTCAGCTGCCCGACTGGCGGACGGGAAAATATCGCTTCAAAATCATCCGCCAGAGCCCGGCCAAGCGCGGGATCGAACGCCAGTCCAGTTGCGGCGTTCTGGATGAGACGCCTGACGGGCGCCAGTTCCACCGATCCGCCGGCCAGTCCTTCGATCCATTCTTTCCTGAACCAGAAGACGAGGGCGACATGGGGTTCAGCCGGATCGAGTTTGTCACGCGACGCCCAGGTGTGCGGCAGGTTCGGGCCGATGAGCACGAGGTCGCCGTGATCGTAATCGGCAACATGATTACCCACGAACCGCTGCCCGCGGGAATTCAGCGTCAATGTCAGCTCGAACTCGGGATGGTGGTGCCATTCGAACGGAATGGCGTCGTCAAGCCGCCGGTTGAGCCTGCTCCAGGATGACTCTGGCGATGTCGGCAGATGTTCGAGATGTGGTCTCATTCCGCGCCTTTTGGGATTTATACGCTGGAATAGTATCAATATTGTCCATCTGCGGACAACACGTCCGCCCGGAAAGCCGTAGCTTTCCTTTCATCGCCTGATGGTCAGGGAGATGATGATGGGAGAACGACATGCAATCCACCGCAGCAATCAAACGCGACAGCCATCCGACGACGGCCGCCACGACCCAGCTCAAGGATATCAACAAGACCTTGCCGCTGCGCGTCCTGTCGGAAGCGGACTGGCAGCACTGGACGACGAGGGGATATATCATTGTCCGTCAGGCGGTGCCTGCGGCGAATGTGGAACGCCTTGTCGATCTGCTCTGGAAATTCGATGAGAAGGATCCCGCCGACGCTTCGACCTGGTATGCGCCGCAAAGGCGCGAACACAAGATGAAGGAATTGAACAATACCGGCATGCTGGAGATCTATAATCACCAGTATCTCTGGGACAATCGCGTGGAGCAGCGGGTCTACGACGTCTTCGTCGACATATGGGACCGGGAGGATCTGTGGGTCACCATCGATCGCGCCAATCTCAATCCGCCGAAAAAGGTGAAGGGCAATCCCAACGGCTTCATCCACTGGGATGTGGATACGTCCATCCGCCCGCTGCCGATCGGCGTACAGGGCGTGCTGAGCCTGCAGAAGCAGGACGGCGATGTCGGCGGTTTTCAGTGCGTGCCCTATCTTTTTGAGCATTTTGACGAGTGGGTGAAGACGCAGCCGGAAGATCGTGATCCGATGCATCCGGATATGGCTGGCCTCTCCGTCGTCAATATCGATATGGAACCGGGTGACCTGATGATTTTCAACTCGCTGCTTGCCCATGGCGTGCGTCCCAATCATTCCGATGGCCGCGTGCGCATGGCGCAATACATCTCCATGCACCCGGCAGAATTCGACAATGAGGCAGAACGGCAGGAGCGGATCCGGCTCTGGAAGGAGCTCGATCATCCGCAGCGCGACGCCTTTCCCGGTGATCCGCGTGAATGGGAGAAACGCCATGCCGAAACCGCCAGGCTCAACCCGCTCGGTGAAAAGCTGCTTGGCTTGACCCGCTGGTGAACTGCATCGAACACATAGAGAAAATGACCGCTCCAGGGGGCGGTCATTTATCTCGTCGATGATCCGCAATAACGCCGATCCGGACGAATTGCCATGCGGGTGGTGGCCTTAAGACTGGCTTAAGGTGGGGACCGGCTATGTGTCGCCGAATAGGAGACACAGCCCAGAATGCACGATATCCCGATTTTCACCACCCGCAGAAACCTTCTTGCCCTTGGGCTTGCGGGCCTGCTGGCGGGTTGCGCCACGTCCGGTCAGCCACCAAAGCCGGCGACGCTGTCGAGGAACGACGACCCCTTGCCCGAGACGCCTGCGCCGGCCACGCCGGCAATGTATGCGGCGCTTCCCGATGAGACATTCCCGATCCCGGCGGTGAACATCAAGCAGGTGGACCCCCGCTACTGGCGGCAGGTCGTCGATTATCCGACCGACGAAAAGCCCGGCACACTGATCGTCGATACGCCGAACAAGTTTCTCTATCACATTCTGCCGGGTGGCAAGGCGACCCGTTACGGGATTGGCGTCGGCCGGGACGGCTTCTCCTGGGCCGGCCGGGCGATTGTCGCCTACAAGCGGGCATGGCCGAAATGGACCCCGCCGGACGAGATGGTGGCGCGGCAGCCCAGCCTCCAGCCCTACAGCATCGCCAATGGCGGAATGCCACCCGGCCTCAAGAACCCGCTCGGCGCGCGGGCGCTCTACATTCATCAGGGCGGCAGGGACACGCTTTACCGCCTGCACGGAACACCGGAGGCCTTTTCTATCGGCAAGGCGGTTTCCTCCGGCTGCATCCGGCTGCTGAACCAGGATGTCATCGACCTCTTCAACAATGTGAGGGACGGCAGCACCATCGTGGTTATTCCCGACCCCTCGAAACGCCAGCAACTTGCCGCCTGACGACCGATACGGAAAAGAAAGAAGGCCCATCACCATGGCACATGATGTTCGAAACCGCGCGGATGTTTCAGCCCTTGCCGGGCTCAGACGCCGTGCCTTTCTCCTCGGCTCGATTTCGGTGGTCTCGGCCGTCGCATCGCCGGCTGCGGCTTCACCCAACGGTCTGAAGCTTGAGATGATCCTGCGCGATCCGGCAGCACCCGTCTCCGGTAATCCTGCCGGCAAGCTCACCATGGTCGCCTTTCTCGACTATAATTGCCCCTGGTGCAAAAAGACGGCCGTTCCCATGAGCAATGCGGTCTCGGCAGACGGGGATGTCAGGATGGTCTACAAGGACTGGCCGATCATAACGCCCGACTCCGTCGAGGGAGCGCGACTGGCGCTGGCGGCGAAATATCAGGACGCCTACCATATCGTTCATGATGCGCTGATGGCGATCAAGACGCCGAAGGTGAAGGCCGACGAGATGCGCGACACCGTGCGTGCGACAAGTATCGACTTTGCCCGTCTCGAGCGCGACATGAAATCGAAAGCGGCGGAGATTGATGATCTGCTTGCGCGCAATCATGAACAGGCGATGTCGCTGCAATTGACGGGAACGCCTGCTTTCATCATCGGCAAGTTCCTCGTCCCCGGTGCGGTACAGAGCGCGGAAGCCTTTACCGATCTTTTCAAAAGAGCGCGTGAACAGGCGTAGCCTTCGGAGAATGATGGTTTCAGGTCCGGTCGGACTGAAACCATCGTTCCAACATTCCGGCCGGGCATCGCAGTGCCGATGCCCTTTGCCGTCTCGTCCTATCCTCGTGCCTTGGCGATTGCTTCCTTCAGGCCCTTGCGATCGAGGACGCCGGCAAAGCTCGTCGTTCCCACCACAAATGATGGCGTGCCGACGAATTTAAAGGCGGCGGCCTGTACCCAGTTCCGGTCCAGCAGGCCGGAAATCCACGCCTGATGCTCGACAACGGCCTTGCCGACACCGTCGAAGGTCAGGCCCGCTTTCTTAAGGGCCTTTTCGACATCGGCCTGCTGCAGCTTGTTCGGCGTGTGAAACATGGCGTCGAGCGTTTTTTCATATTTGCCGAGCCTGGCGCTGGCGAGCACCGCCTGCGCGGCGATGACCGATGCGCCGCCGAAGACCGGCCAGTCCTTCAGCACAAGTCTGACCTTGCCATCCTGTTCGACCACGTCGCGCACCATGCCGTAGGATGATTTGCAATAGGGGCACTGGTAGTCGAAATATTCCACCACCGTCACATCGCCTTTCGGATTGCCGAGGACCGGGGCATCCGGATCGTGCAGCACCATCTCCCGGCTTGTCGGGTCTGTCTCAGCAAAAACAAGCGAGGGGGGAGCAATGGCGGCAAGGCCGGCCATTGCGACAAGCTGTCGGCGTGTAAGGGTCATTGGCGGGCTCCTGCGGTGTTGTCGATTGCCGGTTTTGCAAGCGCCTGCTGCGTTTGCGCCGCCGCATCGATGAGTGAACGGGCCGAAATCTCGCCCACCATGCGGATGGAGGGGAGTTCGGTTCCTTTTTTGTCGAAGAACAGCATGGTCGGCGGGCCGATGACATTGCTGTCCTTCATCAATTGCTGCTTGTCTGACGTCATGTCCGATAGATCGATGGAGACGAGGTTCGTATCCCTAAGGCTTTCCGCGACCTGTGGATTGCTCAGAACGGAGCGCTCGATGACGCGGCAGGAAACGCACCAGTCCGCGGTGAAGTAGACGAGGCTTGGCTTTCCTGCTTCAGCGACCGCGGTTTTCAATTCCCGATTGGAACTAACGGTTGCAAAACTCGCCTTTGTCAGGCCGGGCAGGGAGCGGCTGGCGACCGGGCTGCCGGAGAATTGCAGCGGCTGGAGCATGCTGGTGCTGCCGCTTGCCGCGCCAAAAGCGAGAAACGCTCCGTAGAGCATGGAAAGAAGGCTGGCCGATTTCATCAGCCGGCGGCCAATGCCGGCCTGTTGCGGCAGCGCGTCGAGAGCACCGAAAAAAACACCGATGGTAACGAGCAGCGCTGCGGAAAGCGCGAGCGTTGCGGATGGAGGAATGAGCCGGTCGAGATACCAGATCGCGGTGGCAAGGAAGATGAAGCCGAACAGCCAACGTATCTGCGCCATCCATGCGCCGGCCCGCGGCAGCAACGCCGCGCCGGATGTGCCGATGAGGATGAGCGGAATGCCCTTGCCGATGCCGAGCGCAAAGAGCGCTGCTGCACCGAGCAGCAGGTTGCCGCTCTTGGCGATATAGAGAAGTGCGCCTGCAAGCGGCGCCGTCACGCAGGGGCCGATCAGCAGCGCCGAGCTGAAACCGAGAATGGCAGTCGAGCCGAACGATCCGCCGAGCGAACGCTGCGATCGCGCCAGCCGGTCGCGAAGGCCGGCCGGAAGCTGGACCTCGACCATGCCGAAACTGGCGATCGCCAGAATGATAAAGACGGCGGCGGTGATGAGAATGGCCGGTGGTGACTGGAGGGCAATCTGGAAGCTCTGGCCGAGCCATGCGGCCAGTATGCCGAACAGGCTGAAGGCGGCGGCAAGCGCGACGACATAGGTTGAGGACAGGAGAAAGCTGCGGCCGGGTGACAGTGAAGCGCCCTGCCGGCCAAGCGTGGCCGCGAGGATGGGGTACATGGGAAATACGCAGGGCGTGAATGCGAGGAGTACGCCAAGACCCATGAAGGAAGCGAGAAGCAGCGCCGTGCCGCCCCGGGCAAGAAAACCTTCCACCATGCCCGGCTCGGCCGGGGGTGCTGGTACAGGTACTGACTGCTCAGCCTTTTCCGGTTGCGCGGACGGCGCGATCAGGGCGAAGGACTGAAATGCGGGTGGATCCTGCGGCCTTATGCCGAACGGCGCTTCCGCTTCGATCCGCAACCCGTCGATGGCGACCGTTCTGAACGGATAGCAGATGCCGCCGTCCTGGCAGCCCTGAAATGTCAGCTTCATCGTCTGCGGCGCGTCGGCGAGCGTGGCGGCGGCTTGCCCGAAATAGACTTCGGTATTGCCGAAACCGGGATCATCCTTCATCTCGCCGGCCGGCGTCCTGAGATCGAGCTTCGTTCCGTCCTCAGTGGTGGCCTGCAGGCTCTCCCGATAGAGATAATATCCCTCGGCGACTTGCCAGCGGAAGGTGGCCGCCGTTCCCGTGCGGTCTATCGAAAGCTTGAACGCATCCGCCATGTCCATCGGCGGACCGAGCGCGAGCGCCGGTCCGCAAATGGACATGAGAACGAGGAGCACGAACGAAAAATTGAAACGCATTCTCTTTCCTTATGGGGTAGGCCTTGTGGGATAAGCCATGGATGGCGCAGGCTTCCGGCTGGAAGCTTAAGCCAGCCTTAAGGTTCGTTTCTCAGGTTCCCGCGCATCAAAATACCCGTTTGCCGGAATGATGGAGTGCTCAATGCGTCTGTTGGTGGTCGAGGACGATGATGTCCTGCTTGATGGTCTGCGTGTCGGGCTGCAGCTTGCCGGCTTCACCGTCGATGCCGTCATGACGCTTGGCGACGCAAAAATCGCCCTCGAGAATTGCCGTTTCGACGCCGTTGTCCTTGATGTGATGTTGCCTGACGGGTCAGGTCTCGATCTTCTGCGCCACACCCGTAATGAACGCAACCGGGTACCGATCCTCCTGCTCACCGCCAAGGATGCGACCACGGACAAGATTTGCGGCCTCGATGCCGGCGCGGATGATTATCTGGGCAAGCCTTTCGATCTTGATGAGGTTGCCGCCCGGCTGCGGGCGATCATCCGCCGTGGCGAGGGGCGTTCCGAGGGCACGCTGTCGGCGCTGGGCGTAACGCTCGATCCGGCGAAGATGGTGGCGAAGAAGGATGACAGTGTCATTGCGCTGTCGCGCCGCGAATTTGCGATCATCCATGCCCTCATGCAGAATCCCGGCATGATTTTTTCAAAGCCGATTCTGGAAGAAAAGCTCTATGGCTGGCAGGAGGATGTGGAAAGCAACACCATCGAGGTCCACATCCACAAGCTTCGTTCCAAGCTGGGCGCCGGTTTCATCGAGACGGTGCGCGGTGTCGGTTACCGCGTCGGGAGGGTTGCGTGATGTCGATCCGGGCAAGATTGTTTACCGTGCTTCTGTTGATGACGGGCCTCGTATGGCTGTCGGCCTGCGTGTGGATCTATACCAGCACGAAGGCGCGGCTGGAGCATGTTCTCGATGCACGGCTGGTGGAATCGGCAAGAATGGTCGGATCCCTCGTTGGCGACCGCCCTGTCGATATCCGCCTGATAGACGGCCATTCACCGACGCATGATGAGGAGGTGAACGCTGATGCGGCGGCGATACCCTCCTACGAACGCCAGCTTGCCTGCCAGATCTGGTCCATCAGCGGCCGTCTGCTCAGCAAATCGGACAGTGCCCCGGATGCTTCCCTTTCGGATCATGCCTCGGGCTTCCAGAATACGGTCATCAACGGCATCGAATGGCGTGTTTATGCGGTCGTGAAACCCGACCTCGGTGTCCGGGTTCTGGTGGGCGACAGTGTCGAAGTTCGCGACCGGCTGGTTGACGATGTCATCAAGGGACTTCTTTATCCGGCGCTTTTCATCATGCCGCTGATGGCTGGCCTTATCTGGCTGTGTGTTTCCCGGGGGCTTGCGCCCCTGCAAAAGCTCGCAAACGGCATGAAAGCGCGCGACGCGACTGAGCTCCACGGCTTTGCCGACAAGGGAACGCCATCGGAGCTTCGGCCGATGATCCATGCGCTGAACAGCCTTCTGGCGCGTGTTCAGGCGACGCGGGAGAGGGAACGCGAGTTTACGACCTATGCAGCACATGAATTGAAGACGCCGCTTGCCGGCCTGAAGACGCAGGCGCAGGTGGCCATGCGTTCCACTGATCCCGAGGTGCAGCAACAGGCGCTGCGGCGCATCGAGCAAAGCGTCGACCGGACAAGCCGGATGGCGAAACAGCTAATCGACCTGGCTGCCGTCGATGCCACCGAAGCGCAGGCCGCGAAAGCCGGCGTCGACATTCCCCGTCTGATCCTTGATGTCATACAGGAGCTGGAGCCGCTCAGGCGAGCGCGCGAGGTTGAAATTACCTGCCGGCTTTCGGAAGAGGCGGATACGATCCTCATCGAGGCGGATCGGTCCCTGCTTCGTCTTGCGATCCGCAACGTGATGGAAAACGCCGTGCAGCACTCGCCGAAGGGGTCGACGGTGGAATGCCGGGCGGAACTGGCAAACGGCAAGGTGAACGTCGTGGTTATCGACGAAGGGGCGGGGATCGCGGTGGAGGAACAGGAACGGGTGCTGCAGCGCTTCTACCGTTCGCCGCGATCGGAACCGGGTGGAAGCGGCCTTGGGCTTGCCATCGTCAAGATGGCAATCGACCGGTTGGGCGGGCGGCTGCAGTTTTCGCAATTCGGTCAGCGGTTCGCGGTATCGCTTGAGTTATGAAGGAGGCCGCCACGGGGCAGCTCTCTCAGAGGTCCTTTGCGAGGCGCAGCGCGTCATAGATTGCCGCATGGGTGTTGCGCGCTGCGACTGCATCACCAATCCGGAACAGCCGGTAGGAGCCGGCAGGATTGCGCTCGACGGTCTGGGCCGCGCCCGCAATCAGCGCGTCATAGGATATTTCGCCGAGGTTCTTTGAGCCGGGCTTGAGCTCGAAATAAAGCTCGTCCAGCGGGATTGTGCCGTGATTGACGACGATCTGGTCGACAACGCGCTGTTTCGAAACTCCGCCATAATCGCTGCCGACATGGGCGATGATCTGGTTGCCGCTTCTTTCCGCCGCCTCCAGCCGGTAGGTGACGGTGAATGTCGTGTCGTGTTTCTGCAGCGAGCGCATATAGGGTACGAGATTCATGGCCATGACTTCCGGGGCGAAAGAGCGATCCGGCGTCATGATCTCGACCTTGCCGCCCGCCTTGGCGATGAGTTCGGCGGCCTGAAGCCCGGTGTGGTCGCCGGCATCATCATAGACGAGAACATTGGTGCCCGGCTTGACGTCGCCGGAAATGATATCCCATGCGGAGACGACCAGCTCGTTGCCCTTCGAAAGCACCTCGGTATGCGGCAGTCCGCCGGTGGCGATAATCACCACGTCGGGTTTTTCGGCGACAACCGTATCCGCCTCCGCCCAGCTGTTAAAATGGAAGATGACGCCGAGCTTCTCGCACTGGTTCATGCGCCAGTCGACGATGCCGATCATTTCGCGGCGGCGTTCGCTCTGTGCGGTCAGGCGGATCTGGCCGCCGGCGTCGCTGGCGGCTTCGAAGACCACGACCGCGTGGCCGCGCTCGGCGCAGACCCTTGCGGCTTCAAGGCCTGCCGGGCCAGCGCCGACAATCACCACCTTCAGGCTTTTCTCAGCCCGGGTGATTTCATGCGGCATGGTTTCCTCGCGGCCGGTTGCCGCATTGTGAATGCAGAAGGCGAGGCCGCCCTGATAGATGCGATCAAGACAATAATTGGCGCCGACGCAGGGGCGGATGTCCTCCTCCCGCTTTTCCATGATCTTGCGGACGATATGCGGATCGGTCATGTGGGCGCGGGTCATGCCGACCATGTCGACCTTGCCGGCGGCAATCGCATGCCGGGCGGTGGCGACATCCTGGATCTTGGCGGCATGGAAGATGGGGAAGCTGGTCGCTGCGCGGATTTCGCCTGCGAAATCAAGATGCGGCGCGCTGGCCATGCCCTGAATGGGGATGACGTCGGTCAGGCCGGGATCGGTGTCGATATGCCCCCTGATGACGTTGAGATAGTCGATCAGGCCGCTCTCCTTCAGCCGTCTGGAGATTTCGATGCCTTCCTCTTTGCTGGTGCCGTTCTCAAGACATTCATCGGCGGTGTAACGAACCCCGAGGATGAAATCGTCGCCGACGCGTTGGCGTATCGCCCTGAAGACGTCGAGACAGAAGCGCATGCGGTTTTCAAGCGAGCCGCCATAGGGGCCTTCAAGCTCGTTGGTCAGGGGTGAGACGAACTGGTCGATGAGGTGGCCATAGGCTTCCAGTTCCACGCCATCCATGCCGCCCGCCTTCATCCGTTCGGCAGCGTCGGCGAAATCCTTGATGATACGCTCGATATCCCAGTCCTCGATCTTCTTCGGAAAGGCGCGGTGCGCCGCTTCCCGCTGATGCGATGGCGCGAGGACCGGCAGCCAGTCGCCCTTGTCCCAGCGGGTGCGGCGGCCAAGATGCGTCAGCTGGATCATGATCGCCGAACCGGCCTCATGCACGGCGTCGGTCATTTCCCGGATCCACGGAACGATTTCATCCTTGTAGGCCAAGAGATTGTTGAAAACGGGCGGGCTGTCTTTCGACACGGCGGCAGAGCCCGCCGTCATCGTCAGCGCCACGCCGCCTCTGGCCCGCTCGACGGTGTAGGCGCGGTAGCGTCCTTTCGGCATGCCGTCTTCGGGGTAGGCGGGTTCGTGGGAGGTGACGATGATGCGGTTGCGCAGCGTCAGATGCTTGAGCTGATAGGGCTGAAGAAGGGGATCGTTCGACATGTGCCTGCTCCAAAACGGTTGTGGAACAAGGCTAAGAGAAAATGTACATATGTGTCAATTAAGAAAACACCGGTGTTTGTGAGTTCGACAAGAGTGTACGCTTTGCCTTGTCGCGCAGGGACTGATTTGCTACGCAATTGTCATGGAAGCGACATTGAACGAAACCGGTTGGCGTGGATCGCAGGAGGGTTGGCTTGAGGCCGCCTACGAGGCGCTGCTGGAATCCGGGGTGGATTCCGTCAAGATCCTGCCTCTGGCGAAAAAGCTCAATCTCTCGCGCACCAGCTTCTACTGGTTCTTCAAGGACCGGGAGGAATTGCTGGCGGCGCTGTTGTCCCGCTGGCGCGAGAAGAACACGGGAAGCATCCTCAGGCAATCGGAGGCCTATGCGGAAACCCTGGCCGAGGCGATGCTGAATGTTTTCGATTGCTGGCTGGATTCCTCGCTTTTCGACAGCAAGTTCGAATTCGCGGTGCGCAGCTGGGCGCTGCAGTCCAATGATATTCTTGGCGAAGTTCGCAAGGCGGATGCGGTGAGAATGGAGGCGCTTTCTCGCATGTTCATGCGTTTCGGCCACCCTGAAAATACGGCGGATGTGCGCGCCCGCACCACTTATCTCGTGCAGATCGGTTATATTTCCATGCAGGTCGAGGAAGATGTGGCGGTGCGGATGAGAAGGATTGCGGACTATATCGCGATCTATACCGGCGAGGTGCCGCAGCAGCGCGAGCTTGACCGCTTTTATGCCAGACACGGATACAGGCCCGCCCCCGAGGTCTGACGCCCGATCGCTGATCACGGCATGTCTGGACGATACAAGGACAGCAATTTGGTGTCGCCAAAACACCTGCAATGCCAGTCGGATTATGTTGGTTGCGGTGCTACAAGAAGAAGGCCGGCCCGCCTGCAATCTACCTGCAACCTTCACCGAACAGTGGTGAGGATGGCAAGAGTTCGTCTTTGGGGGAAAGTCATTGCGAATCCTGCTTCTTGAGGATGAACCCGAAATGGCGCGTGCGCTGCTCGAGGCCCTGCGCCGGCGTGATGTGCTTGCCGATCATGTCAGCACCATCAGCGATGCCGATGCGCTTGCGCGGGATGGCTCCTACGATGTGCTGGTTCTGGATCGTCGCCTGCCGGATGGCGAGGGGCTGAGCCTCGTATCCTCGCTTCGCCGCCGGAAACATTCCGTACCGATATTGGTTCTGACGGCGCTTGGAAGCGTCGATCACCGGGTCGATGGGCTGGATGCGGGGGCGGATGATTATCTCGCCAAGCCTTTCGCAATCGAGGAATTGCTTGCCCGCCTAAGGGCCCTTCACAGGCGCGGCCCTTCGATTTCCGACAAATATACCAGCTTCGGAAATCTCAGTATCGATCCGAAAAGCAATGAAGTCAGCGTTGCGGGTTCCGTCCTCGAGTTGCGGCGTCGGGAATATCTGGCCCTTGAAGCGCTGATGCGGCGTCCGAACCGCATCGTGACACGGTCGAGCCTGATCGAAGCGGTTTATACGCTTGACGATGAGATCGAGTCCAATGCGCTCGATGCGCATATCTCGCGCATCCGGAAGAAGCTGGCGCAGGCCGAAGCGACGGTGGAGATAAGAGCCGTGCGCAATATCGGTTATCTCATCCGGGCAAAGACATGAGACCGGAGCGCAACCGATCCCTGCGATGGGGGCTGATGAAGCGCCTTTTCGCCTTGCAGGCATTTTTTCTCGTTCTTTTCGTCATTCTTCTCGTCGGCTGGATCTGGATCATCGATCCGCGGCTGGAAGGCGCCAATGAAGAGGCCGCGCGCATCATTGCGGAAAGTGTGACTAAGGATGGGCAGGGCCGGCCACAGGTGTCGGCGACGCCCGATCTGGAGGCGTTGAAGCAGCGCTACCCCAATCTCTGGTTTGTCGTGCGGGACGCCGAGGAAATCGTCCTGCAATATGGGGATGTCCCGGCACCTGCTCTGGAAGCGGTGTTTCCCCGGGGCATCGAAAGGGCGCGTCTGGAGGCCGGGGAAACAGTCCGGGCCACCATGGAAAACCGCGATACGCCGGCCGGGCGGCTGCAGTTCATTGCCGGCACGGAAAAAGGCTTCCCGAATGACGGCATCAGTCTGTGGATCAATGTGCAACTGGATCTCGAAAAGGATGCCGATGGTGCCATCCGCTGGCTGACCGTGCTGCCCGGTGTCGGTTTCATCATCCTTGTCGCCGTTGTGCCCATGCTGCTCTTGACGGGTATTGCGACATTGCTGGTGACGCCCCGTGCGGTTGGCCGTTCGCTGAGCGGCCTCATGGAAACGGTCGCCCAGGCACAATCGATCAATTTCGAGAACCGTTCCGCCCGGATCGATCGTTCGAAGGTGCCGAGTGAAATCATTCCGCTGGTGGACGCCTTCAATGTTGCGCTCTCGAAACTGGACGAGGGCTATAATCGCCGCAACCGCTTTTTGGCCGATGCCGCCCATGAACTGAGGACGCCGATTGCGATTGCGCGCGTCCGGGCCGATCTTCTTCCCGATGACGAGTTGAGCCGGCAGCTGCGGGCGGATATCGACCGCCTCACCCGCGTCGCGCATCAGCTTCTTGAAATGCAGGCGGTGGGCGCGGTGGAACTGCCTGCCGAAGAGCAGGATCTGAACGTTCTCGTCGAACGCATCGCGACCGATCTTGCGCCGATTGCGATGGATGCCGGTTATGAGTTCGATTTCGAACCGAGCGAAGGAAAGGCTCTCTTCACGGTTCAGACCTCGATTATCGAGATGGCTGTCGTCAACCTCATCCGCAATGCCATCGATCATGGCGGCGGCAGGGGCGCAATTGTCGTTCGGGTTGGGGCAACCGGAACCATAGATGTCTGTGATGAAGGCCCGGGCATACCCGTTGCGGAACGCGAGCAGGTATTCGAGCCGTTCCACCGCATCAACACCAATTCCTCCGGTGCCGGCCTTGGCCTCAATCTCGTGCAGAAGGCGGCCGAGCTTCATCGGGGCAGGGTGCTGTTCCTCGACCTCGATCCCGGCTTCTGTGTTCGGCTGGAGATCCGCTCCGTCGCACCACGGAGCGGTGCTGGGCCATGAATCATTTCCGGCGCAATCCGGATCGCGGCGATTCTTAAAATTAAGTTAAAGAAATGAGCGTAAGTGCATTAAAAATATCAATTATTTTTAGATAAAATATCTGCGTGCAATCCAGACGTAATTCTCGTGGGGAAAATGCCCGTATCTGCTGCGCTCATCCGCACAGGAGACCACGGGAGCCGGTTTCCGGTTCTTCAACACGAACGGAAACCCTGCCGCGTCAGAATGTGACGCACCTGGTTTCGTCTGGAGTCATTCATGTCGCTCATCGCAAAATCGCTTGTTACCATCACGGCCGCCGTCATGGCAGCAACCAGTGCCTATTCCGCCGATCTTGCCAACTACAATGCCCAGCAATTCGATTATGCCAACCCGCCGGCCTTTTCCTGGGGCGGGGCTTATATCGGCGCTCATGGCGGCGTCGCCTCCCCGAGATTCAATCCTCTGGCCGGTGGCCGTGGTCTGACGGGTGGTGTACAGGCCGGTTACAATTTCCAGTTCGGCTCCGGTGTCGTCGGGGCGGAACTCGAAGGCTCCTATCTCGGCAACGATGCGCGCGTGCCGAATGGCCGCCTGAGAGAGCGTTTCCGTGGCGCCGCCAAGCTGAAGGCCGGTGTGGCGCTCGACCGTACCCTTCTCTACGGCACCGCAGGCCTGACCACGACGAAGTTCAAGGATGGAAACGGCGTTACAGGGCCGGATGACTGGAAGCGGGGTTATCTGGTGGGAGCGGGCGTCGAACAGAGTTTCGGCGGCGGTCTGTCGGCCAAGTTTGAATATAACTATGTGAACACGGGAAATGTGTCGACGACGACCTCCAGCGGCAGATCGAAGACAGATGTCAGCGATCACGTCATCAAGGCCGGCCTGAACTATCGTTTCTGATCCGGCCGCCCTGACAGATACCGGAAAAGAAAATCCAAACAAAGCCGCCGCTTTCAGGACCAGGGCGGCGGCAAACGGGGAATGGCATGGAACGGGCGGCGGGACGGTAAGAGGATCATTCGCATTCGAGCGAGGGTTGCCGGAAGCTCGTCACATACCAGTCGTTACCGGAGCTGCGGGTGTAGAAAGTATAATAGCAATCGATGCGCTCGACAAAGCCCGGCGTTTCGGACACTTCGTAACGTTCGCCGTGCCGTGTCGAGCGTACTTCACCGCTTGATGATCCGGCCACAACCTGCGTCTTGTTCTTGCGCCATTGATAGGCCTGCTGGCCGGGGCCCAGGCTGTAGACATTGTCCGGCGGCCCATAGTCCAGCATCACGCTGGTGATGGGCGCGCCGATATAGCTTTTCATGACGGTCGATGCGCAGGCTGTGAGCACAATCGATGCGGCGGCGATGAGGATGATCGCTGCCGGGACTGCAAGTGATGACCTGTCGGACATGGGAATTCCTTTCAGCTGCGGTGAATTTCCGCAGGGATAGGAACAGGTCATTGCAAGTACATTGCACCGGAAAACTGTGCGGCGAGCTGCGGATAGCTGCGCGTTCGATCTCCTTTGCCGCTGTCAGAGACCGGCAATGTTGCGGCCGATATGGCGCAGGATGCTTTTGAACAGTTTCACTTCGGCGGGATCGAGGCCTTCGATCGCGGTTTTTTCAAACATTGCCGCGATGGGCATCAGTTCGTCGGCCAGTTCCTCGCCCTTTGCGGTCAGCGTGATACGCACGATGCGGGCATTGTCGGCCGGTCGCTCGCGGCTGACGAGGTTGCGCCGGACCATCAGCCCCACCAGGCGGGACAGCGTGGAAATCTCCACCGACACCATGTCCGAAAGTTCGGTCAGCGTCTTGCTTTCCTGCTGTCTCAGTGTCGCCAGCACGCGGTACATCGGCAGGGTGATGTCATAGGATACCAGTCTCAGCGAGAAACGCTCGCCAAGCCGAACGCCCACCCAGTTGAGCAGGTAGGGTACCGAGTCGGTGAACTGATAAGACACGAGCAAATCCCCGTTTGAGAACCATCTGCGCAGATGCTGATGTGCGCCTATCGGCTGTACCGGCACAATCCATCCGTTTCAATAGCTTCGCTCCAGAAGGCCGGGGAGTGGCAGGTTTCCCCGTTGGATAAAATGACAAAAAACATTTGCATTGACAAACATTGCAAATGCAAATAAATAGAAATGCAGGATTTGGGAGGATCTCATGACATCAGCATTGTTCGCCCCGAACAACCTTGCGCCGGAAGGCGTCGGCCAGACTTTCCGCACGACGATGCGCCGTTTTCCGGCCACCGTGACGGTTATCACTGCCTGCGCTTCCGGTGATCAGCGCGATCACGGCATGACCGTCACCGCCGTTACCTCGGTTTCCATGGAACCGCCATCGCTTCTGGTCTGCCTGAACAACCGCACGCTGCTGCATGAACTGCTGCTGTGCCGGCCCGATTTCATCGTCAACGTGCTGACGCAGGATCAGGCCGCGCTCTCGGATGCTTTCAGCGGCAAGGTGTCGCCGGAAGAGCGTTTCCGCGACGGTGACTGGCAACGTCACGAAAACGGCGTCCTCTATCTGCCCGCGGCCCACGCGGCCATCGCCTGCCGTCGGGTGGCGGCGATGCCCTATGGAACGCATACCGTGTTCATCGGGCAGGTGGTTTCGGCCGATGTCCGCGAGACGACGCGGCCGCTGCTTTACGAAAACGCCCAATATTGCGCCGCAAGTCCGGCTGGCTTGCCGGCCTGATATTTCCGGCCAGATAATTCCCGGCCAAGTCATTTCCGGAAGGAGACAATCATGAACGATATGAGCCATGCGCCGCAGCCGGCGCAAACGACCCCGCGTGTCCGCCTCACCGGCCGTGTTGCCGACATAGCCGATCTTTTCCGGGCGAGCGCCCGCCAGACGGAAGAGGCGCGACGCGTGCCCGCCAGCCATATCGAGGCGCTGCGCGGCATCGGTTATTTCGATATCGTCAAGCCCCGCGCCTTTGGCGGAAAGGGCGGTGAATTCGCTGAACTGGTCGAGGCCAATATCGAGCTTTCGGCGGCCTGCGCATCGACGGGCTGGGTGGCCGGCCTGCTTTCCGCCCATCAATGGTTGCTGGCGATGTTTCCGGAAGAGGCGCAGGCCGATGTCTGGGGTGAAAACCCTGACGCGCTGCTGTGCGGTTCCTACGCACCGGTGAAAATGGCTGACGTCGCCGAGGGCGGTTATCGCCTCAGCGGCAAATGGGCCTTCGCCTCGGGTTGCGAAAATGCGCAATGGTCTCTCTGCGCCGCCATTCTGCCGCCGCAGGGTGAGGGCAGGCCGGTTCCCGCCTTCCTTCTCGTTCCCGCCAGCCACTATGTCATTGAAGATACCTGGCATGTGGTGGGGCTGGCCGGCACGGGCTCCAAGACGCTGGTTCTCGATGATGTCTTAGTTCCCAAACATCGGATTCTCACCTTCCCGGACGCCACCAGCGGCAAGACTCCCGGTGGGCAATATTATGCCGAGGAAGGCCTGTTCAACATGCCGCTTCTGACCGGCATTCCCTCCTGTCTTGCGGCGGCTGGCGTTGGCGCGGCCAAGGGCGCGCTCGTCGCTTATGTCGACCATGTCGGCGGCCGGGTGACGCGCGGCGCGGTGGCCGGTGGTAATAACCGCATGGCCGAATTCCCGACCATTCAGCTGCGCGTTGCCGAAGCGGCCGCGAGCGTCGATGCGGCCTGCGAAATCCTGCTGCGCGATGTGGCCCGCGCACAGGTGCTGGCGCAGGACCGGATTGAAGGTCGGGCGGAATTCACGGTGGATGACCGCCTTTTGAGCCGTCGTGGCCAGGCCTTCGCGGTGTCGCTGGCGCTGCGCGCCGTGCAGGCGCTGAACGATTCCACCGGCGGCGTCGGGCTCGATCTTGCCAATCCCGTGCAGCGGGCCTGGCGCGATGCCAATGCGGTTGGCCGCCACATCAGCATGAACTGGGATACCGTGGGCACCATGATCGGCCAGAGCATGCTCGGGCTGGAACCCAAGGGCCAATATTGACCGCGCATCAGGCGGCACGTGAACAGCAATTTCGGAGGAAATACTATGCAAGGCAAGGTCGCTCTCGAGGAGCATTTCGCAATCCCGGAAACACTTCAGGATTCGGCCGGTTTCGTACCCGGCGACTACTGGAAGGAGCTGCAGCATCGCCTGCTCGACATTCAGGATACGCGCCTGAAGCTGATGGATGCGCATGGCATCGAGACCATGATCCTGTCGCTGAATGCGCCGGCGGTGCAGGCCATTCCGGATAAGAAGAAGGCAATCGAGATCGCGCGGCGCGCCAATGACGTGCTTGCCGAAGAATGCGCCAAGCGGCCGGATCGTTTCCTTGGCTTTGCCGCCCTGCCGTTGCAGGACCCGGATGCGGCGACGGAGGAACTTCAGCGCTGCGTCAACGATCTCGGTTTCGTCGGTGCGCTCGTCAACGGTTTCAGCCAGGAGGGCGACGGCCAGACGCCGCTTTATTACGACCTGCCGCAATATCGCCCCTTCTGGGGAGAGGTCGAGAAGCTCGACGTGCCGTTTTACCTGCATCCGCGCAACCCGCTGCCGCAGGATTCGCGCATCTATGACGGCCATCCCTGGCTGCTTGGTCCCACCTGGGCCTTTGCGCAGGAAACGGCTGTTCACGCGCTGCGCCTCATGGCGTCGGGCCTGTTCGACGAGCATCCGCGCCTCAACATCATTCTCGGCCATATGGGCGAGGGGCTGCCCTACATGATGTGGCGTATCGACCACCGCAATGCCTGGGTGAAGCTGCCGCCACGTTATCCGGCCAAGCGCCGTTTCGTGGATTACTTCAACGAGAATTTCCACATCACGACGTCGGGCAATTTCCGCACCCAGACGCTGATCGACGCCATTCTGGAAATCGGTGCCGACCGCATCCTGTTTTCCACCGACTGGCCCTTCGAGAATATCGATCACGCTTCCGACTGGTTCAACGCGACGAGTATCGCGGAAGCCGACCGGGTGAAGATCGGCCGCACCAATGCGCGCCGCCTGTTCAAGCTCGACGGGGCCTGAGCCATGCAGCCCTTCGTCTACATGGCAGCTCCAGCCCGCATCGTCTTCGGAGCGGGCAGCTCGGCGGGCGTGGCGGAGGAAATCCGCCGCCTTGGCCTGTCGCGGGCGCTGGTGCTCTCCACACCACAGCAGAAGGGCGATGCGGAAGCGCTCGCCGCTCGGCTCGGCCAGCTTGCCGTGGGTGTCTTCTCCGAGGCTGCCATGCACACGCCGGTCGAGGTGACGAAGAGGGCGGTCGAAGACTATCGCGCCGCCAATGCGGATTGTGTGGTTGCGCTCGGCGGTGGTTCGACCACCGGTCTCGGCAAGGCGATTGCACTGCGCACCGATGCGGCGCAGATCGTCATTCCCACCACCTATGCCGGCTCCGAGGTGACGCCCATTCTCGGCCAGACGGAAAACGGGGTGAAGACCACCATGCGGGGCCCGGAAATCCTGCCTGAGGTCGTGATTTACGATGCGGAGCTGACACTCGGTTTGCCTGTGGCCATCAGCATGACCAGTGGGCTGAACGCCATGGCCCATGCGGCCGAGGCGCTCTATGCTCGGGATCGCAATCCCATCGCCAGCCTGATGGCGGTGGAGGGATTGCGGGCAATGGTCGAGGCGCTTCCTGGCGTGAAGGCCGAGCCGCAGGATATTACGGCGCGCGAGACGACACTTTATGGCGCGTGGCTGTGCGGCACTGTGCTCGGTGCTGTCGGCATGTCCCTGCATCACAAGCTTTGCCACACGCTGGGCGGCAGTCTCGATCTGCCACATGCCGAAACCCATGCGGTGCTCTTGCCGCACACCGTTGCCTATGTGGAGCAGGCGGTGCCCGATCTGCTCGCGCCGCTTGCCGCACGTGTCGGCGGCAGGGCCGGGGCCGGGCTTTTCGATTTTGCCGCCCGGCTCGGCGCGCCAGCGAGCCTCGCAGCGCTTGGTGTGCAGCAGGGTGATCTCGACCCCATGGCCGAGCTTGCGACGGCCAATCCCTATTGGTGCCCGCGGCCAATCGAAAAAACCGCGATCCGCGACCTGTTGCAGCGCGCCTTTGACGGCGCGCGGCCGGAGTGATGGGAGGAAGACATGACGGATACGAAGATGACCAGCGATGATGGCTATTTCATCGAGGAGCGTTCGGCGGAGACGGTGATTGCCCGCATGCGCGACTGTGACGATCCGCGCCTGAAGGAGATCATGGCCGTCGTCACCCGCAAGCTGCATGAGGCGGTGAAGGAAATCGAACCGACCGAGGAGGAGTGGATGAAGGCTATCCATTTTCTCACCGAGGTCGGCCAGATTTGCAATGAATGGCGGCAGGAGTGGATCCTGTTTTCCGATATTCTCGGTGTTTCCATGCTGGTTGACGCCATAAATCACCGTAAGCCGAGCGGCGCATCGGAATCCACCGTTCTCGGCCCTTTCCATGTCGCGGATGCGCCGGAAATGCCGATGGGCGCCAATATCTGCCTTGATGGCAAGGGCGAGGATATGGTGGTGACCGGCCGTATTCTCGATACCGAAGGTGCACCGGTTGCCGGCGCGCGCATCGATGTCTGGCAGGCCAATGATGAAGGTTTCTACGACGTGCAGCAGAAGGGCATTCAGCCCGATTTCAACCTGCGCGGCGTTTTCATCACCGGCGAGGACGGGCGTTACTGGTTCCGGGCGGCGAAACCGAAATATTATCCGATCCCGGATGACGGCCCGGTCGGGCAATTGCTGCGTGCCATGGGGCGCCATCCTTACCGGCCGGCGCATCTGCATTACATCGTCTCTGCAGAAGGTTATGGCACGCTCGTCACGCATATTTTCGATCCCGACGATCCCTACATCCGTTCGGATGCGGTCTTTGGTGTGAAGGAGAGTCTGCTGGCCGATTTCCAGCGGGTGGAGGATGCGCAAAAGGCGCATGATCTGGGTTTCCTCGGCGGCTGGTTCTGGTCGGTGAACCACGACTTCGTGCTGGCGCGATGAGCAGTGGTGGCCAGATGGAACTCTATGTGCGTTTTGCCGAAAGCGACCCGGCCGCTATCGAGCAACGCACGGCGCAGATGGAAGCTCACAAGGCCCATTTGCGCGATGAAAAGGCCGTGCCCGAGGGTTTCAGGATTCTGGCCTCCGGTCCCATGCAGGTGGAAAGCGGTAAGACCACCGCCGCGCTCATCATCGCCGAGGCCCGTTGCATCGAGGATATGACCGCTTTCAGCGATGCCGATCCTTTTGTCATTCACGGTGTCTACAGGCAGGTTCGTATCCTGCGCTGGGCACCGACATTGTCGAGGATTTCCGGGCTGAAGCCTGACTGACATTTCGGCCAGGTCTCGCATCTGGCAATCGTCAATATTGCATTTGCAAAAATTGCATTTGCAATATTTAATCGAAGACGGGTGATATCGGCGGCATGTGTCTTGACAGGAGCAAGACACATAGCAGGGTGGAGCAAGCCGGGCACTCGCGGAGCTATCGCATGAACGGGAGACGTCAATCCATACCGGATGGCGCGTTCACGCGTGAAAGGGAGGAACATGTCCACGAATTATATGAGCGCCGCTTCGGCGCGGACGAAGAACCCGGCTGGCGTCATCGCGACATGCGGTCTTATGATCATGTTCGACGGTTACGATCTGGTCGTTTATGGCGCGGTTGCGCCGGCATTGCTGAAAGAGGGGGCGTGGGCGCTCAATCCCGCCATGGTTGGGCGGGCCGCCGCGCTGACGCTGGTGGGCATGCTGCTCGGCGCGCTTTTCGCCGGCACGATGGCTGATCGTATCGGCCGCCGCAAGGTTGTCCTCATCAGCCTTGCCGGATTTTCGGCGATGATGATCGCCTCTGCCATGACACCGAATTTTCTTGCCTTTGAAACCACCCGCTTCTTCGCCGGTCTCGGGCTCGGCGCGCTGTTGCCGACGGTGACGGCGCTGGTGCTGGAATTTTCACCGCCCAAGCGCAGGGCGCAGGCCAATTCCCTGTCCTTCCTCGGTTATCTGATCGGCGGCATCATCTCCGGCGTCATGGGTATCCTTCTGCTGGAGACCTATGGCTGGCGGCCGTTGATGCTGATCGGCGGACTGCCGCTCGTGCTTTTGCCGATCTTCATGCGGTTTCTGCCAGAATCGCCGGAATGGCTGGCAAGCAAGGGCCGGCAGGCGGAGGCTGACGGCATCTGCGACAGCTACGGCCTGCAACGCATCGTGCCGCATGCGAAAATCCAGAAGGGTGGCGTCGGCGCGCTGTTTTCGGAAGGCCGGCTGATTTCGACGCTGAATGCCTGGGGCATTCACTTCTGCTCGCTGCTTCTCACCTTCGGCATGGTCAACTGGCTGCCCACCATCATGAACAAGATGGGTTATGATATCAGTTCGGCGCTCAGCTTTTCCGTCATGCTCAATGTCGGCGCGGCAATCGGCATCCTCGTGGGCGGACGTTTTGCCGACAGGGGCAACGTCAAGGTGGTCGTTGCGGTTCTGTTCGCCATCGGTGCGGCCTCTATCTGGGCTCTGACGGTGAATAAGGGACCGTTGCTCTATGCTTTTGTCGCGCTCGCCGGTGCCGGAACCATCGGAACCCAGATCCTTGCCAATGTTCTGGTCGGCCGGCTCTATCCCGTCCATATTCGCGGTACGGGTCTCGGTTTCTCGCTCGCGGTCGGTCGTTTGGGCGGTATTGCCGGCCCGATGATTGGCGGCCTCGTCCTGCAGCGGGGGCTGGCCCCGGAGTGGAATTTCTACATTTTCGGTTCGGTCGCACTGGCGGGTCTGTTGCTGACCGTGTTGACCCTGCTTTACCGCACATCCGGTGACGAGCGGGTTTGATGAATGAAGTCGCGAGCCGTGGGGCTGAAAACCCGCGGCTCGCCCGTCACGCCTTGCGGGAAACCGGCGTGACCGTTGCCATTTGCTGCAATGTCCGCTCGTTGGTGCGCCTGGCGCGGGCCAGCGCATCGTCGCGATCTTCGGGCAGCGTGTAGGTCATGTAGGACAGCGAGGTTTCGAGGTCGTTGTTATTGTGCCCCAGAATGGCGGCGAAGTAGCTGTTCTTGGTGACGTGGGGTGGCGCGAAATTGTGATAGGCGACCTCGGCATAAAGGTGCCGCAGGCCATAGGGCTTGGGAAGCTCTTCCTTCGGCCAGAAATCCTCGAACAGGTTAAAAACCGTGTCCCGGAGCAGCAGGCGGGTTTCCGACGAAAAATCGTCGATCGACATGCCGTGCCACAGTTTTCCCTGCCCGCTTTCGCGCAGGAGCCTGTAGGCGGAGAGGATGGCTTCGGACCGGGCAAGGACCGGAATTTCGTAGGTCACGCCAAATTTCGTTCCTTCGCCCTGCTTCGTCTTGGCCTGGCCGTTGAACAGGATGCTCCATTTGGAAACGCCCCTGCCATAGGGGGCGGGTGAAAACTCGGCCTGGGTGAAAACCTCGTATGGGCGCCGTCCCGTCATGCCGATCAGGCCGATGCCGATCATCAGCGGATCGGCGGACTGGAGGCAATCGGCGCAAATCTTCAGAACCTGCCGGTAATTCTCGAATGTGATCAGGGCGCCGTGCTTGTTGGCGATCTTTTCCATCTTGACCCGGCGGGCGTCGTCATACATCGCCGCATCGCCCGTCGCGATCTTCAGCATCGGGTGGTCGTCGCCGAAGGCTTCGCGGATCGCATTGCGATATCTGGTGATGTAGGAGATGATCGTCGTCTGCGCCCTGTCCTTCATGGTGCCGAGTTCGGCGTTCCACAGGGCCTGCATTTCCTCTTTCGTGGCCACGCCGTTCATCGCCGCAATGAAATCCGCTATGCGCAGAAGAACTGTCGGCTTGCGGCCGGCGGTGTTGAATTCAGCCCGCTCGATTTTTTCGACGATGGATGTGGCGACGCCGGTTTTCGGATAGTCGGCCCGCTCGATATAGGTCTTCAGCCGCTCGCGCAGTTTCTTCATGTTGCAGATGGCGAGCGGGGTGCTCTTGACGCCGAATTCGGCCTTCAGAGCGTAACGGTATTTCATGATATAGAGTTCGAGTGTCTTTTCCGTGCGGCCGTTGTCGAAATGATAGCGGACCTCGGCGTCCCACAGGTCGCGGATCTTTCTGTTGCGCACCGCATCGTCGCTCTTCATCGCCTCCCTGACGCGGGCGACAAACTGGTCGATACGTTCCACGAGGACGGGTGTTTTTGTCTTTCGCTTTGAGGCGGGCATGCGGCGGCTCCCTGAACCGGTCCGAAAATATAAAATCCATGGTTGGCAATCAACTGAAGCACGGTTGAGGAAATGCCATGATCATTCGCCGCCGGCTGGTTTCTTTTGAATAATAGTTTAATTGATTCCGCAAGCACGGCGGTGATGCGGGAAACCGTGAGAGAGGGTTTCCGGCGCGCGTCGCCCGCTTGGAAGCCGTCAAATACTGCCGGCTTCCATGGTTCACGCGGACGAGGCCCGGCGGGATTGTTTGCGCGGCTTCGAAATGTCTGCGAAGCCTGTCGGGACAGGGAGGCTTATTTCGGCAGCCGGGTCTTCAGTGCCGCCACGATCTTGTTGGCCAGTGCCTCGTAATCCTCATCGAAATGATGGCCGCCCTCGATACCGAGCGTTTCCACGCCTTTCGCCTTCAGGCCGGGGCAGGGGTCTTCATCTTCCTCTTCCGTGCCGTAGATGCATTGCACCAGTTTCGGATCGATCTTGGCGATATCATCCACGGTCTTGCCGCCCTTGCCTTCTCCGGCAACGCCGAGCCAGCCCTGCACGGAGATTTCGAAATCCACCTCCGTGGACAATCCCATGAGGGTGAGCTGCACGACATGTGATTTCGCGCGGTCGGGCAGGAGGTTGTAGGTTGCAGGAATGATATCGGCACCGAAGGAATAGCCGATCAATACGACGTTTCGAACCTTCCATTGCTTGCGATAGGTGTCGATGATGCGGGCAAGGTCGCCCGCCACTTCCTGCGGCTGCTTTTCCTTCCAGAAATAACGCAGGGCATCGACGCCGATTACGGGAATGCCCTGCTTCTGCAGCGCGCCGCCCACTTCTTCGTCAAGATCGCGCCAGCCGCCGTCGCCGGAATAGATCACCGCCATGGTGTCCATGACAGGGCTCGTTTCCAGAACCTTGATCGGCAGGCCAAGCGGGCTGTCGGTGTCACCCGCGGCATCGATCTGGTCGGAAAGGGTCTGGGTCAGAACCTCGTCCGCCTTGTCCTCCACGTCCGTCACGTCGATGTCAGGATGCAGCTTGACGAGCGCGCTGACGTGGTCGCGACCCTTCTGATCCGCGCCGGGCGTGAACAGCACGCTGACGGGCGCGGGCAGCGGGCCGTCGGTGAGGCCATAGACCGTTTCGCCGTCCACCTTGTCCTTGGTGGCGGGGGTGCAGAGTATCTTCTCAAGCGGCAGGCCTGCCTTGGGGTCGACGGCGATGGCTTCCCGCACGGTGGAGACCGGGCTCTGCGCGATCATCGCCAGCGCCAGCGTTCCGCCCTTGCCGATGCCGGTAAGGATCGGCTGGCGATAGCTGCTGGTACCGGCGGTGCGCTGGATCTGCTGCGACAGCGACTCGATATCCGAGATCATGTAGATGCACTCGTCGTCATCGGCCTCGAGCGCCTTCAGATATTCCTTGAAGTCGATGCCGACCACGGCGGCGCCCTTTTCCACCAGCGCCTTGGCGCGGGTCTCGTCGGCGGCTGTCCAGCCGTCGGCGTCGGAAATCAGGAAGACGCTGGCGAGAATATCGCCGTCCGGCACCATGATGTGCTCGGCAGGGATCATGCCGGTCTCATAGGCGGGCTTGTCCTGCGCAAAAACAGGGGTGGAAGCGAACAGGGCGGAGGCGGCAAGGGCTGCCCTCAGCATGGTGGATTTTCTCATTTTCCGATCACTCCTCTGACACCGCCACTGATCAGAACCGTCGCATCCATCAGCGCCAGAGCGGCGTCCGCGCCGTTCTGAACTGCGAGATAACGCGGTTCCCATTTCGGGTGGAACTTTGCCTTGAAAGCGCGAAGTCCCTTGAAGTTGTAGAAACGTTCGCCGTGTTCGAACAGCGTGCTGCCGATGCGGTCCCAGACGGGAGCCGCGTCGCGCCTCGACATGCCGGACATGGGCGCCATGCCGAGATTGAAGCTCTCATAACCCGCCTCCCGCAAATATTGCATGATGCTGACGAAGAGGAAATCCATCGCGCCGCGCGGCGCATCCGGAGAAAAGCGCATGAGATCGACGGTTGCTTCCTTTTTCGTGTCCGTCACCATCAGATTGGCGAAGGCGGTGATCTTTCCATCCTTGCGCAGCACGGCGACGGGCTGCGACAGGATGTAGTCCGGCTCGAAAGCGCCGAGCGAGAAGCGTTTTTCCCGCGTGTTATGGTGCGCGAGCCAACCGTCGGAGACCTGTTTCAGGTCGTCCAGAATATCCGCCACATGCGCTTTTTCGACCACTTCAAAGGTAAGCCCGTCGCGTGCGCCACGGCTCAGCGACTGGCGAAGGGTTGCGAGCTTGCCGCCCTTCAGTTCGAAGGCGGTAAGATCCACCAGCGCCAATTCACCGAGTTTGAAGGCGCGAAGGCCCGCATCGGCGCAATGGGACAGAAGATAAGGCGAAATCTGGTAGAAGGCGGCGCGTGCGCCCGCCGAACGGGCGGCTTCCACGAATTGCCAGACGAGATCGGGGAAATCGTCCTCATCGCCGACCGGATCGGCGAAGGCGATCCAGGAGCGGCCCTGAATGCCGTACATGATGAAGGCATTGCCGCTTTCGGAAAACATCACGTGCTTGTCGCCCATGCGCACCAGATTGGCGTCGGCCGCATCCTGTGTCATGACGATGCCGGTTGCGCTGGCGACGTCATCGGCCTTGATGGCATCCGGCCGGTAGGCCACCGGCCGCATCAGGCTGAAGATGGCGATGGTGGACGACGCAAGCACGAGGCCGAGAAGCGCGCGCAGGCCGCGCGGGGCTTCCTCGGAGAATTCGAACTGCCACCACAGCGTATGGCTGTAATCCGTATCGCGATAGACGAAGAGCAGGATCGTGGCCGCGCCGGCGATGATGACGGCCATGGCGGCGAGCCAGCTTGGCCCCAGCGCCTGTTTCACCAGCGAGGCATGGCGGTTGAAGCTGCGCATATTGGCGGCGAGGGCGGCGATGAAGACACCGAGGATGGCGGCTTCGAAGACCGCGATCGCCTTGAGTATGGAGAGAACCAGTGCCACGGAGGCGGCGACGAGGGCGATCCACCAGGCGCCGTCCAGCCGCTGCCCGAGACCGCGCGAGGCGACGACCAGCACCAGGCCGAGAATGCTGGTGAGAAAATGCGCGGCTTCGATGATCGGCAGCGGCACGAAATTCGACAGGAAATCCAGATTGCCGTCCGGGGTGGGCGTCACGCTGGAAAAGATCAGCATGGTGCCGAGGATCATCGCGAAGGTTGACAGCAGCGGTGGGGCGAGCCGCACGGCAAGCTGGCTGATATCGGAGACCACGGGTTTTGCTGCGAACTGCTTCATTTCGGAAACGAGCATCACCAGAATGGCAACAAGCAGCGGCAGGACGTGGTAGATCACGCGGTAGAGAACGAGGCTTCCGAGCAGCTGGTCGACGCTGATCGCATTGCCGAGACCCGCGACCATCACCGTTTCAAAGACACCGAGACCGGCCGGCACATGGCTGAGAACGCCAAGGCCGACGGCGGTGGCATAGATGGCGAAGAATGTCGGCCAGCCGAGATGCGTCTCGGGCAGCAGCACATAAAGCACGGAGGCGGAGGCGGCGATATCGAAGGCGGAAACGAGGAACTGCCGCGACGATGTCCGGCTGTCCGGCAGGCGAAGCCGCCATGCGCCAAGCCGGATGGCGTGGCCGTTGCGCCCGACATAGGCCGCCACGACGAGGACCGCGATGACGGCCAGTGCCGCCCCGCGCAGGATCAGGGCGTCGACACCGATGATGGCGGCGATGCGCGGCGCGACGATGAAGGTGGAAATGGCGCTGACCGAAAGCAGCCCAAGCCCGAAGGACAGGGTGACGAAGGCGATGACGCGGGCGATCTCGCCGGGCGACAGCCCGAGCCGCGAATAGGCGCGAAAACGGATCGCGCCGCCGCTCAAGGGGCCGAAACCGGCGGTATTGCCGATGGCATAGGCGGCAAAGGCGGTTGCCGCCATGGGCGGAAAGGGCAGCTTGCGGCCAATATATTCGATGGCATTGGCGTCATAGAATATCAGCGCCAGAAAGCTGAGCGCCGTGAAGAGGATGGCAAGCAGGACGGCGGAAGCCGAGGTCTGCGTCAGCGCGTCGATGACGTCATCGTAGCGGACTTCGGACGTCAGGTGATAGATGGCAAATGTCATCATCACGAAGACGAGCGTGATGGCGATCGCAGTCAGATAGGGGCGGTTTCTGGCAAAAAAGCTCTCAACCGCGGATTCCGTGACATCGATTTGTGTGGTTTCGCTCTTGTCTGCCATTTGCCTTGTCCAGCGCCCGTTCCCAAGCTTGGCGAACCACAGGAATGTGTCGCTAATTCGTTTCGGTTGAGGAAATGTGATTAGCAGAAAAGCATGAAGTGTCGATGTGAACTTTGCCTCCGGTTATTCGGGAATTAGGCGCAGTTTAACGGCGAAAATGCAACTAAAGAATGCATGATTTTGGGGATTGTTCCCAAAGGGACAAAATTGACCGCTGCGGTTGCCTGGTGGTGGCGTTTGATGCCATTACACGCTCCTTTTGATTGAAGGAGATGCAGATGAACACGCCTACAAGAATAGCGCTTTCGCTCGTCGTCGCCCTCGTGGCGGGCGGCGGATACATGGCGGTGGACAAGATGCGCGGTGCCGAATGGGTCGTTTCGCCGCAGCAGATTGCGGAGGCCAAGGCAAAGGGGCAGATGGGGTATGAATCCCGCCCGGGCACCGTGACCGTGCTGCCGATCCGCAGCGAGACGGCGGATGTGCTGCCGATGAAATGGGCGATGATCGGTGTCGTCGCCGGGCTTCTGGCCTTCCGGGCGAGCGGCAGGAAAAAAGCGGCAAAGGCTTAAGGGCCTGCCGCTTCGTGTCTCCGGCGCCCTGCGCCGGAGATGAAATGCAATTTATGCCTCACGCACCCCAGGTTTTTTCGAGTACGCGGACCCAGTTGCCGTGGCAAATCCTGGCAAGCGCCTCGTCGTCATAACCGCCCTTGCGCAGGGCTTCGACCAGCAATTGCAAATCGGCCGCGTCCTTCATGGCGGCGGGAATGGTGGTGCCGTCGAAATCCGAACCGAGCGCGACATGCTCGATACCGATGCGGTTGACGATGTAATCCACATGGCGGACGAGTTCGCTCAGGTCGGTATCCGGGTTCTTCACGCCGTCCTGGCGCAGGAAAAGTACGCCGAAATTGATGCCGGCAAGGCCGCCCGTATCGCGGATGGCGTCCAGCTGCCGGTCCGTCAGGTTACGGCTGTGGTTGCACACGGCATAGGCGTTGGAATGCGAGGCGACGAGCGGCGCGTCTGAAATCCTGGCGATGTCCCAGAAACCCTGCTCATTCATGTGCGACAGGTCGACCATGATCTTCAGTTCGTTGCAGGTCTTTATCAGCCGCTTGCCGGCATCGGTGAGGCCGGGGCCGATATCCGGCGTCGAGGGGAAACGGAAGGGAACGCCATAAGCGAAAATGTTCGGGCGGCTCCAGACCGGTCCGAGCGTGCGAAGGCCCGCCTCGTAGAGCACGTGCAGCGCATCGAGATCAGCGCCGATCGCTTCCGCGCCCTCGATATGGAAGACCGAGGCGAAAGCGCCCTCTGCCATGGCGCTGCGGATATCGGCGGCGGTGCGGCAAACCTTCAGTGCGCCGGCGGATTGTTTCTCGGCGCGGAACAGCAGGCCGGCCATGGCGAGCGTGGCCTTCAGGGCGTCGGCTTCAGCCGGTGTCGAAAAATCGCCGTTGGCGTCCTTCTCCATGCTTGGTGACGGTACGTAGATGGCGCAGAGGCCGCCGGCCAGCCCACCCTTCCTGGCGCGTGGCAGGTCGATGTGGCCAACCGTGTCACCTTCGATGAGCAGGGTTTCGGGAGAGGCATTGCCCGACCGCCATAACCGCAGAAGCACGTCGTTGTGGCCGTCGAAGACGGGTACGGTTTTTTCATCGGTCATGGTCATTCACCTTCGGATAGGGGGAGGGCGCGGATGCGCGCCTATTCAGACTTTTGGGAATTGGTAGAGGAAAGGTCAAGGCGGGAGCAAATGCAATCCGTGCATAGGCTCTGCCAAATTTGGAATTGGTCGGGCCTCGTTTGCTCGTGTTAATCGCGGGAAAACATAAAAAAAATGACTGGATTGGGGCAAACCCACCGTTTTCCGAAAAATAAGGTCCGAAAGGGGATTTTCGATGATTTCAAGACGCAACCTGCTGATTGCCGGCGCTGCCGTTCCGTTCCTGTCCTATGCGCGCATTCCGGCATTTGCCGCGACACCGAAGGATATTCTGGTCGTTGCGCAGCAGCTGGACAATATGACGAGCCTTGACCCGCATGAAGGTTTCGAAGCCGTCGGCGGTGAAATCATCTCGAACATGTATCAGAAGCTGGTGCGCGCCAACCGCGAGGATTCCACCAAGGTTGATCCGGTTATCGCGAAATCCTGGGAAGCCGATGCGGACAGCAAGGTCTTCACCTTCGTCATCGGTGACGAAGCGACCTTCGCGAGCGGTGCGAAAGTGACCGCGGAAGACGTCGCCTTCTCGCTGCAGCGCGCCATCAAGATGAACAAGAGCCCGGCCTTCATCATCAGCCAGTTCGGCTTCACGCCCGACAATGCCGAGACGACCATCGTTGCCGCCGACGACAAGACGGTGAAGCTGACGACGGCAAAGCCGACCGCCATCTCCTTCCTGCTTTATTGCCTCTCCGCCAATATCGGCGCGATCGTTGAAAAGAAGGCGGTTCTCGCCAATGCTTCGGGTGAAGACCTCGGCAATGGCTGGCTGCAGAAGAACAGCGCCGGTTCCGGCGATTTCATGCTGCAGGCCTGGAAGCCGAGCGAAAGCGTCGCACTCACCGTCAACCCGAACGGTCCTTACAAGGGCAATATCAAGCGTATCGTGCTGCGCCACGTCACCGATCCGTCCTCCCAGCTGCTGATGCTGCAGAAGGGCGATATCGATATTGCCCGCGATCTGACCTCCGAGCAGCTGCGTACCGTCAAGGATGACGCCAATATCGAGTTGGAGCGCAAGTCCATCGCCTCGCTGGTGCTGATCTCGCTCAACCAGGGCAATGAGAACCTTGCCAAGCCGCAGGTCTGGCAGGCGATCAAGTGGGCGCTGGATTATAAGGGCATGCAGGAAAACATCGTGCCGCTGACGCACGAGATCCACCAGAGCTTCGAGCCGAAGGGCTTCCCCGGCGCCGTTAACGACATTCCGTTCCAGCGCGATGTCGAAAAGGCGAAGGCGCTGATGGCCGAAGCCGGCCTTGCCGACGGTTTCGAGATCAGCATGGACCACTATTCCGCCCAGCCTTACCCGGATCTGGCGCAGGCCATTCAGGCCAACCTTGCCGATATCGGCATCAAGGTGCGTCTGCAATCGGCTGAAAACCGTCAGGTTCTGACCAAGATGCGCGCCCGCGAACACCAGATGGCGCTGTCCGCATGGGGCACGGATTATTTCGATCCGCATTCCAACGCCGATGTCTTCAACATCAACAAGGACAATGGCGACGACGCCAAGTCGAAGCCCTTCCTGTGGCGTTCGCGCTTCAAGAACGACGACTTCGCCGCCAAGGCGGAAGCCGCCCGTGACGAGAAGGACCCGGCAAAGCGCGTGGAGCTTTATGAAGCCCTGCAGCGCGAGCACATGGAAAACAGCCCGTTCGTGTTCATGTTCCAGACCACGAAGACGGCAGCCTTCCGCAAGGGTGTTTCCGGTTTCGAACTCGGCGTTCTCTCCGAGGGCAATTCCTACCACGATGCGAAGAAAGCGTGACATTGAACAAGCGCGTTAAAAGCATATCGTCGATACTGAGCAGCGTCCTCCTGACGCTGTTCGGTTTGATGGTCATCACCTTCATGATCGGGCGCGTCATGCCCGTCGATCCCGTCATCGCGGCGGTCGGCGACAACGCGCCCGAAGACGTCATCGTGCGGGTGCGGGCCGAAATGGGTCTCGACCAGCCGCTGGTCGTGCAGTTCTTCCACTATGTCACGCAGGTCCTGCATGGCGATTTCGGCAATTCGATCCTGACCCGCAATCCGGTCTGGATCGATATCAAGCGCGTTTTCCCCGCCACGTTCGAACTTGCCACCGCGGCTCTCATTCTGGCCGCGCTGATAGGCATTCCGCTCGGCGTCTGGGCCGCCGTGAAGCAGGGCAAGCTGACGGATCAGGTGATCCGCGTCGTCTGTCTTGCCGGTCACTCCGTGCCTGTTTTCATGCTGGCGCTGATTTCGCTGCTCGTCTTTTACGCCACGCTTGGCGTCGCACCGGGACCGGGCCGTCAGGACATCATCTATGACGGCATGATCACGCAGGTCACCGGCCTGATGACGGTCGACACGCTGCTTGCCGGTGACTGGGACGCCTTTTACGACGCCATCGCCCATATGGTGCAGCCCGTCTGCATCCTCGCCTATTTCAGCATGGCCTATATCACCCGCATGACGCGCGCCTTCATGATCGACGCGCTGAAGGGTGAATATGTCATCACCGCCCGCGCCAAGGGGCTGTCCGCCATGACCGTGATCTGGGGCCACGCCTTCCCGACGGTCGCCGTGCAGCTCGTCACGGTTCTGGCGCTCACCTATGCCGGCCTTCTCGAAGGTGCGGTGGTGACGGAAACCGTCTTCAGCTGGCCGGGCCTTGGTCAATACCTCACCGTCTCGCTCATGAACGCGGACATGAACCCGGTCGTCGGAGCAACCCTGTTGATCGGCTTCATCTATGTCGCCCTCAACCTGCTCGCAGACGTGCTTTACAGAGTTATGGATCCTCGCGTTCGATGATGTTAGCTAATTTCAGAAACTGGGCTCTGGATGAGACGCCGCATTCCCGCACACAGGCTGCCTGGGGAAACCGGTATCGCATCTGGCTCAACCTCAAGTCCAATCCGCTGGCGGTGATCGGTCTGACCATCATCGTCCTGTTCATCGCGCTGTCGCTTCTGGCACCGCTGCTTGCGCCCTATGATCCGGCGACGCAGAATCTCGGCAATCGCCTGGCATTCCCCAGCGCCGAACACTGGTTCGGCACGGATGAGCTGGGCCGCGACATTCTCTCGCGTATTCTCTATGGCGGTCGCGTCACGCTCGGCATGGTCATTGCCGTCGTCGTTCTCGTGGCGCCCATCGGCCTCGCCATCGGCTGCATCGCCGGTTATTTCGGCGGCATTGTCGATACGGTGCTGATGCGGGTGACGGATGTGTTTCTGGCCTTCCCGCGCCTCATTCTGGCGCTCGCCTTCGTCGCGGCGCTGAAGCCCGGCGTTGAAAGCGCCATTCTCGCCATCGCGCTCACCGCATGGCCGCCCTATGCGCGTCTTGCCCGCGCCGAAACCATGACGGTGCGCGGCAGCGACTTCGTCGCGGCTTATAGGCTGACCGGCGCTTCCGCCTGGCGCATCATTGCGCGGCATATCGCGCCGCTCTGCGTGCCGAGCCTTATCGTGCGCATCACGCTCGACATGAGCTCGATCATCATCACCGCCGCCAGCCTCGGCTTCCTCGGCATGGGCGCACAGCCGCCTTCGCCGGAATGGGGTGCGATGATTGCGACGGCCAAGCGCTTCATCTTCGAACAATGGTGGGTCGCCACCATTCCCGGCATCGCCATCTTCCTCGTTTCGCTCGCCTTCAATTTCCTTGGCGATGGCCTGCGCGACGTTCTCGACCCGAAGGGACATTGAGCCATGCTGGTCGAAATCGAAAATCTGAAGATCGCTTTCCAGACCCGCACCAGCCGTTTCGAGGCGGTGCGCGGTGTGTCCATGAAGCTCGGCACTGAAAAGCTCGGTATTGTCGGCGAATCCGGTTCCGGCAAGAGCCTGACGGCGCGGGCGCTGATGAAGCTTCTGCCCTCCAATGCGGATATCCGCGCTGACAAGCTTGCCTTCGACGGCATCGACGTGCTGTCCGCAAGCGAAAGGCAGATGCGCCAGATCCGCGGCAAGCGGGCGGGTTTCATTCTGCAGGACCCGAAATATTCGCTGAACCCGGTGAAGACCATGGGTGCGCAGATCGCCGAAGCGTGGCGCGCCCATAAGGGCGGCAGCAAGCGTGCCGCCATGGAAGCGGCCATCGGCCTGCTTGATCAGGTGAAGATCCGCAATCCGCGTCAGGTCGCCTCGTCCTATGCGCATGAGGTTTCCGGCGGCATGGGCCAGCGCGTGATGATCGCCATGATGCTGGCGCCCGATCCGGAACTTCTGATCGCCGACGAGCCGACCAGCGCGCTCGACGCCACGGTGCAGGCGGAAATCCTGCGGCTGATCGAGGAACTGGTGTCGGAACGCGGCATGGGCCTCATCCTCATCAGCCACGACCTGCCGCTCGTTTCGCATTTCTGCGACCGCGTCGCCGTCATGTATTCCGGCCGGGTGATGGAGGAGCTGAAGGCGTCCGAACTCCTGAAAGCCGAACATCCCTATACAAAGGGACTTCTGAACTGCATTCCCTCGCTGACGCATCCGCGCGAGCGTCTTCCCGTTCTCAACCGTGATGCAGCGTGGTCCAGCCAATGATCGACGTCGATAATCTCCGTATCAAGTTCGGCGACCGCGAAGTGGTGAAGGGCGTGTCCTTTTCGGTGGAAAAGGGCGGCAGCTTTGGCATCGTCGGCGAAAGCGGCTCGGGCAAGTCCACCATCCTGCGCGCCATGGCGGGCCTCAACGAAAGCTGGGAAGGCCGCATCGCCTTTGCCGGCAAGGACGCACCGCTGAAGCGCACGCCGGAGTTCTTCCGGCAGGTGCAGATGGTGTTTCAGGACCCCTATGGCTCGCTGCATCCGCGCCAGACCATCGACCGCATTCTCAGCGAATTGCCGCTGGTACACGGCATGGACAATATCGAAAAACGCATCCAGCAGGCCTTGTCCGACGTGGCGTTGCCGCAGGCGGTGCGGTTCCGTTTCCCGCACCAGCTCTCCGGCGGCCAGCGCCAGCGCGTGGCGATTGCCCGCGCGCTGATTGCCGATCCGCAGGTGCTGCTGCTCGATGAACCGACTTCGGCGCTCGATGTGTCGGTGCAGGCGGAAATCCTGAACCTGTTGCAGGACCTGCGCGCGGCGCGCAACCTCACCTATATTCTCGTCAGCCACAATCTTGCGGTCATTGCGCATTTGTGCCCGCAGGTTGGCGTGATGCTGAATGGGGACATGGTGGAGCAGCTGAGTGCCGGCGATCTGCGAGATGGCCGGACCAAGCATCCGCATACGGAAGAGTTGCGTAGCCTGAGTATCCGGCTGGAAGAGCCGGCTTGAGTCTACGTTGCCAATAAATCGAGCGGGTGCCACGAGTTTCTTCTCCCCGAGGGGGAGAAGTCCGCGGCAGCGGGATGAGGGGGCAAGCTTCCCGTAAATCTCTACCGTCGCCCCCTCATCCGACCCTTCGGGCCACCTTCTCCCCCCGGGGAGAAGAAACAAGCGGCTATGCCGAGGCTTTCTGTAGAGACGACAAGACACGAGACCGAGCCATGCCAAAAGAATTCGACTGGAACGCCGCTTCAACTCTTTCGCAAAGCTTCGTCTCGCAATGGGCGGACAATGAGCCGGGCGGGGCGGTCATTGGTTTCGATCTCGATGGTATCCGTTTCGCCCATGCCGGCGGTGTCGAGAGCCTCTCGACCTTCGCACCCTTCACGCCGCAGAGCGTGGTGCGGTATGCCTCGGTCACCAAACATGCCTTCTGTGCCATGGTGCTTGCGCATTCCGATCTGATCGGCCTTGACGATCCACTCGGCAAACATCTGCCGGAATTGCAGCCACCGCTCCGCGACGTCACGGTGGGGCAGGCGCTGGATATGAGCGGTGGCCTGCCGGATACGCGTGAATGCCTTTCGCTGCTTGGCCTTTCCGTCTATACGGAAACGAAGGCCGGACCGCTTCTCGACTATCTGTCGCGGCTCAACCGGCTGAATTTCCCGGCCGGCAGCGAGGTGTCCTATTCCAATACCGGTTACCGGCTGGTGGAAGTGGCGCTGGAGCGTCGCGGTTTCCGTTTCGATGATTTCGTGCAGGAACAGATTGCCGATCCCTTTGGCGTGTTCCTCAAGGCGCCGGATGTCTGGAACGATCCTGTCGACGGGCTGGTGCCGGGTTACTGGAAGGCTGAAGACAACTGGCAGCTTTCGGCCGCCGGCCTGCATATCTCCGCTTCGGGTAGCCTTGCGGGCAGCGCCGAAGCACTTACCCGTTGGTTGCAGGGTCTGATGCGCGGCGAGGGAAGCTTCGCGGGTGTCCTTGACGCGCTTTCGGCTGAGCGGCCGCTCGCCGATGGACGGATGAGTGAATATGGTCTCGGCCTGCGCTGGTCGCATCTTGGCGACAGGCGTTTCGTCGGTCACGGCGGTTCGCATCCGGGCTACAAGACTTACTTTCTGCTCGATCCGGAAAATGGCACTGGCTTCGTCGTGGTGTCGAACCGCGAGGATACCAATGGCTTCAAGATCGCGCTGGAAGGCATGGCGGCTTTGATCGGCCTGCCTTTGCCCAAACCCGCCGCCAGTCTGCCGGAAGGTCTCTATGTCACCGAAAGCGGGCCGTGGTGGCTGGAGGTCAAAGGCAGCACATCCACCTTCATCGATGGTGACGACACGCTTTATGAAGATGTCGATGGCTGGGTCTCCTCCCGTTCCGCATCCTCTCCGATGCGTCTGAGGCTGGATGGTGCCGCCGTTGTCGGTGAGGCCGGCCACGCCGCCCGCCGCTTCCTGCCGGTCGGCCAGCATGCCGTGCCGGACGATCTTTCGGGCTTGTGGCGCTCGGATGAGGGCGCGGAATTTATCATCAACGGTTCGTCGCTGACGATGGGCATCGGCCCCACACGCCGCAGCATGCCGCTTACGGCGCTCGGCAATGGCCGCTTTCTGTTCACGCTCATCGATGGGCCGTGGACGAAGCGCGTTTGCCTCAACCGGCTGGGTGACGACCGGATCGAGCTGGTGTCCAGCCGGGCGCGGATGATCGAATATTCAAGGAGCCGCTAACGAGTGAGGCCGATCCCGGTGCGCCCCACAAACTCGATGTCATCCTCGGGCTTGACCCGAGGATCCATTGTCGCACTTGGTTGTGGATCCTCGGGTCAAGCCCGAGGATGACGCAAGCGGGCTCTAGTTGGTTTGCTAAACGACCCGAAGCTTTCTAAAGGGTTTCAATCGGCTTCCATTGCTCCTAATAAAGACCCGTGTTCCCGGCAGGCCGGGACAACATCTTTGTGGGAGAACAGGCCCTTGGAAGTCAAATGGCTCGAGGATTTCCTGGCGCTGGCCGGAACGCTCAATTTCTCGAAGGCGGCGGATGAGCGGCATGTGACGCAATCCGCCTTCAGCCGGCGCATCAAGCAGCTGGAAGCCTGGGTGGGTGCGACGCTGGTCGACCGTGCTTCCTATCCGTCCCGGCTGACAGAGGCGGGAGTGAAGTTCGTGCCGGTGGCGCAGGAGACGCTGAAGCAGCTTTACCATGCACGGCGCACGCTTCTTCAGGAAGAGGGAGCCGATGCCAGAACCGTTCGGCTGACGGCGCTGCATACCCTGTCCTTCACCTTCTTTCCCGACTGGCTGAAACGGGTGAACGAGACGGCCGGACCGCTGTTTTCGGTTCTGCGGCCGGATTCCGGCAGCATGGAGGAAAACCTCAATTCGCTGGTGGACGGGCAGAGTGATTTCCTTCTCACCTATGCCCATCCCGAAGTGCCGATGCTGCTCGATGCGCAGACCTTCGAATTCCGCGTGCTGGGTGCGGAAAACATCATTCCCGTTTCCGCGCCGGCGAAAGATGGTTCACCGTTGCATGCGCTGGTGGAAAATGCGCGGAAACCCTTTGCCTATCTCGACTATGAAAAGGCCTCGTTTTTCGGGCCGCTGCTGCGCGATCTCCTGAGCGCGCGCTTGCCGCAATTCGAGCGGGTGCATGAGGGCAGCATGTCGGTGGGGCTGAAAGCCATGGCGATGGCCGGCTGGGGTGTCGCCTGGGTGCCGGAAAGCCTGATGCGGCACGAGCTGGATAGCGGCGCTCTGGTGCGCGCCGCCGATTCAAGTTTCGATATTGCCGTCGATATCAGGCTTTATCGCTCGAAGGAGAACCGCCGGCCCGTGGTTGAGCGCATCTGGGCGGTTCTCGAAGGTTAGAGCATTTCCGGGAAAAGTGGCCCCCGGTTTTCCATCCGGAAATGCGACAAACAAAACGCTTTCGATCAGATGGCCGTGCGGCGGGCGTTTTCGAGGTAGAGCGCGCGCAGGCGGCTCACCATCGGGCCGGGCTTGCCGTTACCCACCGGCTTGCCGTCGATCTTCGTGACCGAAACCACGAAGTTGGAGGCGCTGGTCAGGCAGGCCTCGTCGGCATTCAGCGCCTCTTCCAGCGTGAAGGGGCGTTCTTCCAGCGTAAAGCCGGCTTCCTTGGCCAGTTGCAGGGCGGCAAGACGGGTGCAGCCGGGCAGGGTCTTGTTGCTGTTGCCGCGGGTGATGATCTTCTTGTCGGCGGTGACGATATAGGCGGTCGAGGACGCGCCTTCGGTGACGAAACCGTCCTCGATCATCCACGCCTCGTCGCAGCCTTCAGCCTTGGCGATGCGTTTGGCCATGACCTGCGGCAAAAGGCAAACGGTCTTGATATCGCGACGTTCCCAACGCTGGTCGGGAACCGATTTGACGGCGATGCCGGCTTCTTCGACCGGGGTGCCGATCAGCTTCTTGGCCTGGGTGAACATGACAAGCGTCGGCTTCAGATCGGCGGAGAACAGGAAATTGCGGTCTTCGGCGCCACGCGTCAGCTGCAGGTAGATCATGCCTTCGACGAGGTTGTTGTCGGCAATCAGGCGGCGTTCTGCCTCGACGATCTCTTTCGTGGTGACCGGCAGCGGCACGTCGATTTCGCGGGCGCTGCGCTCCAGCCGGGCCATGTGCAGGTCGCTGTCGATCAGCTTGCCTTCCAGAACGGAGGTAACTTCATAAATGCCGTCGCCAAACAGGAAACCGCGGTCGAAGATGGAGAGGCGGGCGTCCGCTTCGGGCAGGAATTCGCCGTTGACGTAAACGATGCGACCGGATGGGCTAGTCATGAAAACTCCGTCTGGAAAAGTCAGGCTGAAAGAAGGGTTTTAAGGGCGTCGATGGAAATGGCCTCGACCGTGGAGACCTTGCCGGTGCCGGCATTGAAGCCCTTGGTCGTGGTTGCTGCGCAGAGCGAATTGAGGATCGCCTCCTCCGTCGCCTCTATCGCGGCTTCGAAGAGCGGCGAAATCGCATCGTTGGAAAGTTCTGGATAGTCTGCGACGGCCTTGCGGCGCGCAGGCGTGCGGCGCAGCCGCTCATCGGTGGAAAAGGCCAGCGCATAGTCACCGGAGCCATTGCTGAGTGCTGCACCCGTGCGCGCCAGCCCGCCGAAGCTTCTAGCCGCCAAACGCTTTAGATTGCGGGAGGAGAGCGGCGCGTCGGTGGCGATAATGATGACGATCGAGCCGTCCTTGTCCTTATGGTCAGGGCTGGCATAGGGCGTGCCGCAGACCAGCAGATGGCCGCCGTAATTGGACTGCACGAGAATGCCCAGCGTATAGGTCGTTCCGGCGATGGTGACGATGCGGGATGCGGTGCCGATGCCACCTTTCATGCCGAAAGCGACCGTACCGGTTCCGGCACCCACGCCGCCCTCGGTCACCGGGCCTATGGCCGCGTTTTTGAGCGCGGTTGATATCTCATCGACCGTCGGGCGGCCGGCACGGATGTCGTTCAGGCGGGAATCGTTGGTTTCGCCGACGACGGCGTTGATCGAGACGACTTTCTCATTGCCCGGCCGTGCCAGCGTATGGTGGTTGATCGCCTCGATGGCCCGGCCTGTCGCCAGCGTATTGGTGAGGATAACAGGTGTTTCGAGCTCGCCGAGTTCCTCGATCTGGGTGGAGCCGGCAAATTTGCCGAAGCCGTTATAGACGGCGAAGGCGGCGGGCACCTTGTCCTGAAAGAGATTGCCGCCATGCGGCAGGATCGCGGTTGCGCCGGTGCGGATCGTGTCGCCTTCGATGACGGTCGAATGGCCGATGGTCACGCCTTCGACATCGGTGATGGCGTTGAGCGGGCCGGTCTCGAAATGGCCGGGCCGGAAACCGATATCGCGCAGTCTCGGGCGGGTCGTCTGATGCATCGGGCGATCACTTTTGCGGAATGCAGGCTCAAGGTGGAACAGGCGCGGCTTCATGAAAAGCTTTGCTCTGACTTGACGTTAGACTACTTCGCCGGGAAACGGCATCGCAAAAATGGAATAGTTTTATGCGGGCAATGGATGCGCTCAGGAGGCGCGCAGCGCGGCTTCGCCTTCACGCTCCAGCCATTGCCGCATCGTGTCTTCCGTCTCTTCGTGCGTCGGTGCGCCGATGCGGCCGCCGAAGACGGTGCATTTGAGCGCGGCGGCAACGGAGGAGAGGCGGATGGCCGCGCGGCTTTGCATACCTTCAGCCATCGCCAACGCAAAGGTGCCGTGGAAGATATCGCCCGCCGCCAGCGTGTCCACTGCCTTGACCTGCATCGTTGATTGGAAATGTACCGTGGGATCATCGGCCTCCGTCCACCAGCAGCCTTGCGGGCCGGCGGTGACGGCGATGAAGGTCTGCGGGTAGCGGGAATGCAGCACCGGCAGCATGTCCTTCACCGTTTCAAGTCCGGTCAGCCGGGCGGCGGCGGGTTCGGAAAAGACGATATGGGTCGCGGCGGGCGCAAGCTTCTCCAGCGTTTCCACCGGCGCCACATCGCCATCCAGAATGGCCGGTTTGCCAAGCGCGCGCGCCACGGTGAGCACATCGAGTGCCAGTTCCGGCCAGCGCACATCCACCAGAACGGCATCGAACGGGGCAATATCTGCCGGCGTGCAGGAGCGTTTTTTCTCATGCAGGCGATGGTCGTAAAAAGGCACGATCAGCCGTTCTCCCCGGTCATCGATGATGATCGTCGACAGGGCCGAGCGCGCGCCGGCGGCGATGGTCATGCCGGTAACATCGATGCCGCTTTCGGCGAGATCGCGCAGGATGCGGGCGCCGGTTTCGTCGTCGCCCACCGCACCCCAGAGGCTGGCGCGGCCGCCCATGCGACGCACGGCATAGGCAGCGCTCGAGGCCATGCCTTCGGCAATCTGCAACATCTCATAGGGCAGGACCTTGCCTTCGCCCTTCGGCATGTCATGCACACGGAACAGGGTGTCGAGCACGGCGGCACCCACGCAGAGCACATGCTTGCCGCCCGCTTCCTTTACCATTCTCTTCGCTCCTGCCGTGTTCAGATGCGCTTGCCGCTGTCCTTGTCGAACAGATGCACGGTTGCCGGATCGATGGCAATGTGGATCGTATCGCCGAAGCGGACATTGAGGCGCTCGCGGAACAGGCAGGCGATCTCGTCGCCCTTGCAGTTCAGCTTGGCGTAGATTTCCGAACCGGTGCCTTCGACCAGTTCTACCCGGCCTTCGATGCCGGTCTCGGCGGCGCGGATATGTTCCGGCCGCACGCCGTAGACGAGGTCGCGGCCGCCCAGTTTGCCGATATCGGCATTGGCGGGCAGCGGCAGGCTGAGACCCTTTGCGGTGCGGAAGACGCCTTCCTCCACCCGGCCGCGAATGAAGTTCATGGCCGGCGAGCCGATGAAACCGGCAACGAAGAGGTTGGCGGGATTGTCGTAAAGCTCGAGCGGCGCGCCGATCTGCTCGATCACGCCATCATGCAGCACCACGATCTTGTCGGCCATGGTCATGGCTTCCACCTGATCGTGGGTGACATAGATGGTGGTGGTGCCGATGCGCTGGTGCATGGCCTTGATCTCACCGCGCATCTGCACGCGCAGCTTGGCGTCGAGGTTGGAAAGCGGCTCGTCGAACAGGAAGACCTGCGGATCGCGCACCAGCGCGCGGCCCATGGCGACACGCTGGCGCTGGCCGCCGGAAAGCTGGCGCGGATAACGGTCCAGCAGCTTTTCCAGTCCCAGAATGGCGGCGGCCCTGTCGACCTTGGCCCTGGTTTCCTCGGCGCTGACCTTCTTCAGCTTCAGCGCGAAGCCCATATTGTCCTTGACTGTCATATGCGGATAAAGCGCGTAGTTCTGGAAGACCATGGCGATATCGCGGTCACGGGCGGGCAGGTGGCTGACCTCGCGCGCGCCAATGTGGATTTCGCCATCGCTCAGCTCTTCCAGTCCGGCGATCATGCGCAGCAGGGTGGACTTGCCGCAGCCGGAAGGGCCGACGAGGACGACGAATTCTCCGTCCTTGATATCGATATCGATACCGTGGATGACGTTGACCGAGCCGAAGCGCTTCTGGACATTTTGAATATTGACCGGTGCCATGTTTTTGGTTCCCGTTATGAGCAATTCCAGCAAAAGTGTGTCGCGGTTTTGCGTCCGGAATTGCGTTTAAAAAGCAAGGGCATGGAATGCCCTTTGTTGGTTCAGCCGCCCTTGACGGCACCGGCGGTGAGACCCGCCACGATCTGTTTCTGTGCGAACATGGTGAGCAGCAGCACCGGCAGCGTGACGATGAGCGCGGCTGCGGCCAGCGGTCCCCAGCTGACCTGTTCGAAGGACAGCATGTTGTAGACCGCGACCGGCAGGGTGCGCGTTTCACGGCTGGCCAGCACGATGCCGAAGACGAAGTTGTTCCACGAGAAGATGACCGCGAGGATGAAGGAGACGACGATGCCGGGCTTGGCAATCGGCAGCGCCACCAGCCGGAACACCTGCCAGGAGGATGCGCCATCGATGCTTGCCGCCTCTTCCAGTTCCTTCGGTGTGGTCTCGAAATAACCGATCATGATCCAGACGACGATCGGCACCGTCACCACAAGATGGATGATGATCTGCGGCCACAGCGTGCCCAAGAGGTTCAGCCATTGGAACAGCAGGAACAGCGGAATGAGGAATGAGAGGCCCGGCGTCATGCGGGCGATCATGATGACGACGGCGGATTTTTCCGCCTTCAGCCGCGCAATGCCGTAACCGGCGGGAACGCCGATGACGAGCGCCAGAATGGTGGCCGCTCCGGTGACGAGGACCGAGTTCCAGAAATAGAGGAAGAAATTGTTCTCCTCGAACACCTTCACATAGTTCGACCAGGCGAAACGTTCGGGAATGAGGATCGGCGGATAGGCGCCGTTGTCGATCTCATATTTCAGCGATAGCGAGATCATCCAGATGAAGAACAGGATGACCGGCGAGATCATCACCAGTGCCACGAAGAAAAGGCCGATGCGATCGAGTGTCTTGCGTTTCAGGATTTTTCCAGACATCAGCGATCCTCCATCTCGTTCCACTGCGAGCGCTGGCGCACCATCAAAAGCACGAAGGACAGCGCCACGATGATGATGAAAAAGACGACGGCCATGGCCGAGCCGTAACCGATGTCGTAATAGGAAAACGCCGTATTATAGAGATAGATGTTGATGGTTTCAGACGCCGTGCCGGGCCCGCCTTGAGTCATCGCATAGATGATGTCGAAGCTTTTGACGGCATCGATGGAGCGGATGATGACGGCGATCATCAGAAACGGCGCAATCATCGGCATGGTCAGGTAACGGAATTTTTGCCAGGCATTGGCACCGTCGATTTCAGCACTTTCATAGGGTTCGCGCGGCACTGCGGCCAGCCCGCCGAGCACGATCAGCATGACCAGAGGCGTCCACTGCCAGGTTTCCACCATCACCAGCGAGGGAATGACGGTCGACTGGTTGTAGATCCATTCCAGCGGCCCGATGCCGATGAGCGACAGCAGATAGTTCAGGACGCCGAGCTGCGGGTGGAACATCATGGTCCAGACGAGCGCGATGGCGACCGGGGTCGCCATCATCGGCATGACGAAGACGCCGCGCAGAAAACCGCGCAGCGGAAACTGCGCATCGAAAACCAGTGCCGCTAATGTTCCGAGGAACAGCGGGGCGACCACCGACAGCACGGTATAAATGAGCGTATGCCAGAGCGATTCCCAGAACCTGATATCACCGGCGAGCCGGATATAGTTCTCGAAACCGATAAAGCTCTGCTCCTGTCCGAGCGTCCAGCGGTGCACGCTCATCCACAGGGTAAACACCCATGGAAAAACGATGACAGCCAGAATGACGATAAGTGCCGGTATGACGAAGGGCCAGTAGTTGGGAGCAAGCCTTGCCGGCCTGCTCCCTTCTCTACGACTGATGCCTGTCTTGGTGTTTTCGATGCTCACGGAGGCCATTATCCCTCGCTACGTGCCAGAACGGGTGCGAACTGTTCCGTCGCCTTTTTCAGTTCGGCTGCCGGGTCCGCGCCGCCGATCATGTTGGTGAGGCCGACGCCGTAGATGTCGCGGAACTCCGTCACCGGAATGATGACGGGAAGCGCAAGCTGCGAGACCTTGCCGGAACCGACAACGGCATCCAGCCAGGCGGCCGGCATCTTCACGCCTTCGCGGACCTTCTGGTCTTCGAGGATGGACTGGCGGAATGGAACGCCCGCACCGGCCTGCAGGAGACGCGCACCCATTTCATGCGAGATCGCCCATTGGCAGAAGAGGTAAGCGGCCTCCTTCTTGCTGCTGGCTTCGACGACGCCGAGGCCATCGCCAAACGTGCCGGCGGCCTGAACTGCCGGGCCTTTCGGCATGACGCCGTAACCGACCTTGCCGACGACGCGGGATTTTTCCGGGTTCTCGATCGGCGGAGCAAAACCGACGCCATCGAACCACATGCCGATCTTGCCCTGCAGGAAGGCCGATTGCGCTTCCGCCCAGTTGAAGCCGGAGACGCCGGGAGGTGCTGCCTTGGTCATCAGGCGTTGGTAAAGCGCTGCCGCTTCCACCGCTTCCTTTGACTCGGTATCGATCTTTCCGTCCGCACCGATCGGCTTTGCGCCATAACCCAACATCAGCGAGGTCCAGACCGGGGTATTGGCGTTCTTCAGGCCACGGGCGACGAAACCATAGGTGTTGGTTGCGGGATCGGTGATCTTTTCCGCCGCCGTTACCAGTTCCTCGAAGGTTTCAGGGTATTTCAGGCCCTTGGCCTCGAAGAGTTCCTTGTTCCAGTAAACGATCCAGTAATCCACCGAGAAGGGCAGCGAGCGCAGAACGCCATCGCTATCCTTGGCAAACAACATGCCGGCTTCAGCGAAATCCTTTTCGACGAGCGACGGATCGGTAAGCGACGGATCCTTCAGGAAGCCGCTGATATCGGCCAGCCACTTGCCCTTTTCGAACTGGCGCTTCTGAACGTGATAGCTCAGATGCACGACGTCGAAGCTCGGCTTGCCGGAGGAAAGCTCGATGACGACTTTCTGGCGCTGCTGCTGTTCCGGGGTTGCCTCGGCATTGACCTTGATGCCGGTCAGTTCTTCGAATTCGCCGAGATATTTGATCAGCGTTTCGCTGCGCGGGCTTTTGACGAGATTGACCTCAAGCGTGGTGCCGGCGTGTTTTTTCCAGTTCACCGCCGCCGATGCCGGGCGAATGCCGAGCATCGCGCTGCCGCCAATCGCGGCCGTGCCTGCCAGAAAGGCGCGACGCGTGGGGTTGAGCAATGAATGCGTCATGTCAGTTCTCCTCCAGATTAGCCGGAAATTCTCCTCACCCCGGCTTGTTGCTTATTTTCCTGCAATCCCGGCGCAGGACCGTTTTCGACCCTGCCGGAACTGCCTTACACCGCCAGCGCCCTGTCCCTTGCGTTGCGGATATGGGCGGTCAGCCGCTCAACGGCGTCTTCCACGGATCGCCTCTCGATGGCTTCGAGAATGGCGAGATGTTCCTTCATTACCGACTTCACATGGCCGGCGATGCGAAACCGCTCCTGGTTGATGAGGCGCATCTTGATGGAATTGACGCGGTAGGCATTCGAGATGATCGAATTGCCGAGACTATCGATGAAGGCATCGTGCATGCCCCAGTCCACCTGCTGGGCATGCTGATCGAGCTCCGGCGATTCTCCGCTGTTTTCAGCCGCTTCTGCAATATCGCGATGCTGTTTCAAAAGCTTGGCGATGGCCTCATCGGAAGCCGAGCGGGTGAACAGCGCCACGGCCTCTTTTTCGAGGAAGATGCGGAACTGGAATGCTTCACGGATAAGGTTGATGTCGATATGGGCGACCTGCAAGCCCCGCTGCGGCACGGTCTTGATCAGCCCTTCCGCCTCCAGCCGCGGAATTGCCTCCCGGATCGCCCCCAGCGGCAGACCTGTCAATTCCACGAGGCGGCGTTGCGAGATGAATTGCCCCGGGCGAACATCACGCGAGAGAAGGTGATGCGTAAAGCTTTCATACGCCCGTTCCCGCAATGTCTGTTCGCCGGTATCGTCCATGCTCAACCTTTCAAGGTCTGTTCAAGCGGCCTGTTTGCGAAACAGCGCGTCGAAAGCGCCTTCGATCTGCCGCCGGTCCTCTGGCGAAATGGCGACGAGCGGTGCGCGCACGTCCGGCCAGATGTTCTCCCCTGTCGTATGTGATACCAGCACCTTGACGGCTGGCGTAACCGGGAATTTCAGAAGTTCCACAACAAGATCTTCAACGCGCTTGTCGTCCTTGCCGTCAACGGCCATGGCGCGGACTTCCTGTGTGAGGAAATTGGCAACGCCCGAGATGGCGCCCTGGCCGCCGAGGCGAACGCCCCTCGCCAGATCGCGCTCATCGCCGATCAGGATGACGAGGTCGCCATGCTCTTTCAGCAGGCGTTCGGTATGGCTCCAGTTGCCGGAGGAATCCTTGACGCCGGTGACGATGCCGGGGAATGCCTTTTTCAGCCTTCCCACCAGCTCGACCGACAGTGTCACCATGGTCACGGAAGGAATGTTATAGACGAGGATGTCGCGGGCGCCCTTGCCGATCTTTGCGAAAACCGCCGAAAACCAGGCGAACAGGCCGTCATCGCTGACATTCTTGAAATAGGAGGGCGGGGCGAGAAGAATATTGCGGGCGCCGGCTTCCAGGGCCTCGGCCGACTGGTCCGCCGCATCCTCGATGGAATCCACGAGAACGCCGGTGACAAGGCGGGACGGCGCAATACCGGCTTCGATGAAACGGGAGAGGATAACCTGCCGTTCGCGGCTACCGACGGAGCATCCCTCACCGGTGGTACCGAACAGTGTCACACTGTCACAACCGTTTTGAAGGCAGCGGCGGGCATGAGCGATCATGGCGTCGATATCGACGGTTCCGTCCGTCTTGAACGGGGTTGTCAGGGCTGCCGAAAGGCCAAATTTCTGGGTCAATTAAGATGCTCCTCCAAGGTGACCACGGATTGATAGCGTACTGACATGTTAGTTGTAAATATCTAATTGCAGGATGACTGTTTGAGGTATCGGGCGGAGCGGGATTCGGATTTCGGATCGCGTGGCGCATTGTCTGCCTGCCGTGAGGCATGGAGCCATCGCAGGGAATTGAAGCGGATGCCCTTTCGTGCCGCTTCTCTCAGGGCACATTCCTTGTCAGGGCTTGCGAAAAAATGCGAAAATAAAATTTGACTGTTCGAGTAAAGATTTTTATCAGGCAGTCTGAATATAGGGATAAAGGGACCATCACCATGACTATTGCGGAGCCTTCAGCGCCTGTTGCCGAGATCGAACAGAGCCGCGTCAAGAGACTGAAAGCAGCGACGCGCGAGGCGCATGGTGAACTCGATGCCTTCATCATGGCTTCGAAGCCGTTCGAGAGCCGGGAGAACTTCGGCAAATTCGTTGAAACGCAATATCTTTTCCATCGCGACCTCGACGTTTTCTTTTCCAATGCCACGCTTGATGGCCTGCTTCCCGATCTTAAAGGCCGCCGCCGTCTTGCCATGATCGAGCAGGACCTTGCCGATCTCGGTCTTGCTATTCCGGAAGCCAGGGCTGCGCGTTTCACCGGCGAAACGCCCTTCGATCTGCCAGAGGCGATGGGCTGGCTTTATGTGGTCGAAGGTTCCAATCTCGGTGCGGCTTTCCTGCTGAAAGATGCGGCAAAGCTCGGTCTTGGCGAAGAATTCGGCGCGCGCCATCTGGCCGGCGCACCGGAAGGACGCGGCCTGCACTGGCGCACATTCACCGCAGCACTCGATGAAATTGCGCTGACGGTTGAAGAGGAAGAGCGGGTTGTCGCGGGTGCCGAGGCTGCGTTCCGGGCCGTCCATGCCTATGCGCAGCAGCGGCTGGGTTGAGGTTTTGGCATAGCTGCGCGGTTGTTGTCCTCATCGCGCAGAAGTGCCCCGTCGCGCGTGCGAGTTCGATTGAGTCTTAGCACCCCAGCGCCGTTACCCCGGACTTGATCCGCGGTCCAGTGCGATCAAGTCCTTGATCGCGAAAGACTCTATTCACGGCGCAGACGCGCCGTGGCTGGATGCCGGATCGGGTCCGGCATGACGGAGGAGAGCCTTCGGATTTCCTACATCGGTCTGTGAGTGTGGTGAGGGCCGCTCACCTTTGACGTATCGCTCTCCATATTTGCCAAATAAACAGGCAAATATTTTGACCAAATGATAAATTTTTTGCCTTTTGGTCAAAGCTCCACCCGCCCCGAAATTTTATCCATTTGATAAAATTATTTTATTTGGTCTGGCACGGAACCTGCTACTCTTTTGTCAAGTCAGGAGACACCTGACGTAAAAAGGGAACAGCAAAATGGAAGTTGGTGTTTTTATCCCGATCGGGAACAATGGGTGGCTTCTTTCTGAAAACGCGCCGCAATACAAGCCGAGCTTCGACTTGAACAAGGCGATCACACTGAAGGCGGAGAAATACGGTTTCGACTTCGCGCTTTCGATGATCAAGCTGCGCGGCTTTGGCGGCAAGACAGAGTTCTGGGATTACAATCTGGAATCCTTCACGCTGATGGCAGGCCTTGCTGCCGTCACCTCCAAGATCAAGCTTTTCGGCACAGCCGCCACGCTGGTCATGCCGCCGGCCATTGTTGCGCGCATGGCAACGACGATCGATTCGATTTCCGGCGGCCGTTTCGGCATCAACCTGATTACCGGCTGGCAGCGGCCTGAATACAGCCAGATGGGGCTGTGGCCGGGCGATGATTATTTCGGTGATCGCTACGAATATCTCGGCGAATACACCACCGTTCTGAAAGAGTTGCTGACGGACGGGCAATCGGATTTCAACGGCAAGTTCTTCAAGATGGAGGATTGCCGCATGAAGCCGGTGCCGCAGGGTGATGTGAAGCTCATCTGCGCTGGCTCCTCCAATTCCGGCATGGCGTTTTCGGCCAAGTTTGCCGATTACAGCTTTTGCTTCGGTGTCGGCGTCAATACGCCGAAGGCTTTCGCGCCGACCAATGAGCGGCTGCTGGCGGCGACGGAAAAAACCGGCCGCGAGGTGAAATCCGTCGTGCTGACGATGGTGCTTGCCGAGGAAAAATCCGAAGACGCCTGGGCGAAGTGGGAGCATTACAAGGCGGGTGCGGATGAGGACGCGATCAAGTGGCTCGGTCTGCAAAGCGCCGTCGACACCAAATCCGGCTCCGACACCAATGTGCGGCACATGTCCAATCCCGTCTCGGCGGTCAACATCAACATGGGAACGCTGATCGGTTCCTATGAGGAAGTGGCGGCCATGCTGGATGAGATGAGCGAAGTGCCGGGAACCGGCGGCGTGATGCTGACTTTCGACGACTTCCTCGAGGGCGTCGAAAAATTCGGCAAATATGTGCAGCCGCTGATGAAGAGCCGGGCGCATGTTCAGGCCGGACTGGAGGCTGCGGAATGAGCGAAGCCGTCGTGGCGGGTTACAAGGGGCCGGAAAGTCGTTCGGAAAGCGTCACGCTTCCCGCAAGGCCGGAGCCGATTACCCTAAAACCCAGCGAGACCGCCGTTGTCGTGGTCGATATGCAGAATGCCTATTCGACCGAAGGCGGTTATGTCGATCTCGCCGGGTTCGATATATCAGGGGCCAAGGGCACCATCGCCAACATCAAGAAGACGCTGGATGCGGCACGCGCGGCGGGCGTGCAGGTCATCTATTTCCAGAATGGCTGGGACAAGGATTATGTCGAGGCAGGCGGGCCGGGTTCGCCCAACTGGCATAAATCCAACGCGCTGAAGACCATGCGCAAACGCCCGGAATTGCAGGGCCAGCTGCTGGCCAAGGGCACATGGGATTATGCCATCGTCGACGAGTTGCAGCCGCAACCCGGCGATATTCTGGTGCCGAAGACGCGTTACAGCGGTTTCTTCAACACCAATATGGACAGCGTTCTGCGCGCTCGCGGCATCCGCAATCTGGTGTTCGTCGGCATCGCCACCAATGTCTGCGTCGAAAGCTCGCTGCGCGATGCCTTCCATCTCGAATATTTCGGGGTGATGCTGGAGGATGCCACGCATCATCTGGGCCCGGACTTTATCCAGCAGGCGACGGTCTACAATGTCGAGAAGTTTTTCGGCTGGGTCGCCACCGTCAATGATTTCTGCGGTGTCATCTCGCAGGCCGCACCCGTCAGCGCTTGATATTCAACACAAGAGGAGAACGAAATGCCGAAAAAGATTATCGTGCCTGCCGGTACCAGCAAACCCATCGCTCCCTTTTCGCCGGGAACCCTTGCCGATGGCGTGGTTTACGTTTCGGGCACGCTGCCCTTCGACAAGGACAATAACGTCGTGCATGTGGGTGATGCCAGCGCCCAGACCCGCCATGTTCTGGAAACTATCAAATCCGTCATCGAAACCGCCGGCGGCACGATGGAGGACGTGACGATGAACCACATCTTCATCACCGACTGGGCGAATTATCAGGCCGTCAACACGGTCTATGCAGAATATTTCCCCGGCGACAAGCCGGCGCGATATTGCATTCAGTGCGGTCTGGTAAAGCCCGACGCGCTGGTGGAAATCGCCACCGTCGCCCATATCGGCAAATAGGGCCAACGGCAGATGATGCATTTCGAGGTTCATGGCCGGACCGATCCTGAGGCGGCCACTATCCTGCTATCTTCGGGGCTGGGTGGATCGGGCACTTACTGGACGCCGCAGATCGATGCCCTTTCCGACCAATTCCGCATCGTCACCTATGACCATCGCGGAACCGGCAAGACCGGCGGCGATGTGCCGGAAGAGGGCGGCATATCGGCGATGGCGGATGACGTGCTGGAGATTGTCTCGGCGCTGAACCTCGAAACATTCCACTTCATGGGCCATGCGCTCGGCGGCCTGATCGGTCTCGATATCGCGCTGCGCCAGCCCCGCCTTATCGACCGGCTGGTGCTCATCAATGCCTGGAGCAAGGCCGATCCGCATTCGGGGCGCTGCTTCGATGTGCGGATCGAGCTTCTGGAAAAATCCGGCGTCGAGGCATTCGTGAAAGCCCAGCCGCTGTTTCTCTATCCGGCCGCATGGATGTCGGAACATCAGGAGCGTCTGGCGCGGGACGATGCCCATGGCGTCGCGCATTTTCAGGGCAAGGCAAATGTGCTGCGGCGTATTGCGGCGCTTCGGGCTTTCGATATCGATAGCCGGCTTGGCGAGATCGACAATCCGGTGCTGGTGGTGGCGACGAAGGACGATCTTTTGGTGCCCTATACGCGTTCGCAGCGGCTGGCGGAGGGCCTGCGGCAGAGCGAACTTTGCCTTCTCGATTTCGGCGCGCATGCGGTGAATATCACCGAAACAGACCTTTTCAACACAAGGCTTCTGCAGTTCCTGCTGCCGGCCACCCGAACATTCTGACAGGATTTTAGAGCAAGATGACGAAAGCACTCGATGACGCGGCACTGGCAACGCTTTTCACCGAAGCACGCACCCATAATGGCTGGGCGGACAAGCCGGTCAGCGATGAAACGCTGAAGGCGCTGTACGACCTGACGAAGATGGGACCGACCTCGGCCAATTGCTCGCCGGCGCGTTTCGTCTTCGTGCGCAGCCCGGAAGCCAAGGAGAAGCTGAAGCCCGCGCTGTCTTCCGGCAATCTGGAAAAGACCATGGCCGCGCCGGTGACTGTTATTGCCGCCATCGACGCTGAATTTTACGAAAAGCTGCCGGAACTGTTTCCCCATGCCGATGCGCGTTCATGGTTCACCTCCAGCCCGGCTGTGGCCGAAGAAACCGCCTTCCGCAATGCCACGCTTCAGGCGGGGTATCTCATCCTTGCGGCCCGGGCTTTGGGGCTGGATACCGGGGCCATGTCGGGTTTCGACAAGGGCAAGGTGGATGCGGCATTTTTTGCCGGCACGACGTGGAAATCCAATTTCCTGATCAATCTCGGTCATGGCGATCCGTCCAAGCTTTTCGGCCGCCTGCCGCGGCTTGCCTTCGAAGACGCCTGTGTGCTGGCTTGATGGCCTGTTAAGGAAGGATGGGTTAGATGCAGATGAAGTCTCTTGAAAAGGAAGCGGAAATGGAGACGAAGACTGCACAGGAGCGCAGCCTCGAATACAGAAACGCCATGGCGCGGCTCGGTGCGGCGGTCAATATCGTCACCACCAACGGTGCGGCAGGCCGCGCGGGCTTTGCCGCGACGGCCGTTTGCAGCGTTTCCGACAATCCGCCCACGCTTCTCGTCTGCCTCAACCGCAATGCTTCCGCCTACAGGGTGGTGAAGGCCAATGGCGTCATCTGCGTCAATACGCTTGCCGCACATCACGAGGTGCTGAGCACGCTTTTCGGTGGCAAGACGCCCGCCGATGAACGCTTTGCCGCCGGAAGCTGGGGCGTGCTCGAAACCGGTGCCCCGGTTCTCGAAGATGCGCTCGTTTCCTTCGATTGCCGTATCCGCGAAGCGCATGACGGTGGCACGCATGACATCCTCATCTGCGATGTCGTCGATATGAGGATCAATGAGGGCGAAGAAGCGCTGATGTATTTCAACCGGCGTTACCGGGTGCTTTGAAGGCGGTCTATCGACAACATCCCGCGGAACGGTTCTGTTTGGCGCGGCCATAGCATCCGCACACCGTCACCCCGGACTAGATCCGGGGTCCAGCGCGATCAAGTCCTTGATCGCGTAAGACCTATTTCTACGTCGCAGACGCGCCGTGGCTGGATGCCGGATCAAGTCCGGCATGACGGACGAAACGTATCGTCGTTTCTCGGAAATTCGAAGGGCGTTTCCGGTTTCCCGGAAACGCCCTTTTCGTTACTTGATCAGCGGCAGGAGGTCGTTGATCGACTTTTTGGCGTCACCGTAGAACATGCGGGTATTGTCCTTGTAGAACAGCGGGTTCTCGATACCGGAATAACCCGTGCCCTGGCCGCGCTTGGAAACGATGACGAGCTTCGACTTCCACACTTCCAGTACCGGCATGCCGGCAATCGGCGAATTCGGATCGTCCTGGGCTGCCGGGTTGACGATGTCGTTGGAGCCGATGACGATGACGACGTCGGTATTGGGGAAGTCGTCGTTGATCTCGTCCATTTCCAGCACGATGTCGTAGGGCACCTTGGCTTCGGCCAAGAGCACGTTCATGTGGCCGGGAAGACGGCCGGCGACGGGGTGGATGGCGAAGCGCACGGTCTTGCCGTCGGCGCGCAGCTTGCGGGTCAGTTCGGAGACTGCGCCTTGAGCCTGTGCCACCGCCATGCCGTAACCCGGTACGATGATGATGCTGTCAGCGTCATTCAGAGCCGCCGCCACGCCTTCGGCGTCGATTGCCACCTGCTCGCCTTCGATTTCCATCGCCGGACCCGTGGTGCCGCCGAAGCCGCCGAGGATGACGGAGACGAAGGAGCGGTTCATGGCCTTGCACATGATGTAGGACAGGATCGCACCCGAGGAGCCGACCAGCGCGCCGGTGACGATCAGGAGATCGTTGCCGAGCGTGAAGCCGATGGCCGCCGCCGCCCAGCCGGAATAGCTGTTCAGCATCGAGACCACCACCGGCATATCGGCGCCGCCGATGCCCATGATCAGGTGGTAACCGATGAAGAATGCGGCAAGCGTCATCAGCACCAGCGTCCAGGCGCCGGCACCGTTGCAATACATGATGAGCAGCACGAGCGAGAGGATCGCGGCGCCGGCATTGAGGATGTGTCCGCCCGGCAGTTTCTTCGCCTTGCCGTCCACCTTGCCGGCAAGCTTGCCGAAGGCGACAACCGAGCCGGTGAAGGTGACCGCGCCGATGAAGACGCCGAGGAAGACCTCGACCTTCATGATCGCCAGTTCCACCGGCGTTTTATGGGCGAGGATGGCGGAAAAGCCTGTCAGCAGCGAGCGCGCCGCCTCATCGAGCGAGGCGACATGCGCTTCCTCGATATGGGCGTTGAAGCCGATGAAGACGGCGGCGAGGCCGACGAAGGAGTGAAGGGCGGCCACAAGCTGCGGCATTTCGGTCATCTGTACGCGGTTTGCGACGTAATAACCGAGGACGGAGCCACCCGCGATCATCAACAGGACGATGAAGCCTATGCCGACATCAGGCCCGAAGACCGTTGCGACAACGGCAAGACCCATGCCCGTTATGCCGTACCAGACGGCGCGTTTGGCACTTTCCTGTCCGGAAAGACCGCCAAGAGAAAGGATGAAGAGAACGGCTGCGGCAACATAGGCCGCGGAAACGATACCAATGGTCATGAAATGTCCCCCACCCGGCTCAGGACTTCTGGAACATGGCGAGCATGCGCCGTGTCACGAGGAAACCGCCGACGATGTTGATCGTCGCGATCAGGACGGAAAGCGAGGCGAGGATCACCACCAGCCAGTTACCGGAACCGATCTGCAGCAGCGCACCGAGGATGACGATGCCGGAAATCGCATTGGTCACCGCCATCAGCGGCGTGTGCAGCGAATGGCTGACACTCCAGATGACCTGGAAACCGACGAAGCAGGCCAGTACGAAGACGATGAAGTGGCTCATGAAGCTTGCCGGCGCATAAAGACCGACGAGAAGCAGGATGGCCGTGCCAGCGACGAGCAGGCCGACCTGGTTCTTGGTCTGCGCCTTGAATTCGGCCCGTTCCTTGGCGTGCTTTTCCTCGGGTGTCAGCTCCCTGGCCTTTTCCTTCGGCTTCTGCGCGGCGATCGCCTGGATTTTCGGCGGTGGCGGCGGGAAGGTTATCTCACCCTGATAGGCAACGGTCGCACCGCGGATGACGTCGTCTTCCATGTTGTGAACGACCTTGCCGTCCTTAGCCGGCGTCAGGTCGGTCATCATGTGGCGGATATTGGTGGAATAGAGCGTCGAAGCCTGCGCCGCCATGCGGCTCGGGAAATCCGTGTAGCCGATGACGATGACGCCATTGTCGGAAACGACACGCTGGTCGGGAACCGTGAGATCGCAATTGCCGCCGCGTTCGGCGGCGAGGTCGATGATGACAGAACCCGGCTTCATCATCGCCACCATGTCGGCGAGCCACAGTTTCGGGGCGTCGCGGCCCGGAATGAGCGCCGTGGTGATGACGATATCGATCTGCGGTGCGAGTTCGCGGAACTTCTCAAGCTGCTTCTCGCGGAATTCCGGCGAGGAGGGGGCGGCGTAACCGCCGGTGGCGGCGCCGTCCTGCTGCTGGTCGGCGAAATCGAGATAGACGAACTCAGCGCCCATGGATTCGATCTGCTCGGCCACTTCCGGGCGAACGTCGAAGGCATAGGTGATGGCGCCGAGCGAGGTGGCCGTGCCAATGGCGGCAAGACCGGCGACGCCTGCGCCGATCACCAGCACCTTGGCGGGCGGTACCTTGCCGGCGGCGGTGACCTGGCCGGTGAAGAAGCGGCCGAAATTATTGCCGGCCTCGATCACCGCGCGATAACCGGCGATATTGGCCATGGAGGACAGCGCGTCCATCTTCTGGGCGCGGGAAATGCGCGGCACCATGTCCATGGCGATGACGTTGGCGCCCTTTTCCTTGGCCTGCTCCAGAAGGTCCTTGTTCTGGGCGGGATAGAAGAACGAGATCAGCGTCTTGTCCGAAGACAGGCGATCAATCTCCGACGTTTCCGGCGGACGAACCTTGGCGACGATGTCTGATCCGGCGTAAAGCGCATCCGCGCTATCGACGACGGTGACGCCGGCTGCGCGATAGGCGTCGTCGGAAAATCCGGCCGCCTTGCCCGCACCGGCCTCAACGATGCAATCATATCCGAGTTTCTGCAATGCCTGGGCGCTGTCGGGCGTCATGCCGACGCGCGCCTCGCCCTCATATAATTCCTTAGGCGTCCCGATTCTCAAAATGGCTCTCCCTCTGCCTGATAATATAGGGGGGTCATATCCTATTCAGGGGGGCTTTGTCTCCATATTGATTTTGTCTTGCCTGCGACGGAATGACAGCCCGCTGCGACAGGCTCTTTCGACATTCCGGCGCGCCGCGCAATAAAAAAACCCGGCGCCTGCGCGCCGGGTTTCGAAAATGTCGATTGGTATATGGCTCAATCCATGGCGTGGATATCGCGGTCCTTGGTTTCCGGCAGGAACAGCAGGCCAACGACCAGCGTGATGCCCGCGAAGATGATCGGGTACCAGAGGCCATAATAGATGTCGCCCTTCGCCGCGCTCATCGCGAAGGCGGTGGCGGGCAGAAGGCCGCCGAACCAGCCATTGCCGATGTGGTAGGGCAGCGACATGCCGGAGTAGCGGATACGGGTCGGGAACAGTTCGACCAGCAGGGCCGCGATCGGGCCATAGACCATCGTCACATAGATCACGAGGACGGTCAGGACCGCGATGATGACGATCCAGTTCACGGCTGCCGGGTCGGCCACCATGGAGAAGGCACCGCCGCCGGCAATGGTGTAGACGGCCATTTCCGCCGCACCACCGGTCTCGGACGAGGTCAGCAGCTTGTCCGCCACCAGCTTGTCGGTCGCAACCATCTTCTTGTCGGTGGCGCGAACCGCCTCGGCGTTCAGGCCGAGTTCCGGGTTGGCGGCAATGAAGGCGTCCAGTTTCGCATCCGGCACCTGTGCCGCACCACGCACCAGCGGATAACCGCCGTCATGCAGGGCGATGTTGACCTGCTTCTGGAAGGCCTTGTCCTGTGCCGCCGCATCCGCGCCGGCGGCGATCGCATCGTAGCTGGCGATGGTTGCATCGCCGATCTTGACGCTGGCCGGCTGGCCGGCCGTTCCGGCAACCACGTCATAGGGCACGGAGTTGCGGGTCAGGAACGAGGTGGCGATATCGCAGGATGTGGTGAATTTCGCAGTCCCCGTCGGGTTGAACTGGAACTTGCAGTCGCCGGGTGCCGCGGTCACGGTGGCGCGGACGGTGGCCTGGGCTTGCGCCAGCGCCGGGTTGCCTGCCCATGTCAGTGCCTTGAACAGCGGGAAGTAGGTCAGCATGGCAAGGACGAGGCCGGCCATGATGATCGGCTTGCGGCCGATCTTGTCGGAAAGCCAGCCGAAGATCACGAAGAAGCTGGTGCCGAGGATGAGCGCTGCCGCGACCATGATGTTGGCCGACTGCCCGTCCACCTTCAGGATGCTCTGCAGGAAGAACAGCGCGTAGAACTGGCCGGTGTACCAGACGACGGCCTGACCGATGACGGCGCCGATAAGGGCGAGCAGGGCGATCTTGGCGTTTTTCCACTGGCCGAAAGCTTCGCTGAGCGGAGCCTTGGAGGTCTTGCCCTCTTCCTTCATCTTCTTGAAGGCGGGGGATTCGTTCATTTTCAGACGAATCCAGACCGATACGCCAAGCAGTAGAACCGAAACGAGGAAGGGAATGCGCCAGCCCCAGGCCGCGAAGGCTTCCTTGCCGAGTGCGAACTGCACGCCGAGGATGACAACCAGCGAAAGGAACAGGCCAAGCGTCGCGGTCGTCTGGATCCACGAGGTGTAATAACCCCTGCGGCCGTTCGGCGCGTGTTCGGCGACGTAAGTTGCCGCACCGCCATATTCACCGCCAAGCGCCAGACCCTGCAGCATGCGCAGCGCGATCAGGATGATCGGGGCGGCAATGCCGATCTGCGATGCGCTCGGCAGGACGCCGACGAGGAAGGTCGAAACGCCCATGATCAGGATCGTGACGAGGAAGGTATATTTGCGGCCGACAATGTCGCCGAGGCGGCCGAACACCAGCGCGCCGAAGGGGCGCACGAGGAAGCCGGCGGCAAAGGCCAGAAGCGCGAAGATGTTGCGTGTCGTTTCCGGATATTGGCTGAAGAAATTCGCGCCGATATAGATCGCAAGCGAGCCGTACAGATAAAAATCATACCATTCGAAGACTGTTCCGAGAGAAGAGGCGAAAATCACCTTCTTCTCCTCACCCGTCATGGGACGGGCGGCGCCGCTTGCGGCTGCAACATTTGCCATTTTCTGTCCTCCACAGATGTCCAATCGACGCATTGCAGAGCCCATCTCTCTCCTCCGGGCTCGCCTTGCGGCTGCAATGCGCAGAGTGTCAGAGTGACAGAAAATTAACCCCAATAAGAGCGATGCTTTCGGATTATGACTTTAGTCTAATGTATAATGTGCAAAAATGTCGCAGGGCCGTTCTGGTCCGTCCGCATCGACGGGCAGCAGGCTCGCCTTTTTTCTTGACACAAACAAGAAACCTTCTAATAGCTTCTCGCGAAGAAGGAGCATCACCTTGCGCATGCATGTTGCAGACATGTTCGTCATGGAAGGACCGGCACAATTGGCCGGCGATGATCCGCGCCTTTCTCATTCTACCCGAATTACGGCCAAAACGACGATTAAAACCGTCTAACGTCTCTGGCCACCGCTCTCTCCCCGGTTTGGCTGGGGATCGAGGAAGCCGCGATCTGATGCGGGTTCCCACCTCACCGAAAAGAGGAGAGACAGAAAGAGAGCTTGATCATGGGTTTCAAAGTTGCAATTGCAGGCGCTACCGGCAACGTCGGTCGCGAAATGCTCAATATCCTGGCCGAACGCGGTTTCCCCGCCGATGAAGTCGTGCCGCTCGCTTCCGCCCGCTCCCAGGGCACGGAAGTCTCCTACGGCGATCGCACGCTGAAGGTCTCGAACCTCGAGAACTACGATTTTTCCGACACGGATATTTGCCTGATGTCGGCCGGCGGCGATGTTTCCAAGAAGTGGTCGCCGAAGATCGGCCAGCAGGGCTGCGTTGTCATCGATAACTCTTCCGCATGGCGCTACGATCAGGACGTTCCGCTGATCGTTCCGGAAGTCAATGCCGATGCGGTTGCGGGCTTCACCAAGAAGAACATCATCGCCAACCCGAATTGCTCCACGGCACAGCTCGTTGTCGCGCTGAAGCCGCTGCATGACTTCGCCAAGATCAAGCGCGTCGTCGTCTCCACCTACCAGTCGGTTTCCGGCGCCGGCAAGGAAGGCATGGACGAACTGTTCCAGCAGACCCGCGCCGTCTTCGTGGCCGATCCGGTCGAGGCCAAGAAGTTCACCAAGCGCATCGCCTTCAACGTCATTCCGCATATCGACGTCTTCATGGAAGACGGCTACACCAAGGAAGAGTGGAAGGTTCTGGCCGAAACCAAGAAGATGCTCGATCCGAAGATCAAGGTCACCTGCACGGCCGTTCGCGTTCCTGTCTTCATCGGCCATTCGGAATCGGTCAATATCGAGTTCGAAAACGAGATCACCGCCGATCAGGCCCGTGACATCCTGCGCGAAGCGCCGGGTTGCCTCGTCATCGACAAGCGCGAAAACGGCGGCTACATCACCCCGGTTGAATCCGCCGGTGAGGACGCGACCTATATTTCGCGTATCCGCGAAGATGCGACGGTCGAAAACGGCCTCAACCTGTGGGTTGTTTCCGACAATCTGCGCAAGGGTGCGGCTCTCAACGCCGTCCAGATCGCCGAACTCCTGATCAATCGTGGTTTCATCAAGCCCCGCAAGGCGGCTGCCTGATACGATTTTTTAAGGTTCGTTAAGTATAACCCGTCTGTTCTGTGTGGGGCAGGCGGGTTTTTCGATTGGCGATGATCACAGCCAGTTTATTTGCAGGCCTTGCTGCCGAAAGGCAATTTAGGCCGCCAAAAGGCAATTTGGCACCTGAATCATACAGCAGCGATGGTTTGGTTCTCGGGATGAATTCCCCAAAGGATATCGAAGGCAGATTTTGATGCGGGCAATGAAGGCAATTCTGGCTGGTGTGGCCATGGTCTCGGTTCTGGCAGCGACGCCGGTTATGGCTGCGCAATGCGGCAACACTTCGGCAGGTTTCGATGCCTGGGTCGGCGCTTTCAAGAAGGAAGCGGCGGGCCGCGGTGTCAGCGCTTCGGTGCTCGACCGTGCTTTCTCCGGGGTCTCCTACAACCAGGCGACGATCCGCGCCGATCGCGGCCAGCACAGTTTCAAGCTGTCCTTCGAACAGTTCATGCAGAAGCGCGGCGGTCAGACGATCATCTCGCGCGGCAAGACCATGAAGAAGAACAATGCCGCTCTCTTCGCTTCGATCGAGAGAGCTTACGGCGTTCCGGCCGGCCCGCTGCTCGCCATCTGGGGCATGGAAACCGGCTTCGGCGGCTTCATGGGCAACCAGCATACGCTTTCCGCCGTTGCGACGCTCTCCTTCGACTGCCGCCGGTCGGATTATTTCACCGAGCAGCTTTATGCGGCGCTGAAGCTCGTCGGCAGCGGTTCGCTCAATGTCAACGCCAAGGGTGCGGCCCATGGTGAAATCGGCCAGACGCAGTTCCTGCCGCTCAATGTCGTGCGTTATGGCGTGGATTTCGACCGCGATGGCCGCATCGATCTCGTCGGCTCGCGCGCCGATGCGCTAGCCTCCACGGCGAACTTCCTTGTCGGCCATGGCTGGCAGCGCGGTGCGGGTTACCAGCAGGGACAGGCAAATTACGCCGCCATTCAGGGCTGGAACGCCGCAAGCGTTTACCAGCAGGCCATTGCCTTCATCGGCAAGGCGATCGACGGCCAATGAGGTCGCTTTCCAAGGACTAAAGGCCCACTTTCGTCATGCCGGACTGGATCCGGCATCCAGCCATGGCGCGTCTGCGCCGTGAAAGAGTCCTACGCGATCAAGGACTTGATCGCACTGGACCCCGGATCAAGTCCGGGGTGACGAAGCTGAATGTCATTGGCGGCGACTACGCGTCTCAATCACAGATCCGGGCGGCGGAAGTCGCCCGTTTTGCCGTCCATCACCCACAATTCGCCGGTCGAGATATCGAACCAGGCGCCGTGCAGCTTCACCTTGCCGGCGGTTTCCTGTGCCTTGACGAAGGGGAAGCCGCGCAGGTTGGCGATGGAGGTGCGGATGGAGACGCGTTCCAGCGCCGTCTGCCGTTCGGAAGCGGTCATCACGTCATTGCTCTGGATCTGTTCGGCCGCCGACTTGACCATGTTCATCCACTTGCCGATGAAATCGCCGGGAGACAGCGGCTCGAGATTGGGATCGAGCGCCGCCTGAATGCCGCCGCAGCGGCCGTGGCCCATGACGACGATGTCCTTCACCTTCAAGACCTGCACGGCATATTCGATGGCTGCCGAGGTGGCGTGGTACTGGCCGTCAGGCTCGAAGGGCGGCACCATGTTGGCGACGTTGCGGACAACGAAAAGCTCTCCCGGTCCGCAGTCGAAAATGGTTTCCGGCGCCGAACGGGAGTCACAACAGGCAATGAACAGGGTCTGCGGTTTCTGTCCGGTGTCGGCCAGAACGCGATATCTTTCGCGTTCGTCGACATAGCGGCCGCTCATGAAGTTCTTGTAGCCGTTGAGAAGGGTTTCCGGAAAATCTTTCATCTATCGCAGTACCGTTATGCTTGGACCAAGATCACGGGGCGAACCTGGCGCGTTGAAGACCAATCCTTTAGAGCATTTTCGCTTTCCTTCGAACCGCGAAACCGCTCCAACTTCCTGTTGCCGCATTTCCGGACGGAAAGCCGAGGGCCACTTTTCCTGGAAATGCTTTAGCCGCTATTTGCGCTTGCTGCGTGAAGGATGCAAGAGATGACGCATCTGCACCATGGCCATGGGTGTGGAGAGGCTTGAAGAGTCGGTCTCCAGCGTCAGTTCGTTCATGTCGCGTTTTTTCGTGCGCGCCAGAATTTCGAAAACGCTGGCGGTTGCCAGTTGCAGTGCCTTTTCGTCGTCCATGCCTTCCAGCAGGCGGGCGAGGAACAGCGCCGACATCAGGTCGCCAAGGCCGTTCGGCGCATTCTCGATGGCACGGTGTTCGGCAAGCAGTGCGTGGCGGCCGCTGAGGTAGAGATTGCCGGTGCCGCCCGTCATCATCGGCACGGCCGAGGTGACCAGCATTTTCGGCGGGCCGAGTGCGAGCGCCGCATCCATGATGGCGTTGTTGGTTTCAAGCTCGGCGCCGCTCATCCAGGCCAGTTCATAACGGTTCGGTGTCGCGACGGTCGCAAGCGGGATGAGGTGGTCGCGGATGGCTTCGGCGGTCTCAAGGGGAATGTAAAGCCCGCCCAGATCGCCCATGACCGGGTCACAGGCATAAATCAGCCCCGGGTTCTTTTCCCTGAGGTTGCGGATCAGCCTTGCGACGGAGCGAACCTGCGCCGCGCTTCCGAAATAACCGGTCAGAACAGCCTTGACCTCGCCGACCCATTTGGCGTTTTCAAGGTCGGTCATGGCCTTGTCGAAGTCGTCGTCCTGAAAGCGCATCCGCGTGGACGGGCCATGGCCGGGATGCCAGGGCATGACGATGGTGGGTACCGCCCAGACGGGATAACCGAGTGTCTCCAGCGCAAAGACTGCCGCCCGGTTACCGACCGAACCACGCATGACGTGGCTGGAAATGACGATGACAGCGCCCTGTGTATTTTCCTGCATCACGGCCTTCTTGCTTTCAAATGTCGCAGAAGCGCGCAAGCGCCCCTGCCTAGAGATCAAGATGCGCTCTCATGACATATCGCAAGGCCGGTTTCCACCGTTAATCCCGCAAGGGTCTGTCCCGCAAAAGGATGGGCGGGGCTGGGCGTTCCTGCCTGCCGGGTTGCCTTCCTGTCCTTGCGCGATGGGCGAGGTGCCTTTTATTGGCGCACTGGGTTCTCGCAAAAGCGCGTTACACTTTTCGGTCCGATGCCCTATAGTTGTAATATGCTCGATCTCGTCATCGCCTATTGGCCTCATATCCTTGCCGTTCTTTCCATTTTGATGGGAACCGTGGCGGCCGTACATGCCACGATGACGAAGGAGGAGGTCCGCTCCGCACTCGGCTGGGTCGGCGTCATCGTGCTGTCGCCGATCGTCGGCGCGGTCATCTATGCCATTGCCGGCATCAACCGCATTCGCCGGTCGAATATCACGCAGCAGCGGTCTTTCATGCAGGACGAGATCATGGACCGCGTGGCGCGTTTCGATGCGGACGGGGAACTGGTCGCCACCCGGTTCGGCCGTCGTTTCGAGGCAATGAAGACGCTGGGTGACCGGGTGACGCGCCACGCGCTGACAACAGGCAACACCATCGAGCCGCTGGTGACGGGTGATGTCGCTTATGCCGCCATGCTGGAGGCGATCGGCGAAGCGAAGCGGTCGATCATTCTCGAAACATATATTTTCGACAATGACAGGATCGGCGCCCGCTTCGTCGACGCGCTCGCGCGGGCAAAATTGCGAGGTGTGGAAGTCAGGGTGCTCATCGATGCCGTGGGTGCGCGTTATTCCGTGCCGAGCATCCTACCGACGCTCAGGGAAAAGGGCATCATCGCCGATGTCTTCAACGGCAATGTCATCATGGGGTTGCGGCTGCCCTATGCCAATCTGCGCACCCACCGCAAGATCCTCGTGGTGGACGGGCGCATCGCGTTTAGCGGCGGCATGAATATCCGCGAGGGCTTCACCGTGGAATTCGGCGGCGAGAAGCAGTCGCACGACACGCATTTCAGGATCACCGGGCCGGTGGTGTCGGATTTTTTCTCCATCGCGGCGGAGGACTGGCGCTTCACCACGAAAGAGCTTCTGGATGCCCCGGTCTGGGATATCGCCATTCCCGACGGCGTGCCGGGTTCGCAGATCGTCGCACGCGTCTCCTCCTCAGGGCCGGACAAGAGCATCGAGACCAGTCACAAGATGCTGATGGGCGCCTTTTCGGTGGCGCGCTCCTCCATTCTTATCATGTCGCCCTATTTTCTCCCCGATCGGGAGCTTATTTCGGCGCTGATTACCGCAGCGAGGCGGGGTGTTGTGGTGGATATCATCGTGCCGCAAAGCAACAATCTGGTGCTTGTGGACAGGGCGATGACGGCGCAGTTCGACCAGATGCTGAAGAATTATTGCCGCATCTGGCGGGCGACGGGGGCTTTCAATCATTCCAAGCTTCTGGTGATCGACGAGCGCTGGACCTATATCGGTTCTTCCAATCTCGATCCACGCTCGCTGCGACTGAACTTCGAGATCGATCTCGAAGTTATGGATGAGGTGTTTGCCGGGGTGATCGGGGAGCGCATCCGGGATGCGCGTGCAACCGCTTTGCCGGTGCGGCTCAGCGAACTGAATGCGCGCCCATTCGTTGTTCGTTTCGTGGAGCGTGTCCTGTGGCTCGCTTCGCCCTATCTTTAGAGCCTTGGATGTGCGGAGACATTGACGCGTGAAGAAAAACGGTTTGCTGAACAGCGAAAAAACGGCCCTGGCGGCAAATAGCAGTTTGCCCGCCTTTGTCATGCAGTCGCTGCGCGACCGCCGCCAGCGGCAGAGCGCGATGCCGGCGGCGAAAGACCATTCCTTCCCCGTCATCGCTTCTTACAATGTGCATAAATGTGTCGGCCGCGACCGTAAGTTCGACCCTGATCGCACCAGCCGCGTCATTCAGGAAATCGGCGCTGATATCATTGCCCTTCAGGAGGCGGACAGCCGTTTTGGCGAGCGAACCGGCCTGCTCGATCTTGCCCGGCTGGAGCGGGAAAGCGGCCTCATTCCCGTTCCGGTGCAGGCAGGGGTGAAGGCGCATGGCTGGCATGGCAATGTCGTGCTGTTCAGGGAAGGCGCCGTCAGGGACGTGCATACGCTGAAACTGCCGGGGCTGGAGCCGCGCGGTGCGCTTGTCGTGGAGCTGGATCTGAAAAGCGGTGGCACGCTGCGGGTCATCGCCGCCCATTTCGGCCTGCTGCGGCATTCCCGCGCCCAGCAGGCGAAGGCGCTGATCGGGCTGCTGGAAGCGCGCAACGAATGCGCGACCGTCCTCATGGGAGACCTGAACGAATGGCGCCTCGGCAACGGTTCGTCGCTCAACACGTTTCGGGACGCTTTCGGCGCATTGCCGCCGGCGGTGCCGAGTTTTCCCTCCAACCTGCCGGTGCTGGCGCTCGACAGGATCATCGCCAATCGGGAAGGTCTGGTCGAGCAGGTGGAGGCGCATGACAGCGCGCTGGCGCGCGTCGCTTCCGATCACCTGCCGCTGAAAGCCGCGGTCCGGACCGACCTGCTTCAGGCCTGATTTCGCCGGGGTCTGGTGTGCGGCAAGCGCCAGCACTGGCGGGGCCGGATTAAAGCCGTTGCGCCGCCGTCAGGTGGCTGCGTGAGCGGGCCTCGAGCAAAGACGTGCGAATGGCTTCCATCAGCCGCTCTCGATTGTTTCTGGTCTTGCCCCTGTCCAGATTCTGCGCGGAAAGCGCGAGATCAAGACCCTCATGCATCACTATCGAATAGGCAACGGTGGTTGCCCAGCTTTCGTCGTCCTGCTCCATCATGTCGCCCCTGAACTAAATCATTTAGTCCGAATCACCCTGTTCTTTAAAATTACCACAAAATACAAAGCATAAAATAGCATTGTTTCTTTTCTGCCTTGTCTGCTGAGATGGATATATTTCTTTTTGGTAGATTGTACGTACAGCAATATAGGCATGTTTGCCGCCTAAGCATTTGAAACTGATTCCATTTCAGGAGGCTCGCATGGATGTTTCCGCCCATGAAAAACGCCGCGCATCTGATGATGCGCGGCGGCCTTGCGTCGAAGGTTGCGGTGGATGGGAGTAGGGCTTCAGCCGGCCTTTTCGAGCTTGTAGTCCGAATTGGCCGGTTCTTCCTGCTTGTGCTGGATGAGCGGGCGGTTGCCCGCCAGCTTGCGCACCAGCACGTAGAAGACCGGTGTCATGAAGATGCCGAAGAAGGTCACGCCGATCATGCCGGAGAACACCGCCACACCCATGGCGGCGCGCATTTCAGCACCCGCACCGGTGGAGATGACCAGCGGCACCACGCCCATGATGAAGGCGAGCGAGGTCATCAGGATCGGGCGAAGGCGAAGCCGGCTTGCCTCGATGGCCGCCTGAAGCGGCGTTCGTCCTTCAAATTCCAGTTCCCGGGCGAATTCCACGATCAGGATCGCGTTCTTCGCCGAGAGGCCGACAAGGACGACAAGGCCGATCTGCGTAAAGATGTTGTTGTCCCCTCCTGTCAGCCAGACGCCGGTGAGGGCCGCGAGCACACCGAGCGGGACGATCAGGATGATTGCGATCGGCAAGGTGAGGCTTTCATATTGCGCGGCGAGCACGAGATAGACGAGCAGCAGCGCCAGGGGGAAGACCACGATGCTGGAATTGCCGGCCAGGATCTGCTGGTAGGTCAGGTCCGTCCATTCGTAGTCGATGCCCGCGGGCAGGGTTTCAGCGAGGATTTTTTCAATCGCCGCCTGTGCCTGTCCCGAGGAGAAGCCCGGTGCCGGTCCGCCGTTGATATCGGCCGCAAGGAAGCCGTTATAACGGTTGGTGCGTTCCGGTCCCGTCGTCGCATTCACCTTCAGCAGTGTCGAAAGCGGGATCATCTGACCCGTTGCCGAACGAACCTTCAGGCGGCCGATGTCTTCCGCATGGGCGCGGAATTGCGCATCGGCCTGAACGCGCACGCTGTATGTGCGTCCGAAGGCGTTGAAGTCGTTGACATACAGCGAGCCGAGATAGATCTGCAGCGTCTGGAAGACGTCGCTGACGGAGACGCCAAGCTGTTCGGCCTTGGCGCGGTCGAGATCGGCGAAGAGCTGCGGCACGTTAATCTGGTAGCTGGAGAAGATACCCGCCAGCTCCGGCGTCTGATAGGCCTTGGCGATCACGGCTTTCGCCGCCTCGTCGAGCGTCTGGTAACCGTAGCCGGCGCGATCCTCGATCTGCAGCTTGAAGCCGCCCGTCTGGCCGAGACCGTTGACCGGCGGCGGCGGGAACATAGCGATGAAGGCATCCTGAATGCCGGCATATTTCTGGTTCAGCTGCATGGCGATGGCGCCGCCGGACAGTTCCGGTGTCTTGCGCTTTTCGAAGTCGTCGAGAACCGCAAAGACGATGCCGGAATTGGAGCCGATGGTGAAGCCGTTGATCGACAGGCCGGGGAAGGCGATGGCGTGGCTGACGCCCGGCTGTTCCATGGCGATATCGCTCATCCGCTTGATGACGCTTTCCGTGCGGTCAAGCGTTGCACCATCCGGCAGCTGGGCAAAACCGATCAGGTACTGCTTGTCCTGCGCCGGCACGAAGCCGCTCGGCACTGTCGTGAACATGCTGTAGGTGGCGGCGACCAGCGCCATATAGACCAGCATCACCAGGCTCTTGCGTGTCACCAGCCCGCCCACGGTCTTGCCGTAGCCGTTGGAGGCGGCGCCGAAGGCGCGGTTAAAGCCGCGGAAGAACCAGCCGAATGCCCGGTCCATGAAACGGGTCAGCCAGTCTTTCGGCGCACCGTGTTCCTTCAGCAGCAGGGCCGAAAGCGCGGGAGACAGCGTTAGCGAGTTGATTGCCGAAATGACGGTGGAGATGGCGATGGTCAGCGCGAACTGCCGGTAGAATTGACCGGACAGGCCCGAGATGAAGGCGAGGGGCACGAAGACCGCGACCAGAACCAGCGCAATCGCGATGATCGGCCCGGACACTTCGCGCATCGCCTTGTAGGTGGCGTCACGCGGCGAGAGCCCGTTTTCGATGTTTCGCTCGACGTTTTCGACGACCACGATCGCGTCATCCACCACGATGCCGATGGCGAGCACGAGCCCGAACAGCGTCAACGCGTTGATGGAGAATCCGAAGGCATACATGACGGCGAAGGTGCCGATGATCGAGACCGGAACGGCGATCAGCGGAATGATCGAGGCGCGCCAAGTCTGGAGAAAGAGAATGACGACAAGCACCACGAGGCCAACGGCCTCGAGGAGTGTATCAACGACCTTTTCGATGGAGGAGCGCACGAATTTCGTCGTATCGTAGACGATCTCGTATTTCACACCATCAGGCATTGCCAGCTGCAGATTGTCCATCGTGGCGCGGACATTGTCGGCGATTTCGATGGCGTTGGAGCCGGGGGCCTGAAGCACGGCGACAGCCACGGCGGGTTCGCCGTCGAGCAGCGAACGCAGCGTGTAGTCGGCCGCACCCAGTTCAATGCGGGCGACATCACGCAGGCGGGTGATTTCACCATTCGCGCCGCTCTTGACGATGATGTTGCCGAATTCCTCCGGCGTCGTCAGACGGCCCTGCGCATTGACGTTGAGCTGCAGGTCAACACCATTAGGGCTTGGTGAAGCGCCGATGACGCCGGCTGCGGCCTGCACGTTCTGCTGGCGGATGGCGTCGGAAACGTCGCTTGCGGCCAGATCATGCTCGGCCACCTTCTGCGGATCGAGCCAGACGCGCATGGAATAGTCACCGGCGCCGAAGACCTGCACCTGGCCAACACCTTCGATGCGGGCAAGGCGATCCTTGACGTTCAGCGTCGCGTAGTTACGCAGATAGGTGATGTCATAGGCGTCGGTCTTCGAGACGAGGTTGACGACCATGATGAAGTCGGGCGAGCTTTTGACTGTCGTGATGCCGAGCGCGCGGACTTCCGCCGGCAGGCGTGGTTCGGCCTGCGACACGCGGTTCTGCACCAGCTGCTGCGCCTTATCAGGGTCGGTGCCGAGCTTGAAGGTGACGGTCAGCGTCAGTACGCCGTCAGACGTCGCCTGGCTGCCCATGTAGAGCATGTCCTCGACGCCGTTGATCTGTTCTTCCAGCGGTGTCGCGACGGTTTCAGCGATAACGGTCGGGTTCGCACCGGGATAGGTGGCGCGCACGACGACGGATGGCGGAACGACTTCGGGATATTCCGAAATCGGCAGGGCGCGCATGCCGAGAAGGCCTGCCACCACAATCAGGACCGAAAGCACGGCAGCGAATACCGGCCGGTCGACAAAAAATCTGGAAATATTCATATCCAGTCCCTCTCCGGGTCTTTGGGAATGCGAAGGCCGTTCCGGCGGCAATCCTGCCGCCGGTGAAGGCCGGTTCTGTCTGAAGGGGCGTCTCGCGGGAGGCGGGACGCTTACTGATCAAAGAGGCGGGTTACTGCGAGGCAACCTTGTCTTCCGCCTGCGGTGCGATGGTGGCGCCGGGGCGAATGCGCTGCAGGCCGTTGACGACGATCGTATCACCGGCGGCAAGGCCGCTTTCGATGATGCGCTGGCCATCAGCCGGTGCACCGGGCTTGACCTGGCGGTAGCTTACCTTGTTTTCGGCATCGACCACGAAGACGAAGCGCTTGTCCTGATCCGTGCCGATGGCGCGGTCGCTGATGACGATGCGGTTTTCCGGCTTCGGTTCGCCCATGCGCACCCGCACGAACTGACCGGGAATGAGCCTGCCATCCGGATTTTCGAAGACGGCGCGGACACCGATGGTGCCGCTTGCCGAATCCACCTGGTTGTCGATCAGGTGCAGCGTGCCCTTGATCGGTGTGCCTTCATCCGAAAGCGTGCCGATTTCCACCGGGATCTGTTCGAGAGCCGGCAGGGCGCCGTCCGTCTGCGGCAGTTCGGCAAGGGCCTTGGCCACCACGCCTTCGCTGGCATTGAAGCTGGCATAGATCGGGTTGACCGATACCAGTGTCGTCAGCGCCGGCGATGTGGAGCCGGCGGCGACGAGGTTGCCGGCGGTGATTTCGATGCGGCCGACACGACCGGAAACCGGGGCGAGGATTTCGGTGTAACCAAGATCGAGCTGGGCCGTGGTCAGTGCGGCGCGGGCGGCGCGAAGCTGGGCTTCGGCATCCGCAAACGAGCTTTGACGCTGGTCGAGATCGCTCTGGGAGATGGTGCGATTGTCGGAAAGCCGGCGGCCACGGTCGAGTTCCGTTTTGGCAAGGCTGACCTTGGCTTCAGCGGAAGCGACCTGGCCTTCAGCGCCGGCAACGGCGGCCTGATAGGGGGCGGGGTCGATGGTGAAGAGGGGGTCGCCTTCCTTCACCAGCGCGCCTTCGCGGAAATGCACGGCCTTGATCTGGCCGGCGACGCGGGAGCGGATCTGCACCCGGTCAACGGCTTCGAGACGGCCGGAAAATTCTTCCCAGCGCATGACGTCGCGGCTTTCCACCTTGGCGACGGTGACCGGGATTGCGGGCGTTTCGGCGGGCGTGGAAGCCGCCGTCGCGTCACGGCTGGTGGGCAGGTTGAAAAACAGTGCTGCGGCTGCAACGGACATAGCAAGCCCGATACCGGCGCCCGTCAGGGCCCGGCGCTTTGTGTTCAGCGTCATGGGTATCTCCTTGGCTCGGATCACGAGCCGGTCAGTTTCTCTATCTCTTTGTTTCGTCGCATGACCGGTGCGTAAAACCGCTACGCACTTTTACTGGACATGCTCAAACTCTTTAGTTCTGCCGCATTTCCGGACGGAAAACCGGTGGCCACTTTTCCTGGAAATGCTCTCGATGCGGTATTCAGTGTTTCAACTGGTCAACGAAGGTCCTGAACTCCGAACAGACGGATGAGACCCATCCGCCGCCCTCTCCTTGATAAAGCCCCGTCCAGCCGGCGCCGGCGGGGAAAACATGCTGCCGGACGCTGACACCGGAGGCGATGAGCCTGTCGGCATAACCGACCGTTTCGTCGCGCAGAGGGTCGTCCTCGGCGGTAAAGATCAGCGCCGGCGCCACCCGGTTCAGCCGCGTACACTGGCAGGGCGCGGCATAGGGGTGGAAGAACCCACAGGCCTTGGCGAGATAATGGCTCCAGCCATCCGCCCAGCGCTCACGCATGCCGATCCTGTCCGCGTCGCGAAAGGATTCCGTCGTCATCATCGGATCGATCATGGGCGACAGAAGAATCTGGCCTGCGAGCTTGCCCGGCATGCGGTCACGGGCCTTTAACGCAAGCCCCGCCGCCACATTGCCGCCAGCCTCTTCGCCGGCCACGAACAGCAGCGATTTCGCGCTGCCGTAATGCTTGAGGTCCCTGCTCAGGTGATCGAGCGCTTCGAAAGCACAGTCGATCACCATCGGGAATTCGTTGCCGGACGGCCTGCTGTAATCGGCCTCGACGACGATGGCACCGCTTTCCGCCAGCGCCCGCGCCACCGGTAGTTCGGGGCAATTGCCGCCCGGTTCGACGCCGGGTTCCAGAAACGAGCCGCCGCGCAGATAAAGCACGACCGGCGGATGGCTGCACGGGCACGGCCCCTCATAACGGCGCACGGATAGCTTCGGCGCGGACGCCTCGCTGCTGCCCATGTTTTCCCAATGCGCCTTCATGAATCCAGATCCTTTGCGCCGCCACCAATAGGCGGATCATATTGCAAAATCTGAAATGCATATTATTGTTCGGATCGAAACGATCAAGTACGTCAAATTGAATACACTATTCCGAAATCAGGGATAATCATTCCTCCTGAGGCAACCAATGGATCAGCTTTCCGCCATGCGGGTTTTCACGCGCGTCGTCGAGACCGGCAATTTCAGCCGCGCCGCCACCGCGCTGAACATGCCCAAAACTACTGTTACCAATATGGTGCAGGCGCTGGAGGCGCATCTGCAGACCACGCTTCTCAACCGCACCACGCGGCGGGTGATGCTGACGACAGACGGCGCTCTCTATTACGAGCGGGCCTCACAGATTTTGTCGGAAATCGAAGAACTTGATGGCAGTATGTCCAGCGCGCAGGTGCAGCCATCCGGTCGATTGCGTGTGGAAATGGCGGGTGTCTTTGCGGATCTGGTGGTTATCCCACATCTTTGCGAATTTTACCAGCGTTATCCGCAAATCCGTCTCGATCTCGGCGTCGGCGACCGGCTGGTCGACTATATTGCCGAGAATGTCGACTGTGCGCTCCGGGTTGGCGTGCTGCGCGATCAGTCGCTGATTGCCCGTAAAGTGGGCGAACTCCGGTTCGAGACATTCGCCTCGCCATCCTACATCGAAAACTTCGGCATGCCGCGCGTGCCGGAGGATCTGGAGACGGATCATTATTCGGTGGGTTATCTCAATGCCACCACCGGCCAGATCATGCCGGCTTCCTTCGACAATGGCGTGCGCAGCGTCGAACTGACCCCGAATTATGTCGTCTCGGTCAATGACAGCCGCACCTATCTCAATGCCGCGCTGGCCGGCATGGGCATCGTGCAGCTTCCCGTCTTCATGGTGAAGGACGCGCTTTCGCGAGGTGAACTGGTGCCGGTGCTTTCCGAATGGCGGCGCGAAGCGATGCCGATCTATGTGGTTTATCCGCAGACCCGGCATGTGACCAACAAGGTGCGCGTTTTTGTCGACTGGCTGGCCAAGCTGGTGCACGGTCTGGTCTGAGGCGGCCAGTCACCGCCCGACCCTTGCCGCGACAAAGTCGATAAAGGCGCGCACACGCGCAGCCAGGTGTTCATGGCCGGCATAAACCGCGTGGATCACTTCCATCTCCTCGGCATTATAGTCTTCCAGCACCGGCACCAGCAGGCCGGCCTCGATATCCGGCTCGATATGAAACTCGCCGACCCTTCCGAGCCCTAACCCCGTAAGGCAGAGCCTTCGCATGGCCATGCCGCTGTTGACCGCGACATTGCCGGTGACGGGAAGGCGATAGACTTCCGCCGAGCCGGGGTCGCGAAACGGCCATTCATTGAGGCTGCGGCTGAAATTGAAGCTGAAGCAATTGTGCTGCGCCAGATCCTGCGGTGTTTCCGGCATGCCGTGCTGTTCGATATAGGCGGGGGAGGCGACGATGATCCGGCGCACCTCCTTCAGCTTTCTCGCCTTCAAGGACGAATCTCCCATTGCGCCGGAGCGGATGGCGATATCGGTGCGTTCCTCGATCAGGCTGATGACGCCGTCGGTCAGCGAGATATCCAGCTCTATTTCGGGATAAAGCGACAGGAATTCCGGTGCGAGCGGCAGGAGGTAACGTTCGCCGAAGCCCAGAGTGGCGTTGACGCGCAGCAGGCCGCGCGGCACCACCTTGCCGCCGCTTGCCACGATCTGTTCTGTTTCGGCGATGTCGGCCAGAATGCGTCTTGCGCGGGAAAGGTAGACTTCCCCCTCCGGCGTCAGCGTCACCACACGCGTGGAGCGGGCAAGAAGACGGGTGCCGAGGCGGTCTTCTATCCGCGTCACCAGCTTGCTCACAGCCGAGGGTGAAAGCTTGAGCCTGCGCCCGGCAGCCGAAAAACTGCCGAGTTCAGCCGCTGCCACGAAGACTTCCATTTCTCCGGCCCGATTGTCCATCGCCGTACCACCTGTGAAATTAATTCAAAGGTATTTATCCATCTTTGCCGATTATCATGCAAGTCCCCTTCGCCCATATTGCGGTCCATAGATTTGATCCAACCGGACAGCACCGCTGTCCAAACGATCCAACCAGACAGCACCGCTGTCCAGAACGCCCGCGATCCCGCTACGGGCGAAGAGGTATTCGTCATGCCATTGGCCATATTTGCCCTGACGATCGCGGCCTATGCGATCGGCACCACGGAGTTCGTTATTGTCGGCCTTCTGCCGACGGTGGCGACCGATCTCAACATTACCCTGCCGCTCGCCGGCCTTATCGTCAGCGTCTACGCGCTGGGCGTCACCTTCGGTGCACCGATCCTGACGGCGCTGACCGGCAGGATCGAAAGAAAGCCGCTGCTGCTCGGCCTCATGGCCCTGTTCATCATCGGCAACAGCGCCGCGGCGCTGTCACCCAGCTATGAGATGCTGCTTGTCGCCCGCGTCATCGCCGCTTTCGCCCACGGCGTCTTCTTCTCGGTCGGCGCGACCATCGCCGCCGATCTCGTGCCGGAAAACCGCCGCGCCTCTGCCATTGCCATGATGTTCATGGGGCTGACGGTCGCCATCGTCACCGGCGTTCCGCTCGGCACCTATATCGGCCAGGTCTTCGGCTGGCGTGCGACCTTCTGGGCCGTTGCCGCGCTTGGCGTCATCGCCTTCTTCGGCATTGCCGCCCTTCTGCCAAACACGCTCAAGAAGGCGCCGCCTGCCAGCCTGCTCGATCAGGTCCGCGTTCTTGGTTCCGGCCGCCTGCTCATCGTCTTTGCCATGACCGCGCTTGGTTACGGCGGCACCTTTGTCGCCTTCACCTTCCTTGCGCCGATCCTGCAGGATGTGACCGGCTTTTCGGAAAAGAGCGTCAGCCTGATCCTCGTGCTCTATGGCATCGCCATCGCGGCCGGCAATATTGGCGGCGGCAAGATCGCCAACCATAACCCTGTCAAGGCGCTGATCGGCCTCTTCCTGGCGCAGGCCATCGTGCTGCTCGTCTTTTCCTTCACGGCTGTCTCGCCGGTGCTGACGCTCATCACGCTTGCCGCGCTCGGTTTCCTGTCCTTCGCCAATGTTCCCGGCCTGCAGCTTTATGTGGTGCAGCTTGCCAAGGAACATCGCCCCGGTGCCGTTGATGTCGCCTCGGCGCTCAACATCGCCGCCTTCAATCTCGGCATCGCCATTGGCGCATGGCTTGGCGGTCTGGTGGTGGAATCGCCGATGGGTCTTGCCGCAACCCCGTGGGTCGGCGCCATCCTCGTCGCCGTGGCCCTGCTCTTGACCCTCTGGAGCAGCGCGCTCGACCGCCGCGCCGCGCTGACGCTGAAAACCGCCTGAACTTTTCATGAAATTCCCGGCCGCTCCCGAGTCGGCCGGGCCATCTCAAAGGAGAAAACATATGTTTGATGTTACCGCAAATGGCGCTTCCATTCCTGCCCTCGGCTTCGGCACCTTCCGCATTCCCGGCCCGGATGTCCTGCGCATCGTTCCCCATGCGCTGAAAGCCGGTTTTCGCCATATCGACACGGCCCAGATTTACGGCAATGAGGCCGAGGTCGGAGAGGCCATCGCCGCCTCCGGCATTGCGCGGGGCGATATCTTCCTCACCACCAAGGTCTGGGTCGAGAACTACAAACATGATGCTTTCCTCGCTTCCGTCGATGAGAGCCTGAAAAAGCTGAAGACCGATTATGTCGATCTGCTGCTGCTGCACTGGCCGAACGAGGCGGTTTCGCTTGCCGAGCAGATCGGTGCGCTGAATGCGGTGAAGGAAGCGGGCAAGGTCCGCCATATCGGCGTCTCCAACTTCAATACGGCGCTGATGGCCGAGGCGGTGAAGCTCTCCAAAGCTCCGATCGTCACGAACCAGATCGAATACCACCCCTATATCGATCAGGACGTGGTGATGGCGGCCGCCAGAGAAGCGGGCATGTCGGTGACGGGTTATTACGGCATGGCTGACGGAAAGGTGTTCGGCGATCCGGTTCTGAAGGAGATTGCCGCAGGCCGTGGCAAGTCGGTGGCGCAAGTGGTTCTGCGCTGGCTGGTACAGCAGCAGGGTGTTGTTGCCCTTTCGAAAACGGTCAGCGAAGCCCGTGTCGATGAAAATCTCGCCATCTTCGATTTCGAGCTTTCCGCCGATGAAATGGCGGCGATCCGTGCGCTCGCCGGACCGGATGGCCGCATCGTTTCGCCGGATGGGCTGGCGCCCGTCTGGGATCAGGCTGCCTGATGATGACGACCGGGGAGGGAACGCTCTTCCCGGTTTCCTCTTGTGTGGGAAACTCCGCACATTCGGCACGACGACACATTTCTACAGCCGCAAAAAACGACGCGTCTCACATCCGGGACGGTGAAAATCTATCTGTCTGATCTGGAAGACTGGAGCGGGCGAAGGGATTTGAACCCTCGACCCCAACCTTGGCAAGGTTGTGCTCTACCCCTGAGCTACACCCGCTCAAAAACCGCTGGTCCGGGGTAGTTCGCTGGACTGCGGACCGCCGAAGTTCGGCGACGGGTGCTATATCGCTCAATCGATTTTGGAATGCAACAGTTTCTTTTGCGGTTTCGGTGGAAATCCTTCTGTCTGGGGCTTTATTCGAAACGGGTGGCCCGCTGCGGCCTCAGGAAGCCCCATGGTGGCGGAAGGCATTGTTTCGGCAGACCTTTATTGTGGCGACGAAAGGCGAATCGCCTGCCAAAGGGCCAGAAAATTACCTGTTTACATTTGGTTAAAATCTGATTCGACAAGTGATTCGTTCGGGTGTACAAATTTCATGTCCACGAAAAGAAGAAACGATACTTGGCATATCATCAGGAGGATGAGCCTTGTCGTATGCAGCTTTTGAACGGGTTGGCGCACAGTTGTCGCCGGAGCAGATCACCGATCTGCAGAATATTTTCGATGGCGTATGTTTCGAGTGCCTTCAAGATCGCAGCAGCCACGTTGCCAACGAGTGCGCAGCGGTTCTGATCCGCAGCGCCCAGCGCGGCATTCTCGATCATGAGATGCTGCGGGACATCGGGCTGGCCGTTCTGCGGCGCCACTGACGCTTGAATACGAAAAAAAAGCGCCCGGATGATCCGGGCGCTTTGCTGTTTGGCGGGCGGATTTCCGCTCAGCTCTTTTCCTGCACATGCGCTTCGAGGAACCACAGCGCCTTGTCGAGATCGCGCGAGGCGGCGGTGAAGATGTCGGCCGTTGTCGGATCGCCGGCCTCGTCGGAATCGTCGATCGCCTTGCGGATCATGTTCGCCACCTCGCCATAACGCTCGATCAATTCGTCGAGGTGGTCGTGGATTTTATAGATATCGGTTGGGTAGGCCTTGAGCTTCGTCGTCGAGGAGACGGCCTGCAGGCTGCCGAGTGCGGTGCCGCCAAGCTGCACGACGCGTTCGGCAATCGTGTCGCCGTGATTGTCGAGCTGGGCGCGAAACGTGTCGAGAAGTTCGTGGACGGCGATGAATTGCGGGCCCTTCAGGTTCCAGTGCGCCTGCTTGGTGACGAGCGCGAGATCGATAACCGAGGCCAGAGATTCGTTCAAAATGCCGATCACGGTCGATTTCGCGTTGGAAGGCAGGTCGTTCTTCGTCTTGTGCGTCTTCATCGATGTCTCCTGAAGTTGCGGACGGAATGCCGCGTTGGAAAAGTCCGTCGTTTAACGTCCGGGGCCGTAGCCCTGTTCCATGTTAGGCAATGCGACAGTGAAAATCCTGCACAATCATCATGTCATTCGTAAAACAGGCAGATGCGCCGGCCGTCTATGTCCTCGACGCGGATGGGCATGTCGTAGATGTCCCCGAGGATATCCGGGCGAATGATCTCCTGCGCCGGTCCCTGATGGCAGATGCGGCCCTCGCGCATGGCGATGATGGTGTCGGAATACCAGGAGGCGAAGTTGATGTCGTGCAACACCAGAACCACGGTCTTCTTCAGTTCGTCGGCTGCCTTGCGCATGATCTTCATCATGCTGGAGGCATGTTTCATGTCGAGATTGTTGAGCGGCTCGTCGAGCAGCACATAATCCGTGTCCTGACACAGAACCATGGCCACGAAGGCGCGCTGGCGCTGGCCGCCGGAAAGCTCGTCCAGAAAGCGGCCGGCCAGCGGTTCGAGATTGAGATATTCCAGCGCCCGGTCGATATGGACCTTGTCTTCCATGGTGGGGCGGCCCTTTGAATAGGGGTAACGGCCGAAACCGACGAGATCGCGCACCGTCAGGCGCGAGGAGATGTGGTTGTCTTGCCTGAGGATCGAGAGGCGTTTTGCCAGCGTATCGGAAGCGGTCTTGCTCACATCCAGACCATCGACCGTCACGGTTCCTGCATCCATGGACATCAGCCGCGCGACGATGGAGAGCAGCGTCGATTTTCCCGCCCCGTTCGGGCCGATGATCGAGGTGACGCCGCCTGCCGGAATGGAGACGGAGACGCCGTCGACAACGAGCGTATCGCCATAGGATTTGCTGATCTGACTGGCGATGATCATCGCGCACCCCGCTTCAAAATAAGACCGATAAAGACGATGCCGCCCAGAAATTCGATGATGATGGAAAGCGCCGTATCGAAGGCGAAGACCCGCTCCAGCACCACCTGGCCACCGACGAGGCAGATCACGGCGATCAGGATCGCCGCCGGCAGCACATAGGCGTGTTTGCTGTTGCCGGTGAGATAATGCGCAAGGGCGGCGACCAGCAGGCCGAAGAACATGACCGGGCCGACGAGTGCGGTTGAGACGGCGACGAGCACGGAGACCAGCACGAGGATGATCGTGACCGTGCGTTTGTAGTCGACGCCGAGGCTGATGGCCGTCGCGCGGCCAAGCGAGAGGACGTCGAGCGTGTGCATGAGGCGCAGCCCGATGATGGTCACGACACCGATGATGATCGCCGAGATCGTCAGAAGCGTGGGATCGATGGAGTTGAAGCTGGCGAAGAGCACGTCCTGCAGCACCGTATATTCGTTCGGGTCGAGCACGCGCTGCATGAAGCCCGAGAGGCTGCGGAAAAAGACGCCGAAGACGATGCCGACCAGTACGAGAAGATGCAGGCTGCGCTCCGCGCCAACGAAAAGCCAGCGGTAGAGCAGGGCGGAAAAGGTGACGAGCAGCGCGGTTTCAACGATGAACTTCAGCTGCGGATCGATCATGACAACGGTTGCCGAGCCGAAGACGAAGATCAGCCCGGTCTGCATCAGCACGTAAAGCGAATCGAAACCCATCACCGAAGGGGTGAGGATGCGATTGTTGGTGACCGTCTGGAACAGCACCGTGGAGACGGCGATGGCATAGGCCACCAGCAAGAGCGACAGAAGCTTGATGCCGCGAAAGGGCAGCACGAAACTCCAGCTGCCTTTTGCGCCGAGCGTCATGAAGGCGGCCATGGAGATTAATGCCAATGCCGCAAGCACGAGCAGAACGGTTTTTGCACGCCGGTCGGGATGTCTCTCACGCATGGTGGCGTTTCCGCAGCAGGAGATAGAGGAACAGCGCGCTGCCGATGACGCCGACCACGGTGCCGATCGGTATTTCGTAAGGCGCGCGCACCGTTCGGCCGATGATGTCGCAGGAAAGCACGAAGACCGCGCCAAGCGTTGCCACCCAGGGCACGGAGCGGCGCATATTGTCGCCGATCATCAGGCTGACGACATTCGGCACGATCAGGCCGAGAAACGGGATCATGCCGACGGTGACGACGACGACGGCGCTGACCAGCGAAACGATGGTGAGGCCGAGCGCCATCACCCGGCGGTAGTTGAGGCCGAGATTGGTGGTGAAGTCGCGGCCCATGCCGGCCACGGTGAAGCGGTCGGCGGCGAGATAGGCGGCAATGGCGAAGATGAAACCGACCCACAGCAACTCATAACGGCCGCGCAGCACGCCGGAAAAATCCCCGGTCATCCATGCGCCGAGCGATTGCAGCAGGTCGAAACGATAGGCGAAGAATGTGGTGACGGCGGAAATGACGCCGCCGAGCATGATGCCGATCAACGGCACCAGCAGCACATCGCGCAGCGGCACCTGTCTCAGGATACGCAGGAAAAGCGCCGTGCCGGCGAGCGCGAAAACGGCTGCCACCAGCATCTTGCCGAAGATCGGCGTTTCGGGTGCAAGCAGGGTGACGACGAGAAGGCCGAGACCGGCGGATTCGGTCGTGCCGGCCGTCGAAGGTTCCACGAAGCGGTTGCGCACCAGCATCTGCATGATGAGACCGGCAATCGCCATCGAGCTGCCGGCCAAGATGAGCGCCAGCGTGCGCGGAATGCGGCTGACGAGCAGCACGCGCAGCGCATCCGCGCTCGTATCAGGCGCGAAGAGCGTTGTGAGCGAAACGTTGCTCACGCCGACGAACAGGCTGACGATGGCGAGCGTCAAGGCCAGAAGAAGGGCTGATATCAGTGAAAGGGACTTCACGTTGGCAGTTTCCGGAAAAGGCGAAAGCTCCCGGCGGCCTCAAGCCATCGGGAGCCCTGATGATATTGGCAGGGGTTACTTCTTCTCGGAGACGGCCTTGTAGACCTGATCGAGCAGGGTGGAGAGCGCCGTATAACCGCTGCTGACGATATAGGCCGCCTGCGGATCGAGATAGACGATCTGCTTTTTCTTCCAGGCATTGGTCTGGTGGATCAGTTCGTTGTCCAGCACCTGCGCGGCGGCCTTGCCGGGGTCGGTGGCGCGGCCGATGCCGGCGTCACGGTCGATCACGAACAGCCATTCGGGATTGACCTCGGCCAGATATTCGAAGGATACGACGTCGCCGCGGTCGAAGCGGTCATCAATGTCGGCGGCGACCGGCTTGAAGCCGATTTCGGTGTGCAGCCAGCCGGTGCGCGAGCTCGGGCCATACACGCCGACCTTGCCGGCATTGGTCAGGAGGATCATCGCCGTGCCGGAATTCGGGGCGATCTCTTTCAGCCTGGCGACTTTTTCGTCGAGGGCGGCGTCGAGCTTCCTTGCCTCTTCCTGCTTGCCGAAGATATCGCCGAGCTTGGTGATGTTGCCTTTGACGCTGTTGATGAATTCCTTGGAATCGATCGACATGTCGATGGCGGGCGTGATCTTCGAAACGTCAGGATATTTCGCCCGCGAACGGCCGCCGACGATGACGAGATCGGCTTCAGCCGCATTGATCGCCTCGTAATCGGGCTCAAACAGCGTGCCGATCTTCAGATATTTGTCGTCGGCATATTTCTGCAGATAGGCCGGCAGGTTGGAGCCGACGACGCCTGTCGGCTCGACGCCCAGCGCATCGAGATTGTCGAGCGAGGGAATATCCAGAACCAGAACCTTCTTCGGTGCCGCTTTCAGCACGGTTTCGCCCTGCGCGTGCTTGATCGTCATTTCCTGCGCGCCCGCGGTCATCGCGCCAAGGCTGAAGGCCGCTGCCGCCAGCAGCCGAACGGGGAAGGTGAAGTTGATGGCCACGAATATGTCCCTTGCAATATGGTTCTGGACCGGCGGAAAGCTTTCCGTCGGGTTAACTTGATGTTCGTTATCAGCTTTATTGACAAGGTCGGCGGAAATCAAAAATATGTTTTAGAACGGTTCTGAATTGCGGTGAGCGGGAAATGTGGAGACGGTGGAGCATGGTTTGCAATCTCTCCGGACGTCATCCTCGGAACAAGCCCGAGCATGACGGAAGCACCGTTTTCACTCGCGTCGCAAACCCGGTCTTTGGCCGCACGCCTCACTCGGGCGGCCAGTCGCCGACGATCTCGCGTCTCTCCAGCTTCAGGGAGCGGTCCGGCTGTATCCGGTAGGTCTCGATCGCCAGCCGCCCGTCACCCATGACAAATTCATTGCTGAGCGTGCTGCCGATGGGGGATTTGGTCAGTTTGGTGCGGGGCTGGCCACCATAGGTGATGCTGCCGGGAATGGGCTCCACGTCGGGAGCGGCGGTGGCGCAGCCGGCAAGGGCCAGAACCATCATGATCGCGATCTTGCGCATGGTTTTCTCCTGGGGTTGGACCGGAATTATATCATGGTCACCTCTGCGCCAGATATCCCGTTGATGTGAATAAAAAAGCCCCGCATCCGGCAGGATGCGGGGCCAGTTGCCTTGGGAGGTTCCTGGTTTCTCAGTCCTCGTTGGCGGCAAGCTGCGTCAGCACCTCGCCACGGCCACGGATGCGCATGATCAGCGGGATGATGAAGGCGGCTGCCGCGACGATGAACAGGCCAACGGCAATCGGTGAGGTGAACAGCACCGTCGGGTCGCCCTGACCGATGGCAAGTGCGCGGCGCAGCTGCTGTTCGGCGAGCGGGCCGAGGATGAGGCCAACGACCGCAGGCGCAATCGGATAACCGAAGATGCGCATGATGTAGCCGAGGATACCGAAGGCGAGCAGCATGCCGAGTTCGAACACCGACGGGTTGGCGCCGATGGTGCCGAGCGTCGCAAACAGCAGGATGCCGGCATAGAGCCAGGGCTTCGGAATGGTCAGCAGCTTCACCCACAGGCCAACGAGTGGCAGGTTGAGCACCAGCAGCATCAGGTTGGCGATGAACAGGCTGGCGATCAGGCCCCAGACGAGCTGCGGATTGGTGGCGAACAGCAGCGGGCCGGGCTGCAGGCCATATTGCTGGAAGCCGGCGAGCATGATGGCGGCGGTTGCCGTGGTCGGCAGGCCGAGTGTGAGCAGCGGCACCAGCGTGCCGGCGGCGGACGCATTGTTGGCGGCTTCCGGACCGGCGACGCCTTCGATGGCGCCATGACCGAACTCTTCCGGATATTTGGTCAGCTTCTTTTCGGTGGCATAGGACAGGAAGGTGCCGATTTCAGCACCGCCCGCCGGCATGGCGCCGATGGGGAAGCCGATCAGCGTACCACGCAACCAGGCTTTCCAGGAGCGTGCCCAGTCCTGCGCGCTCATCCAGACCGAGCCCTTGACGGCTTCGACCTTGTCGGGGCCGGTGCTGCCCTGGGCGACGATGAACAGCGTTTCGCCGATGGCGAACATGGCAACCGCAAGCGTCGTCACTTCCACACCGTCGAGCAGATCGGGAACGCCGAAGCTCATGCGGGTCTGGCCGGTCAGCTGGTCGATGCCGACGATGGCAAGCGCAAAACCGATGAACAGCGAGGTAAGGCCGCGCAGTGCCGAATCCCCGAAAGCGGAGGAAACGGTGACGAAGGCGAGCACCATCAGCGCGAAATATTCACGCGGGCCGAAGACCAGCGCCAGCTTGACGATATAGGGCGCGATGAAGGCGAGCGCGATGGTGGCGATGAGGCCTGCGACGAAGGAGCCGATGGCGGCGGTGGCAAGCGCCGGGCCGCCTCTGCCCTTGCGGGCCATCTTGTTGCCTTCGAGCGCTGTGACGATCGAGGCGCTTTCGCCCGGCGTGTTGAGCAGGATCGAGGTGGTCGATCCGCCATACATGCCGCCATAATAGATGCCCGCGAACATGATGAGCGAGCCGGCGGGATCGAGCCGGTAGGTGACAGGCAGAAGCAGCGCGACCGTCAGCGCCGGGCCGATACCGGGCAGAACGCCGACGGCGGTGCCGAGCGTGACGCCGATCAGCGCATAGAGCAGGTTCATGGGTTGGGCAGCAACCTCAAGACCGTGCAGCAGGAATTCAAACGTACTCATGGACAGATGTCCCCCAAAGTGGACCCGATGGGCGGGCGGAACGGCTGGCGTGCGTCATCGCGCGCCTGCGGTTTCCTGTGATCTCGAATTTGGCTGGAATGGCTGTTAGAAGAACAGCCGTTCCAGAGGTCCGGCGGGCAGCGAAAGCTGCAGCAGGCGCGCAAAAATGAACCAGATGGCAAAGCTCAGGACGACGCCGATGGGGATCGAATACCAGAGCTTGCGTTTGCCGAAGGCGCGCGCCGTGAAGGCAAACAGCAGACCCGTGGCAATGGAGAAACCCGCTACGTTCAACAGCAGCATCTGCGCGGCAAGGCCGGCGACGACCCAGACGACCGGGGCGATTTCCTGCCTGTCGCGTTCGGGAAAATCGCCGCGCCAGGCCTCAACGGCCGTCCACAGCGCCAGGCCGACAAGACAGAAGCCGATGGCATAAGGCACCGTTGCCGGGCCAACCGGCGAATAGCCGGTGACGCTGGCGAGACGGGCGCTGTCCCAGAAGATCACGCAGGCGATGGCGACGAGGGCGATGGCAATCACCAGCGCCGCCCAGTCAGGGCGGCGCTTTTGATGTTGTGAAGGGTTGGAACCCTGGCTCATTTTACCAGTCCGATGTCTTTGAGGATCGTTTCGGTGGCGGCAGTGTCCTTGGCAAGCTGTTCCTTGAACTCGTCACCGGCGAGATAGGTGTCCATCCAGCTCTTGGTCTTCAGGGTTTCCTGCCACTTGGCGGACTTCGCCAGCTTTTCGACGTCGGCATTGACGGCCTTTTCCTGTTCCGGCGTCAGGCCGGGAGGAGCGGCGACCATGCGCCAGTTCTGCACGACGACATCAAGGCCGCTTTCCTTCAGCGTCGGTGCGTCGACGCCTTCCAGCTTCTCTTCGCTGGAAACAGCAAGCAGACGCAGCGTGCCGGCCTTTACCTGGCTTTCGAATTCACCATAGCTCGAAATGCCGGCCGTAACCTGCGAGCCGAGGATCGAGGCAAGTGCTTCGCCACCGCCGGAGTAAGCGATGTAGTTGATCTTGGTCGGATCGACGCCGGCTGCCTTGGCGATCAGGCCAACCGCGATATGGTCGGTGCCGCCGGCGGAGCCGCCGCCCCAGGACACGCTGCCGGGGTCTTTCTTGAGCTGGTCAACGAGGTCGCCGATGGTCTTTAGCGGCGAGGATGCCGGAACGACGATCGCTTCATATTCGCCGGTGAGGCGGGCAATCGGCGTCACGTCCTTGAGGGTGACCGGTGCATTGTTGGTGAGGATTGCGCCGACCATCACGTAGCCGCCGACGATGAGGGCGTTCGGATTGCCCTTCTGCTGGCTGGCGAACTGCGCAAGGCCGATGGTGCCGCCGGCACCCGGTACGTTCTGCACCTGAACGCTCTTGGAAATGCCTTCTTCCTGCAGCACGGTCTGCAGGGAACGCGCGGTCTGGTCCCAGCCGCCGCCGGGATTTGCCGGGGCAATGATGGTGTAATCAGCTGCAACCGCCGGAAGAGCGATCACGCCCGCCAGAAATGTGCCGATAAGAAAATGTTTCACTTGGAAAACCCTCCTCAGGATGCCCTTTTGGGCGTCGTTTTTCGTTTATGCGGAAGGGGGCTTCAGGGCGCATCTGTGCCGGCGCTGAGAACTCAGCGCAGGGCCTTGGCAATCCTCAAGATTTCCTCCCGCATCTTCTTCCGCCTCCACGGAATGAAGAAGGATTGCAGAGCACCACAAAAAGCTGTCATCTAACTGACGCTACGCAAGTCCTTGCGCATTTACTCTCTATTAATTTTTACCGGACGTCCACAGTGGTGTGCCGGGTCAGCGCTTTCGAAGCTTGCTGCTGCCTCATCCCTGTGACAGGCACAGGAATGAGGGATGGTGAGGCGCTCAAACCTATTGCGAGCGCAACGCCTCGTTCCAGCGCTCGATCAGCCGGCTGCGCTTGACCTGGTCCAGATAGACCATCAGGCCGGGGCTGACGGGGACGGGGCGCAATTGTGCGCCGTGGATGGCCTGCATGGTGTTGGCGGTGTTTTCGCCCGCCACTTCCGGGCTGACGGCCGGGATCTGCAATTGCCGGGCCATGATCGTCTGGCCTTCCTTGGACATGAAGAATTCGAGGTAACGGCGGCCGAGTTCGGGATTGGCGGCGGCTTCCGGCACCAGCCCGATGCGCGACATGACCACGGTATAATCCTTGGGCAAGACGATGCCGACATCGGGGTGGCGTGAGGCCCAGTCCGCCGCATAGGAGCCGAGAATATTGTAGCCCAGCACGAAGCGGCCGTCGGAAACGCGCTCCAGAATGGCCGAGGAGGTGGAATAGACCTTCACGCCTGCGGCCCCCATGGCCTTGATGACGCTCCATATATCGCCGAACTGCTCCTGGTCCCGCGACATGAACAGGAAGCCGACACCGGAGCGCTCAATATCGTAGGTGGCGATGCGGCCATGTACCTCCTTGGCGTGGTGTTCGAGGTAATTGACGAATTCGGCACGGGTGGCGGGCGGCTTTTCGGTGGTGAAGCTCGGCTTGTGATACACGAAGACCGCCGGCTCGAAGGTCAGCGCATAGGCGGTGTTGCGCCAGTTGGCCCAGGCGGGCCAGCGGGCGCTCATGGCGAGATCCGAGCGCTGGGCGTAACCGTCATTGCTCAATTTTACCTGCAGATCCATGGCGGAAGAGAAGGCGAAATCGGCCGTCTGTTTGCCGGCATCGGTTTCCTTGACGATGCGGTCATAGATTTCGCCGGTCAGCATATCCTCGTAATGGACGGCGATATCGGGATTGGCCTTCTGGAAACCTTCGATCATCGGCGTTGCCAAAGGTTCATCCAGAGAGGAATAGACCACCAGCGTTTGCGCATCCGCCTTGCCTGAGGGGGCCGGAAAAACGGCAACCTGCGCAAGCGCGGGTGAGGCCATGCAGAGACAGAGGCAAAGAAGAAGACAGATACGCATGGAAAAGATCATGCCGCAGGCGCTTGCCATTCACAAGCGGTAAGGGCTTGGTTAAACTCGGGAATGCTGCAGGAGGAAGATTTGCGTATTTTGCTGGTCGAGGACAATCAGGTGCTGTCGGAGGGTCTTTCGGCGCTGCTGCGCGGCAGCGGCTATGCGGTGGACGTGGTTTCCGACGGCGCTTCCGCCGATGCGGCGATTGCGGCTGAAAGTTTTGATCTGGTCATTCTCGATCTCAACCTGCCTGAGATGGACGGTATCGAGGTGCTGCGCTCCATGCGTTCGCGCCAGGACAAGGCGGCGGTGCTGATCCTGACGGCGCGTGGCACGCCGGAGGAAAAGGTCAAGGGGCTCGATCTCGGCGCCGACGACTACATGATCAAGCCGTTCGATATCACCGAATTCGAGGCAAGGGTGCGGGTGCTGCTGCGCCGCAATGCTGGCCTGCGCTCCTCGGCGCTCAGTTTCGGCAAGGTGCTGTTCGATCTGACATCGCGCACCTTTTCGGCCGATGGGCGTCCGCTCGATATTCCGGCGCGCGAGGTGGCGCTGCTGGAAGTGCTGTTCATGCGGGCCGGCAAGGTCGTCGCCAAGGAGGCGATCGTGCAGTCGCTGACCGGCTTCGATGACGATATTTCCGCCAATGCCATCGAGCAATATGTCAGCCGCCTGCGCAAGCGGCTCGCTCCCCACGGGCTGACGGTGAAGACGGCGCGCGGCATCGGTTATTATCTGGAAAAGCTGCCGGAGATGGCTGAATGAGACAGGCCGCCTATTCGCTCAGGCGGCGACTTTTAGGCTGGCTTCTCATTTCCACCGCTATCATCGGCTGCATTGCGCTGACCGATACCTGGCGCGAGGCGGTCAACACCGCCAATGTCGTCTCCGACCGGGTGCTTTCCGGTTCTGCACTTGCCATTGCCGAGCGGGTGGTGGTGGCCGAGGATGGCTCGCTGGAAGTCGACATTCCCTATGTCGCGCTGGAAATGCTGACATCTGCGGCGCAGGACCGGGTGTTTTACCGTGTCGACGGGCCGAACGGGCAATTCCTCACCGGTTACCAGAACCTGCCGACGGTGGAGAACACGAATGGCGATACGCCCGCCTATCGTGATGCGGTGTTTCGCGACGAGCCGATCCGTATTGCCGCTATCAGGCGTTTCGCTTCCACCGGCATCAATTCCGTGCCGTTTTCCGTAACGGTCGCCGAAACCACCATTGCCCGCAGCCAGCTGGCGCAGGCCATCATTCTGCGTTCCGCGCTGCGGCTGCTTTTGATGATTGTGGGGGCGGCGATCATCGTCTGGATCGCGGTGACGATTTCGCTCAGGCCGCTTTACCGGCTCAGCGAAGCCATTGCCGAGCGCAGCCCGAACGACCTGCACCCCATCCGTCAATCCGTGCCGGTGGAGGTGGAAAATCTGGTGGAGACCGTCAATTCCTTCATGGTGCGGCTGCAATCGGCGCTGGACGCGCTCCGGCATTTCACCGGCAATGCCAGCCACCAGCTGCGCACACCGCTTGCCATCATCAGCACCCAGCTCGCCCTTTCCGCCCGTGCCGGAAGTTTAGAGGAAGCGCAGGCGGCGGCGCTGAAGGGCGGCGCGTCAGTGGCGCATGCCGAACATATTCTCGCCCAGCTTCTGCGCATGGCCAATATCGACGCCGCCGGCTCCAGCGAAAAACACGATTTTTCCGCGATAGATCTCGTGGCCGTTGCCCAGAACGTGACCGCCGATTTCGTGCCGCGCGCGGCCGACGCCGGCATTGACCTCGGTTTCGAAGGCGAGGGCGAGGCGACCATTCTCGCTGAGCCGCTCCTGATCGGCGAACTGATCGGTAATCTCGTTTCCAACGCCATCAACTATGCCGGGCGCGGCGCGGAAGTCACCGTGCGCGTCGGCGGGGAGACGGGCACGGTCTGGCTGGAAGTGGAAGATAACGGCCCCGGCATCCCACCGGAAAAACGCGCCATGGTGCGCCAGCGCTTCGCCCGAGGCGAAGCCAACGCCGCCCCCGGCGCCGGCCTCGGCCTTGCGATCATCGAGGAGATCGCCGGGCTGTTCGGCGGGCGGCTGACGCTGGAGGATGGTGCGGGCGGGCGCGGGTTGAGGGCGCGGGTGGTGTTTGGTGGGGTGAGGTGAGGGGCTTTGTGCCTTCCTGTTTGGCGGGTGCTGCGGCGTTTCAATCCTCGCTCCGGGGGCGACATATTCAGGCGGCCCATCAATTGACCTATGCCCTGTTTTAGCCCAGCCCTCCGCAAGAGAGGCCAGCGTCTGGATGACGTTGTTGACGACGCCCAGGCGGTTTCAATTCACGCCCCTGCGAATAAGGCGACCATATGCCGAAAAGATCATCGTGGTGCAGTTCAAGTTTCAATCCACGCCTCCGCGAAGGAGGCGACGTCTGACGCTTGTGGCCGCTCTCGATTTGGCCGCTGTTTCAATCCACGCCTCCGCGAAGGAGGCGACAGCCTCATCATTGGCAAGACGGAACACACCGCCAGGTTTCAATCCACGCCTCCGCGAAGGAGGCGACTCGCCGTGCTGGTGATGGTGCCGGCGGCAAAACGGGTTTCAATCCACGCCTCCGCGAAGGAGGCGACTGCCGGAGTCTGAAGCCCCGGAATTGACTGCGGAAAAAACGCGGATTGCGCGAACGGCGATGCGCGAGGGAAGAGCCTGCGGGGCTGGCAGGTCCTGATTATAAAAAAATCGCTGCGATTTCAAAGAGCGGCCGGTGCGAACCGGCCGGGGAACCATAACACGCTTGTGGTTCGCGCCAAATCCCTGATCACGGGCTCTCTGGCTGGTCTCGGGGCTTATCCCATCCGTTCCGAAGCATAACTTCCAGGGCTTGGCGGGAAGACCACGGTGCGGTTACCGTTGATGAAGGTGCGGTGGTGGATGTGGGCGTGGATGGCGCGGGCCAGCACCTGGCTTTCCACGTCGCGGCCAAGCGAGACATAGTCTTCGGCCGATTGCGCGTGGGTGATGCGCACCGTGTCCTGTTCGATGATCGGGCCTTCGTCGAGATCGGCGGTGACATAGTGCGCCGTTGCGCCGATCAACTTCACGCCGCGCTCATAGGCCTGCTTGTAGGGGTTGGCACCCTTGAAGGAGGGGAGGAAGGAGTGGTGGATGTTGATGATTTTGCCCGACATCTTGCGGCACAGGTCATCGGAGAGAACCTGCATGTAACGGGCGAGCACGACGAGTTCCGTGCCGCTGGTCTCTACCAGGTCCATCAGCTGGGCTTCGGCCTTCGGCTTGTTCTCCTTCGTCACCTTGATGTGGTGGAAGGGGATGTCGTGGTTGACCACCACTTTCTGATAATCGAAATGGTTGGAGACGACACCGACGATGTCGATCGGCAGCGCGCCGATCTTCCAGCGATAGAGCAGGTCGTTGAGGCAATGGCCGAAACGCGACACCATCAGCATCGTTTTCATGCGCTGGCCATCCGGGTAGATATCAGCCTCCATGCCGAATTTTTTCGCCACCGGCTGAAAACCTTCGGTAATGGCCTCAAGTGAAGCGCCTTCTTCCGAAATAAAGGAGACGCGCATGAAGAACTTGCCGGTTTCCAGATCGTCGAACTGCGAACTGTCGACGATGTTGCAGCCTTTTTCCGCCAGATAACCGGAAATCGCGGCGACGATGCCGCGGGTCGATTTGCAGGCTACTGTCAGAACATAGGATGTCATGCGTTTTCCCTCAGAGGCTTCGCGCCGGGATGAACCGGCGCAGTTCGGCGCGTTCCATAGCGCAGCTTGGCGGCAGAGCAAAGCGCCAAGACGAACGCAGCCAAAGTCATAAAACGGGAAAGGCACCCGCGCCGTGCCGGAAGCGACATGGAATGTTCCACGGCCAGCACGGCGGCGGCAGGCGTTGCAGCGGGGTCGCTACCGGCCTCAGGCGCGGCGCAGGCGCATGGCCGTGCGGCCACGGCCATCGATCAGTTCCAGCGTGCCTCGGCGCGGTTCCAGCCTGAAGGAGCGCGCGCCCTCCAGCGCATCGATGAACTGCCGTTCCTGGCGCATGATATCGGGAGCGCAGGCCATCTGGGTGGAAATCATCCGGCCGAAATCGACGCGGTTGCGGCTGATTTTCACTTCGCCGCCGATGCCGTTGCAGCCGGCATTGGCTGACACGCGGCCCTCGCGGGAAATTTCAAGCGTTGCCTGGCGGCGGCCGCGAACCCGCTCGCCTCTGATGTCCTGCACCAGCCAGCGCCCGTCAATGCCGGCTTCCGGTTCCGGCCTGCCGGGGCCGGCACCTACACGCTCCAGCATGAGGTCGGTATTATCTCGGCCGCCTGTCAGTACCGAGTAGCGCTGCGTGGTGGTGAAAAGCAGCCGGTCGCGGTCACGGATTTCGGCACTCAGCGCATAGGAGCGGCGGCCCCTGATGTCGCGGTCGTCATAACGCAGCACGAAGGGCACAGGCACCTGGCCGCGCGGGCGAATTGTGGTTTCGGCAATGGTCTGCGACGGCGCATCCGCCCGCGAGACATCGATCAAGCGCACTGTCACAGTTGCGCCCGGCGGCAGGGCGATGCGTTCACGATAGGAGACGCTGCCGCGCAGGCTTGCCGGTGCGGCCGCCGCGCCGCCTGCCGCAAAAAGCGGGGCGAGCGCAACAAGCCCGGCGAAACTGCGGCGCGAAAGAAGAGGCTGGCGATCATTCATGGTGCTTGCTCCGTGCGGTTTCCGTTCGAATTTCAACGGATGATAGAAAACGGCACTGAACGGGCGATGAACCGATGATGTTCCCCTGAATGCTCGAGGAGAGGTTCGGGGTGGGTGATGGCGTGTGCGATTGCGAGAGCCGAGACATCTCCACCCTCATTCCTGTGCTTGTCACAGGAATCCAGCCCCCGCGTGTCCACGCGGCAGAGGAGTCTTTTCAGCCCAAGGACTTGGGCTGACTAGATTCCTGTGACAAGCACAGGAATGAGGGCTAGGAGAGGTCGCCGCAGCCACGGAAAGCAATTCCTCGGAGTGCAGCCTCCGGCTCACCTCAGCCGCGGAAACCGTCCCGCAATGCTTCGAACTTCGCCAGTTGCTCGGCGCGCAATTCCTTGTTTTCGTCGCGGCGGACGAAAATCTTGAACATGGCGCCGCCGGCGGCATTCATGAACCAGACGGAACAGGAGCGGCGGCCATGAAAACCGCGGTCGACGAAGGTGATGCCGGCGCAATTATCCTTCTTGATGTGACCGCCGATCGGGCTGTCGCCATGGATGTTGAACCAGCCGTGGCTTTCCGTGCCTTCCGGCAGGTGGCCGGGCACTTCCAGCACGATATCGCCGGTCTGCACGATCATGAGGACTTCGCCCCAGCCGCGCATCTCGTTCCAGATCGCGTCGAAGCGGTCGGCGGCAGCGGAAACGGCGGCGCCTTGCGGCAGGATCGCCAGAATTTCGGCCGGCGTCACCTCGGCCTTGGCGGCGATGGCTTCGACGATACCGTCGGGCTTTTCGGCAAGGGCGGCAGCGGCGCGGGCCTGCCGGTCATCGGTCTTTTGGGCTGCGATGCTCATCGGTGGCCTCAGGCGGCAATCGAACGGCGTTCGCCATTCTTGTCTTCATGGATGATGACGTCGAAGCCTTCGAAATGCGGGCCGGAGAGATATTCGACCTTGCCGCGGTTATCACCGGCCCTGGCGTGGGCGGCGCGGAACTGTTCGGATTTCGTCCAGGCAAGGAAATCATCCTTGGTGGCCCATACGGTGTGCGAGGCATAAAGCGTGTGGTCGTCCGCCTTCGGGCCTTTCAGCATGTGGAATTCGATGTAGCCCGGCAATTCGCTGAGGTGCGACTTGCGCTCGCGCCAGATGGATTCGAAGGTTTCCTCGTAACCCGGCACGACACGAAAGCGGTTCATTGCGATAAACATGAAAGTCTCCCTTTAAGTTTCCTGTTTCAGTCAGGATATCTAGCTCGGTCCGGGTTGGGAAGAGGCTCACGATAAAGCGAACAAATTTACTCCACTTATCGATTGCGCGGCTCATAAACATGTGCAAAGAACTCAAGTTAAATGGCGCGGGCAAACCCGCGCCCGCCCGTGTGCCTTTGTGTTTCAGGATCGCGCCATGTTGAATTTTCGCCTTCGTTCGCTCGTTTTCGCCGCCCTCGTGCCTGCCGCAATCGCCTTTGCGGCGCTGGCTGCCATGGCTTCGGACAAGGGCAATCCGGAAGCGAAACGTATTGTCGCGGTGGGTGGAACGGTGACGGAAATCCTTTATGCGCTGGGTGCGCAGGACCGTGTCGTGGCGCGTGACAGCACCAGCAGCTATCCGGCCGACGCACTGGCCAAGCCGGATATCGGCTATATGCGGGCGCTGTCGTCGGAGGGCATCCTGTCGCAGAAGCCCGATCTCATCCTCTCCGAAGACGGTTCCGGCCCGGCCGATGTCATCGCCATCCTGAAGGCGAGCGCCGTGCCTTTCGTCACCGTCGATACGCCGCCGCGCGGTGACGCCATACCGAAGAAGATCGAGGATATCGGCGCGGCCGTTGGTCTTTCCGACAAGGCGAAGGCGCTGGCCGCGGACACAAGGGCCGGGCTCGATGCGCTGGCGAAAGATGTTTCGGCCGTGCCGGAAAAGGGCCGGAAGCGTATTCTCTTCGTGCTCTCCAGCGCCGGTGGCCGCATCATGGCGGCGGGCAAGGATACGGAAGCTGCGGCGATCATCGAAATGGCCGGCGGCATCAACGCGGCTGAGGAGATCAGCGGTTACAAGCCGCTGACGGATGAGGCCGTCATCGCCGCAGCACCCGATGTGGTGCTGACCATGGCGCGCGGCGACCATGCCGCCAAGGCCGCCGAGCTTTTTGCGCTTCCTGCCTTCCAGTCCACACCGGCCGCCGCTGAAAAGGCACTGATCAGCATGGACGGGCTTTATCTCATCGGCTTTGGTCCACGCACGCCGGCCGCCGGTCGCGAGCTGGCAAACAAGCTGTACCCTGACGTGGTGAAGCCGTGAGCCTTGCCGCCTTGAGTTCCGCCGAAGGCGCCGTTCCGGGCGACAGGTCGCGGCAGGCGGTCATCACGCTTGTCGTGCTCGTCGGCATCCTGCTGTTTGCCTGTGGCGTGTCGCTTGTCAGCGGCCCCACGGGCGTCGGCATTTCCGAACTCTTCGCTTATCTTACCGGTGGCGCGGCCGGGCTCGATGCCCGTGACAGGATCATTCTCGAAGCCGTGCGCCTGCCACGCACCGCGCTTGGCATGCTGATCGGTGCGGCGCTTGGCGTCTCCGGCGCGATGATGCAGGGCCTGTTCCGCAATCCGCTTGCCGACCCCGGCATTGTTGGTGTCACCTCGGGTGCCGCCCTGTTCGCGGTTGCGGCCATTTCCCTCGGGGAAGGCGCGCTTGCCACGGTTGCGGTGTTCTTCGGCCCGCATTTCCTGCCGCTGATGGCGTTTTTTGGCGGGCTCCTGAATACCTGGGTGCTTTATCTGATCGCCACGAAGGATGGCGCCACCTCCACCACCACGCTCATTCTGGCGGGTATCGCGGTTGCGGCAATCAGCGGCGCGCTGACCGGCCTGATGATCTTCGTGGCCGATGACCGGGCATTGCGCGACATCACCTTCTGGTCGCTCGGTTCGCTGGGCGGGGCAACACCCGCCAAGGTGCTGGCCACCTTGCCCTTCATCATCGTCGTGCTGGCCATCATTCCCTTCGTCGCACGCGGGCTGGATGCGCTGATCCTTGGCGATGCGGCGGCTTTCCACATGGGCATTCCGGTGCAGCGGCTGAAGCGGGCCGTCATCCTGGCCGTTGCCGCCGCCTGCGGGGCAAGTGTCGCGGCGGCCGGTTCCATCGGTTTTGTCGGCATCGTGGTGCCGCATCTCCTGCGTCTCGCCATCGGCCCGTCGCATCGCTTCCTGCTGCCGGCCTCGGCGCTGGGCGGCGCCGCGCTTCTGCTTCTGGCCGACAGTTTCGCCCGCACGGTGGCGGCTCCGGCGGAACTGCCGATCGGCGTGGTGACGGCACTCATCGGCGCGCCGGTCTTCCTGTTCCTGCTGCTGGGCCGCGGCGGCTTTTCCATGCGGAATGCGTCATGATCCGGGCCGAAAACCTCACCCTCATCCGTTCCGGCCGCCGCCTGCTGGACGAGGTCAGCGTCGATCTGAAGCCGGGCAGGGTCAATGTCATCATCGGCCCGAACGGTGCCGGCAAATCCACGCTGATGAAGGTTCTGTCGGGCGAGATGCGCGCCGAGGGCGGCTCAGTGACCTATAATGATGCGGCCCTGGCGCAGTTCACGCCGGTGCAGCTTGCCCGTCTGCGCGCCGTGCTGCCGCAGAGCACCCAGCTTGCGTTTCCCTTTACCGCGCTTGAAATCGTGCGCATGGGGGCGGTGGCGCAGGGGGCACGCGCGCCGGAAGAACAGGCCCGCCGGGCGCTTGCCAAGGCCGGCCTGCGCGGTTTCGAGCAGCGGTCCTACAACATGCTGTCGGGCGGCGAGCAGCAGCGGGTGCAGTTTGCCCGGGCGCTGGCGCAGGTGCCCTTTCCGGTGGAAAACGGCCAGGCACGGGCGCTCTTTCTCGACGAGCCGACGGCCAGCCTCGATATCGGCCACCAGATCTCCGTGCTTGAAACGGCGCGCGATTTTGCGAGCGGCGGCGGGCTGGTGCTTGCCATCCTGCACGATCTCAACCTTGCGGCGGAATTTGCCGATCAACTGATCGTCATGCATGGCGGCCGGGTGACGGCGAGCGGGCCATCGCTGGAAACGATCAGCGACGAGACGATCGCGCGGGTCTATGGCATTGGCGGCGTCGTTGGCCGGTTGCCGGCGCGGCACATTCCTTATGTGTTGCCGCAGTCGCGGCATCGTTAGGAGCGCGTTCAGCTTTCCGGGCGGGTGGCGATGAAGAGCGCGGAACAGAGCATGACGGCACCGACGATGGCCGCGCGCAGAAGCGGCGGGTCGCTCAGGAACCAGAAAGCGGCGTAACTCACCATCATGGCCGACAAGGCCGCGATCTTGGCCTTGCGGGCGATTGCGCCGCGTTCGCGCCATTGCCGAAGCGACGGGCCGAACCTGGGATGGGCCAGAAGCCATGCCTCGAGCTTCGGCGAAGAGCGGGAGAAACACCAGAGCGCCAGAAGCAGAAAGGGCGTGGTGGGCAAAACGGGAAGAAACGCGCCGACAATGCCGGTCGCGACCATAAGCCAGCCAAGACAGAGGTAAACAAGGCGCATGGATATGCCGGTATCATGACTTATCCACTCAGGATAGAGCGGGGCCGTGAAAACCGTGCCCCTTGTTGCCGCAGGCCCTTGCCGCACCGACAAAACCGGAGGGCTTCGCCATCACATTTGGCGTGATCGGAGCGTTACGTTTCGTCGCAAGGCGCCTTTAGGGTTGAAAGCGCGGCGCACTGTCTTTATCCCCTTGGGCCGCGATGTCCGGAGCATAACCGGACCGTCAACAGGAAGAAGAAGGAAAACACCATGGCCAAGCTGATCCACTCGATGGTCCGGGTGCTGGACGAAAAGCGTTCGGTGGAATTTTACACGCAGGCTTTCGGGCTTGAGGTTGCGGAACGCGCCGAGTTCGAGAATTTCACGCTGATCTATCTCAGCAGTGCCGAGGGCGATTTCGAGCTGGAACTGACCGTCAACAAGGGTCGTGAAGTGCCCTATGCGCTGGGGGACGGTTATGGTCATCTTGCCGTCAGCGTTGCCGATGTGGACGGCGAACACCAGCGCTTCACCGAGATCGGTCTTTCTCCCGGCAAGATCATTGAAGCCGATTACAAGGGCCAGCCTTTCGCAAAATACTTTTTCATCTGCGATCCCGATGGTTACAAGATCGAAGTGCTGCAGCGCGGCAACCGGTTCAAATAAGCACCATTATGGGAGAGACGGGCATGGCAGAGGCAGGCGTCAAACTCGAAGACAGCTGGAAACGCGTTCTTTCCAGCGAATTCGCCAGTCCCTACATGCAGAAGCTCAAGGATTTCCTGCTTGCCGAGAAAACCGCCGGCAAGCGCATCTTTCCCAGGGGACCTGAATATTTCCGGGCGCTGGATCTGACGCCGCTGGATGAGGTCAAGGTCGTCATTCTGGGGCAGGACCCCTATCATGGGCTTGGCCAGGCGCATGGGCTGTGCTTTTCGGTGCGGCCCGGCGTGCGCATTCCGCCGTCACTCGTCAATATCTACAAGGAACTGCAGGCTGATCTGGGCATTCGTCCGGTTAATCATGGTTTTCTGGAAAGCTGGGCGAAACAGGGCGTGCTGCTTCTCAACAGCGTGCTGACGGTGGAAGAATCGCGCGCCGCCTCACATCAGGGGCAGGGCTGGGAAAGGTTCACCGACGCCGTCATCCGCGCCGTCAATGACGAATGCGATCATGTGGTGTTCCTGCTCTGGGGTTCCTATGCCCAGAAGAAGGCGGCCTTCGTGGATCAGAAGAAACATCTGGTGCTGCGCTCGCCGCATCCTTCGCCGCTGTCTGCCCATAACGGCTTTTTCGGCAATGGCCATTTTTCCAAGGCAAATGCCTTTCTTGTCTCCCACGGGCGCCCGCCAATCGACTGGCAATTGCCTGATGTGGCGGAAAGCGATAAAAACCTTCTCTAGATACTCATAAATACCTTTACGCTTTGCCGGTCTCGGGATTAAAGATAACCGGACTATAAAGTGAAGGATTATGCCCGTGTCTCTCCTGTCTGCAGAAACCTCCGTTCCGCTGCCCGATCCGCTGTCGATCGTCGATGCCTTCGAGGATCATTTTTCCGAGCATATGGAGATGGAGCGGGAAGGCCCGACGGTGCGCTTCAAGACGGAATACGGCCACGGCAGCTTCAGCGCCGAAGGCGGCCGGTTCGCAGCCCGGGTCAGCTGCATTTCCGAACATATATTGATGTCGGTCAAGGCCATGGTGGCCGAGCATATTGTCGAGTTTTCCGGTGAGACCGGGCTGGATTTCCGCTGGAGCGGCCATGGGGCCTACCAGCGCGAATTGCCCAATCTCTTCGTCGGCAAGGTTGCCCGCGCCTATAACCTCACGCCGCATATGCGCCGGCTTGTGGTGTCGGTCGAAAGCGGCATCGAAAGGCTGGTAACGGGCGGCATGCATGTGCGCCTGCTGCTGGTGCCGGATCAGGCCCGCGCGCCGGTCTGGCCCTATCTCGCGCCCACCGGGGCCATCGTCTGGCCGACGGGTGACGATCTTCTGATGCGGCGTGTCTATACCATCCGTTCCGGCGATATCGGTCGCGGCGAGGTGGATATCGACTTCGTCATGCATGAGGGTGACGATATGCCGGGCGCCACCTTCGGCGCGACCGCGAAGCCGGGCGATGTTCTCGGCATCATCGGCCCGAGCGGCACCTGCCCGGAGGCGGATCGCTACGTCTTTGCCGGTGACGAAACCGCGCTGCCGGTGATGCTGCGCATGGCGGCCGAAATGCCGGCTGGCAAGAAGCTCCACGTCTATGCCGAGATCGACAACGAGGCCGAGCGGCAGGAGATCGTCTGCGCGGCCGATGTCGAGTGGACATGGCTTTATCGCCGCGGTAAGCCCGCCGGGACCTCCGGCCTCCTTGAAAAGGCGCTGCGCGATCACGCCTGGAGTGCGGATCATGACGGCCTGCATGTCTTTGTCGCCTGCGAGAAATCCGAGGCACGGGCGGCAAAATCCTTCCTGACCGATGAGATCGCTTTGCCGAAGGCGGCGCTGCGCGCTGTCGGTTACTGGACGATGGGCGCTGCGGACGATCATTGATGCCGCCTTGCGCGGCTGATTGAACAGTCGATTTTATTGTTCACCGATCGGGAACAATCCGTTCCCGTTGCCCACTCTATGCCGGAGGCGGCTCTTACCCCATCTTTACGCCATGAACAGGGCAGGCCCGATTGCGAGGCCTGCCAGGCGAAAAGGGGTTTAATCATGCTCAACCAGATCAAGGGCCTGCACCACGTCACCTCGATGGCGGCCAGCGCGCGCCAGAACAACGGATTTTTCACCGACACGCTCGGCCTGCGCCGGGTGAAGAAGACCGTCAATTTCGACGCGCCCGACGTCTATCATCTCTATTATGGCGATGAGGTCGGCACGCCCGGCTCCGTCATGACCTATTTCCCATTCCCGCATATCGCCCGTGGCCGTCCCGGCACCGGCGAGGTGGGCGCGACGCTGTTTTCCGTTCCGGAAGGATCGCTCGGCTACTGGCAGGAGCGTCTTTCGAAAGCCGGCCTGGACGGCCTGAAGGCCGATGAGGCCTTCGGCAACAAGCGCCTGCATTTTGCCGGACCTGACGGAGACGGTTTTGCGCTGGTCGAGGTCAGGGACGACAACCGCGCGCAGTGGACCGGCAACGGCGTCGGCGAGGATCAGGCTATCCGTGGCTTTCAGGGCGCGTCGCTGCGACTTCGCGATGAAGGTGCCACCGCCGAGCTTTTGAAATTCATGGGCTATGAGGAAGTGGATCGTCAGGACGGCGTGCTGCGCCTCGGTATTCCCGGCGGCAACGGTGCCGACTTCATCGACATCGAAACCATGCCGAATATCTCCGGCGCCCGGCTGGGTGCAGGCTCCGTGCACCACATCGCCTTTGCGGTCGACAACCGCGAAAAGCAGCTTGAGGTGCGCAAGGCGCTGATGGATACCGGTTATCAGGTGACGCCGGTGATCGACCGCGATTATTTCTGGGCGATCTATTTCCGCACGCCGGGCGGCGTGCTGTTCGAAGTGGCCACCAACGAGCCCGGTTTCGACCGTGACGAGGACACCGCCCATCTCGGCGAGGCACTGAAACTGCCGAGCCAGCATGCGCATCTGCGCCCCATGCTGGAAAAGCAGCTGGAGCCGCTGGGAGACGAGAAGGCGGTTTAACCTCTCGATAGCGTTTGGCAGGACATTGCCTCGTATTTCTTCTCCCCGTTCGGGGAGAAGAAACCAGCGGAAGCCCCTCGCTCCACGTGAGATTTTCGCGCTTGGCTGAGAGGCCGCGCGGATGCCGTTGAACTTCTTCCTTCCAGAAAGGATTCTCCCATGACCAGCGACAGCTATTTCCACAAATCCCGCGCCGGTGCTGCCGGTGCTCCGCTTTTCGTTTTGCTGCACGGCACGGGCGGTGATGAGAACCAGTTTTTCGATTTCGGTTCCCGCCTGCTGCCTGAGGCCACCATTCTCTCACCCGTCGGCGATGTTTCCGAACACGGTGCGGCGCGGTTTTTCCGGCGCACGGGAGAGGGCGTCTACGACATGGCCGACCTTCAACGGGCGACCGGCAAGATGGCCGATTTCGTCAAGGCGAACCGGGAGCATTATCAAGCCGGTCCGGTCATCGGCCTCGGCTTTTCCAATGGTGCGAATATTCTCGCCAATGTGCTGATCGAAGAACCCGGGCTTTTCGATGCGGCGGTGCTGATGCATCCGCTCATCCCGTTCGAACCGAAGATTTCCCCCGCCAAGGCCTCGCGCCGGGTGCTGATCACGGCTGGCGAGCGCGATCCGATCTGCCCGGTGCCGCTGACGAAGGCGCTGGGAGAGAGCCTCAAGGCGCAGGGCGGCACGGTGGAAACCGTGTGGCATCCGGGCGGGCATGAAATCCGCTCCGGCGAGATCGATGCGGTCAGGGGTTTTCTGGCGGCTTATAACGCTTAGCTGGATGTCTGCGCTATGCCGGCTTTTAAGCCGGCATTCGCCTGTGCTTCCGCCTCAGCGATATCCGCATTGCTGCAGCTGCGCCTCGTAACGCAGCGCCATGTTGGCGGAGCGGCGGGCGGCCTTCTGGACGGCGGAATTGTTGCGCCAGCTGCCCTTGGCATAACCGGCATGGCCGGAATAATAAGCGAGGTAGAGATTATAGGGGTCGTTCAGCGAAATGCCGTTTTCGCGCCGGCTCTTGGCATGATACCAGCCGACGAAGTGGATGGCATCGGTGAAGTCGGTGCGGCTTGCCGACCAGCGGCCGGTTTCACGCTGGTAAACGCTCCATGTGCCGTCCAGCGCCTGCGCATAACCATACGCGCTCGACTGGCGTGTCCAGGGAATGAAGCCGAGAAGCTTGGTGCGCGGCGGGCGCGCATAGGGGCGGAAGGCGGATTCGGTGTAGATCGTCGCCATCATGACGGGCACGGGCACGCCGAATTCGCGCTCGGCCGCGCGGGCATCGCGCCGCCAGTTGTTGAAGATGCCGTTCCGCTGCTCGAAAATCGCACAGGCATTGGTCACCTGCGACGGTGCGGTGGCGCAGCCGGCCAGAACGAGCATCAGAAAAACTACGGCAAATACGCCACGCATAACGGAACCCTTTCGTTCCGCCATTTTTAAATTGCTAACCATTAACGCCGGGTTTTAAGACAAGGTTAATTCAAATGCCGCCGATCAGGGGTTTGTTAACCCGCTGAAAAGTCCTGTGTTCAGGATGGGGCGAAACCGTGTGTCCCGCTCTTCCCCGTGCCCTTTTCGAGAGGCGGACGTCCCCGCGCATCCCCGGTCCGGCCGGACCGCCTATACTTGGCCCATTCCGGTCATCGAGCGTGCGCGCGGCGCAAGGTGAGCGGGGCAGGCGGCCAAGACCGGGGAGTTTCCCGATGTCACGGTTGAGGCGGCCGGCATATGTCCATCCTCCAAACAGGAACCGGTTTGGCGGGCGGATCATATGGTGAAACCGGGGCCGCATCGTCTGCAAAACCCTGCACTACCCTTCAATACCCCCGCAGCGATGCGGCCCATTTATCGCTTCTCAACGCCGCTCCGGAATTCGGGGCGGTGATATCGGCGCATATTCGAAAAAAAGCGCCCGCTGTACAAAAATGAAAACCGATAAAATTGTAGCAATCGGCTTAAAGCGGCTGAAAACAGTCCTGTGCCATTGTGGGATCACAGACGGAGAGCGGCCCTTCAAAAGAGACGCTTCCAGAAAACAGAAATCGAGACCGGCACAAGCCGGCGGATCGCCAAACGGGGTATGAAATGCTGAAGAAGATTATTGCTGCCGCCATCTGCGGAATTGCCGTCGCTTCCATGTCCACCCACGCCGATGCGGCTGGCGCCGCCGGTTTTGCCCGCGCATTTGCCGCCGTCGAGAAGTCTGCGGTGACGCAGATCGGTGTTTCGGCACCGGGCGGTTTCGATGGCTGCGTTCTTTCCGCCGGCCAGTGCGTCTCCACCATCGCCGCGCCGTTGACCGGTGAGCGCCGTGAGGAACTGCTGCGCGTCAACCGCGACGTGAACGCCACCATGGGCGCGCTCGATGATTATTTTTCCGGTTTTGCAACCGATGTTCCGGCAACACCTTCGGCAAGCCTTGGCGATTGCGGTGACTGCGCCGCCATCAAGCGCACGGCGCTGGCCGGTGCCGGCTGGTCGTCCTCGGCACTGCGCCTTGCCTTCTCGCTGAACAATGACGGATCGCTCGAAAAAGTGCTTGTTGTCACCACCGACAAGGGCGACATCGTTCTCGGCAATGCCGTCTTTTCTCCGGCCGAGCGCGAAACCGCGCTTTAAGCCCATCTTTTCATGCCTGCCAGACTGCGCCGGTTTTCCTGACCCTGTTGGTTCAGGAAGCCGGCGATTTTTTTCGTTCGGCCACGGCAATGCCGGCCAGCGCCATGACGAGTGCCATGATCTGGTAGGTGTGCAGGGTTTCGCTGAGGACGACAACGGACAGCAAGGTGCCGAAGACCGGCACGAGGTTGATGAAGAGGCCGGCGCGGTTGGCACCGATCTGCTCCACGCCCTTGATGTACAGGATCTGTGCGATGAGCGACGCAAAAATGGCCGCATAGACCACCAGCACCCAGCCCTTCTGATCCGGCCAGACGACGCTGTTTCGCGACATTTCCCAGAAGACCAGCGGCACCGAGGTGAGGAGGGCGAAGAAGGCGGGGATGGCCATCAGCGTGCGCCAGTCGACGGCCGGTTTCCAGCGCAGGATGACGGTGTAGATGGCATAGACCAGAACCGCGAGCAGCATGACGGCGTCGCCGACATTCATTTCCAGTTGCAGCAGCGAGACCGGATCGCCATGCGAGGCGAGCAGCGCCACGCCTGATATGGTGAGGCAGAAGCCGGCGATCTGGCCGAAGAGTACACGGGTGCGGAACAGGATGAAGTTCAGCACGAAGATGACCATGGGAATGCCGGCCTGGATGACGGCGGCATTGATGGCCGAGGTGTGCTGCAGGGCCGTGTAGAGAAACACGTTGAAGGCGGTGTAACCGACGCTGCCGAGCACGAGGAAATAGGGCAGGCGTTTTTTTACCACCGGCCAGTCCCTGATGAGCTGCGGCACGGAAATGGCGAAGATGATGGCGACGGCGAAGACCCAGCGCAGGAAGGTGAAGGCCATGGGGCTGATGTGGCCGACGGCCAGCTTGCCGGCAACGGTGTTGCCGCCCCAGCAGAGCGTGGCGATGATGAGGGCGATATAGGCTTTCGAAGGCACGCTGATGTTTCGCTTCTTCACGGGGCGGGAAAACGGAGAGGGGTGAGCGGCGGCCTTGCGCCCGCGCCTGGCCCCCACGGGGCGAGATAATGCGGGAAATCCGCGCCTTGTCACGGAAAAAGCAAAATTCTCCATAAGAAACAGGGTCGCTTTCCGTAAAACAACACAGTATACATTCGCGGGTTTGGGTTTCCCATCGGGTTATCGGGCGCGCAAGCGCCATGAGCAGGAAAGCAAGAAATGACGAATGTTGTGGTGGTCGGCTCGCAATGGGGCGACGAAGGCAAAGGCAAGATTGTCGACTGGCTGTCCGAGCGGGCAGATGTCGTCGTGCGGTATCAGGGCGGCCATAATGCCGGCCATACGCTTGTCATCGATGGCATCAGCTACAAGCTTTCGCTTCTGCCGTCCGGCGTCGTGCGTCCCGGCAAGCTCGCCGTCATCGGCAATGGCGTCGTGGTCGATCCGCATGCGCTGATCGCTGAAATCGGTCGTCTGGAAGCGCAGGGCGTCAAGGTCACGCCGGAAAACCTGCGTATCGCCGACAATGCCACCCTCATTCTTTCGCTGCACCGTGAACTGGACGGCATGCGCGAAGACGCCGCTTCCAACAGCGGCACCAAGATCGGCACCACCCGTCGCGGCATCGGCCCGGCTTACGAAGACAAGGTTGGCCGCCGCGCCATCCGCGTCATGGATCTCGCCGACATGGAGGCGCTTTCCGCCAAGGTCGACCGTATCCTGACGCATCATAATGCGCTTCGCCGTGGTTTCGGCGCCGCCGAAGTTTCGCATGAGACGATCATGGAAGAGCTGGGCTCGATTGCCGAGCGCATCCTGCCCTTCAGCGAAACCGTCTGGCTGCTGCTCGACAAGAAGCGCCGCGCCGGTGCGCGCATCCTGTTCGAAGGCGCTCAGGGCTCGCTGCTCGATATCGACCACGGCACATATCCCTATGTGACCTCTTCCAACACGGTTGCCGGTCAGGCCGCCGCCGGTTCCGGCATGGGTCCGGGTTCGCTGGGCTACATTCTCGGTATCACCAAGGCTTACACCACCCGCGTCGGCGAAGGTCCGTTCCCGACCGAGCTGAATGACGAGATCGGCCAGTTCCTGGGCGAAAAGGGTCATGAATTCGGCACCGTCACCGGCCGCAAGCGCCGCTGCGGCTGGTTCGATGCCGCACTGGTGCGCCAGTCGGTCGCCACCAACGGCATTACCGGCATCGCGCTCACCAAGCTCGACGTGCTTGACGGTCTCGACGAGCTGAAAATCTGCGTCGGCTACAAGCTTGACGGGCAGGAAATCGACCATCTTCCGGCCAGCCAGGGCGCGCAGGCGCGTGTCGAGCCGATCTACATCACGCTGGAAGGCTGGAAGGAATCTACCGTCGGTGCCCGAAAATGGGCGGATTTGCCTGCTCAGGCAATCAAATATGTCCGTCAGGTCGAGGAATTGATCGGGGCGCCTGTCGCGCTTCTGTCGACAAGTCCGGAGCGTGACGACACCATACTTGTGACTGATCCGTTTGAGGATTAATGTCCTCGGCGATCTAGATTCATAAACCATATCGGGCCGGTACGTCGCCGGTCACGACGAGAAAGTGCTTATGGCGGATTTTGTAGCAGTCATTCGCAAGGCCGTGGATGGCTTGGCGAACAATACTCCCGAAAACCGGGCGAAGGTTTACGACAAGGCGCGCAGTGCGGTTGTGCGCCAACTCGAGAATATGAAGCCACGTCCGCCGGAAGAATTGTTGCGCCGGCAGATCGCCAAGCTGGACGCCGCCATTGCCGAGGTGGACAGCGAATATGCCGAGGCGCTTCCGGCACTGGAGGAGGATGAGGAATTCTCCTCCGCTGCCGAAGAGGCTGCGGCACCTTACCCTCAGCACGAGATCGACGAGGACCGAGCGGACCACGCCGCCGAGCCGGTGGACGAGGAGCCTGCGCGGGCCGAGGCTGAAGAGCCCGAGCCGGTTCATGAGGAACCCGCCGCCGAAGAACCGCGCCACGAGACGCCCGTTTCCACTGTTCCGGAGCAGGACGAAGAGGTTCACGAGGAGCAGCGCGACGAACGGCATTACGAAGAGCGCGAGCCGGAAGAGCTTTATGAGGCGCCTGCGGCTCCGGTCGCTCCTGCCGTTGCCGACGAAACGCACGGAACCTATTTCACCCGTGCGGAGGAAGAGCCGGCCTATCGTTCGGCGGATGAGCACGACCGCGAATTCGAGACCGCGCCGTCCGAAGAGGATGCTTCCGTTCCCGCCCATTGGGCAAAGCCCGTGGAAGAGGACGACTGGCGCAAGCTTGAAGAAACGCAGGCCGACGATGTGCGCCCCGCCGACGACTATGCCGACGTGCGTGCCGAGACGGACGAGCGCCCGCTGGTTGCCGGTTATGCCGCGCAGCATTATCAGGAACCGGCGGTGAATTTCGAGCCGGAGAAGCGCGAGACGGATGACCGCTTCGGCCATGCGGCTGCGGTGGAGCACGATCCGGTCTTCGGCGCTCAGGATGATTTTTCCGAGCCGCGCCAGACGGACGATGCGAGCCAGAAAAAGCCGGCCGTCGTCGAGGATTTCTCGTCCTATTTCCAGGATACGGATATCGCCATTCCTGCAAAGGATGCGCCGGCGCTGCCGCGCGCCGACAATGATCCCTTCGGGGATCAGGCATCGGCCAAGGACAACAAGGAACGCACGCCCTGGGACGATCTGGACGAGCTGATCGGTTACGACGGCGCGTCGTCGGCCAGCCGGGCCGGTGCGGACGAAACGCCGGCGGTTGGCGCCGGTGCTGCGACGCCCGCCTATATGGTCAAGAAGAAGCCGCGCCGTAACTATGCGTCGCTGGTGCTTGCCCTTGTCGGCGCCGGGCTTCTGGCGGGCGGCGGTTATGCGCTGTGGATGAACCGCGACGCCTTGAACGACATGGTCGGCGGACTGGTGCAATCGGCGCAGAATGGCGGCGAGACGCAGACGCCTCCGGCCAATACTCCTGGGGGTGAGGCGCAGACATCGACGCCGCCGGCAACCCAGCAGCCGCCAGCCAACGGGCAGCAGCAGCCGGTCAATCCGGCCAACCACCAGACGCCGACGCATAGTGACGACGGTTCCGTCACCGGCACGAAGTTCACGCAGCGGCTGCTGGCTGACGGCACCGAGCGTGACGAAGGACCAGCGCCGGGCGCAAACGGCCAGCCCGTCACCGCCGAAGGCCAGTCGGTCTATGAACAGAACGTCGCGCCGCCGCCTGCGGGTGAGGCTCCGGCCAATAATGCCGCTACTCCGGCCGGCACACCGCCGGCGCAGCAGCCTGCCGCCGCCGCGACTGGCGACCGCATGTTCCTTTACGAGGAAGTGCTGGGCCAGACGGTTCCGACCGCCATCCAGGGCAGCGTTTCCTGGTCGCTGCAGCAGGAAAATGACGCGGAAGGCAAGCCGTCTCCGACCGTTCAGGGCCAGATCACCGTTCCCGGCCGCGGCCTCAGCGCGCTGATCACCTTCAAGCGCAACACCGATCCGTCGCTGCCGGCAAGCCACCTGATCGAGATCGTCTTCTCGGTTTCGCCCGGCTTCGAAGGCGGCGCTATCGACAGCGTCCAGCGTATCGCGATGAAGAGCACCGAGCAGGATCGCGGCAACGCGCTGATCGCGGTTCCGGCCAAGATCACCGACGATTTCCACATGATCGCGCTCAACGACTTCCCGGATGCGATGAAGACCAATCTGGAGCTTCTGAAGAGCCGCAACTGGATCGATATTCCGGTGTCATACCGCAACGGCCGCCGTGCGCTTCTGACCCTGCAAAAGGGCAATGACGGCATTGCCGCCTTCGACAAGGCGCTCAGCGAATGGGCGGCGGCGGCGCCTGCTGCCGGCGGTCAATAAGGATTGAAAGGGCGGCTCGGGTCGCCCTTTTCGTTATATGGCTACGGCGGTGTCTTTGCGTTTGTCGGGTGATGGGTGGGTTAGTTGGTGCTGGTGGGTGTGGCTCACCCCCCTCTGCCCTGCCGGGCATCTCCCCCACAAGGGGGAGATCGATCTGCGGCAAGGTCTCGCCTCTCTCAACGTTTGCGCGTGAAGCGGCGGTAGAGCGTCTTGCCGATCTCCCCCCTTGAGGGGGAGATGCCCGGCAGGGCAGAGGGGGTAAGCGGCATCCCCCGAAGCATGGATATTTTTCCTGCCGGTTTTCCTCCAGCGCAATCGCCGGTCTCGGATGGCAGGCCATTTCCAGTCGTCAGCCTTTTACCAACAAAAAATCCCCGGCCGAGGGCCGAGGATGATCCATGGCACGGACGCAAAACCGCTCCGCACTTTTGCTGGATATGCTTTACGCATCCACCACGCGCAACGCGCGCGCAGCTTCAAGCGCTTCCTTCTGCACGGCTTCCTGCACCTTCTCGAAGGCGCGCACCTCGATCTGGCGCACGCGTTCGCGGCTGATGTCGAACTCGGAGGAGAGTTCTTCCAGCGTCACCGGATCTTCGGCAAGCCGGCGGGCCTCGAAGATGCGGCGTTCGCGATCGTTCAGCACGCCCATGGCCTTGGCCAGCATGCGGCGGCGGGTTTCCAGCTCGTCCTGCTCGATCAGCACGTCTTCCTGGCTGTCATGGTCATCCACCAGCCAGTCCTGCCATTGGCCGGATTCGCCTTCGGAGGCCTTGATCGGTGCATTCAGCGAGGCGTCGCCATGCAGGCGGCGGTTCATCGAGACGACTTCTTCTTCCGAGACCTGCAGCTTCGTCGCGATTTCCTTGACGTGCTCCGGCTTCAGATCGCCGTCATCGATCGCCTGGATACGGCCTTTCAGCCGGCGCAGGTTAAAGAACAGACGCTTCTGGTTGGCGGTCGTGCCCATCTTTACCAGCGACCACGAGCGCAGGATATATTCCTGGATCGAGGCCTTGATCCACCACATGGCATAGGTGGCCAGACGGAAACCGCGTTCCGGATCGAATTTCTTGACCGCCTGCATCAGGCCGACATTGCCTTCCGACACGACTTCGCCGATCGGCAGGCCATAACCACGGTAACCCATGGCGATCTTGGCGACGAGACGCAGATGGCTGGTGACGAGCTTATGGGCGGCGTCGCGGTCGCCATGCTCGGCGTAACGCTTGCCAAGCATGTATTCTTCCTGCGGCTCCAGCATCGGAAATTTGCGGATGTCGTCGAGATATCTATTGAGACCGGCTTCGCCGGCGGTAATCGTAGGCAAACTATTGCGGGCCATAAAGCACCCCCTTATCTATGGTCTGGAACGGCACCCTCTTTGGATTGGCGATCACCCGCCGGAGGCACACCGTAAGCTGCGGGTCGTTACCGACCCCGCACGAACCCATGTGACAGATATGTACGCACCCGCCGCGTTTCAAGCGAACGCTGCGTTCACACATGCGTTATGTTCCGGTCACACCTTCTCTGACCTGTTTAACTTTCGAACGGTAGATTCGTTCCGAAAAACCGCCGAGGCCGGAGCGCACCATCAGCTCATACATGACCCTTCGGCGCATGGGATTGTGCAGGCGCACCACCTTTGAGCCGAGGAACTGCGTCTCGACATGGGAAAGCGCCTGCAAATCAGGATCTTCGGCAATCGCACCGGCATAGGTGGCGTGAAATTCCCGGCGGCAGACATAGGTCTTGTATTTGGTCATGCCGAAGCAGACGAGGCTGTGGCCATGGGTGCGCAGAAAATCGGCGACGCCCACCGTCACCTCCGGCCAGGCCGGGTTGAAGGTGTCGTCGAAGACGATGATGCCGTGCGGGGCGATCACCTCCATCGCCAGTTTCGCATCGGCCAGCACGTGATGCAGATGGTGGCCGCCATCGATGCTGAAGAAGCGCGTCGGGCCGATGCGTGAGGTGATGTCGGCGGGTGCCAGCCGGGTGCTGTCGCCCCTGATGATCAGCTCTTCATCCATGGCGAAACCCATCCGGCGACCGTTTTCCATCAGACGTTCATATTGGTCGAGGCTGCCATCTTCGGGTGGATCGAGATCGAAGAGATCGACGCCCAGCACCTTTTCCTGCCTCCCGGCGAATTTGCGCAGCAGGAAATAGGAGCGACCGTAATAAACGCCGATTTCCGCCATGCCGCCCTGGAGGCCGCTTTTTGTCTGGGCCTGCAACAGCGCCTTGAAGACGAGCGCATCGGGCGGGTCGATATAGCCTTCGACGCTGCGCAACTCCTGAAAGATAAACCGGCGGTCTTCGATATTCATGCGATAGATCCCGTCATCATGCCGGTTCCGTTCGGGGGCGGATCGAACGAATGGCGTCCCTGCGGCTTTTACTTGGCAGGCTTGAAATCGACGCGGTTTAATGGCGGCGATTTCAGGCTTTGCGGGGCCGAGGAGGTGTGACGATTGAAGCGAAATTGGGGCGGTCTACAAAAAGGACCGACTGCGGAATATCGCTATCCGCTAATCTTTTTTTATTATCGGGGGCTTCGGGTAAAATGCATGGCGCAGTTTTTTTGACTGCGCCATACAGGTTTTCAGCCGCGCAGGGCGGCGGTCAGTGTCTGCATGTCATCCGGCAGGTCGGTTTCGAACTCCATCACCTCGCCGGTGCGGGGGTGTTCGAAGGCGAGCAGATAGGCATGCAGCGCCTGACGCGGAAAGCCGCGGACGGTGCTTTTGGCCGGTTCTTCGAGAAGGTTCGCCTTGGTGCGGAAGGCCGCGCCATATTCGGGATCGCCGATCAGCGGATGGCCGATATGGGCCATGTGCACGCGGATCTGGTGGGTCCGGCCGGTTTCCAGCCGGCATTCCACCATCGAGGCGAGGCAGGTGGCATCCGGTCGCTCATGGTAACGCTCCATCACCTCGTAATGGGTGATCGCCTCGCGGGCATCGTCCGAATCCTCATGCTTGACGGCGCGTTTGGTGCGGTCGGCGCTGCGGCCAAGTGCGGCGTCGATGGTGCCGCGCAGGGTGCGCGGGCGACCCCAGACGACGGCCTTGTAGGCGCGCTCCAGCGGCCCGGTGCGGCCATGGTCGGCAAATTGCGCGGCGAGATGGCGGTGGGCATTGTCGTTCTTCGCCACGACCATGACGCCGGAGGTTTCCTTGTCCAGCCGGTGCACGATGCCCGGCCGCCTGACGCCGCCAATGCCGGAGAGGCTGTCGCCGCAATGGTGGATGAGGGCGTTGACCAGCGTGCCGGTCCAGTTGCCGGCACCCGGATGCACGACGAGACCGGCGGGCTTGACCAGCACGATCAGGTCTTCATCCTCATATTCCACGTCGAGCGGAATGTCCTCGCCCTTGGGCTCCGGGTCTTCCGGCTCGGGCATGGTGATTTCGATGCGGTCCTTCGGATGCACCTTCTTTTTCGGCTCCGTCACCGGCTGGCCGTTGATGGAAACAGCGCCCTGTTCGATCAGCGCCTTCAGCCGGCTGCGGGAGAAGTCGCCGCCCACTTCGCCCACCAGCCAGGAATCGAGGCGGCCTTCGGCGTCTTCGCCGGCAATCAGGACTTTCCTTGCGTCTCCGCCTTGTTTAAAGGGGTCGTTCATTCTTATTTTTCCGATCCATCAGCATTTCAGGGAACCCGATGACGCAGATCGAGCAAGACGAACAGGAAGACAAGCCGCTTGATCCGGCCATGGAAAAAGTTCGCCGCAAGATGATCCGTTTGCAGATCGTGTCGGGCTCCGTGATGTTTATCAGCCTTATGGCCGTCTTCGGTGCGGTTGTCTACAAGGCGATGGGGCCGTCGAAGGCCGTTCAGACGCAGAGCGAAGCGCCGAACCTTGCCGTTCCCACGGGTAACGGGCCGCTTGCCGTCACCGCCAGCCTGCCGCAGGGTTTTGTGATCGACAATGTCAGCTATTCCGGTGGCGACATGCTGTTTTACGGGCGGCTCGCCAACGGTACCCGCAAGGCGCTGGTTTTCAACGTCGCGGCCGGCCGGTTCCTCGCCGATGTGACGGTCGATGGCCAGTGACGCCAATAAACTGCTGGACGGGCGGGCGCTGATCCCGGTCGAGGACCCGGCCGATCCGCGCATCGCCGCCTTTCGCGATATTCGCGAGCGCGACCTGACCGGGCGGCAGGGCCGCTTCATTGCCGAAGGAACGGTGGTGCTGCGCATGCTGGCCGCCGCCCATAAAGCGGGCGGTGCCTTTGTGGCCGAGAGCATCCTCATCCTCAGAAACCGGCTTTCCGGTGTCGCGGATATCCTTGCCGATTTCCCTGATGATGTTCCCGTTTATGTGGCCGAAGCGCCGGTGCTGGATGGTATTGTCGGTTTTCACCTGCATCGCGGCATCCTGGCGCTCGGGCGACGGGTTCACGATCGCGGGCTGGAGGAGATGACGGCGGCACTTCCGGCCTCGTCGCTGGTGCTTGTCGGCTGCGGCATTTCCAATCACGATAATCTCGGGGCGATGTTCCGCAATGCGGCGGCTTTTTATGCCGATGCGGTGCTGCTGGACGAGACCTCGTGCGATCCGCTCTATCGCAAGGCGCTGCGCGTTTCCGTCGGCTCTGTCCTGTCGGTTCCCTGGCATCGCGGCGGCGGGGCGGTGGAGATGCTGGAGCGGCTTTCCGAGGCCGGTTTTGCGATCTGGAGCCTTTCGCCTGGTGGCGAAACCGAGATCCGCGATATTCCCCGATCCGAGCGCATGGCGCTTGTCATCGGCACGGAAGGCGAGGGGCTGCCGCAATCGGTGCTGTCGCGTTTTCATACCGCACGGATTGCGCAGTCGCCGCAGCTCGACAGCTTGAATGCGGGCACGGCTTCGGGGCTGGCGCTTTATCAGATGGCGGGGGCGATCGGGCGGGTATGATGCCGCGGCGTATGCGGCTTACCCCCCTCTGCCCTGCCGGGCATCTCCCCCTCAAGGGGGGAGATCGACAAGCGGCTGCGTCTCGCCTCTTTCGACGTTTGCGAATGGAGCGGTGGTAGGGCCTCCTGCCGATCTCCCCCCTTGAGGGGGAGATGCCCGGCAGGGCAGAGGGGGGTAAGCGGCACTCTCAGTGCTTCCGCTTCTCCATCACCACCTTCGCCCGCTTCGCAAGGCTCTCCCGCCCCGATGAGCCGGAGGCCTTGGCGAGCAGCCCCGGAATGGGCGATTTCTCGCCCTCCCGTGCGGCGGTGAGCGCGATCATCTCGGCGGCGATCCTTGCGATTTCGCGGCGGATCGGCTCGTCATTGCCGGTGCCGCGCACGTTCAGCAGGCGTTCGGTAAGCGCCGTGCCCTGATTGCGGATATCCTCGATTTCCTGCTCCAGACCTTGCGACGCCGCTGGCTCCGTCACGACCGGGGGGGCTGGCTCCTCTGCGGCCATCGCCGGTGCCGCCTCTTCTTCGGCGGCGGGTGCGGTTTCAAGCGCGGCGGCTGGGGCAGGGGTCGTCGGTTGCGATGGGCTAACCGCTTTCTCGACCGGCACGGCCGGGTTCGGCAGGCGGATGATCATGTCGTTCTCGCGGCCGCCGGCCGCGGCAAGCTGTTCCCTGAGGCGGGCGGCTTCCTGATTGCGCAGCGTCAGCATGGTGTCGAGATCGGCATTTTTCGCCATGAGGGTGGCGACCTGTTCTTCCAGCCGGGCGACCTTGCGGCTTTCGCGCGCAACGGCGCTCATCGCCTCCTTGTTGCGGGCCGCCACATCCTGCAATTCGCGGCTGGCGGTCTCGCCTTCCTTGCGGAAGCGCGTGGCGCTCTGTTTCGCCTGCTCGGCCTCCAGATCGCGCGTGGCGGCGAGGATTTTCGAATCGTCCAGTTCGCGGGTGAGATTGGTCAGGCGGGCGGTAAGGTCGGCCATCTGGCTGGCGCGCTCGTTTGCGGCCTGTTCCTGCTGCGTAAGGCTTGCCGCAATTGTGCCGGCGCGTTCCTCGCTGGCATCGAGGCCGGTGCGCAACTCGCCGATTTCCAGCGTCATTTCCTCGATCTTCAGCGACAGGCTGCGGTTCTGTTCGCCGAGACGATAGGCATCGCTGGAAGCGGCTTCGTTGGCGAGGCGCAGCGATGTGTTCTTTTCCCGTTCCGTTTCCAGTTCCTGCCGGACCTTGGCGTTTTCGGCGGCGTAAAGCGCGCGCGCCATGTCCTTCTGGGCGCGGACTTCCTGCGGGCTGATGGGCATCGTCGCGCGCAGGCGGTTTTCCGTATAGGCGACGATGCGGCGGTGGATCGCGGGTGCGATCAACAGGGCCAGCAGGGTTGCGGTGAGAAAACCCAATCCGAAAAGAATGGCATATTCGATCACGCGGGACAGTCTCCGAAACTCAGATACGCGCGCATTCGGAAAGAGGAGCGCGAAAGCACGTTACGCTATTCTTGCAACCGTGGGGAGGGGTCTCCCGGCAATTGCACAGGCGGTGTCAGTGTCGCCTGTTTCTTCTCCCCGAGGGGGAGAAGTCCGCGGCAGCGGGATGAGGGGGCAACGGTCGAGATATACAGAGAGCTAGCCCCTCATCCGACCCTTCGGGCCGCCTTCTCCCCGGCGGCGAGAAGAAACCTGCCGCAATCTCTCGTCCTATATGCCACCGCTGGCTCCGCTGCACCTTGACTTCAGCGAATCAGAAGGGGTTCCAGGTCGGCTGCTGGGTGAGCTTCAGATAACCGACATTGATGCCGAGGCGCGCGCCGATGCCGGTGCGGATGGGAGCGAGCGTCACATCGCTGCTTTTCAGATAGGTCATGCCGACACCGGCGACGATGAAGGCGGAGCCGCTGACGCCGCCATAACGGCGGTAAAGCGCATCGACGGAAGGCAGGTTGTAAACGAGCATCATGGCGCGGGTGCCCTGGCCGCCATAATCCAGCCCGAGCGACGGGCCCTGCCAGAAGACGGGGTGCTGGCCGGCATTCTTGGTGTAAAGTGTGCCTTCGCCATAGGTGAGGCCGGCGACGAAGGCGCCGGAGCCTTCCTGGCCTAGAATATAACCGTTCGGAAGACCGTATTGCTGGAAGGCGCGCTCCACCACCTTGGCGAGGCCGCCGGTGGTTTCACCGAAGAATCCGTGGCCTGCATCCACGACTTCCTGGAAAGAATATTGATCGCTGTTCTGGGCCGCGGCCGGTGCGACCCACATCAGGAGGCTCGCAAGGAGCGCGAAAATCTTTCCCAGTCCGAGGCGTGCAATGGTGCGGGTTTTCGTAAGGCGCATCGTCATGTCCGTCCGTCTGTTTCGTTAGCGCATCGGTTCGAAAATCCGAATCGATTTCCGACTCGATGCGAAGATTCAAAAATGCTGGAACATCCTTGTGGCGTCAGAATGGACGCGAAGGCTTCCAGTGTGGCCTGTTAAGGCATTTGGCATTTTGAAACCATCCTATTAACAATCGGTTTACCAAATATGGTGTCATTATGGCTTAACAATTTCCACACCGTCCGCGCCCCCCTTGCGCAGGAGAGAATTTTATGACGAGCAAACTCAATATCACGCTGTCCGGTCCCGATCTGGCGGCTCTTCTGTGCAGCCGTGTGTGCCATGACGTTATTTCTCCTGTCGGCGCCATCAATAACGGTCTCGAACTTCTCGATGAGGGCGGCACCGATGACGATGCGCTGGATCTCATCCGCACGTCAGCCCTTAACGCATCCGTGCGGCTTAAGTTCGCCCGTCTTGCTTTCGGTGCTTCCGGCTCCGCCGGCGCGTCCATCGACACCGGCGAGGCCGAAAAGGCCGCCAAGGATTTTGCCGAAGCCGAAAAGAAGGCGGAAGTCAGCTGGAACGGTCCGCGCGCCATCGTTGCGAAGAACCGCGTCAAGCTCCTGCTCAACCTCTTTCTCGTCGCTTATGGCGCGATCCCGCGCGGCGGCAATGTGGATGTGCTGCTGGAAAGCCCGGATGGTGACGCGAAGTTCGAAATCACCGTCAAGGGCCGGATGATGCGCGTTCCGGCCAAGTTCGTGGAGATTTACGAAGGACGGCTGGAAGAGGCGGTCGACGCCCATTCCGTGCAGCCCTATTACACACTGCTTCTGGCGGAAGAGGCCAATATGGCGGTGGAATACAAGGTGCACGAGGACCGTATCGTGTTTACCGCAAAGACGGTTGCGGAATGACCGCTCGAATGCGGATGTGACGTGATGAAAGGGCCGGAGTCGCGTCTGCAGACGTGCCGGCCCTTTTTTCGTTTCGGGAGCGTGTTCATGACCTTTCTGACGACCGATCGCCTTGTTCTGCGGCCGCACGCCATTGCGGATGAAATGCATTATTGCGCGTTCTGGGGCGCTGATGCCCCGCCGATAAAAGGCGTCCGGTCAATCGCGCCGCTCGATCCCGAACTCGCCTTTGCCCGTCTTTTGCGTTTTATCGGCCACTGGTCGGTTTTCGGCTTCGGCCCCTTCGCGGTGGAAGAGCGCGCCACGGGGCGCATCGTCGGCGAGGTGGGCTTCGCCCATATGCGGCGAGGCAACGGGGCCGATTTCGATGCCGCGCCCGAGGCCATGTGGAAAATTGACGCCGGGTTGAACGGCAAGGGCGTTGCGACCGAAGCGGTGGAGGCGGCGATCCGATGGTTCGATGGCCGCGGAATTTCGCAGCGAACCGTCTGCATGATCGATCCGCTGAACAGCCCTTCGCTGGCGATCGCCGCCCGATTCGGCTTTCGGCCATTCCGCGAAACGACGTTTCGCGAACACCCGATCCGGCTTTTCGAACGTGTGGCCGGGATTTACACGATTGCGTGAAGGTGCTGCCTTGATCGTGTTTCAGTCCGTCCTGAAACCCGTTTGAGGTCTCGGGCGGCGGCGGTTTGAGCCAAGGGGTTGGTGCATATCAACTCCTGGAGCATCTCATGCGCAATTTCCTTCTGGCGACAATTGTCATCTTCTCCCTTGCTCCCGCCGCGATGGCGGAAAGCACCATCGGTTTCAGGCAGATCAAATTGCCGGATGATGCCGGTGCAAGAGCGCTCAATGTCTCATTATGGTATCCGGCCATTCCATCGGGAACAACGGAGGTGGTGGGTGAAAACGCTGCCTTTTACGGCCTTGAGGTTCAACCGGGCGCTTCCATTCCGCCCGCTTCCCGCCCTCTCGTTCTGCTCTCGCACGGGTTTGGCGGAAGCTGGCGCAATCTGAACTGGCTTGCCGGAGAACTTGCGCAGGATGGTTATGTCGTGGCCGCGCCGGATCATCAGGGCGAATCATTTACCGAAGAAAATGCAGCCGAGGTCATCCCTTTATGGGAGCGACCGCGCGATATCGGCAGAACGCTGACGGCACTTCTTGATGATGGTCGGCTGGCCGGCGAGATCGACAGGACGCGCATCGCCGTCATCGGCCATTCGCTTGGCGGCTGGACCGCGATGGAGCTGGTGGGAGGCCGCTATAGCGCCGAGCTTGCCTTGAAAGATTGCAATGCGGGGAAAGCGCCACCGCAATGCAGGGCGCCGCGGCTGCTGGCCAAGGTCGGCATCATCGGCGGTGGCAAGGCCGATCCGCGCCTTTCGATGGATTTGCGGGATATCCGCATCCGTGCGGCCGTTGCGCTCGATCTCGGCCCGGCCGCCGGGTTTCTGCCGGAAACGCTTGAGGGGGTGGATGTGCCGGTTCTGGTTCTGGCTGCCGGTGTGGAGATGCCACAGATCGCCGCGATCAGGGCCGATTCTGATTATATCGCCCGGCATCTGCCAAAAACCACGACGGTCTATCGGGAGATACCGGATGCCAGTCACTTCAGCTTCATGCAGCTGTGCAAGCCCAATGGCGAAAAAATCGTCGAAGAGATGTCACCGGGCGAAGGTTTCGTCTGCCGGGATGGCGGGGGCAGGGGCCGGGCTGAAATCCACGCGCAAATCGTGGAGACAATCGGCGGCTTTCTCAAGGAGAAACTGCATTAGGAGGGCTGTCCGCCCGATAGTTGAGGGGGGCGAGACGCATCGCTGAAACCTTTCGGCTCTGCGCAGCGTCCCGATCCTTCAAGCGGCGTTGAGCGGGTAATATCGAAAAACGAGATCTTCCGGGTCGCTGCGTGGCGCGGATGGGTCGGGAGAACCACCGATTCGCCTGGCGACGGCTGCGGATTTGCTGTTTTGCGGGGATACGTAGCTCACCAGTGTCGGCAGCCTCAGGGTTTCGAAGGCCCAGCCGCGCAGCTTTATGGCGGCTTCGGCGGCATAGCCTTTGCCCTCGTGCCCGTCATAGAGCAGCCAGCCCAGTTCCTTTTCGGGAAATAGCGGGCCGTGATTGATGCCGACCTGGCCGATGCACTCCCCCGTTTCATCAAGCTCGATCATCAGCGCGCCATGGCCGAAGAAGTGCCAGTTGGCCAGATCGTGACAGAACACACCCCATGTCGACGGCAGGTCGTAGGGGCCGCCGACGCCGAGTGAGCGTGGTGACGCCATGAAGGCCAGATAAGCGGGGAAATCCGCCATGGTCTGCGGGCGCAATGTCAGGCGTTGGGTTTTAAGGGTCGGGATAGGGTGGTTCATGGCATTGGTCCTTTTTGGGAGTGCCAATATGCGCTTTCTGTTGCGTCTGAATGAAGCGGCATGTTTCGGCTGTGACGCACAACAAAAAACCCGCTGTCGCCAGCGGGTCTTTTAAAACTGCCCTGTTCTTATAAGAGATCAGGCGGTTTCGAGGAATTCCGTGCTGCCATCCGGCTCGCGCAGAACATAGCCGCGGCCCCAGACGGTTTCGATGTAATTTGCGCCGCCTGCGGCATTTGCGAGCTTCTTGCGCAGCTTGCAGATGAAGACGTCTATGATCTTCAGTTCCGGCTCGTCCATGCCGCCGTAAAGGTGGTTCAGGAACATTTCCTTGGTCAGCGTCGTGCCCTTGCGCAGCGAAAGCAGCTCGAGCATCTGATATTCCTTGCCGGTCAGGTGAACGCGCTGGCCACCCACTTCAACCGTCTTGGCATCGAGATTGACGATTAGCTCGCCGGTCGAGATGACCGACTGCGCATGACCCTTGGAACGGCGGACGATCGCGTGAATGCGGGCAACAAGCTCGTCCTTGTGGAACGGCTTCGTCATGTAATCGTCGGCGCCGAAGCCGAGGCCGCGCACCTTGTCCTCGATGCCGGCCATGCCGGAGAGGATGAGGATCGGCGTCTTGACCTTGGAAAGGCGCAATGTTCTCAAGACTTCGTAACCCGACATGTCAGGCAGGTTGAGGTCGAGAAGAATAATGTCGTAATCGTAGAGCTTGCCAAGGTCCACGCCTTCCTCGCCGAGGTCGGTCGTGTAGACGTTAAAGCTTTCCGACTTGAGCATCAGTTCAATGCTCTGCGCTGTCGCGCTGTCGTCTTCAATAAGTAGAACCCGCATAATTATCCCCTTTGCCGCCCGCGAACCGGTAAATCATTGCCTCGCGCGATGCGGATCCAGACGTTGCCTGATTTGCAGGCTGCCACCAAATGGTTAACAAATTCTAATTGCCTTTGGCAAGGTGTATCGAATTTATTAAGCAAAGTTGGCATTTCGCTGTTTTTGCACGTGAATCCACCATCGCCAAAATTGAAGCTTAACGTGAGGATTTCCCGCTAAGTGATTCAATCGACTCTTACATCGTCGGGTCCGTTTTTTTGGACCTGGCATTTACCGACCCTTAAATGATCGTGGTTATCATTAACGATGCCCGTAAACGAAAGGTTAACGGCGGTGGTTTTTTATTAACGCCGAGTAACTTTTGGGAATCATTCCGGCACAACGGGTTAGCCCGGTCGGTTGAACGGGCGGGTTAAACGGGCCGGTCAGGGGGGCATAGTGCCTTTTTGATCCGGGTCTCGCTATCCATGGAGTATTGCGTATGAAGTCGCGTGACAGCCTGGTTCGCCTGAAGGAATTTCAGGTCAATGAAAAACGTCGGCAACTTAACCAGTTGCAGCAGATGATGTCCGAGTTCGAGCGGATGGCCAAGGAACTGGTGCATCAGATCTCGCTGGAAGAGAGCAAGTCGGGCATTACCGATCCGACGCATTTCGCCTATCCGACCTTCGCAAAGGCCGCGCGCCAGCGGGCGGATAATCTTCAGGTCTCCATCCGGGAACTGAAGGCCCAGCAGGAAGCCGCCGAGGCTTCGCTGGAAGAGGTGCAGGCCGAATATGAAAAGGCCGCTGCCCTCGAAAACCGCGACGGAGCAATCCGCGCCCGCGCCTGACATCAGGCGTATAATCGGACGAATGATCGTCCTCATTGACGGCTGCCGGTGGATCAGGAGGCGGCTTTCAATGACGGGATGACATGCATTTTTTTAAAAGGCCGCCCTTTGAGGGCGGCCTTTTGTTTTGGCGGGGTACCCCGTGTCTTCCCGCGGGACGGCGTCGCTGGATTTTTATTGTCCGGGTATGGGGAAAGGCGTAATTTAAGGGGGTTCCGACCGTGAGCCGGAGGCTTTGCGTGCGCGCCTCAAGCGGGCGCGGACGGCTATGGCAGGGAGGGAAAAATGGCCCGCCAATATATTGATTGCCGCGAATTCCCCAGTGACAGCAAATGCACGATCGCCATCTCCGCCGATTCTCCGGAGGAGTTGATGGAGGCAGCGGTGCACCATGCCGTGGCGGTGCATGGGGCCAAGGATACGCCTGAATTCCGCGAGGAAGTCCGCCACAGCATGCATGCGGGAACGCCGCCGCTGAAGGTGGCGTGACCCGCATTTATGAATGACGCGATATTTGGAACGGCTGTGAGGGATCGGGCGTAAGCCGCGTGTTTCGTCTCCCCGCCGGGGAGAAGTCTGCGGCAGCGGGATAAGGGGGCAAGCTCTCGGTTTATCGCTAGCGTTGCCCCCTCATCCGACCCTTCGGGCCACCTTCTCCCCGGCGGGGAGAAGAAAGACGTGGCGACGTTTGTGACTATCCTGCTGGTTTACCCCTGGATAACATCCGCCCATTCTTTATGGCGCAGCGTCTGGGCCTTGAAGAAGGGGCAGAGCGGAATGATTTTCCAGCCACCCTTGCGGGCCTCATCAATGGCATGGGCGGCGAGCGCCTGGCCCACACCCCTGCCGCGCAATGCATCGGGCACGCCGGTGTGATCGATGATGATAAGAGTGGGAGAGGTGCGCGAATAGGTCATCTCGGCCTTGTGGCCGTCGATGGTTGCCGAATATTCGCCGCGCGATCCGGTTTCGGTTGTCTTGATGTCCATGATGGGCGCCTCCGTTTATGTTCGTTTGCGCCACTGTAACGGCTTGCGCCTGAATTGAAACAGCGGCAAAGCGAACGCAGCGGACACAAACCGGAGACAATCATCTCACCGGCGACGGACATGCTTGCAAGGGAAGTTGGAAATCAAACCGAAAGCCCCGTCGATGATCCGGCGGGGCGTTTTGAAAATTCGGCTTTAGCGCGTTGCCGCGCGGGCGCAGTATCAGTGACGATATTGCTGAATGCGCGTGGTGCGCAGGCCGGCAAGGCCATGATCGGCGATCGAGGACTGCCAGGACAGGAACTCTTCAACGGTAAGCGTATAACGCTCGCAGGCTTCCTCGAGGCTCAACAGTCCTCCGCGTACCGCTGCAACCACCTCCGCCTTTCTGCGAATGACCCAGCGACGGGTATTCGACGGCGGAAGATCCGCGATCGTCAGAGGGCTGCCATCGGGGCCGATGACATATTTAACTCGTGGGCGTATCATTTCGGTCATTGGACACTCTATACAAACTCAAGACCATATGACGGGAACTCTAGCCCCGTACCTTTAAAAATTGCCTAAGCAGCTCGTGACAATTTATTAAGAATTTGAACGGTTTCGCCTGATTTGTTCGTGTCGCCTTATTTTGTCGGGAAAAAATTTTTCCAAAAAACGCAAATTTTCTCGCTCATCGGTTGTTTCCTTCACAGCGCCGCAAGCGAAAGACATGTTTTCCCGCTGCCCTGGGTAAACTCCGCCACTCCCTCATGCTGGAGCCGCAGGCGGTCGCCCGTTTCAAGGGCAAGAAGGGAGGTGGCCGACTGCGAGCAGCCGGCGGTGGACGCATTGCCGGCAATGCCGAAACCGGCCGCCGCGCCGTTGACGAAAAGCGTCACCCTGTGGCCGGACGAGGAAACGACGGCAAGTGACAGGGTCACCAGATATATCCCCCTTGCCGGTACGACGAGTTCACGTCCGCCGCCGCCGACCGCGTCACCGAGCGCAAAACCGCCCTCGGCGATGAAGAGCAGGGAAAAGCCCGCGGCTGAATCGTTTGCGGGTTTTGTCGTGCCCGCCGGCAGGCCGGCGATGGCAAGCGGGCGGTTCGGCATCGATACCCGGCCATCGCCGCTGCACAGGAGCGCGGTGTGCCAGGAGGTGCCGTCCGCACTGGTCTTGATCGAAAAACCGTCATGGCCGGCAAGCCCCATTTCCGCCCGGCCGCTCCAGCCGGACTGGAACAGCAGCGAGGCGGTATCGGTCTTGTCCGCCTTGTTGACCGTCAGGCGGTGGCTGCCATCGTCCGGCGTATGGGTGAAAAGGCTGGCGGGGGAGGCGAGCGCCAGGCGGTTGGCGGCATCGGCCTCCGTGCCGATGCCCAGCCCTTCCAGCCGGCCCGTGGCGGGCAGCGGCATGTCGCGCCATGCCCCGTCGCGCAGCAGACGATACCTGCCTTCCGTTGCAAACCACGCCGTCCAGCCGGGCTGCGGGGTGATGAGCAACCATGCGCCGTCCTGCCGGAAGGCGAGCCTTCCGCCTTTGCCGGTCCACTCGCCGGTGGCATCCGTGGCGATGAGGAAGCATTCCCCTTCCGCCGCAGTCCCGGGCGGTGCGGCGACGACGGCCTTGACGGTGAGCTGCACGATCGCATCCAGCCTTTGCAGGGCTTCGTTGTGGGTCACGTGTTTCTGTGCCTGCGAGGGCAGGATATAGGGAAGGTGAAGTCTCGCCGTCTGTTCCGTCATGGTGTTTCTTTCGCGCTCGGGTGCCGTTTGCGAGAGAGTTTGATGCGGTTGGGCGGGGTGGGGATGCGCGGGGATGAGATTATTTTTGCTGGCGTTGGTGGGAATGTTTTTCGGGCTTTGGAGTATGCGGCTTTACCCCCTCTGCCCTGCCGGGCATCTCCCCCTCAAGGGGGAGATCGATCTGCGGCGAGGTTTCGCCCATCTCAACGTTTGAGAATGACATGGTGGTAGCGCCTCCTGCCGATCTCCCCCCTTGAGGGGGAGATGCCCGGCAGGGCAGAGGGGGGTAAGCCGCACACGCCGAAGCTCACCAATGCCACACGCTGCAAGAGCCGCAGGAGACGGCAAGCGCATATTACCCGGCGATTTCCACCGCCATCGCGCCCTCGGCAATAAAGTCCGGATTGGCCAGCGCATCCTCGCCATCACCCCTGACCTCATAAGCAAGAGGCCGGCCTTCGCAATCGAGCGTTCGCCCGCCTGCGGCACGCAGCACGGCGTCGCCGGCGGCCGTATCCCACATCATGGTGCGGCTGAAGCGGGGATAGATATCGGCGGCCCCTTCCGCCAGCATGCAGAATTTCAGCGAGGAGCCGACGGAAATGCAGTCCTTCAGGCCGTGTTCGGCCACGAAGGCTTCCGTCTTTGCCGTGCAATGCGAGCGGCTGATCAGCGCCACGGGCGAGGCGCCGCGCTGGCGTGCCCGGATGGGGTGGCGCGACAAGATCGCTCCTTCGCCGGAAATGGCGAGCTTTTCGGCCTTGTCGCCTTCGCCCGTCCAGGCCTGCCCGCGACAGGGGGCATAAACCACGCCGGCAACCGGAGCGCCGTTGCGGATGAGCGCGATATTGACGGTGAAATCGTCCTTGCCGGAAATGAATTCCTTGGTCCCATCCAGCGGGTCGACCAGAAAGAACTCCGCGCCGGTTTCCGGCAGGATGCCGCTTGAAACGGCCTCTTCGGCGATGACGGGGATATCGGGAAAATGGGCGGCCAGCGCGGCGAGAATGATCGCCTCGGCCCGCTGATCGGCTTCGGTCACCGGCGAGCAGTCATCCTTGTAGGAGACATGCGGGCCGGCGCGGTGGACCGCCATGATGGCCTGCCCGGCGTCCAGCGCCGCTTTCGTCAATATGTCGATCATCTCTTTGCCGTTGCCATCCCGTGCCGGGATATTCCGATCCTCAACGTCGCTACTCCTTTGCCCGTCGCCCGTCAAACAATGGCATCAGACAAGACTAAAATAAGCGTTCAGCCGTCATTTTTTCAGCACTTCCTGCCAAAATCATGGCTCTTTTGATCGGGAAAGCGGCAGTCCATGTGGAAATTCCAAATTTTGTGCAGGATCGCCCGTTTTTGACTTCACATTTTTAACGAACACGATATGCATTTTGGGAGTGGGGCTGCCCGCAGGGGCTCCCCCCATAATTAACATAACGAGGTGTGGCCCATTCGAGGTCGTGCCCGGGGGAAAGACATGGAGTATTTTATCCAGCAGCTCATCAACGGGCTGACTCTTGGATCGATCTACGGCCTCATCGCTATCGGCTATACGATGGTTTATGGCATTATCGGCATGATCAACTTCGCCCATGGCGATATTTTCATGCTTGGCGGCTTCGCCGCACTGATCGTTTTTCTGATTGTGACATCCTTTGTCGCCGGCATTCCGGTGGCGCTGCTTCTGCTTCTGATGATGGTCGTCGCCATGCTGATGACCGGTCTGTGGAACTGGGTGATCGAGCGTGTGGCTTACCGCCCGCTCAGAGGTTCCTTCCGTCTCGCACCGCTGATCACCGCCATCGGCATGTCGATCGCGCTGTCCAACTTCATCCAGGTCACCCAGGGTCCGCGCAACAAGCCGATCCCGTCAATGGTGACGGAAAGCTATCATTTCGGCGCCATTACCGTGTCGCTGAAGCAGCTGATTATCATGGTGGTCACTTCGGTTCTGCTTTTCGCCTTCTGGTATATCGTCAACAAGACCCCGCTCGGCCGGGCGCAGCGCGCCACCGAACAGGATCGCAAGATGGCGGCTCTCCTCGGTGTTGATGTCGACAAGACGATTTCCATCACCTTCATCATGGGTGCGGCGCTGGCTGCGGTCGCGGGCACCATGTATCTGATGTATTACGGTGTTGCCTCCTTCAGCGACGGCTTCATTCCCGGCGTCAAGGCGTTTACCGCGGCCGTTCTCGGCGGCATCGGCTCGCTTCCGGGCGCTGTTCTCGGCGGCCTCCTGATCGGTCTCATCGAATCGCTGTGGTCGGCCTATTTCTCCATTGCCTACAAGGATGTCGCGGCTTTCGGCATTCTGGCTTTCGTGCTGATCTTCAAGCCGACCGGCATTCTCGGTCGTCCGGAAGTCGAGAAGGTGTGAACCCATGACCAACATCGCTTCCGAAAATGCCGCTTCCAGCCCGAGCATCATGGCGACGGCTGTGAAGGAGGGCCTGATTGCGGGTGTCATCTCGTTCGGCATGTTCATTCTTTATGTCGGCATCGTCACCTATCAGGACATCAACAACCAGCTGATCTGGGGCACCCGTTGGGGGCTTCTGGCGATCTTCGTCGCTGTGGCCGCCGTCGGCCGTTTCCTTGTGGTCGGCTTCATCAAGCCGTCGCTGGACCGGCGCAGGCTTGCCAAGGCAAAAACCGGCATTCTGGAAATCTCCGAGAACAAGGGCTTTTTCCATAAGCACTTCCTCAAGCTGGCGCTGGTTCTGCTGCTGCTTTACCCCGTTATCGCCGTGCAATTGTTCGGTTTTCAGGGTTCGCTGAAATTCGTGGACAATTTCGGCATCCAGATCCTTATCTATGTGATGCTGGCCTGGGGCCTCAACATCGTCGTTGGATTGGCCGGTCTGCTCGATCTCGGTTACGTGGCCTTTTATGCGGTCGGCGCCTATTCCTATGCGCTGCTGTCCAGCCAGTTCGGCCTGTCCTTCTGGGTGCTTCTGCCGCTTGCCGGCATTCTTGCCGGCTTCTGGGGCATCATCCTCGGTTTCCCGGTTCTGAGACTTCGCGGTGACTATCTGGCGATCGTCACGCTCGCCTTTGGTGAAATCATCCGCCTCGTGCTCCTGAACTGGACGGATGTGACCAGGGGCACCTTCGGTATTTCCGGTATCGCCAAGGCCTCGGTCTTCGGCATCTGGTCCTTCGATGTCGGCGCGCCGAACAACTTCGCCAAGGCGTTTGGCCTGTCGATGTCCTCGGCCTATTACAAGATCTTCCTGTTCTACGTGATCCTGCTTCTGTGCATGCTGACGGCCTACGTCACGATCAAGCTGCGCCGCATGCCGATCGGCCGTGCCTGGGAAGCACTGCGCGAGGACGAGATCGCCTGCCGTTCGCTCGGCATCGATACCGTCATCACCAAGCTCACCGCCTTTGCGACGGGCGCGATGTTCGGCGGTTTCGCCGGTTCGTTCTTCGCCGCGCGTCAGGGTTTCGTGTCGCCGGAAAGCTTCGTCTTCCTCGAATCGGCCGTCATCCTCGCCATTGTCGTTCTCGGCGGCATGGGCTCGCTGACCGGTATCGCCATTGCAGCCCTCGTCATGGTCGGCGGCACCGAGCTTCTGCGCGAAATGGAGTTCCTGAAGCATGTCTTCGGGCCTGATTTCACGCCGGAACTCTACCGTATGCTGCTCTTCGGCCTCGCCATGGTCATCGTCATGCTGTTCAAGCCGCGCGGCTTCGTCGGCTCGCGTGAACCCACGGCCTTCCTCAAGGAACGCAAGGCCGTGTCCGGCAGCTTTACCAAGGAAGGTCACGGTTGATGGCTTCCGGAATGGCTAACATGACACCCAATACGACTGGCGATACGATCCTCAAGGTCGAACATCTCTCGATGCGCTTCGGCGGCCTGATGGCCATCAACGACTTCTCCTTCGAGGCGAAGCGCGGCGAGATCACGGCGCTGATCGGCCCCAATGGTGCGGGCAAGACCACGGTCTTCAACTGCATCACCGGCTTCTACAAGCCGACGATGGGCATGATCACCATGCGCCAGCAAAGCGGCGAGGCGCATCTTCTCGAGCGCCTGCCGGATTTCGAAATCACCAAGAAGGCGAAGGTGGCGCGCACCTTCCAGAACATCCGCCTGTTTTCGGGCCTCACGGTTCTGGAAAACCTGCTCGTCGCCCAGCACAATGCGCTGATGAAGGCCTCGGGTTACACGATCCTCGGCCTTCTCGGCCTGCCCGCTTACCGGCGGGCGGTGGATGCCTCCATCGAAAAAGCCAAATACTGGCTGGAAAAGGCCGATCTGATCGATCGCGCCGACGATCCGGCCGGTGATCTGCCCTATGGCGCGCAGCGCCGTCTGGAAATCGCCCGCGCCATGTGCACGGGGCCGGAGCTCCTGTGCCTCGACGAGCCGGCCGCGGGTCTCAACCCGAAGGAATCGCTGGCGCTCAATACGCTGCTGCGCGGCATCCGCGACGAGGGCACGTCGCTGCTCCTCATCGAGCACGACATGTCCGTGGTGATGCAGATTTCCGACCATGTGGTGGTTCTGGAATATGGCCAGAAGATTTCCGACGGCACGCCGGACCATGTGAAGAACGACCCGAAGGTCATCGCCGCCTATCTGGGTGTCGAGGATGATGAAGTGGAAGACGTGATTGCGGAAGAACTCGACGGAGGAGCGGCCTGATGTCCGGTGAACCGCTTCTGAAAGTCCAGGGTGTCGAAACCTATTATGGCAATATCCGCGCGCTCGCCGGGGTCGATGTCGAAGTCAACAAGGGTGAAATCGTCAGCCTGATCGGCGCCAACGGCGCTGGCAAGTCGACGCTGATGATGACCATCTGCGGCAGCCCGCAGGCCCGCGCCGGTCAGGTGATCTTCGACGGCGAGGACATTACCCAGCTGCCGACGCATCTCATCGCCCGCAAGCGCATTGCCCAGTCGCCCGAAGGGCGGCGGATTTTCCCGCGCATGACGGTGCTGGAAAACCTGCAGATGGGCGCCAATCTCGACAACCTGAAATATTTCAAGGAAGACGTCGAGAAGATCTTCGTGATGTTCCCGCGCCTGAAGGAACGCCAGAGCCAGCGCGGCGGCACGCTTTCCGGCGGCGAGCAGCAGATGCTCTCCATCGGCCGCGCGCTGATGGCACGGCCGAAGCTTTTGCTGCTCGACGAACCGTCGCTGGGTCTCGCGCCGCTGATCGTCAAGGGCATCTTCGAGGCGATCAAGAAACTCAACCAGGAGGAAGGGCTGACCGTCTTCCTGGTGGAGCAGAACGCCTTTGCCGCGCTGAAGCTTTCCGACCGCGCTTACGTGATGGTCAACGGCAAGGTGACGATGAGCGGTTCGGGCAAGGAACTGCTGGCCGATCCGCAGGTGCGCGCCGCCTATCTGGAAGGTGGACGGCACTGAAAGATTTTACTTGCGCCGGAAGTTTTGCGGCGCAAGATTGCAGACACTGTCCCGCCGGCGTTTCAGGCAAGGCGGGATGCAAACAATAAAATGCCCGGCGGCAAACGTCGGGACGACAGACAAGGCAGGGCAGGGGCGTTTGCGTCCGGCACTGATGGGGAAAGAGATGCAGGGCCTTTTTTTCGAAACCGATAACGGCGTGCGTTATGTTCTGCGCGCGCTGGTTGTTCTTCTGGGCTTCTGGACGGCGTGGCGCACGGGCAGATCCGTGGCTGATGGCTGGGGCGATTATACGCGGGTGGTGATCTACACGCTGGCATTGGGGCTGGTGATGCGCTTCCTGCATCACGCGCTCTTCAACGGGCCGTTCATCAACGGCTTTTATTACGTGTTTGACGTCGTTCTTCTTCTGGTCTTTTCCAGCATCGGTTTCCGCATGCGCCGGACAAGCCAGATGGTCAATAACTACTATTGGCTTTACGATCGCACGTCGGCATTTTCCTACAAGAAGAAAGATTGACAGGCGGATTTTTCCGGCTGCACAATGCTCGTCAGAGTGGAACGGTTTCTGTTCGGTTAAGGTGGGTACCGAACAGGTCCTTGCAATCAACCCATCCAAAGGAACTGGGAGTAAAGTAATGAAGAAGTCTCTTCTTTCCGCTGTCGCGCTGACCGCCATGGTCGCCTTCGGCGGTTCGGCCTGGGCCGATGTCGTGATCGCTGTCGGCGCACCGCTGACCGGCCCGAACGCTGCTTTCGGCGCTCAGATCCAGAAGGGTGCCGAACAGGCGGCGAAAGACATCAATGCCGCCGGCGGCATCAATGGCGAGCAGATCAAGATCGTGCTGGGCGATGACGTATCCGACCCCAAGCAGGGTATTTCGGTCGCCAATAAATTCGTTGCCGACGGCGTGAAATTCGTCATCGGTCACTTCAACTCCGGCGTTTCCATTCCGGCTTCCGAAGTTTATGCCGAAAACGGCATTCTCGAAGTGACGCCGGCTGCAACCAACCCGGTCTTTACCGAGCGCGGCCTGTGGAACACCTTCCGCACCTGCGGCCGTGACGACCAGCAGGGCGGCATTGCCGGCAAGTATCTGGCCGACCACTTCAAGGACGCCAAGATCGCCATCATTCACGACAAGACCCCTTACGGTCAGGGCCTTGCCGATGAAACCAAGAAGGCTGCCAATGCCGCCGGCGTGACCGAGGTCATGTATGAAGGCGTCAATGTCGGCGACAAGGACTTCTCGGCGCTGATCTCGAAGATGAAGGAAGCCGGCGTTTCCATCATCTATTGGGGCGGTCTGCACACCGAAGCCGGTCTGATCATCCGCCAGGCGGCCGATCAGGGCCTGAAGGCGAAGCTGATCTCGGGTGACGGCATCGTCTCGAACGAACTGGCTTCCATCGCCGGTGACGCCGTCGAAGGCACGCTCAACACCTTCGGCCCCGATCCGACGCTGCGCCCGGAAAACAAGGAACTGGTAGAGAAGTTCAAGGCCGCCGGCTTCAACCCGGAAGCCTACACGCTCTACTCCTATGCAGCCCTGCAGTCGATCGCAGGCGCGGCAAAGGCCGCCGGTTCCGTGGAGCCGGAAAAGGTTGCCGAGGCACTGAAGTCCGGCACCTTCCCGACTGCACTGGGTGACATCTCCTTCGACGAGAAGGGCGACCCGAAGCTTCCCGGCTACGTCATGTACGAGTGGAAGAAGGGCGCGGACGGCAAGTTCACCTACGTCCAGCAGGGCAGCTAAGCCTTTCTGCGATACACGATCGAAGCCCGGCAGCGATGCCGGGCTTTTTTGTTTGCGCCGATGTCTTATCGACATGGCCCGCCACACTGGAGACAACAAGGCGCGAAACAAACATCTCGCGAAACTGCGATGAGGGGCAGCAATGACGATGAAGCGGGCCTTGTTTCTGTTCCTTGGTCTGGCTGCGCTGGCGGCGGTGCTCTTCAGCCTGCATCTCTTCAGCAAAGCGCGGACGATGCAATCATTCGGAACAATCATCGCGCGGGTCGAAACAGCAAAGCCCTTGGTGGCGCTGACATTCGATGACGGACCTTCTGCGGGCTTCACGCAGGGTGTTCTGGCGATCCTCCGGGAGCGCGGAGTGAAGGCGACTTTTTTTCTGACGGGCAGGGAGACCGAAGAAAACCTGCCGCAGGCGCGTATGATCGTGGACGAGGGACACCAGGTCGGCAACCACAGCTTCACGCATTCCAACATGACGTTGATGGGGACGGCGCGGATAGGTGAGGAAATCGAGCGCACCGATACGGCCATTCGGGCTGCGGGTTATGAAGGCGAGATCATGTTTCGCCCGCCCTATGGCAAGAAGCTGCTGACTTTGCCGTGGTATCTTTCCCGGCATGAGCGGAAAACCATCATGTGGGATGTCGAGCCGGAATCGTTTCCTGATGTCGCCGGAGACACGGCTGCCTTTGCAAAACATGTCATCGAGCAAACGAAAAACGGTTCGATCATCATCATGCATGTCATGTATCGAAGCCGTGAAATATCCCGGCAGGCCTTGCCCCTGATCATCGACGGTCTGCGCCAACGCGGGTTTGAGTTCGTTACCGTTTCGCAATTGCTGGACAGTCGCTGAGGCCAGTGTTGCTGCGTGCAGGTGCCGTTCAGCTGATCCGCGTCAGGATAAAATCTGCACGTTCTGCGATGCCCGATTTCGGGAGCACGACGGTGTCGTAGCCAAGCGCGTCATAGTCGCGGAGCAGACGCTCGTATTCCTCGACCGCCGCATCGAAATCGTGCCGGCGCTCGTCATCGCCCCGGTAGATTTCCGGCCAGGGCGGGGTGAGAAAAACCAGCCTGTTGTAGCGGTGCGTATGGCGCAATGTATCGATGAAGGCATCGCCGCGGACATGGCGTAGCGCAGAGGCCGCGTCGATCAGGCCACGGTCGAAGAAGACGAGGCCGTCCGGCGGCACCGTTTGCCGGTCTTCGACTGCCATGGCGATGGCGCGGCTGGCGAAAGCTTGCATGTCTATCCACGGCAGGGCGGTGCCGCCATTGCGGGTTTCCTCGATGACGATGCGGCGACCCGGCTCTTCCACGGTGGCGAAACCGCGCCGGGATAGTTCGGCGAGAAGGGTGGATTTGCCGCCGCCGGAGCAGCCGGAAAGGATGATGAAACGGTCCATGGGTGTTTGTTCCTGTGTTGGGGAGCAGGGTGAAGCAGGGGAATTTGGGAGAGAATAGGTCGCCGCTTGTTTCTTCTCCCCGGCGGGGAGAAGAAACAAGCGGCGACCGCTCGGCCAATGCGCAGATGCTGCGCATTCAAGCGGAAAATATATGTTGGCCGAACTTTACCACACTCAGTGCAGCAGTCACCCCTGATGCAGAACATGCGCCGCTTTGACGGCCGCCGACGCGCGGTTTTCGACGCCGAGCTTCACATAGATCTGTTCCAGATGTTTGTTCACCGTTCTCGCGGAAAGGCCGAGAATATCGCCGATATCGCGGTTGGATTTGCCCTTGGCGATCCACAGCAGCACTTCCGATTCCCGCGCGGTGAGGGAGAAATGCTCGCGCAGCAGGTGGTCGCCGGATTTCTCGCTGGCGGCGGTGAGGCGGAAGAGGAATTCGTCCGGCCCCATGGCGCCGAGGAAAGACAGCTGCAGGGCAGGCCGCCCGGCCTCGGTGATCGTCAGCGGCATGTCGCGACCGGTTTCCGCTGCCGCCCGTTCTGCGAGCCAGCGGCCGATATGGGTGACGACGGTTTCCATGCCGTCGTCACGGCCGGTGGCGGCGTTGACGAGCCGGGTCGCCTGCGGTGTGGACCAGTGGATGGCGCCGCTGGCGCGCACGGCAAGCAGGTGGCGGCCGGCGGCATCGAGCGCCACGCGGGCGCTCTGGGCCGAGCGGGCATTGGAAAGGTGCACGCGGATGCGGGCGCGCAACTCGTCAATATTGATCGGCTTGGTCAGATAATCGACACCGCCGGATTCGAGCGCCCGCACCACATGTTCGGTCTCGGTCAGCCCGGTCATGAAGATGACAGGCACCTGCGCCACCGCCGCATTGGCCTTCAGGCGGCGGCAGGTCTCGAAACCGTCCATGGTGGGCATGACGGCGTCGAGCAGTATGATATCGGGCGTGATGCGTTCGGCAATGTTGAGCGCGGCCTGTCCCGAGGTGGCGATCAGCGCCGAGAAGCCGGACTGTTCCAGCGCATCGGTGAGGAAACCGAGCGCTTCCGGGCTGTCATCCACCAGCAGGACGATGTCTCTCGGGGCCGCTGTTGCCTGAGCGCTCATGCCTTGCCGTCTCCCGTGTCTTTATCCGCAAACCGTTTGAGAAAATGCGCGTACCCGGCCAGATCGAAAGCCTGCACATAGGTGCCAAGCTCCTGCGTGAAGGGCACGTTTTCCGTGTTGCGGGCGAGATCGGCGAGTTTCGCCTCAATGCCGCGTATGTAGCCGATTTCGCCGAGCTGCTGCAAATCCCTGATATGGATGGCGCCCGGATGGATGATCCGTGCAACCGGCTGCGGAGCGGGTTCCGGGGGCAGGTCCGTATCGTAAATCCATTTCAGGCCGAGATGCACGGCAAGCCTGTCGCAAAGGTGGCGGATATCGACCGGCTTGGCGATGGCGTCGTTATGGTTGTCTTCGCCCGCGCCCGCCACGGTGCCATCGCCGATATTGGCTGACAGCATGATGAGCGGGGCGGTCTGGCCGGCCTCACGCAGCTTCGTCACAAGCTGCCAGCCGCTCATGCCGGGCATGGAAATATCGATGAGGAAAAGATCAGGCTTTACGCCTTCGATGAGCGTCAGGCATTCCGGCCCACTCTGGGCGGTCAGCACCACAAAATCGAGCGGTGAAAGCACCTGCCGCATCAGCTCGCGATGATCCTCATTGTCGTCGACCACAACGATGGTGCGGCGCGGGCCGGAATAGGAGCGGATGGTCTTTTCCGGCGCAGGCGCCGTGCTTGGCCGGTGCACGGCCGACAGCATCAGGCGCACGCGGAAGGTGGAGCCCTCATCCTTTTCACTGGAAACGGAAATCTCGCCGCCGAGTGTGTTGGTCAGGAGCCGTGTGATGGTGAGGCCAAGGCCGAGACCCGGCATGGGCCGCACGCTCTCTGCCTCGCCGCGCTGGAAGGGTTCGTAGATGCGGGCGAGGTCTTTTTCGGCAATGCCACGGCCGGTGTCGGACACCGTGAAGCTTGCCACCTGGCTGCGATAGGCGACATCGAAGGTGACGGCGCCCTCATCGGTGAATTTGATGGCGTTGGAGATGAGGTTGACGAGGATCTGGCGCAGCCGCTTTTCATCGGTGCGGACATATTGCGGCAGGGCCCGCGACCGGTCATGGCGGAACTCCAGCCCCTTGGCCTGCGCCTGCGGGCGGAACATGTCGACGATCTGGTCGAGGAAATCCTGGATATTGATCTCGTTGGAATAGACCTGCAGGCGGCCGGCCTCGATCTTGGAAATATCCAGCAGCCCGTCGATCAGGCCCGACAGGTGATCGGCCGAGCGGCGAATGACCTTGATCGCCGATTGCCGGGGCGGGGGAATGGTATCGTCGCGCTCGAGGATCTGGGCATAACCCAGAACGGCATTGAGCGGTGTGCGCAATTCATGGCTGAGGCCCACCACATAACGGCTCTTGGCGCGGTTGGCGGCCTCGGCGGTTTCCTTGGCGTCCTGAAGGGCGGCGTCGGTCTTCTTGTGGGCGGCGATTTCCTTCAGCAGCAGCGTGTTCTGGCGGGAAGATTCCTCTTCCGCCACAACGCGGCTGTCATGGGCAAGTACGAGGAACCAGCAGACGATGCCGGCAATGACGGCGAAGACAAAAAACACGATGAGGATGGTGCGGTTCACCACATCTGCCGTTGCCGGCGAGGCGGTGCCGACCTGATGGGCGATCATCGCCAATATGCCGCCGATGGCGGTGACGGCAATGGCCGCCGCCATGCCGTAGCGCCCCAGCCGCGTGGCGAGCTTTGCCACCAGTTGCCTTGGCAGGAAGGTTTTTGCGACGGTGGCGACCTGATAATTCAGCTTCGCCTTCGGCTTGCACATGTCATGGCAGCGGCTGTCCAGTGAGCAGCAGAGCGAACAGATCGGCGCGGCATAGGCGGGACACCAGGCCATATCCTCCGGCTCGAACGGGTGTTCGCAGATGGAGCAGGTGATGCTGCTTTCTTCACGCCATTTCTGGCGCGGTTTGCGGGCGAGATAAAATTTGCCCTTCGTGCCCCAGGCGATGAGCGGCGAGGCGATGAAAGCGACGATGAGCGTCAGATAGGGCGCGAGCGAGGCGGCAAGCGGGCCGAAGGCGCCGAAATGCGCCATCAGTGCAATGGTGGCCGAAAGCGCCATGGAACCGACGCCGACGGGATTGATGTCGTAGAGATGGGCGCGCTTGAACTCGATGCCCGGCGGGGCAAGGCCAAGCGGCTTGTTGATGAAGAGATCGGCGGAAATGGTGCACAGCCACGCCATGGCGATGATGGAGAAGATGCCGAGCGTTTCTTCCAGCAGCCGGTAGATGCCGAGTTCCATCAGAAGCAGCGCGATCGCCACGTTGAAGACCAGCCAGACGACGCGGCCGGGGTGGCTGTGGGTGAGGCGCGAGAAGAAATTCGACCAGGCGAGCGAACCCGCATAGGCATTCATGACGTTGATCTTCAGCTGCGAGACGACCACGAAGGCGACCATCAAAAGCATGGCCGCTGTCTCGTTGGGGATCATGTAACCGAAGGCGGTGAGATACATCTGCGCCGGATCGGCGGCGCGATCCACCGAGACGCCGGAGCTGAAGGTCAAGACCACGAGGAACGAGCCGGCCAGCAGCTTCGGTACGCCGACGACCACCCAGCCGGCGCCGGCCAGAAAGACGGCGATGCGGTGGCGCAGGCGGCTCTGGCCTTCGGCCGGCAGGAAGCGCAGGAAATCCACCTGTTCGCCGATCTGCGACATCAGCGCCAGAATGACGGCGGAGGCCGCGCCGAATTCCACGAGGTTGAAATCCGCCACCGTGCCTGATGGCCCCGAGGCGTGGTGGATGCCGGCAAAGGCCCGCCAGAGATCGTATTTCTCCCAGTCCATCAGGGCGATGAAGACGAAGGGCAGGATGTTGAGGACGATCCAGAAGGGCTGGGTGATGATCTGGAAGCGGCTGATGAGGCGCACGCCATGGGTGACGAGCGGAATGACCATGACGGCGGAGATGATGTAGCCGATCCACAAGGGAATGCCGAGCGCCAGTTCCAGCGCGCCGGACATGATCGACGCTTCGATGGCGAAGAGCATGAAGGTGAAGGCGGCGTAGATGAGCGAGGTGATGGTGGAGCCGATATAACCGAAGCTCGCGCCGCGCGTCAGAAGATCGATATCGACGCCATGGCGGATGGCGTAACGGCTGATCGGCAGGCCGACGGCGAGCATGGCGATGGCGGCGGCGAGGATGGCGTAAAAGGCGTTGGTGGTGCCGTAGGAGAGCGTTATCGCCCCGCCGATGGCTTCCAGCGCCAGAAAGGAAATCGCGCCGATGGCGGTGTGGGAAATGCGGTTGGAGGAAAATTGCCGGGCGCTTTTGGCGGTGAAGCGCAGCGCATAATCTTCCAGCGTCTGGTTGGCGACCCAGCGGTTATATTCGCGCCTGACGGGGATGATGCGTTGCCGTGCGGCCATGCCTATCGCGTGCCTTTCCGCAAATGCCCTCTCACAGCCGCACCGACATGCCGCCATCCACCGTCAGCACATGGCCGTTGACGAAGGAGGCCGCGTCGCTGGCCAGAAACAGCGCCGCACCGGCGATCTCGTCCGGCCGGCCCCAGCGCTCCAGCGGCACGCGCAGCTTGGCGAAGGCCACCATGTCGGGGTTTTCGGCAAGGGCGGCATTGGTTTCTGTCGCGAACATGCCGGGCGCGATGGCGTTGCTGGTGATGCCGCGTGCGCCATATTCCACGGCAATCGCCCGCATCAGCCCGGTCAGCCCCTGTTTGGCGACGGGATAGATCGCATCCCCCGGCCGAACGATATGGCCGAGAATGGAGGTGATGGTGATGATGCGGCCGTAACCATTGATGTTCATGGCCTCTGCCGCATCGCGTGACAGCGAGATGGAGGAGGTGAGATCGGTGCGGATCAACTCCAGCACATCCTCGTCGGTAAATTCGGCAAGTGGGCGGCGGTCACGCGCGCCGACATTGTTGACGAGGATATCGAGGTGGCCGAACTCGTCCATGATGCGGCGGACAAGCGCGCTGCCGGCGGTCGTATCGGCGATATCGAAGGCGGCGTAATCGGCCTTGCCGCCGGCCTTGCGCAGCGTGTCGACCGCCTGTTCCAGCGTTTCGGCATTGCGGCCGGTCAGCCACACATGGGCGCCCGCTTCGGCAAAGGCGCTGGCGATTTCAAAACCGAGGCCGCGGCCGCTGCCGGTGATGATGGCCGTGCGGTTTTCGAGAGAGAATTTCTGGAGAATGCCCATCGCTCACCTTCTTGCTTGACGTGCTGCAACTTCTTCGAGTTTGCGCATAAGAAGAATATGTCGCGCGGGGCAGGGGGCGAAAGGTCGCCCGTCCGACCCGGCCGTTCGGTGGACACAAAAATGGCGTCGCCCGGTTCGGGGCGACGCCATTTTTTGCTTATCAGGCAGCAGCCGACTTTGCGAGCGGCACTTCTGCGATCGTCTTCAGAACGACGGAAGCGATCTGGTAGGGGCACCCTTGAGAGTTCGGACGACGGTCTTCGAGGTAACCACGGTAACCGTTGTTGACGAAGGAATGCGGAACGCGGATCGAGGCGCCACGATCTGCCACGCCGTAGGAGAACTTGTTCCACGGAGCGGTTTCGTGCTTGCCGGTCAGGCGCATGTGGTTATCAGGACCGTAAACGTCGATGTGCTCTTTCCAGTTCTTGGCAAAAGCAGCCATGAGGGCTTCGAAATAGTCCTTGCCGCCAACTTCACGCATGAACTTGGTGGAGAAGTTGCAGTGCATGCCCGAGCCGTTCCAGTCGGTATCGCCGAGCGGCTTGCAATGGAATTCGACGTCGATGCCATACTGTTCGCACAGACGCAGCAGCAGGTAACGGGCGATCCAGATCTGGTCGGCGGCGCGCTTGGAGCCCTTGCCGAAAATCTGGAATTCCCACTGGCCCTTGGCCACTTCGGCGTTGATGCCTTCGTGGTTGATGCCGGCTTCGAGGCAGAGGTCGAGATGCTCTTCAACGATTTCGCGGGCAACCGAACCGACGTTCTTGAAGCCGACGCCGGTGTAATATGGGCCCTGCGGAGCCGGGTAACCCTGTTCCGGGAAGCCGAGCGGGCGGCCGTCCTGGTAGAAGAAATATTCCTGTTCGAAACCGAACCATGCATCCTCGTCCTCGACGATGGTGGCGCGGCTGTTCGAGGCATGCGGGGTGACGCCATCGGGCATCATGACTTCGCACATGACGAGTGCACCGTTGGTGCGGGCCGGGTCGGGGTAGATCGCGACGGGCTTCAGCACGCAATCCGACGAATGGCCTTCAGCCTGCTGGGTGGACGAACCATCAAAACCCCAAAGCGGCAGCTGCTCGAGTGTCGGGAATTCGTCGAATTCCTTGACCTGTGTCTTGCCGCGCAGGTTGGCGACCGGCTTGTATCCATCCAGCCAGATGTACTCGAGTTTGAACTTAGTCATTACGAACCTCTCATAGGTAAAAATGCGAAGCCTTGAGGCTTCCGTGGCTTTCGCCGCCGGAAGCGCATTCGCGTTCAAGGGCTGACCCCTTAGATGCATGCCGCGTGCCAGATTGGCGATGTTTCACAAATTCTTCGAAAAATCTTTCAGAGGCTCTGGAACGCAAGGGCTGCGATATTGCGCGAAGCCGTTCCTGCTGCACTGCGGAAGGCAAATTCACCCCTCATGTTTCATCATTGAATCCTGATAGATAGCCGGCGTCGCGGCATGAAATGCCCTGTTGCGGTGCAATGATTTCAATTGCGCGCGACGGATCGGCATTTGCCCAAAAACCGGCGCTCTCGGAATGGTTTTTCTTGCTGATCGGCCGTTTAATGCCTATATTTTTCGCAACGTGATTTTTTTTTAATCAAACGGAGCGAATCCGGTCTTTGCGGGTTTGCTCCAGACACAAAGTGCTTCGATGCAAACAGAGTGAGATGGTCGAAATGGCAACTGGCTTTCATCGCGAGACGGCAACGATCTATCAATTCCCGGTTGGCGGGCGCGCGGGGCTTTCCAAGTTCCACAATAGCGGCCTGAGCGAGCTTGAGCGTGAGGCGAAAGAGCCGCATGTGGATTTCGGCTCCTGGTATCATGATGACGCGATCCGCGACGAAGAGCGGGACGGCAAGCCGCATTCCTGATGTGAGACTGTGCCGCAGGCTTCTTCTCCCCGAGGGGAAAAGGTGGCCCGAAGGGTCGGATGAGGGGGAAACCCCTCCGTATATCTCGACGCTCGCCCCCTCATCCCGCTGCCGCGTACTTCTCCCCGGCGGGGAGAAGAAACAAGCGGGAAACTATCGTTCCGTTTTTTGAGCTCGGGCGGTTTGCCCGTATGCCTCCACTTTCGATCCATCACTCGGCGTCATCCTCGGGCTTGACCCGAGGATTCACCCTTTCGAGCAGCCATGGATCCTCGCCTCAAGGGCGAGGATGACGGCGAATGAATTGCGGCACCGCGTCGAGCGCTGGTACCTACCCCAAAACCTCCCCCTGCACCTTTCGCCACCCCGACTACGTCAATTGACGTATACGGTTTCGCATCCGCGAGACCGATAGTCCCTCCCAGCAGCGGCCGCAGATGCCGCTGAGCCTCCGCGAGAGGCCAACAAGGAGAGGGGTTCTTCCGATGACATTCCGCAAGACGCTTAGTGCCGCGCTGCTTGGCGCGATCCTGTCCACCACCGCCTTCCATGGCGCCTTTGCCGCTGACGACACCATCAAGGTCGGTGTGCTGCATTCGCTGTCCGGCACCATGGCGATTTCAGAGACGACGCTGAAGGACGCCATGCTGATGCTCATCGACGAGCAGAACAAGAAGGGCGGCGTGCTCGGCAAGAAGCTTGAAGCCGTGGTGGTCGATCCGGCCTCCGATTGGCCGCTATTTGCCGAAAAGGCCCGCCAGCTGATTTCGCAGGACAAGGTCGCCGCCGTCTTCGGCTGCTGGACGTCTTCCTCGCGCAAGTCGGTTCTGCCTGTTTTCGAGGAACTGAACTCGATCCTGTTCTACCCCGTTCAGTACGAGGGTGAGGAATCCTCGCGCAACATCTTCTACACGGGTGCTGCACCGAACCAGCAGGCCATTCCGGCCGTCGATTATCTCGCCAGCACCGAAGGTGTGGAGCGCTGGGTTCTGGCCGGCACGGACTATGTCTATCCGCAGACCACCAACAAGATCCTGAAGGCCTACCTGATGTCGAAGGGCGTCAAGGAAGAGGACATCATGATCAACTACACGCCGTTCGGCCATTCCGACTGGCAGACGATTGTGTCCGACATCAAGAAGTTCGGCTCGGCCGGCAAGAAGACCGCCGTGGTTTCCACCATCAATGGTGACGCCAATGTGCCGTTCTACAAGGAACTGGCAAACCAGGGCGTCAAGGCCGAGGATATCCCGGTCGTCGCCTTCTCGGTCGGCGAAGAAGAGCTGGCGGGTCTCGATACCGCGCCGCTGGTCGGCCACCTTGCGGCCTGGAACTACTTCCAGTCCGTCGATACCGAGGTCAATGCCGAGTTCATCAAGACCTGGCACGCCTTCACCAAGAACGACAAGCGCGTGACCAACGACCCGATGGAAGCTGCCTATATCGGCTTCAACGCCTGGGTAAAGGCCGTCGAATCCGCCGGCACGACGGAGACGGACAAGGTTCTCGACTCGATCATCGGTGTTTCCGTGCCGAACCTTTCGGGCGGTTACTCCACTGTCATGCCGAACCACCACATCACCAAGCCGGTGCTGATCGGTGAAATCCAGGCCGATGGGCAGTTTGAGATCGTGCAGCAGACACCGCAGGTGGTGGGGGATGAATGGTCGGACTACCTGCCGGATTCGAAGGATCTGATTTCGGATTGGCGGAAGCCGATGTCTTGCGGGAACTTTAATGTGGCCAGTGGGAAGTGCGGCGGTAAGGGTAGCTGATAGGGAAGCAGTTGCCGCCCCTCTCGGGAGGGGCGGTTCTATTTGCAAACTCAGCAAGAATTACCCCCCTCTGCCCTGCCGGGCATCTCCCCCTCAAGGGGGGAGATCGACCTGTGGCGAGGTCTCGCCCCTCTCAATGTTTGAGAATGAAGTGGCGAGAAAGCATCTTGCCGATCTCCCCCCTTGAGGGGGAGATGCCCGGCAGGGCAGAGGGGGGTAAACCGCATACTCAAGCCGCGCCACACAAACGCCCCGTCGCAAACCGCCCAAGGACCCCGACATGACGATCCGATCTTTTCTCGGAGCCATCTTCCTCTGGCTCACCATGGGGATCGCAGCCCACTCTTTCGCGCAAAGCGATCCGAAGGCGCTGATCGACGCCCTCGGCACAGCGGATTTCAAGCAAGCCGAAACGCTGATCGGCCAGATTGCCGCCACCGGCGATGCGCGTGTCGTGCCGGCACTTGAGGCTTTCGCGGCGGGCGATCTTTATGTGCGCAAATCCGACAATCTCGTCTTCATGACGAAGGCCGCAGGCTCCAATTTTACGCTCATCGACCCGCTGACCGGTGAAAGTGCCGGTGAAGCACCGAAGGCGGCTGTCACCAAGATCAGGGTCAACAACAATCTGCGCCGCGTCATCCGCGCCGCGATGGGCGGCTTGACGCTGCTCAGTCCGGAACGCTCCGTGCGGCTTTCCGCGGCAGACGCGGTTCTGAAAGCCCCGAGTGCCGAAAATCTCGAATTGCTCGAAGCGGCCATATCAAAGGAAACGGACAAAGAGGTGCGGACCCGGATGGAGGAAGCGCGGGCTGTCTCGCTGCTCTCCTCCGACCGTCCGCTCGACCAGAAGAAAGACGCGATTGCCACCATCAAGAGCCTTGGCGGGCGCGATGCGATCGGCATCCTCATGGCGGCGTCCTCTTCCGTTGACCAGAGCCTGAAACCCGACATAGACGAGGCGATTTCCAGCATTGAAAGCTCCCTTGCCTTCTGGGATTACGTCCAGAACGTCTGGTACGGCCTGTCGCTCGGTTCCGTGCTGCTGCTGGCCGCCATCGGCCTTGCCATCACCTTCGGCGTCATGGGCATCATCAACATGGCGCATGGCGAGATGGTGATGATCGGTGCTTACTCCACCTTCATGGTGCAGGAGGTGATCCGCAGCCATTTCCCCGGCCTGTTTGACTGGTCGCTGGCGATTGCCCTGCCTGCCGCCTTTCTGGTGACAGGTTTTGTCGGCCTCGTGATGGAGCGCGGCGTCATCCGCTTCCTCTACGGGCGGCCGCTGGAAACGCTGCTCGCCACCTGGGGCATCTCGCTCATCCTGCAACAGTGCGTGCGCTCCATCTTCGGCCCCACCAATCGGGAAGTCGGCAGTCCAAGCTGGATGTCCGGCTCCTTCAGCGTCGGTTATCTCAACTTCACCTGGAACCGGGTGTGGATCGTCTGCTTTTCACTGTCGGTGTTCTTCGCGCTGCTGGTGCTGCTGAAACGCTCCGCCTTTGGCCTGCAGATGCGCGCCGTGACGCAGAACCGTCGCATGGCCTCTTCCATGGGCATTCGCACGCCGTGGGTGGATGCCTTCACCTTCGCGCTTGGTTCGGGCGTTGCTGGCCTTGCCGGTGTGGCGCTGTCGCAGATCGACAATGTCTCTCCCAATCTCGGCCAGAGCTACATCATCGACAGTTTCATGGTCGTGGTGTTCGGTGGCGTCGGCAATCTCTGGGGAACGCTGGTCGGGGCGCTGTCGCTCGGCGTGCTCAACAAGTTCCTCGAGCCGACGGTGGGCGCCGTGCTCGGCAAGATCCTCGTGCTCGTCCTCATCATCCTGTTCATCCAGAAGCGGCCGCGCGGTCTCTTCGCACTCAAGGGAAGGGCGATCGAAGCATGATTACCGGCTTCCTCCTGCGCGCGCTCGATCGCCGCATTTCCATCGCCATCGGCATCATTCTGGCCATTGCCGTGATTGTGCCCGCCTCCAACCTGCTATTGCCAGCCGACAGCGCATTCCGCATCCCGACCTACATCATGTCGATGCTGGGCAAATATCTGGCCTATGCGCTCCTGGCGCTGGCGCTTGATCTGGTCTGGGGTTATTGCGGCATTCTCTCGCTCGGCCACGCCGCCTTTTTTGCGCTCGGCGGTTATGCCATGGGCATGTATCTGATGCGGCAGATCGGCACGCGCGGGGTTTATGGCCATCCGGTGCTGCCTGACTTCATGGTGTTCCTCAACTGGAAGGAACTGCCGTGGTTCTGGCAGGGCTTCGACATGTTCTGGTTTGCAGCGCTGATGGTGCTTGTCGTGCCGGGGCTGCTGGCCTTCGTGTTCGGCTGGTTCGCCTTCCGCTCGCGCGTCAACGGCGTTTATCTCTCCATCATCACCCAGGCCATGACCTATGCCCTGCTGCTTGCCTTCTTTCGCAACGACATGGGTTTCGGCGGCAATAATGGGCTGACCGATTTCAAGGATATTCTCGGCTTTTCCGTGCAGGCGGATGGCACACGCGCCGTGCTGTTTGCGATGACGGCCGTGATGCTGGCAATCTCGCTGCTGATCGCGTCCGGCATCGTCAATTCCAAATTCGGCAAGGTGCTGGTGGGCGTGCGTGATGCCGAAAGCCGGGTGCGCTTCCTCGGTTTCAGGGTGGAAAACATCAAGCTTTTCACCTTTGTCGTGTCTGCCATGATGGCGGGCATTGCCGGCGCGCTGTTCGTACCGCAGGTGGGCATCATCAATCCCGGCGAATTTTCCCCCGCCAACTCCATCGAAGTGGTGGTGTGGACGGCGGTGGGTGGGCGCGGCACGCTGATCGGGCCGATCATCGGTGCGCTGCTGGTGAATGGCGGCAAGAGCTATTTCACCGGCGCATTCCCGGAATTCTGGCTGTTTGCGCTGGGTGGCCTCTTCATCGCGGTGACGCTGTTTTTCCCAAAGGGCATTGTCGGCACCCTGCAGCATTATCTCGCAGGGCGTCGCGAAAAGCGCGTTGTACGGGCGCTGAGCGTTGGTGAGCGGCCTGAAAACGACAGCGCGGTTGCGCAACAGGCGGCGGAGTGAGCCCATGAACACGGTTTCCGAAAACAGAACCAAAAGCCTGCTTTATCTCGACGGCGTCTCCGTCTCTTTCGATGGCTTCCGGGCGCTGAATTCCCTCTCCTTCGTGGTCGAACCGGGCGAACTGCGCGCCATCATCGGCCCGAATGGCGCAGGCAAGACGACGATGATGGATATCATCACCGGCAAGACAAGGCCGGATACGGGCACGGTGCTGTTCGAAGACAGCATCGACCTCACCAAAAAGGACGAGGCGGATATTGCCCAGCTCGGCATCGGCCGAAAATTCCAGAAGCCGACGGTGTTTGAAAGCCACACCGTCTGGGACAATCTGGAACTGGCGCTGAACCGCAAGCGCGGCGTCTTCGCCACGCTGTTCTACCGGCTGACGCAAGAGGACAAGGCCCGCATCGAGGAAATCCTCGCCACCGTGCGGCTTGGCCACCGCCGCGGCGATCTCGCCGCCAATCTCTCGCACGGGCAGAAACAATGGCTGGAGATCGGCATGCTGCTCGCACAGGAACCGAAGCTGCTGCTGGTGGACGAGCCGGTGGCGGGCATGACGGATGCGGAAACCGCCGAAACCGCCGTGCTTTTGAAGGAAATCGCCAAGACCCGTTCGGTTGTGGTGGTGGAACACGACATGGGCTTCATCCGCGAGCTGGGCGTGAAGGTGACGTGTCTTGCCGAAGGTTCGGTGCTGGCGGAAGGCTCGATCGATTTTGTGTCCAGCGATCCGAAGGTGATCGAGAATTATCTGGGGCGGTGATGGAGGCGGGCGTCACAAGGACATTTGGGCGTTTGCCGCTGTGGATCCTCGGGTCAAGCCCGAGGATGACGGCAGGGGGTATGTTGTCAGCAGTGCCCCATTCTCCGCCGTCATCCTCGGGCTTGACCCGAGGATCCACCCCCAAGCCCTCAGCCAAACTCCTCATAAAGATCACGCCATTCCGGATTAAAATCTTCAATCAGCTTGATTTTCCAGTCGCGATACCAGCGCTTCAACGATTTCTCCCGCTGGATGGCGGTTCCGATGCTCATATGCTCCTCATACCAGACGAGGCGCGTACATCCATAACGACTGGTAAAACCTTCCGTCAGACCCTCGCGGTGTTCGTAGATTCGCTGCTCGAGGTTGGACGTGACGCCGATGTAGAGTGTTCCGTGTCTGCCGCTCGTGACGATGTAAACGAAGCCGGTCATGGTGGGCTCCCGGAGGTGGATCCTCGGGTCAAGCCCGAGGACGACGGGTGGGGTGTGGTTACGCCCGGAGCTTACACCTGCAATGTTGCACGAACATTCTTTCACCCTGACGTCCCACAGCCAGGGCGAAATCTCGATGTGGTGGCGTCGTTTTCCGTCCCGCGCCTAGCTACGTCATCCTCGGACTTGGCCCGAGGATCCACAATCCGCTCCCCGATGAAGCTACAGGTGGCACCATGCTGACAGTCGAAAACATCAACCTCCACTACGGCGCAGCCCAAGCGCTCCGCGGCGTTTCGCTTAATGCGGAGATGGGCAAGATCACCTGCGTTCTCGGCCGCAACGGTGTGGGCAAAAGCTCGCTTTTGCGCGCCGTCACCGGCCAGCAGGCCACCAGTGCCGGGACGATCAGTTTCGGCGGCGCGGCGCTGGATGGGCTGGCGTCCTATCAGCGGGCGAAGCGCGGTGTCGGTTATGTGCCGCAGGGGCGTGAAATATTTCCGCTGCTCAGTGTGCAGGAAAATCTCGAAAGCGGTTATGCTCCGCTGCCGCGCAGGGAACGGTTCATCCCGGACGATATTTTCAGCCTGTTTCCGGTGCTGCAATCCATGCTGTCACGGCGCGGCGGCGATCTTTCCGGCGGCCAGCAGCAGCAGCTCGCCATCGGCCGGGCTTTGGTGACGCGACCGAAAATCCTCGTTCTCGATGAGCCGACCGAGGGCATTCAGCCGTCGATCATCAAGGATATCGGCCGGGCGATCAAATATCTGCGCGATTCCACCGGCATGGCGATCCTGCTGGTGGAGCAATATCTGGATTTCTGCCGCGAGCTTGCCGATTACGTCTACATCATGGATCGCGGCGAAATCGTGCATGAGGGGCTGGCCGAAACGCTGGATACACAGGAAGCGCGGCGTCATCTGACAGTATAAATCGAGACTAAAAATGCCGCACGCCGATCACGGCGTGCAAACGGCCGATTAATATTTTGAAAGCCTATGCGCCTGAGCATAGCTTTTATGCGCAATTTTAGCATTTCGTTGAATAAAAGCCTGTGATATTGGCAGCGCAAATGCTGCATGCGAGACACAGGAAAAGTCTATTCGCACGCCGCGACAGTTGATCCCTTACATTCCATGCACCTCCGACGTATCGTCGGAGACATAGTGCCAATAAAGGCGTGTCAATGATTCCAGACCTTGCAATTGGCCGGGCTTGCCGGCTGCTCCGCTCCGCCCGCACCGTGGTTCTTGGCCTTGCGATGTGCGCGAGCGCCGGTGTCGCAGCGTCGGCATCGACCTGCGGCCAGTTGCCCGGACCCGGCATGGAACCGGGTCGGCATGATTTTTCCATCATCTCCAGTGGCGAGAAACGCGACGGCGTCTATTTTGTTCCCTCCGCCTATGACGGAAAAAAGCCGCTGCCGGTGGTATTCGATTTCCATGGCTCCAACAGCAATCCGCATGGCCAGCTGAACCGCAGCGGCTGGGACAAGCTGGCCGAGCGTGACGGTCTGATGGTCGTGGCGCTGGCCGGCAGCCTGAATGGCGAATTGCCCGGCACCCATGCCTGGAATGTTCCCGGTGTCACCAAGCGTCCGGGCGGTCTGGACGAGGTCGGTTTCATTCGCGATGCCATCACCATGGTGAAGGGCAGGTTCTGCGTGGATGAGGAGCGCTTTTACGGTTCCGGTTATTCCGGCGGCGGGCGCATGCTGTCGCAATTCATCTGCAATGGCAGCGCGGATTTCACCGCTGCCGGTTTCGTCGCCTCGCTGCGCGCGGGTTATCCGCTGGAGACCGAAGGCAAATGGGGTCCGGATGCGGCAAGCTGCGCACCGGCGCGGCCGATGTCGATCATCGCCTTTGCCGGGCTGAAGGACCCTGCCAACCCCTATCAGGGCGGCGGCAAGTCCTACTGGCAATATGGCGGCGAGACGGCGCTGAAGCGCTGGGCCGAAATGGATGGCTGCAAGGGTGCTGCCAAAAGCAAGGTGGGCGAGAGCTTCACCGTTAATTCCTACGATGTCTGCAAGGCTGGCGCACGTATTCAGTCCTATGTCATCGAAAACTGGGACCATGCCTGGCCGCGCGCCACCATGAAGGCCGAAGTGCTGGCCGCGAGCGCCGTCGTTACCCGCAAGCCGGGCGGCGAGCAGACGCCGAAGGCCGAACCTGCCGTGGAGCGCAAGATGCCCACAGGCGAAGTGACGCGCACGGTTGATGCGGCCGAAAGAATGTGGGATTTCTTCCGTAACACGGAAGGACAGATGGTGGTGGACGCCGTCGTCAAGAAGGATTGTGGTGCCAAGGCCGCGTCCGCTTCCGCAAGTACATCGGAGACCGCGTGCAGCAGCAACAGCAAGCCATCGGCCCTTCCGGTTGTGAAGACGCTCAACAACCTGTCCGGCAGCAGCGCGCCCGTGGCAGAGGACGCATTGTAACCAAGGCGGTTGAAGGGCGCAGCCGGCTGGACGAGCTGTTTCAGGAAGGCTGCGCGAAAATCCGACTGCCCGATACGTTTTCAAACGAAGCCGAGGCCATTCTCATCAATTCCTCCGGCGGGCTGACCGGCGGGGACGAAATAGAGTGGCAGGCCATGGCCGGTGCCGGCACCTCGCTGGTGGTGACAACGCAGGCCTGCGAAAAGGTCTATAAGGCATCATCAGGCACAGCCACCGTCACCGCCCGCGTTTCGGCCGGGCCGGGTGCCCGGTTACACTGGCTGCCGCAGGAAACAATCCTCTTCGACCGCGCTTCCCTGACCCGAAGGCTCGAAGCCGATCTCGACCAGTCTTCCGAATTCATCGCCGTCGAAGCCGTGCTGCTCGGCCGTCAGGCCATGGGCGAGATGATGACGCATGGCCTTTTTCGTGACCGCTGGCGCATTCGCCATGGCGGCAAGCTGGTGCATGCCGAAGAGCTTCTGCTTGAGGGCGAGGTGGGGGAGTTGACCGCGAAGACGGCGGTTCTGGCCGGTCAGGTGGCCTTTGCCACGCTGCTTTACATCGGGCCTCTCTCCGAGGCGCTTCTGCCTAAAATCCGGGCGATTGCCGGGGAAAGCGGCGGCGCCAGCGAATGGCAGGGCAAGCTTGTGGTGCGGGTTGCCGCCGCCGATGGTTTCTCCTTGAGAAAATTGCTTTTTCCGATCATTTCGCTCTTGCGAAACGGCGCGGCAGTGCCGAAAGTCTGGAATCTGTAAACCCTTCGGATCGTCGGCAACCGGCGGCGTTCGGGGTCTGTCAAATGTCGGATCTGATCTCCCGCAAACCTGCTTTGCGGAGCAGATGCCAAGCTGCGGGACGACGATGAACCTTAGCCCAAGAGAAAAAGACAAACTTTTGATTTCCATGGCCGCCATGGTGGCGCGCCGCCGGCTGGAGCGCGGCGTGAAGCTGAATTATCCCGAAGCGATTGCGCTGATTACCGATTTCGTCGTCGAGGGTGCCCGCGACGGCCGCGCCGTTGCAGACCTTATGGAAGCCGGCGCGCATGTGATTTCCCGCGATCAGGTGATGGAAGGCATCGCCGAGATGATCCATGATGTGCAGGTGGAAGCGACGTTTCCTGATGGCACCAAGCTGGTGACCGTTCACGAGCCGATCCGATAGAGGAGGGTGGCATGGCGCTGGAACTGAGGCCCAATTGCGAATGCTGCGACCGCGATCTCGCGCCCGACAGCCGGGATGCGATGATCTGCTCGTTCGAATGCACCTTCTGCGTTGATTGTGTGACGGATGTGCTTGATGGCGCCTGCCCGAATTGCGGCGGTGAGCTGGTTCGCAGGCCGGTCCGCCCGGCGGCAAAACTCGTCAACAATCCCGCGTCGACACGGCGCGTCCTGAAGGCCGAAGGCTGCGCGGCCGCGACCGCCGCCTGAGACAGATAAAGGAGAGCACCATGAAGCCAGGCGAAATCATTGCCGCAGAGGGCACCATCGAGCTTAATGCCGGCCAGCCGACGGTGACGATCGAGGTGGCCAATTCCGGCGACCGGCCGGTGCAGGTGGGCAGCCATTACCATTTCTTCGAGACCAATGCCGGGCTCATCTTCGAGCGTGACAAGGCGCGTGGCATGCGTCTCGATATTCCCGCAGGCACGGCGGTTCGTTTCGAACCCGGCCAGAAGCGGGAAGTGACGCTGGTGCCGCTTTCCGGCAAGCGCGAGGTTTACGGTTTTCGTCAACAGGTCATGGGGAGGTTATGAAATGGCGACGGCGCATTATCATGGAAGCTGCCAGTGCGGCAGCGTCAGCTTCGAGGTCGATGCCGATCTCGATCACACCATTGTCTGCAATTGTTCGCGCTGCAAGCGTCTGGGTTCCACGCTGGCCTTTGCGCCGCGTGAGAAATTCACCCTGCTTTCCGGCGAGGACAAGCTGAGCGAATATCTCTTCAACAAACACCATATTCATCATCTTTTCTGCTCCACCTGCGGCATTGAAAGCTTTGCTTATGCCGATGGGCCGGATGGAACGCCGATGGTGGCGGTGAACGCCAATTGTCTCGATGGCGTCGATCCCCGGGCATTGAAGCCGCAGGCTTTTGACGGCGCGGCGGCCTGAAGATGAGGATGAACCGAAAAAGCCTTTTCGTCGCAGCCGTGCTGCTTACTGCAACAGCCGGCTTGTCGATGCCGGCGGTTGCGCAGACCGAGCCGGATTGCAAGGCGCCGGAAACGCAGGCGGACATGACCATTTGCGCCGGCAAGGATTATGAAAAGGCCGACAAGCAGCTCAACGCCGAATATCAGAAGCTGCGCAAGCTGCTCACCGAGCGCGACAAGACGGCGGATGCAGACGGCAAGGGTGCGACCGACGCTCTGGTAACTGCACAGCGCGCCTGGGTGGCGTTTCGTGATGCCAATTGCGCGCTTGCCGGCTTTCAGGCCCGCGGCGGCTCGATGGAACCGATGCTGATTTCGTCCTGCCTCGCCGAGATGAGCGGCAAGCGCGCTGCAGAACTACGCCAGCTTGCCGAGGGTTTCTGAACGGCATGGGGCGGCGCATTACGATTGTCGGAAACGGGGAACTGCCGCCGGGCGCGGCTGATGTCATCGACCGTTCCGATATCGTCATCCGCTTTAATGACTGCCGGTCGCTGGGGCCTGGCGGCACACGTACCGATGTGGTGGCCGTCTGCAACACGGGGCGGCCGGGCCATGAGATGACGGAAAACACCGACTGGCGCGAGAGCGACGGCGTGCGGCAGGCCGCCGCCATCTGGTCGGTGCGTGATCCCGCAAAATTTGCCGAAATGGAGCCGGATATTCGCGCGCGCTGGCCGGAACTGACCGATTTCTGCGCCGACTATACTCCCGGTTTTGTGGCCATCGCCCGTGAGACCGGCAAGAGCCATATCGTCATTCCCCGCGGTGTGCATGAGAGGCTGGATGCGGCACTCGAAGCCTATTCGCCCGCACCCTATGTCTGCCCCAGCACCGGCCTTTTCACCATCGCCCATGTTCTCGAGAGTGTGAGCGGTGATGGTGACGAGGTGGCGATTGCCGGTTTTGGCCATCAGGGCTGGAGCGGTCATCCTTTTGCCGCCGAACAACAGCTGGTCGAGGCCCTGGCGGGCAAGGGCCGGCTCAAACGAATTTCTCCCACATCGATTTTCTCCGCATCCCAAGGAGCCTGAGCCCATGCCTTACAAGATTTCCCGCGCCGCCTATGCCGGCATGTTCGGCCCGACGGTTGGTGACAAGGTGCGTCTTGCCGATACCGAACTCTTCATCGAGATCGAGAAGGACCACACCACCTATGGCGAGGAAGTGAAATTCGGCGGCGGCAAGGTCATTCGCGACGGCATGGGCCAGAGCCAGGCGACACGGGCGGAAGGCGCTGTCGATACCGTCATTACCAATGTCGTGATCGTCGACCATAGCGGCATCTACAAGGCGGATGTGGGCCTGAAGAACGGCCGTATCCACGCCATCGGCAAGGCCGGCAACCCGGACACGCAGCCCGGCGTGACGATCATCGTCGGCCCCTCGACCGAGGCGATCGCCGGTGAAGGCAGGATCCTGACGGCCGGCGGCATGGATGCGCATATCCATTACATCTGCCCGCAGCAGATCGAGGAAGCGCTGATGAGCGGCATCACCTGCATGCTGGGCGGCGGTTCCGGCCCAGCGCATGGCACGCTGGCCACCACCTGCACCGGCGCATGGCATATCGAGCGGATGATCGAGAGCTTCGATGCTTTTCCGATGAATCTGGCACTGGCCGGCAAGGGCAATGCCTCGCTGCCCGCGCCGCTGGAGGAGATGATCCTTGCCGGCGCGTCTTCGCTGAAGCTGCATGAGGACTGGGGCACGACGCCTGCCGCCATCGACAATTGCCTGACGGTCGCCGACGAATATGACGTGCAGGTGATGATCCACACCGATACGCTGAACGAGAGCGGCTTCGTGGAAGACACGGTCGCCGCCATCAGGGGCCGCACCATTCACGCCTTCCACACCGAAGGAGCGGGCGGCGGGCACGCGCCTGATATCATCAAGGTTTGCGGCAACCCCAATGTCATCCCGTCTTCCACCAACCCGACGCGGCCCTATACCGTCAATACGCTGGCCGAGCATCTCGACATGCTGATGGTGTGCCACCACCTGTCGCCGTCTATTCCGGAAGATATCGCCTTTGCCGAAAGCCGCATCCGCAAGGAGACCATCGCGGCGGAGGATATTCTCCACGATATCGGCGCGTTTTCGATCATCTCGTCGGACAGTCAGGCCATGGGCCGTGTCGGCGAGGTGGCGATCCGCACCTGGCAGACCGCCGACAAGATGAAACGCCAGCGCGGCCGCCTGAAGGAAGAGGTGGGCGAAAACGACAATTTCCGGGTGCGCCGTTACATCGCCAAATACACGATCAACCCGGCGATTGCGCAGGGTGTCAGCCACGAGATCGGCTCGGTCGAAGTCGGCAAGCGCGCCGATCTTGTCCTGTGGAACCCGGCCTTTTTTGGCGTGAAGCCGGAGATGGTGCTGCTTGGCGGTTCGATTGCCGCTGCCCCGATGGGCGATCCGAATGCCTCCATTCCCACACCGCAGCCGATGCATTACCGGCCGATGTTTGCCGCCTATGGCAAGCTGCGCACCAATTCTTCGGTCACCTTCGTCTCGCAGGCGTCGCTGGACGCCGGTCTTGCCCAGCGCCTTGGCGTCGCCAAGAAGCTGTTGGCGGTGAAGAATGTGCGCGGCGGCATTTCCAAGGCGTCGATGATCCACAATTCGCTCACGCCGCATATCGAGGTTGATCCCGAGACTTATGAAGTGCGGGCGGATGGCGAATTGCTGACCTGCGAACCCGCCACCGTGCTGCCGATGGCGCAGCGTTATTTCCTGTTTTAACGGGGCGTTGTGTTGAGAACTGCCCTCAGATGGATCGGCGGCGGCGTGCTGCTGGTCATGCTGTTGCTTGTGCTCGGCACTTTGGTGCCGCGCCCCTTTTTCGCCGATGATGCAAGCGGCGTGAGGGATCGCGAAATCCTGCTCTTGTCCAACCCGATCCATACGGACATTGCGCTGCCGGTGGATGACGATCTGCGGCGGGTGTTTTCCGAATTGCAGGAGGATGGGATAGCGGTCAATCATCCCGCTGCCGCCTATCTGGTGTTTGGCTGGGGTGGACGGTCGTTTTATATAGAGACGCCCACCTGGGCCGATCTGAAACCGATGCCGGTGCTGCACTCGTTTACGCTGGACCGGTCGGTGGTGCATGTGGACGTGACGGGAGACTTTCCCGCCAATATGGCCGGAGTGAAACGGCTTCGCATTTCTGAAGAGGGTTATCAGCGTCTTCTCGCGGGTATCAGCGCAAGTTTTGTCAGAAATGACGGCAAGGTCCAGCTTGTCCCCGGGGCCGCCTATGGTCTGACCGACGCGTTTTTCGAGGCGAATGGCTGGTTTAATGCGCTGGCCGGCTGCAACACGTGGTCGTCCGCAATGTTGCGTAAGGCCGGTATTCGGACCGGCTGGTGGACGCCCTTGCCGCCGTTGCTGCGCTGGTCGGTCGATCTCCACAATTGATCCCGTGCCGATGCGACATTTCGTACATTCGATGACTTAAATCCGATTTTTATGCTGCACCGCAGCGCATCTTGCGCTATGGAAACGGCAAAAGAATTCCGCGCGGATTGATCCCAAGCGATCCGCGTAAAACACCTGATCAGGAGAAAAGACATGCTCGGCAAAAAAGTGCCCGCCGTAACTTTCCGCACGCGCGTTCGCGACGAGGCCGTTGGCGGCCCCAACCCGTTCCGCTGGCAGGACATGACCTCCGACGATTATTTCAAGGGCAAGAAGGTCGTTCTGTTTTCGCTGCCGGGCGCTTTTACGCCGACCTGCTCGACCTATCAGCTTCCCGATTTCGAAAAGCTGGCGGGCGAGTTCCGCGCGCTCGGCGTCGATGAGATCTATTGCCTTTCGGTCAACGATGCCTTCGTCATGAATGCCTGGGCAAAGGGCCAGAACCTCGAAAACGTCAAGGTCATTCCTGACGGTTCGGGCGAGTTCACCCGCAAGATGGGCATGCTGGTCGCCAAGGATAATCTCGGTTTCGGCATGCGCTCCTGGCGCTACGCCGCCGTCATCAATGACGGTCTGGTGGAGCAGTGGTTCGAGGAAGAGGGTTATCAGGACAATTGCGAATCCGACCCTTACGGCGTTTCCGCGCCGCAGAACATTCTCGAAAACCTGAAAAGCCGCGCTGCGGCCTGATTTGCGGTTTTGTTATTTTGTGAAGGCCCGGCAGCAATGCCGGGCTTTTTCGTTTTCTGAGGCGTGTTGATCTTTGGCGCAAGGGCCTCTCCACATTCCGTCACCCCGGACCTGATCCGGGGTCCAGCGCGATCAAGTCCTTGATCGCAGGCGAGTCTTCTCACGGCGCAGACGCGCCGTGGCTGGATACCGGGTCAAGCCCGGCATGACGGAAGAGAGGTTTTTTGATATCGTCACCCCTCCCGGCCGACGATGCCAATAGTCTTTTCGATGTTCTGAAATCGCGCCTTGAAATCACCCCGGCGATCCGTCAAAAATCGTCTTCCCAAGACAGTTTTCGAACGGATCATCCCATGCTGCGCGTCACCTCTTACCATCCCGCCGGAACCCCTGGCGACGAGCCTTCCGGTTATGTCACGCTGGCGCATGACCAGCGGCATCTGCGCCGCAAGCTGCTGCATCTGCAAAATGACGAGATGGTGATGCTCGATCTGAAGGAAGCCGTGCTGTTTGCCCATGGCGATCTGCTGGTGGTGGAAAACGGCGATCTGATCGAGGTTCGGGCCGCGGCTGAAAAGCTGTTTGAAATCACGCCGAAGGATCGGCTTCACCTGATCGAGCTTGCCTGGCATCTGGGCAACCGGCATCTTTCGGCGCAAATCGAGGAGGAGCGCATTCTCATCCTGCGTGATCACGTCATCCGCGCCATGCTCGAAGGTCTCGGCGCCACCGTGCGCGAGGTGGAAGAACCTTTCCAGCCGGCGCGCGGTGCCTATCACGCCCATGGCGGCCATTCCCATGGTCACGGGCACGGCCATGATCACCACCATCACGATCACGGCTGATCCGTGAGCGACGATCGCGGCGTTGCCGCGCTGCTGCGGCTGATGGCCTGGCTGTCGCCGGCTTTCCCGGTGGGCGGTTTTTCCTATTCCGGCGGGCTGGAAAAGGCGGTTGAGGACCGGCGTGTGCGTGATGCCGCTGAACTGGGCGGCTGGGTGGAGACGCTTTTGCGCCACGGCAGCCTGTGGAACGATGCGGTGTTTCTGGCGGAAGGCTGGCGCAGGGCCAGCGATGCCGTCGCCCTGAATGAAACGGCCGCTCTGGCGCGGGCGCTGGCCGGCTCGGCGGAGCGATATCGTGAAACGGTGCTTCTGGGTGATGCCTTCGTTGCCGCCGCCAGCGCATGGCCGCATGCGGTTCTCGAGGTTTTGCCGGAGGAATGTCCATATCCTGTCGCCGTCGGGGCCGTGGCCGCCGCGCATGGGGTGCCGCTCAAGGAAACGCTTGCCGCTTTCGCACATGCCGGCGTCTCGCAAATGGTTTCGGCCGGCATCCGCCTCGGCGTCGCAGGCCAGAAGGATGGCGTCGCCATTCTGGCCGCAGGCGAGGCGGTGATTGCGGAGATGGCGGCACGGGCCGTGCAATCCACGCTGGATGACCTCGGCAGCGCCACGATCCTTGCCGATACGGCGGCGATGCGCCACGAGGTTCAGGGCACGCGGCTTTTCCGTTCCTGAAGGAGACAGTACGGCAATCCTTGGAGCGGGCGCATGCCACTTGTTTCTTCTCCCCGAAGGGGAGAAGGTCGCGGCAGCGGGATGAGGGGGCGAGCTCTCAGTTTATCGCTGGCGTTGCCCCCTCATCCGACCCTTCGGGCCACCTTCTCCCCCTCGGGGAGAAGAAACAGGCGGCACGGTTCTTGCTTTCTTTTGAAGCGTTGGTCCAAGGCATTAAGGTAGAAAATACCAAAGCATAGTGAAGGAAACACAGTCGTGAAATCGGGCATGAAATCGGGCAATGGCCCGCTGCGCGTTGGCATTGGCGGGCCGGTTGGTTCGGGCAAGACGGCGCTGACGGAAAAGCTCTGCAAGGCGATGAGCGCTGATTATTCCGTCGCCGTCGTTACCAATGATATCTACACCAAGGAGGATGCCGAGGCGCTGGTGCGCATGCAGGCGCTGCCATCGGAACGGATTGTCGGCGTGGAGACGGGCGGTTGCCCGCATACCGCGATCCGCGAGGATGCGACGATCAATCTGCAGGCGATTGCCGGGCTCAATGCGCGCTTTCCCGATCTGGATGTTGTCTTCATCGAATCCGGTGGCGACAATCTCGCCGCGACCTTTTCGCCCGATCTTGCCGATATCACCATCTATGTGATCTCCGTCTGCCAGGGTGAAGAAATTCCGCGCAAGGGCGGGCCGGGCATCACCCGCTCCGATCTTCTGGTCATCAACAAGAAGGACCTTGCGCCTTATGTCGGGGCAGATCTGACTGTCATGGACAATGATGCGACCCGCATGCGCAATGCCATGCCCTTCGTCTTCACCGATATGAAGCGCGGCGATGGGGTGGAGCGCATTGTCGGTTTCCTGAAAGAGCAGGGTGGTCTCTGAGCCATGAATACGCCTCTTCATTTCGGCCCCTATGCCGTCTCCCGTTTTGTCGACGGCGTCTACAAGGCGCCGGTCGGCCATCTCATCCATCGGCAGGGCGAGACGGCGCTGGCCGCGGTTCTCGCCGGGCTTGAAGGCGAGACGGTGGATGTGGATGTCAATTGTTTTGCGCTCTCCGGGCCTGATGGCATCTGGCTGATCGATGCCGGTTGTGGCACGGCCTGGGGCGCCGCCTATGGCCATGCCCGCGCGGCAATGATCACCGCCGGTATTCAGCCGGCCGATGTAAGGCGTGTCATCCTCACCCATATTCACGGCGACCATGCGTTGGGTCTCATTGATGGCGACAAGCCCTATTTTCCCAATGCGGAAATATGGGTGCCGGAGGCCGATCTTGGCTTTTTCTCCAGTGTGGATGCCCGCAAGAGCCTGCCGCCTGCCCGGCAGGGCGGTTTCGATCTCGCCGCCCGGCTGCTCGATATTTGCGGTGCCATGCTGCGACCGATCCCCATGGGCATGATTGCCGAGGATATCGAGGCGATCGCCATGCCCGGCCACACGCCGGGACATGCCGGCTATCTCATCGGCAGCGGCGATAACCGGCTGTTATTGTGGGGTGATGTGCTGCATGTGAGCGGATTGCAGGCTGACGATCCTGAAATCGCTTTCGTTTACGATATCGATTCCGAACTTGCCTATGCGACCCGTGTTGCGGCGCTGACCGAGGCGGCCGATCACGGCTGGCTGGTATCCGGCGGTCATCTTGGCGGCTTTTTCCAGATTGAACGGCAAGGCGACGGCTTCCGGTTCGTGCCGCAGCCGGGCTGATTTCCGCTTTCCGGAATGCAGAAGGGAAGATGCGCACGGGCATCTCCCCTTCGTCCTCTCCCGGTGTTTTCAGATCTGCTTCAGCGCGGCGACGTCATTGACCTGCACGATGCGGCCACGCACGGTGACGCCTGATTTTTTCAGCGCCGAGAAGGCGCGCGACAGGGCTTCCGGCGCAAGGCCGAGCTTGCCGGCAAGCAGGCTTTTCTGGAACGGCAGCCGCAGCGAAAAGGATGTCGCGTCGCGCGGGCCCTGATTGATGAGATAGTGCGCGACGCGCTGTGGCGCGGTCTGCAACCGATCGTTGGCGATGCAATCCATGGTGCCGAGCAGGCTGTTGGAAAGGCAGCGCATGACGGCCTTGGCGATTGCCGGCTCCTGATCGATCAACGTGCGGATTCTCGCGAGTTCGAAACGCGCCACGGTGCAGCTTTCCGCCGCCTGCGCGCTGTAGCGATAGGTGTCGCTGCCGAAAATCAGGCATTCGTTGAACGTATCGCCCGGACCGCTGACGCGCACATCCGCCTCGCGCCCATGCCTGTCCAGCCGGTAAAGGCGGACATAACCCGACAGAACACAATAAAAATGCTGCGCCGCTTCGCCTTCCTTGAAGAGCACATGGCGGGCGTTGACATTGGTGATGGTCGCCGCCTCCATCAGTTTCAACGCCACTGCGTCATCCGCTATCCCGATCAAGGGCGCTCGCAGCAGAATGTTCCTGTCCCTGTTGCTCAGCTTCACGGTCTTGTTCACGTCCATCCGGCTCCCGCTCAAACCTTTTGCCGGGCTGTCAGAAGCGATACGAAACCGGGGATGTTCGTGTTCCCTCACGCCTATCTGAAAAGAGCTCATCACATTATCCTTCGACCGGCAATTCCCGATGCGAGGGAGACTAGCAGTTCATCTGAAAAGCGAATTGATTTCGATCAAACAGGATTTGAGTTGTCATTTGGGGCAGCGGGAATGCGGCGAGACCATTCCTGCTCAAGAGTGTGAGGAGGAATATGGAGCGGGTGGGTGCCGCATATTTCTTCTTCTCGAGGGGGGAGAAGGTCGCGGCAGCGGGATGAGGGGGCGACGGTTGAGATAAACCGAGAGCTTGCCCCCTCATCCGACCCTTCGGGCCACCTTCTCCCCCTCGGGGAGAAGAAACGTGTGGCGACGCTTCGGGCAAAATAAAAACGCCGGGCACAAGGCCCGGCGTTTTAATCTTCATTCTGCGAGCTTCACTCCGCAGCGAGCGGCGGCAGCCGCAATATGTTGCTGCCCTTGTCTGCGGTTTTGTCGCCGCTGCCCTTTTCCATGCTGGCGACCCGTGCCTCCAGCGAGGAGAGAGCCAAGCTGTTTTCGCGGGCGATCTCCGAGAGTTTCTCGTTGGAGAGGGCTTCCTCCTCCTCTTCCTTCTTGCCGACGAAGCGGCCGAAGAGGTGGGCGAGCAGGCGCGACAGGTCGTCCATGATCAGGAAGAAGGCCGGAACCACGATCAGGGACAGCACGGTCGAGACGATGATGCCGCCGATCACCGCGATCGCCATCGGCGCGCGGAACGAGCCGCCTTCGCCGACGCCGAGTGCCGAGGGCAACATGCCCGCAGACATGGCGATGGAGGTCATGATGATCGGGCGGGCGCGCTTGCGGCCGGCCTCGATCATGGCATGTACCCGTTCCATGCCGTGGCGGCGCATCTCGATGGCGAAATCCACCAGCAGGATGGCGTTTTTGGTCACGATGCCCATCAGCATCAGGATGCCGATGAGAACGGGCATGGAGAGCGCGTTCTGCGTGATGATGAGCGCGACGGCCACGCCGCCGATGGCGAGCGGCAGCGAGAACAGGATGGTGAAGGGCTGGATGACATCCTTGAACAGCAGGATGAGCACGACCAGCACCAGCATCAGGCCGAGCAGCATGGCGTTGACGAAGCCCTGCTGCATTTCGCCCTGCACCTTGGCGTCGCCGCTTTCGGCAAGGCGTACGCTCGCCGGCAGCTTGGTTTCCTCGACGATCCGCTTGAATTCGGCCGTCGATGTATCGAGCGCCGTGCCGAAGGGCACATCCGAGCCGATGGAGACGACGCGGTTGCGGTCATTGCGCTTGATCGAGCTTGGACCTTCCGCATAGTCGATATCGGCAACGCTGTAGAGCGGCACCAGCGAACCGGACGCTGTCTTGATCTTCAGCGCGCGGATGGTGGCCAGATCCCGGCGGGTGTCGAGCGAGGCCTGCACGCGGATCGGGATCTGCCGGTCATCAAGCGAAATCTTCGTCAGCTGCGCGTCGATATCGCCGATGGTGGCGACACGCACCGTCTGCGAAATCTGCTGCGGCGTGATGCCGAGACGGGCGATTTCATCCTTGCGCGGGCGGATCTGCAGTTCGGGCCGCGGCAAGGCGCCTTCCGAGCTGACATTGGCAAGGATGGGCGAAGCGCGCAGGCGGCTTTCGAGGATGCCGACGGCGTCGTTCAGATCCTTTTCGTTGCTCGAGAGGAAGTTGAAGCTCAGTTCGCGTTCCGCACGGTCGTTCAGCTTGATGATGCGAACATCCGGTATGCCGCGCACCTTCGCGAAGATATCCCGCTCGACATCCCATTGCGGACGCAGGCGACCCTTTTCCTCCACCTTCGGAAGATACTGGCCGATCAGCGGAATGGAGCCGAGACCCTTGTTGACGAGGGTTTTCAGCAGCGAGTGGTCGATATGCTGGAGGATGACGTTGACGGTGGCGCGGCGAAGCTCCAGATCGCCCTTGGGCGAGGCGCCGCCGAGGATGAAGACGCTTTCCACGCCGTTGATGTCACGGATGGCGTGATAGATTTCGGTCGTCGTCCGGTCGGTTTCATCCAGCGTCGCATTGGGCGGCAGTTCCACCGAAAGCGTGACGCGTGAGGCATCATCCGGCGGCAGGAAGCTGCCGGGAACGCCCGCGAGAAGAATGACGGAGGCGACGAGGAAGCCGATCGCGCCGATGAGCGTGAGGTAACGCGCCCACCACTTGCGGGTGGTGGCGGAAACCATGCGCGTATAGGCCTTCATCAGCCGGCTGTCATTGTCGTGATGGTCATCCATCGCGTCTTCGGCGCGCATCAGATAGGCCGCCATCAGCGGCGTGATGAGGCGGGCCACCGCCAGCGAGAAGAACACCGAGAAGGCGACGGTGAGGCCGAACTGGATGAAGTACTGGCCGGGAATGCCGGGCATGAACGAGACGGGCACGAAGACGGCGATGATGGTGAAGCTGGTGGCGATGACGGCGAGGCCGATTTCATCGGCCGCCTCCAGCGCCGCCCGGTAAGGCGTCTTGCCCATCTTGATGTGGCGGGCGATGTTCTCGATTTCCACGATGGCGTCGTCCACGAGAATACCCGTGGCGAGCGTCAGCGCCAGGAAGCTGACGAGATTGAGCGAGAAGCCCATGATATCCATGATCCAGAAGGTCGGGATCGCGGAAAGCGGCAGGGCGACGGCGGCAATCAGCGTCGCGCGCCAGTTCCTGAGGAAGAGTAGGACGACGATGACGGCGAGGATCGCGCCCTCGATCAGCGTGTCCAGCGCCGCCTTGTAGTTGCCATAGGTGAAATAGACGGCGTCGTCGACCATCTCGATCGAGACGTCCGGATGGTCCTTGCGGACCTTTGCAAGGCTTTCCGCCACGGTTTCGGCGACCGAGACCTCGCTTGCGCCCTTGGAACGGAACACCGCGAAGGTGACGGCGGGGTTGCCGTTGAAGCGCGAGAAGGATTTCTGTTCCTGATAAGTATCGGTCACCGTGCCCAGCTCGGAAAGCTTGACGAAGCGGCCGTTGGAGAGCGCAATCGTGGTGTTGGCGAGCTGGCTCACGTCGCGCGTGTCGCCGAGCGTGCGGATCGTCTGCTCATTGCCGCCAATCTGGCCACGGCCGGAGCCGAGATCGATATTGGTGCCGCGCAGCTGGGTGTTCACCTCGCTTGCCGTGATGCCATAGGCATCCAGTTTTTCGGGGCTCAGCGATACACGCACTTCACGGTCCGCGCCGCCGTAACGGTCGACCTTGCCGATGCCGGACTGGCCCTGCAGCGAGCGCTTGATCGTGTCGTCGACGAACCAGGACAGCTCTTCCAGCGTCATGTTGGGCGAGGAAACGGCGAAGGTCTGGATCGCCTGGCCTTCGACGTCGATCTTGCTGACGATCGGCTCCTCGATATCGGCGGGCAGGTCGCTGCGGATCTTGTCGATGGCGTCCTTCGTGTCCTGAACCGCCTCTTCCGTCCGCTTTTCGATACGGAAGACGACTGTCGTCGTCGACTGGCCGTCGACCACGGTGGACTGGATTTCGTCGACGCCGCTGATGGCGGCGACGGCGTCTTCGATTTCCTTCGTCACCTGCATTTCCAGCTCGGAGGGCGAAGCCCCGCTCTGGGTCACGGTGACGGCAACGACGGGAACGTCGATATTGGGAAAACGGGTGATCGGCAGGGTCTTGAAGGCCTGCATGCCGAGGATCATCAAAAGCGCGAAGCCGAGAAGCGGCGCAATCGGGTTACGGATTGACCATGCGGAAAAGTTCATTTCATTCCCTCAGTCAGTTGGACGCAGCCGTCTGGGCTTCCACCGGTCTGATCCGGTCACCATCACGCACGAATGCTCCAGCTTTCTCGACAACCTTGTCACCAGCGGCAAGGCCGCTGACAATCTCTATGAAACCGCCGTCTTCTATGCCGGTCTCGATCTTCACCTGCTTGACGATGTCGCCCTCCACCCTGCGGGTGGTCGAGCCGTCGCGTCCGGAGGTGACGGCCGACAGCGGCAAAGCGAGCGCGTTCGTCTCTTCGACGATGACTTCCGCGCTGGCATACATGCCTGATCGTGCCGGGCTGTTTTCCGGCAGCACCACATGTACCGAACCGAGGCGCGTCGTGGGATCGACGGTGGGCGAAACGAGGCGCACCTTGCCCTCTATTTTCGTGGCTCCGCCGGCAACCGTCAAATAGGCTTTCTGGCCCGCCTTCACCTTCTGGATATCGGTTTCGGAAAGATCGGCCACGAGTTCGATCGCACCGTCCTTGATGACGGTGAAGAGCGGATTGCCGGCGCCGCTGGCAATTGCGCCCACCTTGGCATTCTTGGCGGATACGATGCCGGCAACAGGGGTTTTCACGCCGGTGCGCGTCAGCTTCAGGTCGATGTCGTCGATCTGTGCGTCGACGACCTTGATGTCGGCCTCGCCGGCGGAAACGGCCTGCTTGGCCGCATCCAGCCGCGCCTGCGCCACCTGGGCGGCGGCCTCGGTCTTTTCCGTTTCGGAAACGGAACCGGAGCCGCTCTGGCCGAGCCTTGCGGCACGGTCGCGCTGGCGAATGGCGTCGTTGAGATTGGCCTGTGCTTCCAGCACCTGCGCCTTCGACTGGGTGACGGAAGCTTCGGCCTTGGCCTTGTTGGCCTCAAGCTGGCTCTTCTGCAGCACGAGGCTGTCGGAGGACAGCACGGCCAGAACCGCATTCGCCTCCACCCGGTCGCCGATATCGGCATTCAGCGTGTCGATAGACAGGCCATCGACCAGCGGCTGGACATAGATTTCATCCACGGGGCGGATCGTGCCCGTCGCGATGATCCGGTCCACGAGATCGCGTTTTGCGGCGTGCGCCACGATGATGGAGGGCAGGTTCTGCTGTTTGACCGGTGCCTGCGCCTCTCCCTCGGCGGCTGCGGAAAGGGGGAGCGCCGTTGCGGAAAGAAGAAGGAATACAAAGCGGTTAAACGTGACTTTATGCTGCATGTGTCGTGGCTCGCGCAATATTCGATCGCATGTCCTGCAGCCTTGGGGCGTGTCTTAAAAGGTCATGCGATAACGAATGTGAAACAAGGGATCACAATACTTCCTTTTCGATCCTCCCGATTCGAACGCCCCTCAACGCGAATCTTAAGCACTTTGCCCTCGTGCTTTTTTTACAAGATCAAATTTGGCAGTCTTGTGGGCGGGACTCTAATTGTTGTTGTCGTACAAATCAATCCGCATAGCCGCGATGGTTGATATACATTTTTGTATAGGTCGGGATATTGTAATTCGTCAAACGGGTTACCACTGGAGTGTCCGGCCGGCTGCATGTTTGCATTGTTCGTAAAGTTTCGCAAAATCTGTGCGTTTTGGCAAAACGTTTCATCCGCATACCGTCACCCCGGACTAGATCCGGGGTCCAGCGCGATCAAGTCCTTGATCGCGAGAGACTCTTATGACGGCGCAGACGCGCCGTGGCTGGATGCCGGATCTAGTCCGGCATGACGGAGGAGAGGTCTTAAATTTTCTTCGTGAATCCGAACGCGCGGAAATACCGCGCGTTCGGTGATTTGGCGGTCGGTCCGACTATTTCAGCGCCGCATCGGTGATGTCGGTGGTGAAGGCGCCTGTCGGTTCCTTGGTGATGACCGGATCGGAACCGCCGCCGAGCAGCGTCTTGACGGTACGGTCATAGTCCGCCTTGTCGAGCGCGCCTTTCGAACCGGCGGTGAGTTTTGCCACTTCGCCCATCATGCGCTTCTGGTGTTTTTCGGTCTGCGCGCCGGAAGCGTCGTTTTCGAGAACGATATCGGCGGCATCGTCAGGGTTTTCTTCCGCCCATTTCCAGCCCTTCATGGAGGCACGGACGAATTTGACCATGTCTTCCTTGAACTTGGCGTCCTTCAGCTTGTCTTCAAGCACATAGAGTCCGTCTTCCAGCGTCGCCACGCCTTCCGCCTCGTATTTGAAGGTGACGAGTTCCTCCGGCTTGATGCCGGCATCGATGACCTGCCAATATTCATTGTAGGTCATGGTGGAAATGCAGGCGGCCTGCTTTTGCAGCAGCGGATCGACATTGAAGCCCTGTTTCAGAACGGTCACGCCATCGGCTCCGCCGGTGGTCGGGATTTTCAGGTGCGCCATCCACGACAGGAACGGATATTCATTGCCGAAGAACCAGACGCCCAGTGTCTTGCCCTTGAAATCCTCCGGCTTGGTGATGCCGGTTTCTTTCAGGCAGGTCAGCATCATGCCTGACGATTTGAATGGCTGGGCGATATTGACCAGCGGCACGCCTTTTTCGCGGGTGGCTAGCGCTGATGGCATCCAGTCGACGATGACATCCGCGCCGCCGCCGGCCAGAACCTGCGCGGGCGCAATGTCCGGGCCGCCGGGCTTGATGTCGACATCAAGGCCTTCGGCTTCGTAGAAACCCTTGTCCTTGGCGACGTAATATCCGGCGAACTGCGCCTGGGTGACCCATTTCAGCTGCAGGGTGATCTTGTCGGCGGCCTCAGCCCCGAATGGGGTCAGGAGTGACGCGCCGGCAAGAAGCATGGATGCAAGTTTCATTTTCATCGCTGTTCCCTTTTTCGTTATTTACGTTCGTCCCCCACGGACGGACGGATGCCAGAAGGTGACGGCCCGCTCGGCGAGCGCCACCAGACCGTAAAAGCCGGAGCCGGCGAGTGCGGCGACCGCGATTTCGGCCCAGACCATGTCGACATTGCTGCGACCCATTTCCGCCGAGATGCGGAAACCCATGCCGACGATGGGCGTGCCGAAAAATTCCGCGACGATGGCGCCGATCAGGGCGAGCGTGGAATTGATCTTCAGCGCGTTGAAGATGAACGGCCAGGCGGCGGGCAGGCGCAGTTTCACCAATGTCTGCCACCAGCCGGCGGCATAGGTGCGCATCAGGTCGCGTTCCATGTGGCTGGAAGCGGCAAGCCCCTGCACCGTGTTCACCAGCATGGGGAAGAAGGTCATGATGACGACGACGGCGACCTTCGACTGCCAGTCGAAGCCGAACCACATGACCATGATGGGTGCTATGCCGACGACCGGCAGAGCCGAGACGAAATTGCCGATGGGCAGCAGCCCGCGCTGGAGGAAAGGCGAGCGGTCGATGAGAATGGCGACGGCAAAGCCGAGGCCGCAGCCGAGCACATAACCCGTCAGTACCGATTTGAGAAAGGTCTGGCGGAAATCGGCCCAGAGGATCGGCAGGGAGCCGGCGAGCCGCGCGAGGATGGCGCTGGGCGCCGGCAAGAGGATGGGCGGCACGGAAAAACCGCGCACCACGCCTTCCCAGAGCGCGAGGATGGCCAGCCCGAAAAGGAGCGGCACGGCGATGCGGCCGATGCGCTTTGCCGCTAGCGTGGAGACGTGGCGGCGCACCAGCCATTCGTTGAAGGCCCAGGCGGCAAGCCAGAACAGGATCGCGCCGAAAAACCAGCCGGGGTGGGTCATGGCCGGGCACCCATTCTCTTGAGAACGGCGGCATGGGCGATGCCGATGATGGATACCAGAATGGCAGCCACACCGGCGGCCATGAACAGCGCCGCCCATATCTGCACCGTCTGGCCGTAATAGGAGCCGGAAAGCAGGCGCGCGCCGAGCCCGGCGACGGCGCCGGTCGGCAATTCACCGACGATGGCGCCGACCAGCGCGATGGCGACGGCGATCTTCAGCGAGGTGAAGAGATAGGGCAGCGCCGAGGGCCAGCGCAGCTTCCAGAATATCTGGCCGGGCGAGGCATTATAGGTGTGCATCAGGTCGAGCTGGATCGTCTCCGGGCTTGTGAGACCCTTCACCATGCCGACGACGATGGGGAAGAAGGAAAGATAGGTGGAGATCAGCGCTTTCGGCAGCAGCCCGGAAATGCCGATGGAGTTCAGGACGACGATGATCATCGGCGCGACGGCGAGAATGGGGATGGTCTGGCTGGCGATGATCCACGGCATGACGGAGCGGTCCATGGCGCGGTTATGCACGATGGCGACGGCAAGCAGGATGCCGAGCGCAGCACCGATGGCGAAACCGAGCAGGGTGGCCGAAAGCGTGACGCCGGCGTGGTAGATGAGGCTGCGCTTGGAGGTGATCGCCTTGTTGACGGTGGTATCCCAGAGTTCGGCGACGATCTGGTGCGGGGCGGGGAGGACCGGGCGCTCCTGTGCGAAGGTTTGCGGCAGGAGTTCGAGGAAGCCCGGCGTTTGACCGGCGCGGGTGGCCTGATCGCGGGCGAAGGGCATGTTGAGGTAGATGACCGCGAGGTGCCAGAGGATGAGGATGACGAGGAGGACGGTGAGGATGGGAAGGATGCGGTGGCGGAGGAGGGTCATGGGTTTTCGCTCCGTCGCTCACTTTGAGGGTGCGGTTTACCCCCCTCTGTCCTGCCGGACATCTCCCCCTCAAGGGGGGAGATCGACTCGTGGTTGGGTCTCGGCCATCTCAAGGCTCGAGAATTAAGAGGGGAGTGCGCCTCTTGCCGATCTCCCCCCTTGAGGGGGAGATGCCCGGCAGGGCAGAGGGGGGTAATACTGGCGCGGACCTCACCCCTCATAGCTATGCCCCGCCTTCAACCCCTCCCGCACCCGATGCGCAATCGCCAGAAATTCCGGCGTCTCGCGAATCTCGAGCGGCCTTTCCCGCGGCAACGTGGATGTGATCACATCCGTCACCCGGCCCGGCCGGGGCGACATGACGACGATCCTGGTCGAGAGATACACCGCTTCGGGAATGGAATGGGTGACGAAGCAGATGGTCTTGCCGGTCGTATCCCAGAGTTTCAGCAGCTGTTCGTTGAGGTGATCGCGCACGATCTCATCCAGTGCGCCGAAGGGCTCGTCCATCAAAAGCAGGTCGGCATCGAAGGCGAGAGCGCGGGCGATGGAGGCGCGCTGCTGCATGCCGCCGGAAAGCTGCCAGGGATATTTCTTGCCGAAACCGTTGAGGTTGACGAGATCGAGCGTGCGCTCGATGCGCTCGCGCTGCTCGGCCTTGCCATAGCCCATGATTTCGAGCGGCAGGGCGATGTTCTTTTCGATGCTGCGCCAGGGATAAAGGGCGGCGGCCTGAAAGACATAACCGTAGGAGCGGTCCCTGCGGGCGTTTTCCGGCGTCGTGCCGTTGACGGTGATGTCGCCGGACGTGTGTTTTTCGAGATCGGCGATGACCCGCAGGAAGGTGGTCTTGCCACAGCCCGATGGGCCGATGAAGGAGACGAAGTCACCCTTGCCGACTTCCAGATCGACATCGGACAGCGCGTGGACCGGGCCATCCCCCGTTTCGAAGGTGAGGCCCAGCTTTCTGGCGGAAACGACGGAATAGGGAGAGGCCTGGTTCATCTTGGCTAATTGTCGCTTTCCGTCAGCGCCGCGCGCGCCAGCGGCAGCATTTGGGTTTCCGTGAGCCTGGCGATCATCACGCCGGGGTGATGGTCGAGATCGAGCCAGCGCACTTCCTCGATTTCCGCCTGCGGCATGACCTCGGTATGCAGTCTGGCGGTGAAGGCATGGGCGACGACATCGGCTCCCGGCTCATTGGCGGCCTCTTCCCGGAAAATACCCTCGTAACGAACCGCATGGTCAGGCAACGTCAGGCCGATTTCCTCGGCGAGTTCGCGGCGCAGCGCCTGTTCCGGCGTTTCGCCCGGATCGATCTTGCCGCCCGGCTGCATGAACTGCGTCGTGCCGCGCTTGCGCACGACAAGCATCTGCCGCTTCTCGTTGAGCAGAATGGCGGCGGCGATGAGAATTTCACGTTTCGTTTCAGTGCTCATGGTCATACACCCGATGCCGGAATGCCGCTGCGTTCCACCCGGCGCGGCGAAACGAGCTCTTTCCAGGTGGAAAGTGCGCGGCTGACGGCGGGATAAGGATCGCGGGCCACGAACTGGCCGTGGCCGGGCTGGGTTTCGATGGTGGCTTCCTCGACGCTGACGAGGCCGCGCGAGAGGGTGAAGCGCGGCAGGCCCTTCACCTTCTGCCCTTCGAATACATTGTAATCGATGGCCGACTGCTGGTTTGCCGCGCTGATGGTTTTTGTAAGCGCCGGGTCCCAGACGACGATATCGGCATCGCTGCCGACGAGGATCGCGCCTTTTCTGGGATAGATATTGAGGATCTTGGCGATGTTGGTGGAGGTGACGGCGACGAATTCGTTCATCGTCAGGCGGCCGGTCGCCACGCCATGGGTCCAGAGCAGCGGCATGCGATCTTCGAGCCCGCCGGTGCCGTTCGGAATCTTGCGGAAGTCGCCGATACCGAAGCGTTTCTGCTGGGTGGTGAAGGCGCAATGGTCGGTCGCCACACATTGCAGCGAGCCGGAGGCCAGCCCCGCCCAGAGGCTGTCCTGATGCTGCCGGTTGCGGAAGGGCGGCGACATCACCCGGCGGGCGGCGTGATCCCAGTCGGCATTGGCATATTCGCTTTCATCAAGGATCAGGTGCTGGATCAGCGGTTCGCCATAAACCCGCATGCCGTTTTGGCGGGCGCGGCGGATCGCTTCATGCGCCTGTTCGCAGGATGTGTGGACGACGTAAAGCGGGGCGCCGGCCATATCGGCGATGATGATGGCGCGGTTGGTGGCCTCGCCTTCCACCGAGGGCGGGCGGGAATAGGCGTGCGCCTCCGGCCCGGTATTGCCTTCCGCCATCAGCTTTTCCTGCATCTGCGCGACGATATCGCCGTTTTCCGCATGCACGAAGGGAATGGCGCCCAGTTCGGCGCAGCGCGAGAAGGAGGCGAACATCTCGTCGTCATTCACCATCAGCGCGCCCTTATAGGCCATGAAGTGCTTGAAGGAGTTGATGCCCTTTTCCCGAACCACCGTCTTCATCTCATCGAAGACCTGCTCGCCCCACCAGGTGACGGCCATGTGGAAGGAATAATCGCAATTGGCGCGGGTTGCCTTGTTGTCCCATCTTTGCAAGGCATCGAGAAGCGACTGGCCGGGTTCCGGCAGGCAGAAATCCACCACCATGGTGGTGCCGCCGGCAAGCGCCGCGCGCGTGCCGCTTTCGAAATCATCGGCGGAATAGGTGCCCATGAAAGGCATTTCCAGATGCACATGCGGATCTATGCCGCCGGGCATGACGAAACATCCCGTCGCATCGAGTACCGTGCCGCCCGTCAGATCCGGTCCGATCTCGGTGATCCTGCCATCTTCGATCTTCACATCGGCCTTGTAGGTGAGATCGGCGGTGACAATGGTGCCGTTTTTGATGATGGTGGCAATCATTCGACGATCTCCGCAGTCTCCAGCACCGCGTGCAGCAGCACATCGCAGCCGGCGGCTGCCCATTCGGGGGAGATGTCTTCCGCCTCGTTGTGGGAAAGCCCGCCCACGCAGGGGCAGAAGATCATGGTGGAGGGGGCGACCCTTGCCGTCCAGCAGGCATCGTGGCCGGCGCCGGAGATGATGTCCATGTGGCTGTAGCCGAGTTTTTCGGCGGCGGAGCGCACGCGGCCCACTAGGACGGGGTCGAAGGTAACCGGATCGAAATGGCCGATGGCTTCGATGACGCAGCCGACGCCGAGTTCTTCGGCGATCTGCGGCACCTCGCGTTCGAAGATGGCGCGCATGCTGTCGAGTTTCGCCTGTGAGGGGGTTCTAAGGTCGATGGTGAAAACCACCTTGCCGGGCAGCACATTGCGGGAATTGGGTGTGAAGATCATCTGGCCAACACCGGCAACGGCACCCGGCTGGTGGGCCATGGCCACCTCCTGCACCTTTTCGAGAATGCGGGCGGCGGCAAGACCGGCATTGACGCGCATGGCCATCGGGGTGGAGCCGGTATGGGCTTCCTTGCCGGTCAGCGTCACTTCCAGCCACCACAGGCCCTGGCAATGGGTGACGACGCCGATCTGTTTGCCTTGCGCCTCCAGAATGGGTCCCTGCTCGATATGATATTCGAAATAAGCGTGCATCCTGCGTGCGCCGACCTCCTCCTCGCCCAGCCAGCCGATGCGCTTCAGCTCCTCGCCATAGGTCTTGCCGTCGGTATCCGTGCGGCCATAGGCATAGTCGAGATCGTGGATGCCGGCGAAGACGCCTGACGCCAGCATGGCCGGGGCAAAGCGTGCGCCTTCCTCGTTTGACCAGTTGGTGACCGTGATCGGGTGTTTGGTCTTGATGTTCAAGTCATTCAGGCTGCGCACCACCTCCAGCCCGGCCAGCACGCCGAGCACGCCATCGAACTTGCCGCCGGTCGGCTGGGTGTCGAGGTGGCTGCCGATATAAACGGGAAGCGCGTCCGGATCCTCACCGGCGCGGGTGGCGAACATGGTGCCCATGCGGTCGACGCCCATCGTCAGGCCTGCTGCCTCGCACCAGCGCTTGAACAGGTGGCGGCCTTCTCCATCCTCATCCGTCAGTGTGCGGCGATTATTGCCGCCGGCGATGCCGGGGCCGATCTTCGCCATGTCCATCAGACTGTCCCACAGACGGTCGCCGTTGACCGTCAAGTTCTTACCCGCCGTCATGAAGTGTCGTCCTCACCTGTTTTGTTTTTATCGAAGCAAAGCTTGTGCCGTTCCCGTTTTTGCCGGCTAAGATAACAGCCATTGCCTTGTGCTGGCGATGGTGGATAAATTGACCGGCTGGTAAACAATGCAAATTCGCGATGGCGTCAGCAAGGGACTTTCGTGACAAATCGCAGTAATTTTGCCTAAACTGTACGCGTCGATTATTTTTTAATCATGCTGTAACGGCAATTGCACCGAAAAGAAACAGAGAGCAGAGAATGGCCATACCGCGAGCAGCGAAAACACAGAAGCGGACCCGCATTCAGGAAGAGAAGCAGGAAGCTATTCTTGAGGCCGCGCTCAGTGTCTTTTCCATCAATGGCTTTCGTGGTTCCACCATAGACCAGATTGCCGAGGCGGCCGGCATGTCGAAACCGAACGTGCTTTATTATTTCCGCACCAAGGAGGCGATGCACCGCGCGCTTATCGAGCGGGTGCTGGATACATGGCTCGACCCGCTGCGCGCTTTTGATGCCGAAGGCAATCCCGAAAGCGAGATTCGCTCCTATATTCGCCGCAAGCTGGAAATGTCGCGCGATTTTCCGCGGGAGAGCCGGCTGTTCGCCAATGAAATCCTGCAGGGCGCCCCGCATATCGAGGATGAGCTGAAAGGGCCTCTCAAACAACTGGTGGATGAAAAGGCGGAGGTGATCCGTGCCTGGGTGAAGGCCGGGCGGATTGCCAAATGTGACCCCTACCACCTCATCTTCTCTATCTGGTCGACCACGCAGCATTATGCGGATTTCGACGTGCAGGTGCGGGCGGTGCTGGGTGACCAGAATGGCGGCGACGGCCGCTTCGAGGATGCGGCCCGGCATCTGGAGCAGCTTTTCATGGGCGGATTGCGGATAAACGGCTGAGCGCGGCGGTTCTCGCGAATATGTGATCGGGTTCTCGCGCTAAAACATGAGAAAAATTATCACCTTTATACTTTACTCCAAAACTCATCTTTATTATGGTGCCGCCATCCCGCTTATCGGGGCAATGGAAAAATCAACCGGCAGGTGAGGGAATGGCACGCAAGGAAAAGAAGAAGGCCGAACGCGGCGGCAAGCAGGGTAAGGGCGCATCTCAGACCGAACGGGATGTGGTCGAACAGCAGCTTTCCGGCCCGAAAAGCTTTCTTTATGTCGGCGGCCGTGACTGTCAGGTTGCCCATCTTCGCCAGATCGCCAGCAATTTCGGCGCGGAGCTGATCCACCACGATGGCGGCCTGCGCGAGGCGGTATCGCGCATCGACACCGTGCTTCCCTCCGTCGACTGCGTTTTCTGCCCGATCGACTGTATCAGCCACGATGCGTGTCTGCGGGTGAAGTCGGGTTGCAAGAAATTCGGCAAGACGTTCATTCCGCTGCGCAATGGCAGCAAATCCAGTCTGGAGCGGGCGCTGCAGACGATGAATGAACGGACCTCCGGCGATGAGCGACGAGCGCAATAATTTCCACGATGAAGAGCCCGCGGCGGCAGAAGCCAGCCGCGTGGAGCTGCACAAGATGGCCGAACAGGCCGCCGACCCGGTGCTGACGGAAATATATGAAATTGTCGGCGAGCGGGAGCGGCGCAGCCGCGCGGCGGCAGAGGGCGGCAATGTCGTCACCTTTCCGCATCTGCGTACCCGCCAGCCCGGCGAAGCGCCGGCCTTCGTTGTCGGCACGGCGGCAGCAGAGGGCCGCAATATCCTGTCGTTTTGCTGGAGACGGCGCTAAGACCGCTCAACCCTTCGGTTTCAGAAACGCCCCGGCACAGAGCACCAGCCATCCGGCGATCATGCCGAGGCCGCCCGTGGGCGCGGCAAAGGGAAACAGGCTGTGGCCGGAAAAATGCCTGAGGACGAGATCACCGACGAAGATCGCGGTGCCAAACCCGAGAATCAGGCCGGCCGGAATGGCGGTCCTGATACGGTCCGCACCGATATGGAGTGCCACCAGCACCGGGGCATGGGCCAGCGCCATGGCCGAGGCATTGCCCAGCATATAGGTCTCGCCGGTATGGGTGGCGGCGGCGGCAAGCATGACGCCGGCAGCCCCCAGAAGGCCGCCGAGCAGCAGAATGAAGGCGCGCAATCCGTCGTGGGTCATGAGTTTTCCGCTTCCTGATTCTGCATATGAAAAGCCAGCCGCTCCACCGGTGCCCAGATGATCTCGCGCAGCTTCACGTTCTCGATGGTCTCGTCCATGGCGCGGCGGAAGCAAAGCAGCCATTCATCCCGCTCGGCAGGGCCGATGGGCGCGACGAAATGGCGGCGGCGCAGCATCGGATGGCCGTGTTTCTCGACATAGACGGGCGGTCCGCCAAGATATCCCGTCAGATAATCGTAAAACTTTGCCTCGCTGCCGGAAAGATCGGCAGGGTGAATGGCGCGGCAACGCGCCGCTTCCGGCAGGGTATCCATCAATTCGTAAAAGCGCCGGGTCAGGGCCTTGACGGTCGCATCGCCGCCGATCGCTTCATAAAGGGTAATGGTCTCGCCGCTCATCATCCGCCTCTTTTGGCCCTGCGGTCCTTATCGCTCTGCGAAGCGGGAAGAGCAACAGGGCAATGACGGGGTGCGACATTTGCGACAGTCTCGGGACCATGCCGGGCCTGAGCCCGGCATCGCGCAAAGCGTCACCCAAAATTGCGGATGAGATCGAGCCCCTTGTTCAGAAGCGTTTCGGCCGCATCCTGATTGGCGGCTTCGACGTAGCAGCGCATTTCGGGCGCGTTGCCGGAAGGGCGGAAGTGGATGGTGCTGCCGTCGGTCAGCGCCACGCGCAGGCCGTCGATGTCGCTCAGCGCTTTCACGGTGCCGACCGGTGCGAGGAAGGCCTCGAGATTATCGCGCGACGCGCGCAGATGCGTCATCAGGGCGGTGCTTTTTTCTTGGGCGAAATTCTCCAGACGGTCGGCGGCGGCGACCGGCAGGTTGTAGGCTGCGGCAATCTGCGACAGCGGCTTCTTCTGTTCGGCCGAGAGAAGCAGCACGGCGAGAACCGGCAGGAAGCTGTCACGCGTCGGCAGCGGCGAAAGCGCCCTGCCGTTGAGCGTGAAGGCGGAAGCCGTCAGCAGGCCGCCATTGGCCTCGAAACCCATGACGCCGCTCTTGCCGGCGGCGAGCGCCTCAGCCATGCCCGCGATCACGAAGGGGGAGCCGACTTTGGTGCGGACGACGTCGAACGAACCGTTGGCCTCGATGCCGGAATTGGAGGTGACGGGGGTGACGACCACGCCGGCGCCGAGGAAATTGGCGGTGATCAGGCCGATGAGGTCGCCGCGCAGCGGCACGCCGTTTTCATCGGTCAGCAGGGGACGGTCGCCGTCGCCATCGGCGGAAACGATGGCGTCGAGACCGCGCTCCGGCGACCATTTTTTGAGAAGGGCCAGCGTTTCCGGCGAGACCGCCTCGGTATCGACAGGGATGAAGGTTTCGGAGCGTCCAAGCGCAACGACGTCGGCGCCATAATGGGCGAGAACGTCGACAAAGAGATCGCGCGCCACCGTGCTGTGCTGGTAAACGCCGATCCTGAGGCCGGAAAGCGCCTTTTCCGGCAGCAACGCGATGTTGCGCTCGTAGAAAAGTTCGGCTGCGGTGGCGGAATGGTCTTCGGCGGTCGCCGCCTCGTCGCTGATGCCTTCCGCTTCGATTTCGGCGGCAAGAGCGGCAATCGCCGTCTCGTCCTGCTTGTCGATTTCGCCGTCCGGGCGGTAGAACTTGATGCCGTTGCGGTCGGCCGGGATATGCGAGCCGGTGATCATCAGCGCGCCCGCCTTCAGCGACAGGCCGTAAAGCGCCAGAGCCGGTGTTGGCACCGTGCCGCAGTCGAGCGGGGTAAGGCCCGCCTTTTTCAGCGCGGCGATGCAGGTGGCGGAAACATCCGGGCTCGAATCGCGGAAGTCGCGGCCGACGAGAATGGGATCGCCCGCCTTTGCCTGACCCGATGCGAGAAGGTGCCTTGCAAATGCCGTGGCATAGACGGCCGAGGCTTTTCCTTTCAGATCGACAGAGAGGCCACGAAGGCCGCTCGTTCCAAATTTCAGGCTCATGCCAAACTCCGTTTCGATAAAATCTTTGAGGTTCAAATGGATAATACAAAAATATAACGGCTGAAAGAACCGTATCGATCCATTCAAGTCAATCATCTCTTTCATGCTGGCCCTGAATGGGCGATGATTGCGACAATGATGCGGGTAACCTAAAATTCACCCGTCATATTTAAACTTCTCCGTCGATAGCGGCTCTGGCGACAATGGGAATCATCTGTTGCCGGCCTTTTTTGTGGTTCGTTCGAGTTGGATTGGCTGATGTACAGGCTTCAAAAGGCGGGACATAAGCAGGCACGTCCGCTTGAAGAAAAGACGGCGCCCGCCGCCAGACCCCACGGTTCCCTGCTGGATGATCTGGTGGATGAGGACGAGGTTTTCGAACGTACCGTGCTGAAAGAGCATCTGGAGCCGAAACCGGCCGTTGCCCCGGCTGCCGAGCCGGTTCCGGCCGAGAGGCCGGCAAGATCTGCCTCGCCGGGCGGCAGTCTGGCGACAGCGCTGCCGGGTCTGAAACATATCGACAGGATCGGAGTGGATGACGTCATCGTCTGGCTGCGCGACGGCATCGTCTGGATCGTGCTTGCCATCATCCTCTGCGTCGCGGCGGCACTCACCTATGCCTATATGACGCCGCCGCGCTACACGGCCTATACGGATATCGTCGTCAATCCGTCCAACCTCAACGTGGTCAATGACGGCGTGTTTTCGCCGAGCCAGCAGCGCGACACGCAGATTCTCGAAGTGGAAAGCAAGCTGCGCACCATCACCTCGCGCAACGTGCTGGCGCGGGTGGTGGATGAGCTGAAGCTCGATCAGGATGCCGAATTCATCAGCCCGCCGCCGCTTGCCCGGCTGAAGTCGATGTTTTCGTCGGCGCCGGAAGACGGCGACAACCGGGTCGGCGCGCTGCGCTCCCTTGGCGACCGGGTGGCTGCGGAGCGCGATCCGCGCTCCTTCGTGGTAACGCTTGCGGTCTGGACCAATGATGCCGAGAAATCCGTGACTGTTTCCAGGGCCATCGTCAAAGCCTTCGAAAGCGAACTGTTTCAGACAACTTCCGACAGCAGCCAGCGCGTTGTCGACGATCTGAGAAAGCGGCTGGAGGAAATGCGCGAGAATGTCACCGCCGCCGAAAAGCGCGTGGCGGATTTCCGCCGGGAGAACGGTCTTCAGGAAAATAACGGCCAGCTGGTCAGCAATCTCGCCTCGGGTGAGCTGAATGCGCAGGTTCTGGCGGCGCAGCAGCGTGTCATCCAGGAAGAATCGCGGCTGAAGCAGATGGAGGCGGCGATTGCCCAGAACCGCACGCAGAGCGACGCCATCTTCGACAGCCAGACCATGAACACCATCCGGGCACAATACAGCACCCTGCAACAGCAGATCGGCGCGATGACACTGACCTATGGCGCACGCCATCCGCGGCTGGCGACCGCAGGGGCGGAGCGCGCCATGCTGGAACGCGGCATGGCGGACGAGGCGCGGCGCATTCTGCAGGCGGCCAAAACCAATGTCGCCGAAGCCCGTTCCTCGCTCGATGCGCTCCGGCTGAAGGCCGTGGCGGAGCGTGCCAATGTCTTTACCGACAACGAGGCGCAGGTGCGGCTTCGGGATCTGGAACGCGACGCCCGTTCGGCGGCGGCGATCTACGAGACCTACCTGACCCGCTCACGCCAGCTTGCCGAACAGCAGTCGATCGATTCCACCAATGTGCGGGTGATCTCGCAGCCGGTCGCGCCCAATTCCAGAAGCTGGCCGCCGGGCAAGCTGACCTTCCTGATCGCCGGTGGGGCCGGCGGGCTGTTCCTTGGCCTCGGCATTGCCGTGGCTCTGGGGCTCCTGCGTTATCTGCGCCGGGACGACCATGATGAAAGCCCGGTGCATTACGCCTGAAGGCGCAATCGCGTCGCGCCTATTCTTCCGAAATCAGGCCGTCATAAACTTCGAGCAGGGCGGCGGCGATGGCCGCACCCAGCGCATTGCCGGCATCGCGGATGCCGGCTTCGTCGCCGTCGCGAACCGAGATGGCGAGATCGGACGCCTCGTTGGCGACGATTTCCTTTGCCCGCTCGATTGCCCAGAGGCCGAAATCGCCGCGGTTGTCGATCGATATGGTTTCCATGGCCTTGACCTTTTCTGTGGCGTGGTTTCGCCGTTCCTTACCCCATCGTCCGGCAAACCGGAATAGGTAGGGGCGAAGGGATTTCAACCTTCGGGCGTGTGAATTGTCCGCTTCAAACGTCGGGTTTATAAAAATATTAATGATAGTTCTTCGTAGTGTTTGAAGCCTTATACCCTAAGCATAAGCGTGATTATAACAGTGAAACGATGCCTATCTTGGACACCGGACAGATTATGACAGGGAGAGACATGCCGGATGTGAAAGGGCCGAATAAACCCTGGCCCGTTATTCCGCTTGCGGCTTTGCCCATCACCGATGCGACGATCGAAGAAACGGCTGAGGATTTCATCCTGAGGGCGGGGCTGGCGCGTGCGCCCGGCGCCCGGCCATTTTATTCGACCTCGGCCAACGGGCAGGTCATCGCGCTCTGCCATCACGACAAAGAATTCGACGCCATGCTGCGGCAGGCGGACCAGATTCATGCCGACGGCATGTCGCTGGTGATCTTTTCCCGCAAGTTCTGCTCGAGGGCGCTGAGGGAACGCGTGGCGACGACGGACCTCGTTCACGCCGTTGCCCGCCGCGCCGAAGAGACGGGTGCGCGGTTTTATTTCCTCGGCGGCTCCGAAGAGGTCAATCGCGCCGCGGTCGAGGAAATGCAAAGGCTCTATCCGCGTCTGGTCTTTTCCGGACGGCGCAACGGTTATTTCAGCCGGAGCGAAGAAGAGGCGGTCCTTGCCGACATTGCCGCATCGCGGACTGATATTCTCTGGGTGGGCTTCGGCATACCGCTGGAGCAGCGTTTCGTCTCGCGCCATCTGGACCGGCTTTCCGGCGTTGCGGTGGTCAAGACCTGTGGCGGCCTGTTCGATTTTCTCGCCGGCAAGAACAGCCGGGCGCCGCAATGGATGCAGGATATGGGGCTGGAATGGCTCTACCGGGCCATGCTCGAGCCGAGACGTCTCGGCAAACGTTATCTGCTGACCAATCCGATCGCCATCTACTCCCTGCTGAAACACAGTCGCGGGTCGGCGGGTCGCTAGGGGCGCGTCGCCAGGACAGCGGAGAGGGGAAGGCTTTCGCCTTTCCCGGCTTTGCCTGCGATGCCGATTTTCGACGGTTGCATCGCTTCCGCCGTTCGGCGCTGCGCCGCGAAAGCGGCCGGCCTCGCCGACAGACTATATGAGACGACCCTAACGTATTGAATCGATGCGTCTTGCCGCCGAAATTCGTTGCAACTGCGCGCGACGGCGCTACACTGGGGCAATATTATAAATTTATTCAAATCAGAGATATTTGAGGACAGCGATGGTGATTACGTCCATTTCTCTTTTTGTTTATGGGATCGGCACCGTTACCTCTCTCGCCATGACCTATATTGAAGGTGCCCGCCGCGACCGGGAATGGGATTTTTATCGGATGGCCGGTATTGTCCTTTGTTTTTTCTGGCCGATCCTCGTGCCGCTCCTCATTCTGGCGACCTTCCTTTCGTCCTTCGGTATCCAGAAACGCATGAGTGCCATTGCGCTGGGCCGTGAAAAGACGCTGGGCTGAAATAGCTGGTTGGCGCGGGGGATATCAGGTCTTTTTTACCGGCGCCTTGTAGGGCGTAAGCGTGATGCCGAGGCTTGCCATGACGCGGCCGATGGACATCAGCGGCGGATGCGTGGCGGGCAGCAGCGCGCCGGTTTTCAGGAAGGCGGAAACGGCGCGGACGAGCGACAGGCACAGGCTGACGACGTTTTTGGCGGCGAGCAGCAGTCCGCCCTTCAGGCCGGGGCGGCGGGCGCGGTCAATGCCGTAATTGATGATGCCTGTGCGGAGCGAGCGCTCCATGATCCAGCGCGGCGCCATGCGGCTTTCCGGCACATATTCGATGATGAGGGCTCTCGCATTCCAGGCGAACCGGAAGCCGGCCTTGCGGCAGCGGGTGAAGAAGTCCATATCGCCGCCGCCAAGGAAATTGAAGTGCACGTCGAATTCCGGTTTTGGCAGGGTTTCAAAAACCCGCCGTGAAATCAGGCAGTTGCCGGACCCGTGGATTTGCTCGACGGGACCGGTCGGCGCTTCGATGGAGCCGAACAGCGGATGCGACAGCACCGCTTTTGACGCCGGTGCGTCGAATTCCCGGTCGACCGGCCCGCCGACGATATCGACGTCGAAGGATTTTGCCGCAGACACCATTTCGGCAAGCCAGGCGGGCGAGGCGGCCTCGTCGTCATCGATCATCAGGAACCACCGGGCGGAAGGATAGCTCTGCCGGGCGGTGCGGAAGGCGGTATTGATGGCGTAACAATTGCCCTGCGTCGGCTCGACAAGGGTCTGGCCGGCCATTCCGCTTTCGGCGAAAAACGCGCGCGCCACGGCGAAGCCCTGCTGGCCCGCGCCATCATTGTCGACCACGACGATGGCGAAGGGGAAGTCGACCTTCTGGGCCTCCAGCGATGCGAGCGTCTTTCGCAGGCCTTCCGGCCTGCGGAAGCTCGGAATGCACACGACTGCTTCCGGCATGATCTCGGGCATGGAAACTCCTAAATTCCGGCAAGCGCTGCGGCGGAAAAAACGATGGCCCTGAGGCTCTGGCGCGGGCGATTGAGAAAGGTATCGGCAAGCGCCGAGATGGCCTCACGGTACCGGCGGGCACGGAAAGCCTGCGCCACGGTATAGGCATTCATGTGGTTTTCGGATCGGCGCCGGAGCCGTTGCAGCTCCTGCGGGGGAATGGCGGCGACGATGGCGGGATCGGAAAACACCGCCTCGATCGCCGGTTCGCAATCCCGGAAGGTCAAAAGCCTGTTCATCATCACGCTCGTCCTGTGCACCCGGTAATCCAGCACATGGCGGCCGGGCAGGTAGACGAAGCGGCCGGCGGCGGCCAGCCTGCACCAGCCGTACCAGTCTTCGGCATAACGCAACGTCTCGTCGAAACCGCCGAAGTCCTGAAAGATGCGGGTTCTGACCAGCATGATGCCGCCATTGACGATGAAGTTTCCGCCAAGCAGCGGCTGGAGAATGAAACCGTCAGGTTTTTCCCGGCGGCGGATGAGGTTGCGCCGACCGATCTTTGCGCCGTTTTCGTCGATGCGCTCGTAATCGCCGTAGATGGCGACGACATCAGGCCCGGAAATGCCGGCGCAAAGGGCTGCAATGGCACCCGGCTTCAGGCGGTCGTCAGCATCGAGAAACATCGTCCATTCGCCGCGTGCCTGCGACAGGCCGAAATTGCGCACCGCGGAAACGCCCTGCCGGCCCTGCGGGCGGGCCAAAAGCTTGACGCGCGGATCGGAAAAACCTTCCACCTTCTGCGCGGTGGTATCGGTGGAGCCGTCATCGACCACCAGCACCTCGCGGATCGGCTCGCCCTGCAGCAACACGCTTTCGATCGCTTCCACGATGTAACGCTCGCCATCGCGAACGGGAATGACAATCGAAACGGAAACCAAGACTTTCAACTCCATGAGGGTGGGCCAAGAATTCGCACAGCGAAGTTACTACCGGATTAAACGGGTCTCGCCAATTATGACGTGGTATAGCGTCGGTTAACCTTGCAAATCTTTAATATCCTTTTGGCATGATCGAGATGTTATGTTTTGAGAATTAGAGCGCGGTTGCGTCCATTCGGACGCGGATGCGTTCGGGTTGCGGAGGCGGGTGAATGCGGATCGGGCGGCGGAATTTTCTCGGCGGTGCGGCAAGTGCCGGCCTGTTGCATGCCATGGCCGACCCGGCCTTTGCCGCGCAGAAGAAAGCGACTGCCAAGACCGCGCCCTACGGCGCCGCCATTTACCTGCCGGATCTCAATGCCGACAGCCGTATCGGCGAGGCGGTGGTGAAATATTGCTCGCGCATCACCCCCGTCACCGAAATGAAGTGGGAAGTCATGCGGCCTTCGGAGGAGGTCTTCGACTTTGCCGCCGCCGATGCGCTCGCCAATTTCGCACGCCAGCACAAGCTGTCCATGCATGGCCATCCGCTGATCTGGTATGCCTCCAACGCGCCCTGGCTTGCCGGCATTGGCGGCGCGAAGGTCGAGAAGCTTATGGAAAACCACATCGTCAGGGTGATGGAGCGTTACAGGGACGTGATCCGCAGCTGGGACGTGGTCAATGAGCCGATCCCCGACGTGCCCGGCAATGTACGCGCGCGGCGCGACGCCTGGTATTATGGCGCGGGCACGGACGCCATCAAGAAGGCCTTCGATATCGCCCATTCGGTCGACCCCAGGGCGCAGCTCGTTCTCAACGAATATGACGTGGAATTCGCCGTCGAAAAATCACCGGCCAAACGCGCGGCGTTCCGCAACCTCATTCTCGAACTGCTTGAGAAGGGTGCGCCGATCAACGCCATCGGCCTGCAGGGGCATCTGCGCGGCGGCTGGCCGATCGCCAAGGACGAGCTTGCCGCCTTTGCCACGGAAATGCGCAGTTACGGCCTTGCCATTCTGGTGACGGAACTGGATGTCATGGATCAGACGCTGCCCGGGCCAGAGGCGGAAAGGGATATGCTGATCAACGCTCAGGTGCGCGATTTTCTGGAGGCGGCCTCGGCCGGCGGCCCGCTTTCCTCGATCACCACCTGGGGCATATCGGATCAATACAGCTGGATCCGCTGGGCCTATCCCCGCCGGGACGGCACGGCGAACCGGCCGCTGCCGCTCGACTGGAGCTTCAACGAAAAACCGATGATGGCCGTCATCAATGAATTCCGGAACCGTGGTGCATGACTATGAGCGCTGAAACGTCGCTTCCTCCCGTGCAGAAAGCGCTGCAGGTCAATCTGCATCCCTTCGATGCTCCGCATGCGGCCCTTACCCTGCCGCATCAGCTGCGCGTCTGGGGCGGGCAGGTGGATCGCATTCTCCTGACTGTTGATACCGGACAGGTGGGGGCGGGCCGTTACAAGGGCAATGGTTTCGAAGCGGCCAGCAAGCGCCTGTTCGACATGCTGGAGGAAATGCAGACCAACTATCCGCATCTCCACGTGGATATCGTCGATTACAGCGACGCGGCACGCAGCCTGGTGGCAAAGACCTTCTTTTCGCGCTCGCCAATCCCCTATCCCGCCAAGGCTTTCGATGGCGGGCCGTTTCATGTTTATTTCTACGGGCTGAAGCGCGCCAATGCCCGCTATGTGCTGCATATGGACAGCGACATGATGTTCGGCGGCGGCAGCCAGAGCTGGTTTGACGAAGCGATTGCGCTGCAGAAGGCCAATCCCGATGCCCTGTGCATCACGCCGTTTTCCGGGCCACCGACCGTGCGCGGCGATCTCGATATCTCCCGCCATGTCGGCATGCCGGGGGTCAAGAATATTCCGGAACCGCGCAAGCTGCCGTCGCGCATTCCCACCTGGCGTTTCGCGACCGTTTCCACCCGCCTTTTCATGATCGACATGGAACGTTTCGCCAAGCGGGTCGGCTCGCTGGAACTGCTGCGGCCCGATGCCAAACGGCGCATCCGCTCCTATGCCTATAACCAGCAGCCGGTCTCGATGCCGGCCGAGGAGGTGCTGAGCGACAATATGATGCGTATCGGCGTCTACCGGCTGGATTTTCTCGGCAGGGGAAAGGGCATGTATTCGCTGCATCCGCCCTATCGCTCGCCGGAATTCTACGCGGCGCTCGGAACCATCGTCGAACGTATCGAGAAGGGCGATATTCCCGAAGGCCAGCTCGGCGATTTCGATATCAACGGATCGATGGTGGACTGGACCAGCGCGCTTGCGGCCAAGACGCGTTCCAAGCGATATGCGAAGGCGCTGCGCCACCTGATCTCGGCGAATGTGCAGCGTTTCACCAAGGCCTAGAGCGCTTTCGTTTCTCCCGGAATCGCAAAGACGCTCCAACTCTTTGTTCTCGCGCATTTTCCGGACGTAAACCGCGCGACGCACCTTTACTGGACATGCTTTAAGGCGCTGCGGCCCGCCTTCCGCGGCGAGGCCGTGGGGCGGCTCAATAATCGGTTATCAGCTTGCTCCAGCTTTCCGAGCACAGCCCGCCAATATAGATGTCGCCGGCAATCGCCCGGTCCTTCAGTGCCTCATCCCGGGTTGCCATGCAGAAATATCCGTCATGACGGAAGCTCATGTGGTTCTGGCGATAAAGCGCGTTTATGAGAAAGGGCTGCGACATGCCGGTGACATGGGCGTAGTTCTCGTCATCGAAATGCCGGAACAGGGCATTGAGCACATCGTTTTCACGGCCGGCATCGCAGACGAGGTTCAGCACATAGGCGGTTCGTCCCGGCTGTCCGAAAAACAGGGCGGCGCCCATGACATGGCCGTTGTCATTTTCGATCGTCAGGCTTTTCAGTGCGCCCAGGCTCTCATTGGTCCTGCTCATCTCCACAAGCCAGTGGAACTCCTCGTAAGACCACTCCGGACGAATGGAGAAACGCTCGATCATCCGGAGCGCATGGTGGCGGAACGTTTCGAAATCCCCGGTTCTGACCGTGGCGCCGGCGACCCCATGCGGTTTTATGCCCTTTTTCCATGATCGCAGGATACCGTCGACAAACCCGAGCGCCGTCAGCGCAAGGGTGGTCTTGGCCAGTTTCGAGCGGCGCGGCATGCGCAGGGCAATCGTGCAGAAGGGCTTGAGCGCCTTGTGCCATTGCAGGCTTTCAATCGGCAGCATGTTGCCGCCGGTCGCGACCCAGTGATCGGCGCTGACGGGAGAGGCGGTGTCCGAAAACAGCATTTCGTGCTTCGACGCCCGCATGCTGCGAGACAGGCGCGCGGCTCCGAGCGCGCCGAGTTTTCCATCCGATGCGAAAGCGCACAGCAATCTGGCGGTAATGGTCTTTCCATTCGCGATAAACCGCATGGGCACCGCGAGGATGACGCTCGTCACCCGGTTTTCCCCGGCGTCATAGACGACGCTGCCGTAATCGGGATCAAAGGCGGGGCTGCTGAAAAACAATGTCTCGATATAGGCGCGGAAATTGAAGTTTCGCTCGTGCCCGGTTTTCTTGAAAGCGCTGTTGAGCACCGCCTCGACAGCCGGGACATCTTCCCTGCGCATGGCGCGAATGCCGACCGCGCCGGGCTTTGCCGGGCACGGTGCCGACTGACCGCTATCGCCATCGTCCATGCTGGTGTGTCTTGGAACGTCCACCTTGGGTCTCCAGCCTTTATGCGCAGTTATGAAGTCAACTCGAGGGTATATCTTTAGTTGTTAATATACGCTGAAGAGAAACCCGGTCCATTTTCTCAATACGACAAAACGGCTCCTCGATTGCGCCGATGCGGGCGATCTTTTTTTTGATATATTTCGTGAAAATATGAATTAAATCATACATTTGAAATTAAGCGTCAGGATTTTTCCACAAGGCCTGTGACAATATTCCGCAGCGGAGTTCGAGAATCCGGCTCTGTTTTTCCGTCTCCGCGTCCGTTCATCTATACCGGAGGAAATAACGGAATTACTATTCTTCCGTGCATTATGCATAACTAAATAATAGGATTTTTACGACATATTCCTGTGACCGGGATGAAGCATCGGATACGATGTGTGCAGGCATGGAAAGAGGAAGAGAAAAATCCCTTATGGATGCATCGCATGACGGACAGGGGCGTGGTTACTGGCGGGACGCATTGTTTTATGTGACCTTCCTTTATTTCACGGTCGGCTTTTCGCCCTACGTCTCCCTTTCCTCCACCTATGAGGGCTCGGCCATGGCGGCCGGCTCCAATCTGCTCAACCAGTTCACCGCGATCATTCTGCTTTTCAGTTTCGTGGCGTTCATGGCGAAGGAGCAGTCGTTCTCGCTCCTGCTTGCGCCGCGCCTGCTGATGGCAGCGATCTTTGGCTGGTATGCGTTCACCTCGCTGGTGGGTGAAGCGCCGATGTTTTCGCTGCGGCGCCTTGTCATGTGCATCATCATCTGCGTGCTTGCCGGCGGCTTCCTGCAATTGCCGCGCACCGAGCGGCATTTCACCTCCCTGCTGGCCGTCTGCGCCCTCATCATATTGTTCCTGTGTTATTTCGGTATCGCCGCGCTGCCGTCGCGTTCGATCCATCAGGCCAGCGACGCGCTGGAGCCGTTTCTCGCGGGGGACTGGCGGGGCGTCTTCAATCACAAGAACGAAGCCGCCTCGGTCATGTCGGTGCTGATCATTGTCGGGATTTATCTTTGCAGACGCTGGTCATTTATCGGCGGCCTGACGGTTTTGCTGCTTTCGCTGATATTTCTGGTCAAGTCAGGCGGCAAGACGGCGCTCGGGCTGATGCCGATCATCATTGCGACCGGCTGGTTCATCGTCCGCTGGCCCCAATGGCGATATCTGGTCGTGACCGGGCTGATGGTGGTCTTCACCGGGGTGGTGATTGGCACCACCGTCGATCCGGTCTTTTCACAGATGCTGACCAGAATGGGGATCGATGCCAGTTTCACCGGCCGAACCGATATCTGGACCATCGCCATCGATTATATCCGCAAAAGCCCGATCCTTGGTTATGGCTATCAGGCCTTCTGGCGCAGCGATGCCCTGATATCGGGTTTCACCGAAAGCAACAGCTGGGCGGCGACCGCGCCGGCTTCGCACAATGGTTATTTCGACCTTGTGCTTGCCGGCGGGATGCCGGGGCTGGTGCTGGTGCTGCTGTGGATTTACCTTTTGCCGCTGCACTATCTCGGTAAGATGGACGATGCCACGCGCAGGAGCCCGCTGACGAAGCTTTATGTCGGCGTGTGGCTCTATGTGCTGCTCTACGGCTTTCTGGAAACACTGTTCCTGCTGAGCGCGGGGTTCGTGTGGTTTTTCCTCGTCGTCGCCGTTGTGGGCCTGCATCTGCAGGCAAATGCCAGCCTTGTCGAGGATGAGAGGGGGCCGGAACCGGTCCGGGGTGGGGGCGATGACGCGGTGGTGCCGACGCCCGTTTTGCGGCAATCATCGCAGGCTGTTCGTCACAGATGATATTTTGAAATGTTTTTTCGTTGCGGATGTGTAAAAGAGCCGATTGTTGCGCGCGTTTGCATTTGATTTTGCTAAACATGCGGCGCGACAGGCATTAAACCGGATCGGCAAGGTCGACAGATGACAGAGACAGGCGCCTGTGCGCTCGAGGCGGATGATATCCACAAGAGCTTCGGCACGCATGAAGTTTTGAAGGGTATTTCGCTGAGAGCCCACAAGGGTGACGTCATATCGATCATCGGCTCGTCCGGTTCCGGCAAGAGCACCTTTCTGCGCTGCATCAATTTTCTCGAGACGCCGGATCGCGGACGGGTTGTCATCAATGGCGAAGAGATTGCCATGAAGACCGGCCGTGACGGCAGGGCGGTGCCGAAAAGCTGGCGGCAGGTGGAAAAGCTGCGCACCGGCCTTGGCATGGTGTTTCAGAATTTCAATCTCTGGGCTCATCGCACCGTGCTTGAAAACGTCATCGAGGCGCCGGTCCATGTTCTCGGCGTCCGGCGGCAGGAGGCGATTGAAAAGGCCGAAGCCCTGCTGAACAAGGTTGGCCTCTACGACAAGAAAAACGCCTATCCGGCATTCCTGTCCGGCGGCCAGCAGCAGCGCGCGGCGATCGCGCGGGCGCTTTGCGTCGAACCGGCGGTGATGCTGTTCGATGAACCGACCTCGGCGCTCGATCCGGAGCTTGTGGGCGAGGTGCTGAAAGTCATCCGCGATCTGGCCGAGGAAGGCCGCACCATGCTTCTCGTCACCCATGAGATGCGCTTTGCGCGGGATGTTTCCACGGAGGTTGTGTTTCTGCATCAGGGCCGCGTGGAAGAGGCGGGGCCGCCCGCACAGGTGTTCGGCCAGCCCAAAAGCGCGCGATGCAGGGAATTTACCGGCGCGCTGGCGCATTGACCGTCTTGCTTTACCGCCCGTTCTAACAGGAGAGACTTGAATGAAATTCTTCGCCACGCTGCTTGCCGGAACGGCATTTGCGGTTTCCGCCTTCACCGCCAGCGCCGAGGTTCGCTTCGGCATCATGAACGAAGCCTATCCGCCTTTCTTTGCCAAGGATGCCAGCGGCAAGTGGCAGGGCTGGGAAATCGATCTCATGGATGCCGTCTGCGCGGAAATGAAGGAGAAATGCTCGATCGTCGAGCTTTCCTGGGACGGCCTGATCCCGGCGTTGCAGACCAAGAAATTCGACGTCATCTGGTCGTCCATGTCGAACACGGAAGAGCGCCAGAAGGTCATCGATTTCACCGACAAATACTACAATACGCCGAGCAAGCTGATCGGCGCCAAGGGCGAAAAGCCGGGTGCTGCGGCCGAGGACGTCAAGGGCAAGACCATCGGCATTCAGGTCGCGACCATCCAGTCCGAATATTACAAGAAATATTTCGCGGCCGTTGCCGATGAAAAGACCTATCAGACGCTCGATGAGGCGTTTCAGGATCTGGCCGCGGGCCGCATCGATTACGTGTTCGGTGACTCGCTCGTTCTCGATGCCTTCGTGAAGAGCGATGCGGGCAAGGATTGCTGCGCCGACATGGGCAATGTGGCTGACGACAAGGAAATCCTCGGTCTCGGCGTTTCCGGCGGTCTTCGCAAGGACGACACCGAACTCAAGGGCAAGCTGAATGCGGCGCTGGCCGCCGTGCGCGCCAGCGGGAAGTATGACGAAATTACCAGCAAATACTTCACCTTCGATATTTACGGTAACTGATCTCCCGGCCGGTCCCGCCAATGGCAAGTCTTGAAACCACGCTGCAACTGCTGTCACCCTATCCTCCGGGATGGGGCGGCACCCTGTTGAAGGGGGCTGCGTCCACGCTTGCCATTTCCGCCGGCGCTTATCTGATCGGTATCGTCATCGGGCTTGCCGGGGCGCTCGGCAAGCTTTCCGGCAACAGGCCGCTTGGCCTTTTGCTCAATCTCTACACCACGGCCATCCGCGCCGTTCCGGAACTCATCCTGATCGTCGGGCTTTATTATGCCGGCACGGACGGGCTCAACCGGCTGCTGCTGCTCTTGGGAATGCCGCCGCTGGAGGTCAATGGTTTCGTTGCCGCCGTGGCGGTTCTGGGGTTCGTGCAGGGCGCCTATATGACCGAGGTTCTGCGCGGCGCGATCCTTGCCATTCCAAACGGCCAGATCGAAGCGGCGCGCGCCTTCGGCATGTCGCCCGCCCTGCGTTTCCGCCGCGTGGTATTGCCGGCGCTGCTGCCGAACGCCCTGCCGGGCCTTGCCAATCTCTGGCTTTCGGTAACCAAGGACAGCGCGCTGGTGGCGGTGGTCGGGTATCAGGAACTGGCGCTGGCGACGCGCCTGGCGGGAGCCAGCACCAAGCAATATTTCCTCTTCTTCCTCGCGGCGGCGTTTCTTTATCTTGCCATCACGCTCGTCTCAAACCTCGTCTTTTCGCTGCTGGAGCGCCGCGTGCGGCGCGGTCAGCCGGTCTTGACCTAGGGGGACGGCATGGATTTTTCCTGGCTTGCCAAATATTGGCCGCTTCTTCTTTCCGGTGCCTGGCAGACGGTTGCACTGCTCGTCATCTCCGTCAGCATCGGCTTTCTCCTTGCCATCCTGCTTGCCTTCGCGCAGGTCAGCGGCGGGCGGGTGACGAAAATCCTGGCGCGCGCCTATTGCACCTTCTTTCGCGGGACGCCGCTCCTGATCCAGCTCTGGCTGCTTTATTACGGCATCGGTTCGCTGTTGCCGATGGTCCCCGGCCTGCGCCAGAGCTTCATGTGGCCGGTGCTGCGTGAGGGGTTTTTCTTCGCCGCCGTCAGCTTCACGCTGAATTATGCCGCCTATGAAGCCGAAGTTTTGCGTGGCGCGCTGCTGGCCGTGCCGAAAGGCGAGCTGGAGGCGGGCAGGGCTTTCGGCATGGGCCGTTTCACGCTCATTCGCCGCATCTGGCTGCCACGCGCCATCCGCATCGCGCTGCCGACGATCGCCGGCGAAGTGGTGATGCAGCTCAAGGCCACGCCGCTTGCCTTCACCGTGACGGTGATGGATCTTTATGCCGTGGCCTACAAGGTGCGGCAGGATACGCTCCTGGTCTATGAGCCGCTGATCGTCGTCACCGTCTTTTATCTCATTCTCACCGCCATCATTGCCCGCTGTTTCGGCCTTGTCGAACGACAGGTGCCGGTCCGGCGGTAAACCGTCCAAGGAGTATGAACATGGGCACTATCCGTATTCTCGATGGCGGCATGAGCCGCGAGTTGCAGCGGCTCGGCGCGGAACTGAAGCAGCCGGAATGGTCGGCGCTGGCGCTGATCAACGCGCCCGATATCGTCCGGCAGGTGCATCAGGAATTCATCGAAGCGGGCGCCGATGTCGTCACCACCAATTCCTATGCGCTGGTGCCGTTTCATATCGGCGAGGAGCGCTTCCGGAAGGATGGCGCGTCGCTGATCGCCCTTTCCGGCAGGCTGGCGCGCGAGGCGGCCGATGCGAGCGGCCGCAAGGTGCTGGTGGCGGGCTCGCTGCCGCCGATTTTCGGCTCCTATGAACCGCAGAATTTCGATGGCGCGCGCGTCCAGGATTATCTCAAGGTTCTGGTCGATAATCTCACACCCTCCGTCGATGTCTGGCTCGGCGAAACGCTCAGCCTGATTGCCGAGGGCGAAGCCGTGCGTCAGGCTGTTGCGGCAACGGGCAAGCCGTTCTGGATTTCCTTCACGCTGAATGACGACGCGGCCGCGGTTGCCGGCGGCGAACCCGCGCTGCGTTCCGGTGAAACGGTGAAGGCGGCGGCCGAATGGGCGGCGCAGTCAGGCGCTGCCGCGCTGCTGTTCAACTGCAGCAAGCCGGAAATCATGAAGACTGCCGTCGAGACGGCGTCTGCCGTATTTGCGGAAAAGGGCGCTTCGCTGGAAATCGGCGTTTATGCCAACGCCTTTGAGGGCGAACAGAGCGATTCCGCCGCCAATGAGGGCCTGCATGGCACCCGTGCCGACCTGACGGACGATGTCTATTCGCGTTTTGCCTGCTCCTGGGCGGATGCCGGCGCAACCATGATCGGCGGCTGCTGCGGCATTGGCGCTGCCCATATCCACAAGGTCGCGACGGCGTTGCGGCGCGTGGCAGCCTGAGGCGCTTTTAACGCCGTGATCGGAAATGGGGCGGCGGGCTGAAAGGCCTGCCGCTTTTTTTGTTTGCGGCTATTGACCTCAACTATAGTTGAGGAATTATCAGAACATGGAACACTGTTGAAGGACGTTCCATGAGCGACAATACACTTTCCATAAGGATCATATTTGGCAGCGCCCGCAATCCGCGGTTCTGCGATGTCATCGGCAAATGGCTGCTGGCGCGGCTTGAGCCGATGCCGGGGGTTGAACTTGCGGTACTCGATCCGCGCGAACTCGATCTGCCGCAGGGCCACACGCCGGGAGGGGCCTCGGTGCGGCAACTCCGGGAAAGCCTCGCCGGTGCCGACGCATTCATCATCGTCACCCCGGAATATAACCGCAGCTATCCCGGCGCGCTGAAGATATTGATCGATTCCGCCTATGATGAATGGGGCGCAAAACCGGTCGCCTTTGTTTCCTATGGCGGCATTTCGGGTGGCCTGCGTGCGGCCGAACAGCTTCGTCCGGTCTTTGCGGAGCTTCATGCCGTGACGGTGCGGGATGTTGTCAGCTTTGCCAATCCGTGGGACAGCGTCGATGCCGCGGGGCAGTTCGAGCCGGGGCCGCCGGCGGTGAACGCGCTGGAAACGATGATGAACAAGCTCGGCTGGTGGGCGCATGCGCTGAAGCGGGCGCGTTTCGCAACCCCTTACAGGGAGGCGTGACGATGGCTGAAAATTCCACGGCGCTGAAAATCACGCTGCTGTTCGTCGCCACGCTCACCATCATGGCGGGAACGACGGTTGCGCCCTCGCTGCCCGCCATCGAGCAGAGCTTCCTGTCGACACCCCATGTCGGGCTGTTGAGCCGCATGGTGCTGACGCTGCCATCGGTTTTTGTCGCGCTCTGCGCGCCGGTCGCCGGTATGCTGGCGGATCGCTTCGGCCGCAAACGGCTGCTGCTGGGCTCGATCCTGCTTTACAGCCTTTCCGGCATGTCCGGCCTTTTTGCAGACAGCCTTGCCGGCCTGCTCGTCGGCCGGGCCTTTCTGGGCCTGGCGATCGGCGGCATCATGACGATCGGCACGGCGCTTGTCGGCGATTATTTCGAGAGCCCGGCACGCGAACGTTACCTCGGCCTGCAGCAGGCTTTCACCCAGCTGGGCGGCGTGCTTTTTGTCGTGGCGGGCGGATTGCTGGCCGATATTCACTGGCGCGCGCCCTTTGCGGTCTATGCCGTTGCCCTGCTCATCCTGCCGGCTGCCCTGCTTTTCCTGCGGGAGCCGGAGAGGGGCGACGGCCGCGCCCAGGATGGTGGGCCGGCTGGCGCCGTCAACTGGCCGGTGGTCGCCGTGCTGGCGCTGACGGTGTTCCTCGTCAACGCGCTGTTTTACACCATTCCCTCGCAATTGCCGTTCTTCCTGCGGGAGCTCGGGGTGTTTTCCGGCAGTATCGCCGGATATGCGATCGGCATCTTCAATCTGGCGGGTGCGCTGACGGCGCTCAATTTCGCGAGATTGCGCAGGCATATGGGCGTAGCCATCATTCTGGCGGTGGGGTTGATGCTGATGGCAACGGGGTTTGCGCTGCTTGCCATGGCAAAGGGGCTGGCTTCCATGCTGTCGGCGGTTGCCGTGACCGGGCTCGGTCTGGGCGTCGTCATGCCGGCGATCATGTCCACGACGATCATGCTGGCGCCGCTGCGGCTGCGCGGGCGTATCGCCGGCATTGTCACGGCGTCGATGTTTCTCGGGCATTTCATCTCGCCGCTGGCAAGCCAGCCGTGGATTGCCCGGTTCGGTTTTGCGATGGCCTATCGGGACATAGCGCTGATCTTTACCCTTATGGCCGTTCTCGCCGCCATGGCCGCCATTTTCCAGCGCCGGGCGGTGATGCGCAAAGCACGTTCCTTTGCCCGAAGCGGGTGAGGGGCGGGATGGGCGGCGGGGACCTGCGGCAGACACGCGGGTCGACCGGCGGGGTCGATCGCGAAGGCGCTGCTGCCGCCTTGCCGCCGATTTTTCGCGGGCCGTTTGGGCATGAAGGAATTGTAAAGTTTTTGACTATAATCATTTTATCGAACAAGAAATTGCAGCCGGTATCCCAAACCGGTCGCTTTCCGAAATCCCCGAAATGCGGCCCGGCGCCCCCGCTCGCTGGCGGGCTGCCCGCGTCCCGCGGAGGATGTCTGCCGACACCGGGAGGCAGGTCTCCTTTCGCTGGCGCATGCATGATGCAAATTGCGGCCCAAGCCGGTGATGCGTCTCGCGAAGCCCAGATGATCAGGGCGTTCGACGTGCAATGTCAGTTTTGCCGAACACCTCCGGCACGGGGAAGGAGCGGCTTTTCATTGACGTGAGGTTTTCCGTGTCCTTTCTTCAAAATGCCAGCATCCGCACCAAGATCCTGTCACTTATTCTGCCGCTCTGCATCGTCGGCCTTGGCGCCACGGCATTCATGTCCAACCGCTACAAGGAAGCGGATACGGCCTATTCGTTTTTCATTGCCAACGATAATGCCGCGCTGGTGGAGCTTGCCCGTGCCAACCGCAATCTGACGGCGGTCGCCTATAGCGCCTATCAGGTGATGGCTTATGATGCGGCCGGGCCGGATATCAAGGTTGCCCGGGACACCTACACCGAAAGCAAGCGGTTGCTGGCGACGCGCCTCAACAATGTGAAAACGGCTTTTCCGGAAGAGGCGGCGGTCCTTGACGGGTTCCTTGCGAAGTCGCAGGAGATTACCGCGATCACCGACAAGGCGGTCGAATTGGGCCTGGCCGACCGCAACGCGGATGCGGCGGCACAGATGCTGAAGGCCGATGCTTCCATCCGCCCGACCTCCGTGGAAATGATGGCGCTGCTGGACAAGCTGACCAAGGGCGTCAGCAAGGGAAGCGACGATCTGAGCAACCAGACCAATTCAACCATCCTGACATCCCTTGCGGTGATCGGGCTTGTTTTCTCCATCGGCGTCATTCTCGCGATTTTCGTGGCGTCGCGTGGCATCACCACGCCGATCGCCCGTCTGTGCCAGCGGATGGCCTCGCTTGCCAATGGTGAGACGGCGGCTGAGATCGACGGCACCGGACGTGGAGACGAAGTTGGCCAGATGGCCAGAGCGGTGCAGGTGTTCCGCGAAAATGCGGTCGAGCGCATTCGCCTCGAACAGGAGACCGAAGCCAATCGCAGCCTGTCCGAAAAGGACCGCATGGAGCGCGAGCAGCAGAAGGCAAGGGAAGCGGCCGACGTCAAATTCGCCGTCGACAATCTCGCTGCCGGCCTGTCGAAACTGTCCGAAGGCGATGTTTCCTATCGCATCGGTCAGCCGTTCACGGCGACGCTGGATGGCGTTCGCAACGATTTCAACATGTCGGCTGAAAAGCTGCAGGCGGCCCTGACCAAGGTCGCGCAGAATGCCGGCGGCATCGGTGCTGGCGCGGACGAGATCAAATCGGCCGCGGATGACCTTGCCAAGCGCACGGAACAGCAGGCCGCAGCCGTGGAAGAGACCGCCGCCGCGCTGGAAGAGATCACCACGACGGTGCGCGATTCCACCAGACGTGCGCAGGAGGCAGGCCAGATCGTGAGCCGGGCCAAGGCGGGCGCCGAACAATCCGGCGAGGTGGTGCGCCGCGCCGTGGTCGCCATGGAGCAGATTGCCAAATCCGCCAACGAGATCAGCAACATCATCGGCGTCATCGACGAGATCGCCTTCCAGACCAACCTTCTGGCGCTGAATGCGGGCGTCGAGGCGGCGCGCGCGGGCGAGGCGGGCAAGGGCTTTGCGGTGGTTGCGCAGGAGGTGCGTGAACTCGCGCAGCGCTCCGCAAGTGCCGCCAAGGAAATCAAGGCGCTGATCACCACTTCCAACGATCAGGTGCAGCAGGGCGTCCAGCTGGTGGGCGATACCGGCAAGGCGCTGGCGACCATCGTCTCGGAAGTGCAGGAGATCAACCGGCACGTCGTCTCCATCGTGGAATCCGCCCAGGAACAGTCCTCCGGCCTCCAGCAGATCAACACGGCGGTCAACCAGATGGACCAGGACACGCAGAAAAATGCGGCCATGGTGGAAGAAACCAACGCCGCGAGCCACAGCCTCGCCAAGGAGGTTGCGTCGCTCAACCAACTGCTGTCGCAGTTCAGGCTGGCCGATGGCGCCTATCAGCAGAAAAGCCAGCCGGCTCCGCTGCGCAATGCCGGCGGTAACGACAGGCCCGTGGCTTCGCCCGTGCGCGCCCTTGGCCGCAGGCTTGCCTCCGCCTTTTCGGGCAATGCCGCCGTCGATACCTCAAAGGACGACTGGCAGGAGTTCTGATCGCCATCCGGCGACCCTCACAAGCATCGGCGGGGATGTGCCCCGCCGGTGTCCGCGCAAGAAACGTCGCAATCACGACGCCTGCCTGATGGATCTCTCTAGACCGCCCTGAAGGCGACGAGGCCGGCACCGGCCAGTAGGAGGGCCGCCCCGAAAAGGGTTATTCCCGCAATATTACCCGATCGGAAGACATCCGTGAGCAGACCGAAGCCGAGCTGACTTGCGACAAGCACCGCGACCGTTGCTGCCGCGCCGATGCGCTGGTAACCGAGGATGCTTGCGAAGACGAAGAAGGATCCGAGCAGGCCGGGAAGGATGTTCCAGGGGCGGAACAGGTGCAGGATTTCCGATGCCCCTGCAGCACCTGTCCGCCAGATCAGAAGAAGCGTCAGAACCGCCAGTCCCACGGCAGAATTCATGATGAGCGGGACGAGGATGGTGGTGGCGTTTCCCGAGATTTTCGCCATGAGAATGTTCTGCGTGACGATAGCAGCCCCGGCCCCGACCAGCAGCGCGAATATTGCAAAATTGGCCATGGCCGCCGCCTTAGTCTGGCGTGGGCCGGTCATCGAGTTTCAGATACATGAACGTCAGGTCGAGCCATTCGCCGAATTTCATGCCAACCTGCCTGATCGGCTCGACACTGCCAAAGCCGAGCTTCTCGTGCAGCCGGATCGATGCGACGTTCCGGGATTCGATCCCGGCGATCATCACATGCTTGCCAATCGCGCGGGCGCGCCCGATCAGTGCCTGCATCAGCGCTTCCGCCACGCCTTTGCCCCGGTGGTCCATGTGAACATAGACGGAATGTTCCACCGTATGGCGATATCCATCGAATGCGCGCCAGTCGCCAAAAGATGCATAACCCATGACCGATCCGTCTTCCCTGACGGCAACGAGGACGGGATATCCAAGCCGTGTCCGATCTGCGAGCCATGCGGCCCGGTTGGCCACGTCGACGGTCGAATCGTTGAAGATCGCCGTCGTGTTCAGGACAGCATGGTTATAGATTTCGGCAACCGTTTCCAGGTCGCCGGACTGTGCGTCGCGAATGATCATGAAGAAATCCGATTTGTCCACTATGATAATATTATATCTAACATAGTGGACAACTGGAGGCAAGCGGCCTCAGGATATTTTCAGGATGGCGACCGCATAGGTGCAGGGTTCCCTGGTGGCGTTGCGGAAGATGCAGTCAGCCGGCGGCCCAAGCTCCAGGCAGTCCCCCTGCTTCATCTCGTGGGTCACTTCACCTTCCACGAAAACCAGCTCTCCCGAAAGAACCCAGATGAGCTGGCGCAGGAAGATATAGGCCGAGGCGGGCATCGGTACCTGCTTGCCGGGGGGCAGCGTGATGTGGATGATATCGAAGGGCAGATCGGAACCTGGTGAAACATGCCTGCGCAGATATCCGGTCTCGGGATCCTGCCATGTCGGCTGCTCCTCCATGCGCAGCAGGCGGCCCTGCCTGGTCTCCGCGCGGGCCAGCAGCGTGGACATGCTCAAACCGAAAGCGCCAGACAGCTTGCCCAGAAGATTGGCGGTCGGGCTGCTCTCTCCGCGCTCGATCTTATGGATCATCGCCCGGGAAACGGACGCCTTTTCCGCGAGATCGCTGAGCGACCAGCCCCTGCTTTCCCGTTCCGTGCGAATGCGCGCGGCGATGCGCCTGTCCATGTCAATTTCGTTACCCATCGTGCTACGATAGTGGACGGCTTGGAAATGGCAACAGGGCGAGGGACATTTGCTCGCCCGTTCGTGGCGAGATTTTGAAAACAGCGGCGGCGGTGGAGGTTTGCCAATTGGGCGCGTGTCAAATCTGTGAATGGCGCACCCGACAGGATTCGAACCTGTGACCTTTGGAATCGGAATCCAACACTCTATCCAGCTGAGCTACGGGTGCAGCAGTCACGCTTGAATCGCGTGCAGCGGTTGGTTCATACCCTAGCTTTCTTTCCGCATCAATGTCTAAAAATCAGAGATTTGCGAAACCGTGCCTGTTTTTCTACCAGCGCTGAGTGCAGTTTGTTGGGAGGGGCGGATGTCTTTCTGCGGGGCGGGGGAGCGGTGCGTCGTTTGACGTATTGCTTTTTTTGTTGAAATCGGGTTTCCCCTATAAGTAGTATGTTATGGCATCATCCGGCAGCTGTTCCGTCGTTATGGCGAACGGGTGGCCGGATTGGCGCAATGCCTTTCAAACACGGCGCGGCGGGCGGTGCGATACCCTCAAAACCGGCGGGTAAATAGTCATATTTTTCCCGGTCTCCGGAAGGGGCCGTGGAAGCAGGAATTGAGTTTTTGCGGATTAACTGTCAAATTATTATACAATATTAGTATCATCTACATTTATTTGGGATACAGTTTCGGAGCGTTGTCGGTTATGATTTCGGCAGGGTAAAGGAACGAATCAGGCGGGGGATCGGATGGCTTTGCGATTGGCACATAGCAACGGGCCGCGGGCGGAAAAGGCTGAAAGCGGCGGAGCGGAAGCGGCGCATCTGGCGGCGATCGACTATGGATTGCTGACGACGGCGATCGGCTATCATTTGCGGCACTCGCAACTTGCCGTGGCAAACGGGTTTTCCGATGTGCTGGCGGAGCGGGGATTGCGGCCGGCGGATTTTTCGGTTCTCGTCATCGTTGGCGGTAATCCGGGCCTGAAACAGAGCGATGTGGCGGAAGCGCTCGGTATCCAGCGCGCCAATTTCGTCGCGATCGTCGACAGCATGGAGGAAAAGGGGCTGCTTGTCCGCCGCCGGTCGGAAGAGGACAGGCGCGTTCATTTTCTCGACATGACCGAGGAAGGCAGCCGCCTTCTCGACTGCCTTTCCGATTCATGGCGCGACCGTGAGGAAAAGCTGATCGACAGGATTGGCGGCAAGAAGGCCCGCGACCAGCTTTTGTCGCTGCTTGGGCGTCTGCGGGACTGAAGACTGCGGCCTCTGCCATGGCTGTCAATCGACGCGACGGCCCGCAGGCGCGGGTCGTGCCGATTTTCGGGGCCGGTGCGGTTATGCGTTCCTTCTTTCAATCCCGGTTCTTCACGGCAGCCTGATCGGTCCAGGCCCGATTTGCATTGCAATTTTCGTGTGAAACGGCCAAGACGGCCTGATCACAGGCCTTTGGCGCACGCGATGCCCGCAGACCGCCACATGCCGGAAAGGCCGGAAACGGGAACGCCATGCTGAACATCGATACCAGCCATCCGCTTTATCGCCCCTTGTGGGTCAGATTGCTTATCGTCGGCTTTTGCGCGGCCTGGGCTGTGATCGAATTCGTCAATCGCGAGTTCTTCTGGGGAACGATCGTCGGCGGTATCGCGGCCTATGCGGCCTATGAGCTGTTGGTGAAGTTCAAACCCGCAAGCGCCGATGATGCGGCCAAGGGCGCAACAGACAGGGCCGCACCGGACGAGCCCGGCGAAGGCGCGCCGGCCGACAAGAACGATGCCGGCTGAAATTCATACGGTTTGCAGGGAGCGTGCCGGGCCTTTCGTCCGGCGCCTTATGCCCTGAGCATCCGGATCGCCTGGTCGATCAGAAGATTTGCCGCGGTCATGCGCAGGGTCGCATTGTGCCGGAATTCCGGCTTCACCCCGTCGGGGTGGTTGAGCCGGGCGAAGGCGCGGCGTTTTTCCGCAAGCGTTGCGGCAGTGTCGGTTTCATGGATCGCCAGTTCCGCCGAGACATCCGCAAGAGAAGTCTTTTCAAGGTGTGCCGGCATGGGTTCCGGCTCAGGCTCCGGCTGGGGTTCGGGCGGCGGCGCGGGGTCGGCGAGAAAGGCGAGATAGGCATCGAGACTGCCATGTCCCGGTTGCGGTGCAGCAGAAGAGGTGCCGACGACGAAACCGGAGCTGAAACCCGCAATGCGATGGCCGGCGGGCGGCAGCGGCTGCGTGTCTTCGTCTTCCCTTTCCTGTTTCAGCCTTTCGACGACTGACTGAAAGACGGATTGTCCGAAAAGCATACGGTGTTTCCCTGCGCCGGCCGGTGTCATCCGGTCCTTTTAGAGGATGAAGGTGGCGTCTGGCTTGCCGCTCTTCATGAGGCGGTCAGCTTGCGGCTTTCGTCCAGAACCAGATCGTAAAGCAGGCGGGCACTGGGCGGCAGGACGCGGCCTTTGGTGGTGATGATGCTGTAAGGCTTGACGACAAGTTCGAAATCCGTCGGCAGGATGCGGGTGCGGCCGATATCGGCCTGCTGGCCGGTCACGAATTCGGCCATGTCCTGGGCGATCGGCGCAATCGCATTGGTGTTGCAGATCAGCGCGAGCGTCAGAAGCATGGACGGCGTGTTGATGATGTTGCGCGGCATGGTGACGCCGTGGGAAAGAAACACATCCTCCATCGTTCGCCGCAACAGGGCGCCGGGCGGCTGGAAAACCCAGTCGTAAGCGGAAAGCTCGTCCAGCGTCACCGGCTCGCCGCCAAGCAGGGGATGGCCCTCGCGCACCACCAGACAGGCCCGTTCGATGCCGATTTCATGGATGGAGAAAAGGCCGGGATCGAAATCGTCGGGGATGCGGCCGATGATGAAATCGTGACGCGCGGCCAGCAGTTCGCGGGCCAGCACGTTGCTGCTTTCCACCTGCACGTTGATTTCGATGCCGGGATAGGTATCCGTCGCCCGCCTGATGGCGGGAACCACGAGGCTGATGGCCGGCGCGGTGACCGCGCCGATATAGACCGAGCCGCCGCTGCCGGACTTCATCTGGTTGAGCTCGCGGCTCGCCTCGCGCAGCTCCAGCAATATGGTGCGCGCCCGGCGGGCCAGCGCCTCGCCGAACTTGGTCAGCACCACACCGCGCGAGGCCCTTTGACAGAGCGGGCTTTTGACGATGGCTTCCATTTCGGAAAGCATGCGCGAGGCCGCCGGCTGTGTTATGTTCATGGCGGCCGCGGCGGCGCTGACCTGCCCGTGCTCCTCGATCATGACCAGCATGCGCAGATGGCTCATCTTTAATCCTGCCCGCAGAAGCGGGTTGTCCTCAAAGACAAAAAGCGCGTCCGCTGTTTGCGTCTGCTCATACACTTTTGGGTTGCTCATCTGCCGTTTTATACCCCTCAGCGGTTATTGTATCGATTTAATATAACATAATTGATATAGGTAAACCGATATATTCTATTTGACAGTTATATGGATTCAGAACAGTTTGCGGGGTGCCGGGGAGGAGCGGCATCTGTTCCATTTCGCAGCTGCGAGATCGGAATGGGCCTAGCGCGGCTTCTTCCCCTGATGGCATGAATTTCATGGTGCGCCGCAGCAAGCGGGTGCCAGAGAAGGGTTCAAGGGAGAGAGTTAATGAAGTCCATTATTTCGCTGATGGCGGCTTGTGCCATCGGTGCTGCTTCCTTCGCAGCACCGGCTTTCGCGCAGGACAAGGGTTCCGTTGGCATTGCCATGCCGACCAAGTCTTCCGCTCGCTGGATCGATGACGGCAACAACATCGTCAAGCAGCTGCAGGAAGCCGGTTACACGACCGACCTGCAATATGCCGACGACGATATTCCGAACCAGCTGTCCCAGATCGAAAACATGGTCACCAAGGGCGTCAAGGTCCTCGTGATCGCATCGATCGACGGCACCACGCTGTCGGACGTTCTGAAGCAGGCTGGCGAGCAGGGCATCAAGGTCATCGCTTATGACCGCCTGATCCGCAACAGCGGCGACGTCAGCTACTACGCCACCTTCGACAACTTCCAGGTTGGCGTTCTGCAGGCGACTTCGATCGTCGACAAGCTGGGTCTGAAGGACGGCAAGGGTCCGTTCAACATCGAACTCTTCGGCGGCTCCCCGGACGACAACAACGCCTTCTTCTTCTATGACGGCGCGATGTCTGTTCTGCAGCCTTACATCGACAGCGGCAAGCTGGTCGTGAAGTCCGGCCAGACCGGCATGGACAAGGTCGGCACGCTGCGCTGGGATCCGGCAACGGCCCAGGCCCGTATGGATAACCTGCTGTCGGCCTATTACACCGACGCCAAGGTTGACGCCGTTCTGTCGCCTTACGACGGTCTGTCGATCGGCATCATCTCCTCGCTGAAGGGCGTTGGTTATGGCACGAAGGACCAGCCGCTGCCGGTCGTTTCCGGTCAGGACGCTGAAGTTCCCTCGGTCAAGTCGATCATTGCCGGCGAACAGTATTCCACCATCTTCAAGGACACCCGCGAACTCGCCAAGGTGACCGTGAACATGGTCAACGCTGTCATGGAAGGCAAAGAGCCTGAGGTAAACGACACCAAGACCTATGAAAATGGCGTCAAGGTCGTTCCGTCCTACCTGCTGAAGCCGGTTGCCGTTACCAAGGAGAACTACAAGCAGGTTCTCGTTGACGGTGGTTATTACACCGAAGACCAGCTGAAATAAGCCTGAAGACACATGCGGGGATGACTTGGCGTCATCCCCGTTTTTCCATAAAAATAAAAACGCCGGAATTAATCGGGCGCTGGATTGCGATATGGCCAATACCATTCTCGAAATGCGGAACATCACCAAGACGTTTCCGGGCGTGAAAGCGCTTGAGAACGTCAACCTCAAGGTTAAAGAGGGTGAGATCCACGCACTCGTCGGTGAGAACGGCGCGGGGAAGTCGACCTTGATGAAGGTCCTTTCCGGTGTTTACCCCGCCGGCACCTATGAGGGCGAAATCCACTATGAAGGCGCGGTCCGGAATTTTCGCGCCATCAACGACAGTGAAGATATTGGTATCATCATCATTCACCAGGAGCTGGCGCTCGTGCCGCTCCTGTCGATTGCGGAAAACATCTTCCTCGGCAACGAGGTTGCCTCGGGCGGCGTCATCAACTGGCAGCAGACCTTCAACCGTACCCGCGAGCTTTTGAAGAAGGTGGGCCTGAAGGAATCGCCGGAGACGCTGATCACCGATATCGGCGTGGGCAAGCAGCAGCTCGTCGAAATCGCCAAGGCATTGTCGAAGAGCGTGAAGCTGCTCATTCTCGACGAGCCGACGGCCTCGCTCAACGAAAGCGATTCCGAGGCGCTGCTCAACCTGCTGATGGAATTCCGCAAGCAGGGCATGACCTCGATCATCATCACCCACAAGCTCAACGAAGTGCGCAAGGTGGCCGACCAGATCACCGTTTTGCGCGACGGCATGACGGTGAAGACGCTCGACTGTCACAAGGAAGAAATCAGCGAGGATGTCATCATCCGCAACATGGTGGGGCGTGATCTCGAGGATCGTTATCCGCCGCGCGACGTGCCGATCGGCGAGACCATTCTCGAAGTGAAGAACTGGAACGCCTATCACCAGCAGCACCGCGACCGCCAGGTTCTGCACGACATCAACGTCACCGTGCGCAAGGGCGAAGTCGTCGGCATTGCCGGGCTGATGGGGGCAGGGCGCACCGAATTCGCGATGAGCGTGTTCGGTAAGTCCTATGGCCACAAGATCAGCGGCGAAGTGCTGATCCACGGCAAGCCCGTGGATGTCAGCACCGTGCGCAAGGCCATCGATGCCGGTCTTGCCTATGTGACGGAAGACCGCAAACACCTCGGTCTCGTGCTCAACGACAACATCCTGCACAACACCACGCTTGCCAATCTGGCCGGCGTGTCGAATGCAAGCGTCATCGACGACATCAAGGAAATGAAGGTGGCGAGCGATTTCCGCACGCGCCTGCGCATCCGGTCTTCGGGCATTTTTCAGGAAACAGTCAATCTTTCGGGCGGCAACCAGCAGAAGGTGGTGCTCTCCAAGTGGCTGTTCTCCAACCCTGATGTGCTGATCCTCGACGAACCGACCCGCGGTATCGACGTCGGCGCGAAATATGAAATCTATACCATCATCAACCAGCTCGCTGCCGACGGCAAAGGCGTTCTGATGATCTCATCGGAAATGCCGGAACTGCTTGGCAATTGCGACCGCATCTACGTCATGAACGAAGGCCGCATCGTCGCTGAATTGCCGAAGGGAGAGGCGAGCCAGGAAAGCATCATGCGCGCTATCATGCGCTCAGGGGAGAAGAACTCATGAGTTCGGCAAACACCACAAACGAAGAAAGTAACGTCATCTCGGTCGGGTCGTATATTCGCTCGAATATCCGCGAATATGGCATGCTGATCGCGCTCGTCGCCATCATGGTTTTCTTCCAGTTCTATACCGGCGGTATCCTGTTCCGCCCGGTCAACCTCACCAACCTCATCCTGCAGAACTCGTTCATCGTCATCATGGCGCTCGGCATGCTGCTGGTCATCGTGGCGGGGCATATCGACCTTTCGGTCGGCTCCATCGTCGCCTTCGTCGGCGCGATTGCGGCCATATTGACCGTGCAATGGGGCATGAACCCGTTTCTGGCGGCGCTGATTTGTCTTGTCATCGGCGGCATCATCGGTGCTGCGCAGGGTTACTGGATCGCCTATCACCGCATTCCGTCCTTCATCGTGACGCTGGCGGGCATGCTGGTGTTCCGCGGCCTGACGCTCTTCGTGCTCGGCGGCAAGAACATCGGTCCTTTCCCGACCGACTTCCAGATCATCAGCACCGGCTTCCTGCCTGACATCGGCGGTATTGAAGGTCTCAACACCACCTCGATGATCCTGACCGTGCTGATCACCGTGGTGCTGTTTTATCTGGCGTGGCGCCGCCGCGTGGTGAACGTGAAGCATGGCATCGATGTGGAGCCGTTCGGTTTCTTCATCGTGCAGAATCTGCTGATCTCAGGCGCTATCCTGTTCCTGGGTTACCAGCTGTCGACCTATCGCGGCCTGCCCAACGTGCTGATCGTGATGCTAGTTCTCATTGCGCTTTACAGCTTCGTGACGCGCCGCACGACCATCGGTCGCCGCGTTTACGCCATGGGCGGCAATGAGAAGGCGACCAAGCTTTCCGGTATCAACACCGAACGCCTGAGCTTCCTCACCTTCGTCAACATGGGCGTGCTGGCCGGTCTCGCGGGCATGATCATTGCAACGCGCCTCAACTCGGCGACGCCGAAGGCCGGTGTGGGCTTCGAGCTTGACGTGATCGCGGCCTGCTTCATCGGCGGCGCTTCGGCATCCGGCGGCGTTGGCAAGATCACGGGTGCGGTCATCGGCGCCTTCATCATGGGCGTCATGAACAACGGCATGTCGATCGTCGGCCTCGGCATCGATTTCCAGCAGATGGTCAAGGGCCTCGTGCTGCTCGCCGCCGTGTTCTTCGACGTCTACAACAAGAACAAGGGCTGATCGGCCCGAACCCTTTCGCAGTCAAAAAAGTGGCCGGTTTCCGGCCACTTTCATAAGATGCAGGCGTTATGCGCCGAAGAAGATAAGGCGCGTCGCGCCGCAGGAAGGAAATCCCGTGCTCATTTCACAGATCAAAGATGCCAGTGGCAAAATCACCGTTGCGGTTCGCGAAGAAGGCGGGCAGGCGCGCGCCGTCAAGGGTGCCGACTCCGTCTACGCGCTCGCCATGGAAGCCGCCAATGGCGGCAAGAGCCTTGCCGATGTCATTTCCGCCCATGGTCTGGGCGACGCCGTCGATCTCGAAAAGGCCTATGCCGAAGGCCGTTTCCTGCCGCCGATCACCCATCCCGATCCGGCGCATCTGCATCTGACCGGCACGGGCCTCACCCATCTGGGTTCGGCCGCGACCCGCGACAGCATGCACAAGAAGACCACGGAAGCCGCCGAGGAAAGCCTGACGGATTCCATGAAGATGTTCCGCATGGGTCTGGAAAACGGCAAGCCGAAGGCCGGCGAAAAGGGCGTGCAGCCCGAATGGTTCTACAAGGGTAACGGCCATGTGGCGGCTGCACCGGGTGCGGCGCTTACCTCGCCGTCCTTCGCGCTCGATGGCGGCGAAGAGCCGGAAATGGCCGGCATCTACGTGATTTCGGACAAGGGTGAGGCGGTGCGCATCGGCTTTGCCGTCTCGAACGAGTTTTCCGATCACGTCACCGAACGGATCAACTACCTCTACCTCGCCCATTCCAAGCTTCGCCCGGCAAGCTTCGGCCCGGAAATCCGCGTCGGCGCCCCGCCGTCGAATATTCGCGGCACCTCGCGCATCCGTCGTGGCGACAAGGTCATCTTCGAAAAGCCGTTCGTTTCGGGTGAGGACAACATGTCCCATACCTTCGCGAACCTCGAATATCACCACTTCAAATACGGCCTGTTCCGTGCGCCGGGCGACGTGCATGTGCACATGTTCGGCACGGCGACACTTTCCTTCGCAGACGGCATCAAGCCGGAAGCGGGCGACGTCTTCGAGATCGAAGCCGCCGGTTTCGGCCTGCCGCTGAAGAACCCGCTGGCCGTGGATGCGGAAGAAGAGATCGTGGTCCGCCAGATCTGATCTGCGGGTCGAGCATGAAAATGGTCGAGGGTAAGGGCGCCTTGCGTCCCCCCCTCGGCGTCATCCTCGGGCTTGGTCCGGGGATTTGCGATCGATTGATGTTACGCGACGTGGTTAGGTCCCCGGGATAAGCCCGAGGATGACGGAGAAGGGGATCGCGGTTTCTTTCTCGGCCCTTGTGTGACAGGTGGCTCGGACGTCACTCGAACCCCCACAGCTTGCCTTCCCCGACCTCCACCGAATTGCCCGCGGGATCGCGGATATAGACGGAATAGCTGTCATTCGGCCAGCGGTGGTAGTGCTCGAGGGGAATTCCGAGCGTTTCGAAGCGCGCCTTCCACGCGTCCACTTCCGATTTATCCTTTGCATAAAAGCAGAAATGGCCTTGCCCGACCGCACCATGGCGCGGGATCGGATTATCGGGATCGGCTCGGCCTGATTGCTGCGGATCGAAGATCAGCAACATTTGCCGGCCGCACCTGAAGAAGACAAATTGCCCGGGCAGTCTGCGCACCACCTCCAGTCCGAAGACATCGCGGTAAAAGGCCTCGGCGGTGTCGAGATCGTCCGTGTAGAGTGCTGTTTCCATAATGGCAGATGGTGGTTTCATCATCGTCCTCTTCCCAAGATGACAAATTTTCCCGTACCGTCAGATATCCATATGCCACAGCCATGGCGATGGGAACATTGTGGCGGCTGTTTCTCCGGTGCGGCGGATCGGCCATGGAGTCGGAACGGCTTACAGCACGGATGGCCGATGAGGGAAGGAGTTCAAGGTGGTTGAAACGAGCATAAGGCGCCTGACGGAGAAGGATGTGGACATCTTCCGCGAGATGCGGCTCGAAGCGCTTCGCACCGAGCCGGAGGCCTATGCGAGCAGCGCCGCGGACTGGGAGAAGCTGACGGCAGACGAATGGCGTACACGATTGGCCCAGAACAGTGTGTTTGCCGCGTTTTGGGATGATGCGCCGGTGGGGATCATGGGGTTGATGCGCCAGAGTGCCAGCAAGATGGCACACAGGGCTACACTGATCATGGTCTATGTGCGGGCCGAGGCACGGGGAACGGGCATTGCCCGCGCGCTTCTGGAGGCTGTGAAGTCTTTTGCAAAGGACAACGGCATCCGCCAGATCGAGCTTGCGGTAAGCGCTGAAAATCCTGTCGCTGCCAACTTCTACAAAAGGGCCGGGTTTTCGCAGATAGGATGTGTACCGGGTGGATTTCTGCACGAGGGCAGGGAAATCGACGATATCATGATGGCCTGTCGCGTCGATGCCGAAGGCAAATGATCGAATGAAGAGGGCGCCGGGAGGATCGCGCGGCCCTGCCGTTTCCGCGCCGGGTCCGGCCTCTCAGCCTGTTGTGTTGAACGTCAGCACCGTCAGATCGTGTTTGCCGACGCCGCGTTCCAGAACGGTCCAGCCGCAATTGATGTAACAGGTTTCGAGATCGCGTCCGCAGCAGAGATAGCTGGTCTGGTGGCCGAGTTCGGCGGCCCTTTGCGTCGCTGCCTGCATCAGGGCGCGTGCGACGCCTGAGCGCCGTCGGCCTTCTTCCACCCAGAGTGCTGCGACCCACGGCAGATATTGCGGCCGTTCCTCGAGGTCGCAATGGATGAGGAATGCGGAGCCGACATAGTCATCGCCATCATGGGCGACGAAACCGGTGGGCAGCGTGTGGGGGTTGGTCATGTCCTTCAGGTGTTCGGCGACGTCGCCGACCTGAAGGCCGCTATCCTGCCACCATGCCGTCCAGACCCGTTCGGCGATGACGGGTCCATGGGACTGGCAGTCGCGATAGTCGGAAATATTATACAAGGCCGTCTCCTGGCCGGCCTCTTTCCGTCAGGTTGAAGCCGGATCATGCTTGCAAGTCGATGCCGCGATTTAAACGGTCGGGAGACGCTTTCGCAACCGGCAGGTTCAGGAAATGGATCAGGACTTCGTTGCCGTCACATGCAGCCAGTCGGTCGGCATGTTGTCGTAGCCACTGCCCTGGCGGGCTTCGGTCTCGATGCTTGCCCAGTCAAACTGCCCGTAGAGATCTTCAAGCCAGGCTTTCGACGGATAGTTGTAATAACGGCCGAATGTGTCGCGGCCTTCGGCCTTTCCGGCCTTGAAGCTGGCGTAAAATACGCCGCTCGGTTTCAGCGCCGCGTGGATGCGGCCGATGATGCCGGCAAGTGCGGGGCGCGGCACATGCAGCAGGCAGGCATTGGCCCAGACGCCGTCATGGCGTTCACTGTCGTCGATATTCTCGAACAGCAAGGTCCTGACGGGAATGCCGAGCCGGGCTTCCGCCGCTTTCGCGATTTCGGGCGTTCCATCGGTGGGATGAACGTCGAAACCGGCGGCCAGCATGAATTCGCTGTCCTGCCCGCCGCCGCATCCCAGTTCAAGAATGCTCGCGCCCTCCGGCAGCCGCGCCAGAAATGTCTCCAGATGCGGACGGTCCGCCGCCTGCCCCCGGGCGGTGTAGGTGCTGGCATTATCGGTGTAGAAACCGATCGTATCCTCGTCCTTGGCGGCCATGGTCTCAGCTCTGCGACTGGCTCTGGCTCTGCGATTGCCGCACGGTGACAGACACGCTGAGTGTCTCGCCGGCCGGGCCGATGCGCATGCCTGATATCGGCGCGCAGTCGCGGTAGCAGAGGCCGGATGCGATGCGCACATAGCGGTCGTCCGGGCAGATATTGTTGGCGGCGTCGAAACCAACCCAGCCCAGCCCCTGAAGATACACCTCGGCCCAGGCGTGGGTGGCGGTCTGCTCCTCCACCTCTTCCATCATCAGATAACCGGAAACATAACGGGCTGGCAGCCCCATTAGCCGGGCGGCGGAAATCAGGATATGGGCGTGGTCCTGGCAGACGCCCTTGCCTGCTTCCAGCGCCGCTTCGGCGGTGGTTTCGATGTCGGTTGCGCCGGGCACATAGTCTACCTTGTGGTGAATGTTCTCCATGAGACTATGCAGGCGGGCAAGCTCGCTTTCGCCGGCGCTTGCCTTCACCAGCTCGCGCACCAGTTTTCCCGGCTTGGTCCGCGCAGTCTCGCGCTGGAAGAGCCACAGCGGCGCATTGCCGATATGGTGTCCGAACACGCCGGCCTTGTCTTGCGTGCTCACCGTGCCGCTTGCCACGACCTTCACACGCTTTTGCGGGCCTTCGGTTTCCACCAGCGCAACGCGGTTGCCGAAGTGGTCGTCATAGGTCACTTCGACGGTGGCACCATCGACCGAGACATCCCAGTTCTCCACCGTCTGGCCGGGGCCGGTCTGTGGCGTCAGGCGCAGCCGCTGCAACGCATAGGGCATCGGCTCGTCATAGACATATTCCGTCGTATGGGTGATTTTCAGACGCATAAGCTGTCCCCGTCCACGCGCTTATTGATAAAAGCGGTAGCCTTCCGTGATTTCCTGTCCCAGTTGCCCGTTGCGGTTGACGAATCTTTCCAGAAATTCGTGCAGGCCTTCATCCATTACCCGGCCGATGGTGGTCGCGCGCAGGCTGTCGCGAATGCTCTCGGCCGTGTCATGCGCCTTGTGCCTCTCGCCGTAATCCTCGGCGATGTAGTTGAGGTTGCTGGCGATCTTCTCGTAGCAATAGGCCAGCGAACGCGGCATGCGGCCGTTGAGAATGAGGAAGTCGGCAATATTGGCCGGCTTGTATTCCGCATCGTAGACCCAGCCATAGGAGCGGTGCGCCGAGACCGAGCGCAGGATGGATTCCCACTGCGCATTGTCAAGCGACGACCCCACATGCGCCACCGCCGGCAGCAGCACGTAATATTTGACGTCGAGAATGCGCGCCGTGTTGTCGGCGCGCTCGATGAAGGTGCCGATGCGGGAGAAGTTATAGAGATCGTTGCGCAGCATCGAGCCGTGGAAGGCGCCGCGCACCAGGCCGGCGCGATGTTTGATGACATCGATGGTCTGCGGCAGTTCGGCATGGTTGAGCTTGCGGCCGAGAATGTTCTTCAGCTCGATCCAGAATTCGTTGGTGGCTTCCCATGTCTCGCGCGTCAGCGCCGTGCGCACCATGCGGGCATTGTTGCGGCCCGCCTCGATGCAGGACATGACGCTGGAGGGGTTCGATTTTTCCCGAAGCAGATAATCGATCGCATCCGCCGCCGTCACCTTCTTGTGCATTTCAAGGAAGGCTTCGCGCACGCCCGCACTTTGCAGCACGCCATCCCAGTCCTCGTCGCCGCTGCCGCTGCGTGTCAATGAAACGCGCAGGCCCGCATCGATCAGCCGGGCGATGTTTTCAGCGCGCTCGATGTACCGGAACATCCAGTAGAGCCCGTTTGCCGTTCTGCCCAGCATGGCTTAATCCTCCAGTACCCAGGTGTCCTTGGTGCCGCCGCCCTGGCTGGAATTGACCACCAGCGAGCCCTTTTTCAGCGCAACACGGGTCAGGCCGCCGGGAATGATCTGCACCTTGTCCGAGACGAGCACATAGGGGCGCAGATCGACATGGCGCGGCGCGATGCCGTTCTTCACCATGATCGGCACGGTGGACAGCGACAGCGTCGGCTGCGCGATGTAATTGGCGGGACGGGCTTTGAGCTTTTCCGCAAACAGCGCCCGTTCGCGTTTCGTCGCCGTGGGGCCGACCAGCATGCCGTAGCCGCCCGAACCGTGGACTTCCTTGACGACGAGATCGGCGAGGTTGTCGAGCACGTATTTCAGGCTGTCCGGCTCCGAACAGCGCCAGGTCGGCACGTTTTCGAGAAGCGGCTTGCGACCGGTGTAGAATTCGACGATCTCGGGCATGTAGGAATAGATCGCCTTGTCGTCGGAAATGCCGGTGCCGGGGGCATTGGCGATGGTGATGTTGCCGGCGCGATAGACATCCATGATGCCGGGCACGCCCAGCGCCGAATCCGGCCGGAAGGTCAGCGGGTCGAGGAAGTCGTCGTCGACGCGGCGGTAAAGCACGTCGATGGCCTCATAACCGCGGGTGGTGCGCATCTTGACCTTGCCGTCCATGACGCGCAGGTCGGAACCTTCCACCAGTTCCACGCCCATCATGTCGGCGAGGAAGGAGTGTTCGTAATAGGCGGAGTTATAGATGCCGGGCGTCAGCACCGCGACGCGCGGCTTGCCGGAACAGCCGGGAGGGGCAAGCGAAGCGAGGGACTGGCGCAGGAGGTAAGGATAGTCCTCCACCCGCCGTACCCGGTTCTCATGGAAGAGTTCCGGGAACATCTGCATCATCGTTTCGCGGTTTTCCAGCATGTAGCTGACACCGGAAGGCGTGCGGGCATTGTCTTCCAGAACGTAGAACTGGTCTTCGCCGGTGCGGACGATGTCGGTGCCGACAATGTGGGTATAAACGCCGCCGGGCGGAGTGAAGCCGATCATTTCCGGCAGGAAGGCTTCGTTCCTCTCGATGATTTCGCGGGGAATGCGGCCGGCGCGGATGATTTCCTGCTTGTGGTAGATATCGTCGAGGAAAGCATTGAGGGCGAGGACGCGTTGTTCGATGCCCTGGGCCAGTTTGCGCCACTCACGTCCGGAGATGATGCGCGGGATGATATCGAAGGGGATCAGTTTTTCCGAACTGTCGGCGTGGCCATAGACTGCGAAAGTAATACCGGTTTTCCGAAAGATGTTTTCCGCGTCTTTTGATTTCTGGATCAGGTGCGACCTGTCCTGTCGGCTGTACCACTCGTTATAGTTTTCATATGGGCTTCGCGGAGTGTTGTCCGCATTTATCATTTCGTCAAATGCCAACTTCTATGTCCCCTTTTTTACCATATGAATACAAGGCCAAAGGCAATGCAAGAACTATGCGGACCTCCTCATGAAGATTTTTTGTCGCCCTAGAGTTTTAAAAAAGAAGCGTTTTTTCGGTTTCAGCCTATAAATGCGGCATCGTCGAAATGGTTGCGCGGCGGGGCGGCGTGAAAGGGCATGGGCGCGCTGTCCGTGCGCTGGGCGAATGCACAAAATTTACTCGTTCGCTTTCGGTTGATGGATCATGGAAGTCGCATCAGAAAATCTGAAAGATGCGATCACGAAAACGCCTTTGACCTTTGGCGACGATGGCGATACCGCCTTGGCAAACGATCCGGGCCTGACTGTCCTGACTGTGTGGTCCGCACGGCACCGGGTTCGATCATTCGCCTTTGTGCGTAGGCCGCAATATCAATTCGCTGCATGTCCTGCGTCCCGGGCAATGTCCGACAGGCGGTATCATGCGGCACAGGGGATGTTCCCATGTCGCTCGACCGCCTGGCTCCGGCCATTTTCGTCTTTCTCTGGTCGACCGGCTGGGTCACCGCCAAATATGCCGTCTATTATACCGGGCCGCTGACGTTTCTCTGTCTGCGCTATCTGCTGGCCGGCCTGATATTATGGGCGATCTGCCGGCTGTCCGCCATTTCGTGGCCGAAGCAGCGTGCCGATGTCCTGCGGGCGATCCTGTCCGGCGTGTTCCTGCACGGCATTTATCTCGGCATGATCTGGTGGGCGATAGGGCAGGGCGTGCCGGCGGCGATCGGCGGCATCATCGCCGGTCTGCAGCCGCTGATGACGGCTGTGGCCGCCCGTTTCATGATCGGCGAAAGGATTTCGCCGCTGCAGCGCGCGGGCCTGCTGCTTGGTTTTGCGGGTATCGCGATTGCCGTTCTGCCGAAGGTCATGGCGTCGGGTGCCTTCGGCATGTCCGTGCCGCTTTATGCCGTGGCGGTGAATGTGCTGGGCATGGTGTCGGTGACCTATGGCACGCTCTACCAGAAGAAATATGTCCATGGCGGAAACATCATGGCGGTGGCGACGCTGCAATATGTCGGCGCGCTGCTGGTCACCATCCCCTTCGCATTTTTTCTGGAGGACGGGCATGTGGACTGGAGCCTCGGGCTCGCGGCGACCCTCGGCTGGTCGGTCGGCGCGATCTCCATCGGCGCCGTGGCTCTGCTTCTTTATCTCATCCGGCGCGGGCAGGTGTCGCGCGCGGCTTCGCTGATTTATCTCGTGCCGCCGCTTGCCGCCGTCGAGGCCGCGCTGCTTTTCGGAGAAACGCTGACGCCGGCCATGATTGCCGGCACCGTTCTGGCGGTGACGGGGGTTTACCTTGCCAACCGCAAACCTGCCGCGTCGGTTGCGGCAGGTTAATTACTGCAACCTCATATTAGGGGTTTGTTAACCATAAAATTATACCTCTCGTTAATCCAAAGATTTGGCGGGGGTTATATGTCTATTTCACGTCGTGGTGTTCTGTTCGGATTGCCGCTGTTTCTGGCTGGCTGCGCCAATACCGGCATTGGCCAGCAAAGGTTGAATTATGCGGCAAAGCCGGAGGAGAAATTCCCGCTTCCCGCCATGCATCTCGACAAGGTCAAGCCGGAACTGCGCCGCCAGGAAGTTGCCTATGACACCAGCCATCCGGCCGGAACGGTTGTCGTGGATACGCCGGCGCGGCGGCTTTATTATGTTATGGGCGGCGGGCGCGCCATGCGCTACGGTGTGGGCGTTGGCCGTCAGGGCCTGGCACTCAAGGGTGACGCCTATATTGGCCGCAAGGCAGAGTGGCCCTCCTGGACGCCCACCGCGAACATGATGCGCCGTGATCCGCGCAACCTGAAATTTGCCGGCGGCATGGCAGGCGGCCCGAACAACCCGCTTGGCGCGCGTGCGCTCTACCTCTATCGCAGCGGCAATGACACCATGTTCCGCCTGCATGGCACCAATCAGCCGCAATCCATCGGCCACGCCATGTCGAGCGGCTGCATCCGCATGCTGAACCACGACATCATCGATCTCTATAGCCGCGTGCCGGTCGGTTCGAGGGTCGTCGTGCTGCAGGCGTGAGGTGAGGGCGGAGTTTTCCGCCTTTGCTGCATGAAAAAATATCTGAAGCCTTGAGTTGATTTCTCCGGATCGATCCAAATTTCATACGGTGAAATCAACTATTTGTAGAAAATCGACTTTTGCTTATTTTAGGTAGTCCTGCAATATCGGAAACGTGATTTCCGCTCTTGGGGGCGTGTATCCATAAACGTGCCAACGCGCCCTGCCGGCGCTTCATCACTTCAACGGGGACACATCAACATGGCAACTTTCGACAATCTCTCCCGCTACCGGCCTCATGCTCTTGCGGTCCTGCGTATCGTCGCAGCGCTGCTTTTCATCGAACATGGAACGCAGAAGCTGTTCGGCTTTCCGGCATCGCAGATGCAGGGTTCCCTGCCGACCCTGATGCTGGTGGCGGCGCTTCTGGAATTTGTCGGCGGCATTCTGGTGCTGATCGGCCTGTTCACGCGGCCGGTCGCCTTCATCCTGTCCGGTCAGATGGCCGTCGCCTATTTCATGGCGCATGCGCCGCAGAATTTCTTCCCGGCCCTGAATGGCGGCGATGCGGCCATCCTGTTCTGCTTCGTGTTCCTCTATTTCGTCTTTGCCGGTCCGGGAGCTTTCTCGGTGGATGAGCGCCGGGCCTGATCCGGCCTGCGGATCGTCATCGATTTCTTTCCTGAAGCCCCGCATGGTCAGGCCATGCGGGGCTTCTTTTTGAAAATGGGTGGAAACTTCGGCCGCCGCCGAAGCACGGATGGTTGTTTTCGGGTTAGGAACGGTTCATCCTGAACGCAGTTGGAAAATCGATCCGTGACCCCTCAGAACACCATTGCCCGCGAATTGTTGCTTCTCGCCCTGTTGTCCACGCTGTGGGCGACATCCTACACCTTCATCAAGATCGGGGTGGAGACGATACCGCCGATCACCTTCATCGCGTCGCGGACGCTGATTGCCGGCCTGCTGCTCGTGGCGGTAATCCGTCTGCGCGGGCTGCGGCTGCCGAAGGATCCTGCGACATGGCGGCTGTTCTTCATTCAGGCCTGCATCAACAGCGTCCTGCCCTTCACGCTGATCGCCTGGGCGGAACAGAGCATCGATGCCGGCCTTGCCGTCATCCTCAATGCAACGACGCCGATCTTCACCTTTCTTCTGACGGCGCTCGTCATCCGGCATGAAGCGGTGAGCGGGCGCAAGCTGTTCGGTACCATTGCCGGCATGACGGGGGTGTGCCTCATCATCGGCATGGAGGCGCTGAGCGGTGCGGGTGAGGCGATATGGAGCCAGCTCGCCGTGCTCACGGCGGCGTTTTCCTATGCCTGCGCGGCCATATTCGGGAAGAACTTCAAGGGGCTTGATCCGATCATGCCGGCCGCCGGTTCGCTGATCTGCGGCGCTGTGCTGCTTCTGCCAGTTAGCCTGATCGTCGACCGGCCCTGGACGTTGTCGCCCTCGGCGGCGTCGCTCACGGCGCTGGTGTGTCTCAGCGTCTTTTCGACCGCGCTCGCCTTCATGATCTATTTCCGGCTGATGCAGACGCTCGGCTCGGTCGGCACCACCTCGCAGGCCTATCTCAGGGTTCCGGTCGGTGTCGCCATCGGCATGGCGTTTCTGGGGGAGGTGCCGACACCCGCCATGTGGGTGGGTCTCGTCTGTGTGATCGCCGGCGTGCTGGCCATGACCCTGCCGTCACGGCGTCGACCGGCCACGCAGGGCGGGTGAGGGCAAAGAAAAACCCCGTAGGCCGGTGGCTTGCGGGGTGTGATCTGAAGGCGTCTCGGAAGAGAACAACCGCATAATGGACCGAGCGGGTGCCCCTTGTTTCTTCTCCCCGAGGGGGAGAAGTCCGCGGTAGCGGGATGGGGGCGTTCCTGCCGGATTTCGGAGAGCTTGCCCCCTCATCCGACCCTTCGGGCCACCTTCTCCCCGGCGGGGAGAAGAAAGTGCGGCAACGCCGCACCTCTCTGCCTACCAACTATGCCTTAACGGTTGCGACCGCGATGGCCGTTGCCGGAAGCGCGCTTTTCCTGGCCGTTGCCGCCGGCAGGTGCGTGGCGGTTGGCGCCGCTGCCGCCGGGCTTGCGGGCCGGGCGGCGGTGCTTGCGCGGGCCGGCCGGGCGGCCTGCGTCGCCTTCAGCCTGCTTCACGCGCTTGAAGTCGGAGGTGACTTCAAGGTCGTTATCCGCTTCGCGCGGCGCATGGTGGCGCGACGGGCGGGATTCGCCGTTGTGACGTCCGCCTTCGCGCGGGCCACGCTGCTGGCCGCCATTATTGTTGCGGCCACGATTGTTGTTGCCGCGCGAGGGGCTGGCCAGACCGGCCGGACGTTCGCCTGATGCGACCGGGATTTCGATCTTCATCAGCTTTTCGATATCGTGCAGCAGGCGGGTTTCGTCCGGTGCGCAAAACGCGATGGCGATGCCGTCCCGACCGGCGCGGGCGGTGCGGCCGATGCGGTGAACATAGGCATCGGGCACTTCCGGCAGGTCGTAGTTGAAGACGTGCGTGACGGCCGGGATGTCGATGCCGCGGGCGGCGACGTCGGTTGCGACCAGCACCTTGATGTCACCATCCTTGAAGCCCTTCAGTGCCCGCTCGCGCTGGCCCTGGCTCTTGTTGCCATGGATGGAGGCGACCTTGAAGCCGATATGTTCGAGATGCTTGTAGAGCTTTTCCGCGCCGTGCTTGGTACGCAGGAAAACGATGGCGCGGCCATCCGGGTTCTCGTTCAGCGACTTCTTCAGGAGATCGGTCTTGTCGTTCTTGCCGGCGACGAAATGGACATATTGTTCCACCTTGTCGGCTGCCTTGCCGGGCGGGGTTACTTCCACCTTGAGAGGATCGGTCAGGTAGCTGTGGGCCAGATCGGCAATCGCCTTCGGCATGGTGGCGGAGAAGAGCAGCGTCTGGCGCTTGGCCGGCACCATCTTCGAAATCTTGCGCAGATCGTGGATGAAGCCGAGATCGAGCATCTGGTCCGCTTCGTCAAGCACCAGATAGGTGACCTTGGAGAGCGAGATGGCGTTGCGGGCGATGAGGTCCAGCAGGCGGCCGGGGGTTGCCACGAGGATATCCGTGCCCTTTTCCAGCTGCAGCTGCTGCTTGTTGATCGATGCGCCGCCAACCACCTGGTTGATACGCAGCGGCGTCTTCTTCACGAAGGAGCGCAGGTTTTCGCCGATCTGGTTCACCAGTTCGCGGGTCGGTGCAAGGATGAGGGTGCGGCAGGTGCGGTTTGCCGGACGGTCCGCCTGCTTCATCAGCATTTCGATGATGGGCAGACCGAAAGCGGCGGTCTTGCCGGTGCCGGTCTGTGCGAGGCCGATCAGGTCACGGCCTTCGAGCAGCAGAGGAATGGCCTTTGCCTGAATGGGGGTAGGGGTCGTATAGCCAAGCTGGGTAACGCTGGCCACGATCTTTTCGGAGAGGCCGAGTTCGCTAAAACTGGTCAATATATTGCCTTTCGGGGCGCCAAAAACCCATCGTCCGGAGCAGTGCTGCTGTCCGGCGGTTTTGGCGTCAAGAACCCCGCGTGAATTGGGAACTTGTGGGTTGGAATAACTTTCTGCGCATCAGTGCGGCAAATGCCGTCTTCTGTATTCGTTGCGCTTTTCCTTCATGCGGGCCAGATTTCTCTTGGAACAAGTCGTTCTGGACATACGCTGCAGCTCACGCGGCTGCCGAAGGTGAAAGCTTGATCGGCATGTGGGCGTTTTGCGCGTTAAAGTCAAGCGATAGTTTTGTAACACGGCTGTCCGGCGGCGCATGGCAGCCATGCGTAGGGACGGCCGGCACCTGACGCCGTGCGGAGGCGGAGAGCGAATAATTATGGTTAAAAAAGGGTAACGGCGCCGTTGAATACATAGCAAATGGTGATTTTCTCACATAACGTTTTTGCGAAGCCGTCTGGAAATATTTGATTCGACAGACAGGGAACTGCACGGTGTGGAGTATCGATTGACCGAAAGCAGCGGGTTGCTGGAAAAAGCCTGCAGGGCCGTTGCCGCCCTGGACCTGCCCGCGTGCATCAAGGACAGCGAGCTGCGCTACCTCGTGGTCAATGCCGCCTATGGCCGGGTCATGGGACGCCCGGTTGCGGCCTTTGCGGGGCAAACGAGCTTTTCGCTCTCCGCCGACATTCGCGATACCGAGCGGGAAGACAGGGAGCGCCGCTCGCTGGTCTTTGCCACGGATGAGGTGATCGCATGCCATGGCGCGGCCTCCTCCGGTCCATACAGGCTTCGCTGCGAGCGCTTCACCGGCGATGACGGCAATCTTTTCCTGTTCGAAGCCTTCGAGGAGATGCCGGCGATTGCCGTGGAGGGATTTTCCGGCGGAGACAGCGCCTCCAACCTCCTGTTCGGCAGCGGGGTGATCGATCTCATCGACGCCGGTATCGTCATCTATGACCATGAAAACCGGCTGATCTATTGCAATACCCGCTTCATGGAATTCTACAGTGCCTTCGGTGTCGAACTGAAGCCCGGCATGCGGCTCGAAGCGCTGATGGAAGCGGTCTATTTTTCGAGCGGCTATAGTGGCGCGCAGGAAGACGATCCGGCCTTCGAAGGCTGGATGCAGCAGCAGCTACGGGATTTTTCCCTGCCCTATCTGGAAAGGGTGGAGCAGTTTGCCGATGGCCGGTGGGTGCGCATCGTCAACAAGCGGCTGGAAAACGGCATGCTGGTCGGTCTGCGCATCGATGTGACCGAGTTCAAGGCGCATGAGACGCTGCTCAGCACGCAGATCCGCGAGACCTGGCTGCTGCGTGCGGCGCTGGAACAATTGCCGGTGGCGGTCTTCCTGCGCGATCACGACAGGCGGCTGACCTTTGCCAATACGGCTTATGAGAAATTCGTCGGGGGCGATCTCGCACATTTTATCGGCAAGACCGAAAGCGAGATGTTTCTGGCGACCGGCGAGCAGTCCCGTCTTGAAAACGAGCGGCTGCTTGAAACCGGCGAGGCAATCGAGAAGGCGGAAACCCTGCCATTGCCGGATGGCGGTTCCCTTCCCGTCATTACCCGCCTTGGCCGCGTGGCGACACCTGACGACGAATATTATCTGGTCGGCTCGGTGACCGATGTCAGCCTGCTGCAGGACCGTGAAAATGCGCTGATCGCGGCGCAGGCCCAGGCCGAGGCGCTGCATCGCCAGCTGGAGGCGGTTCTTCACGCCCTGCCGGTGGGCGTGCTGCTTATCAATGCCGATCTCGTCATCGAATATGTCAATCCGTTCTTCTACGAGGTCTGGGGCGAAATCGGCGGTGAGAAGTCGCTGGTCGGCAAGAGCTATCGCGAATTCATGGAGCTGAATTTCGACAGCGGCCTCTACGACTACGGCGACATGTCTTTCGACGATCTCTACAGCCAGCGGGCGGAGCGGCTTCTCAGCAAGGAGGTTTTCGCCCCCCGCGAAGTGCGCAGCAAAAGCGGAAAGGTTACCGTCATCTCGAAAACCCGCCTCGATGGCGGGAAAATCCTCAGCACCTATGCCGACGTGACCGATGTACGCATGCGCGACGCCGAGATCATGAAGGCCAAGGCCGAGCTGGAGCGGGTCGGCGAATATATGCAGGGCGCCACGCGCGCCATGGCGCAGGGGCTTGCGCTCGTCGCGCAGGGCACGATCATCATGTCCAACGAGGCGATGGCGCGGATGTTCGACGTGCCGCCGCATCTGCTGGAAAAAGGCCGCAACTGGTCGGGTTTCTTCGCCCATTGCGCCAGGCGCGGAGATTTCGGCACCTCCGAGGAGGCGGCGGCAACGCTTGCCGCCTGGAAAGACAATATTGCCGCCAACCAGCCGTTTTCCTGGCTCATCCATGTCGCCGGCAAGACCTGGCTCAATCTGGAAGCGACCAACAGTTCCGGCAATTACTGGCTCGTCATCGTCACCGATGTGACCGAGATGAAGATGCGCGAGGAGGAATTGCAGCGTCTGCTTTCACGGGCGGAAGCGGCGGATCGCGCCAAATCGGAATTCCTGGCCAATATGAGCCATGAAATCCGCACGCCGATGAACGGCGTGCTCGGCATGGCGGAGCTTCTGGCAAAGTCCAATCTGGATACGCGCCAGAAGACCTTTACCGATATCATCGTCAAGTCAGGCAATGCGCTTCTGACGATCATCAACGACATTCTCGATTTTTCCAAGATCGAGGCCGGGCAGATGAAGCTGCGCAGCGTGCCTTTCGATCCGGCCGAAGCGGTGGAGGATGTGGTTTCACTTCTCTCCTCGGCGGCGCTGGAAAAAGACATAGAACTGGTCGTGCGGATCGACCCCTCGGTTTTCGGCAAGGTCATGGGCGATGCCGGGCGGTTCCGCCAGATCGTCACCAACCTCGTCGGTAATGCCGTGAAGTTCACCGAAACGGGGCATGTGCTGGTCGAACTTTCGGCGCAGTCGGCGGAAGCGTCGGAGACCATGCTCTCACTGCGCGTCGAAGACAGCGGCATCGGCATTCCGGCCGACAAGCTCGAAACCATCTTCGACAAGTTCAGCCAGGTGGACGGTTCGGCGACCCGCCGGCACGAGGGGACGGGACTGGGGCTGGCGATCACCGTCGGCCTTGTCGGCCTTTTCGACGGTTCGATCAATGTCGTGAGCGAGGTCGGCAAGGGATCGACCTTCGGGGTCAATATTCCGTTTCAGGTCACGGAGAGACGGCGCGATGTTCCGCTTCTGTCCGTGGCAATCGAGGATATCCGCGTGCTCGTCATCGACGACAACGATGTCAATCGCCGCATATTGACCGAGCAACTGCGCACATGGGGTATCGACGGCCATGCGGTGGAGGACGGCCCGTCCGGCATCGCCGTGCTGCAGGAGGCCGCGTCGCTCGGCTTTTCCATCGATGCCATCATTCTCGATTATCATATGCCCGTCATGAACGGGCTGGATGTGGTCGAGCGCATCAGGGCGGATGAGCGGTTCGATGACATCGCCATCGTGTTCCTGACCTCCATGGATGTGGTGGGTGACGAGACGCTGTTTACCGATCTCAACGTGCAGGCGCATCTGATGAAGCCGGCGCGGGCACGGCTGTTGCGCTCCACCCTGTTCGATGTGGTGCGCGATGTACGGCTGAAACGCGCCCGCTCGCAGCCTTTGGCGCCGGGGGCAGGCGGCATACCCGTGCGCCCGGAAAAGCGTCTGGCTGAAAAGAAACAGCGCATTCTGCCAGCGGCCCCGGCTGTTTCCGAACGCCGCCGGCCGAGCCTGATCGACGTGCTGGTGGCCGAGGACAATGACGTTAACCAGATTGTCTTCACCCAGATTTTGCAACAGGCGGGTTTGCGTTTCCTGATCGTCGGCAACGGCAAGAAGGCGGTTCAGGCGTGGGAGGAAAACAATCCCGCCATTATCCTGATGGATGTCTCGATGCCTGTCATGAACGGCCATCAGGCGACGCTTGCCATCCGCGCCGCCGAGCAGGCCGCTGCCGATGGCAGGCATGTGCCGATCATCGGCGTTACCGCCCATACCCAGGAGGCTGACCGGGAACTTTGCCTGCAGGCGGGCATGGATGATTATCTGTCGAAGCCGATCAGTCCTGAAATCCTCGAAGACAAGATCGCGCAATGGCTGGGGGATGCCATGCCCCGCCGTGACGCGCCGGGCGTCTGATCATCCGGCGCGGCGAGGGTCTTCGGAATTGCCTCAGGCGGGCCGTTTGGTGCCGCAGAGCATCTCCCGCTTTCCGGCAAAGCCCTTGCGGCGCTCCAGGTCAAAACCGGCGGCGATGAGGTTGCGGCGAACGAAACCGGCGGCGGCATAGGTGGCGAATGTGCCCTCCGGCGCCGTTTTGGCAAAGAGTGCCTGCATGATTTCCAGCGACCACATGTCCGGATTGCGCGCCGGTGCGAAGCCGTCCAGAAACCACGCGTCGAAACTCTCGGTGCTGTTGGAGATTCCGGTAAAGGCCTTGCCGCAGACCACTGTCAGGCGCGTCTCGCCATCCAGTGCGATCTCGACCCTGCCTTGCGGCTCTTCCGGCCAGAGGGCGACAAGCGCCTTGCGCTCAGTATCAATCTCCGGCCAGCGGGAAAGCGCCCGGTCGATCTCGTCCGCCTTCATCGGGTAAAGCTCGAAGGAGATGAAATGCAGCGTGGAGCGGCCGTTGCGCATCTCTTTCCACTGGCGCCATGTCTCGCAGAGATTAAGGCCGGTGCCGAAGCCCAGCTCACCGATGCGGAAGGTGCCTTCGCGGTCAAGCCAGCGCTGCGGCAGTCCGTTTCCGGACAGGAACACATGGCCGCATTCCAGCTTGCCATCCGTCTGGCAATAAAAATGATCGTCAAAGGCCAGCGAATAGGGCATATCCCCGTCACGCCAGTCGAGTGCGGTGCGGGTTTCTGCGGTGGCCGAACCGGTCTCTGCGCCAGTCTCCGGAATAGTGTCGTTGGAATTTCTCATGGCTAAAGCCGATAATCCCGCTTTCGAACAGGGTCAATCTCCAAGATTGGCGGCGTCAACATTGCCCCGCTCCATATCGCTGCTCATCGTTGGCGGCGGCATCATGGGGCTATGGGCCGCCGTCAAGGCGGAACGGCTCGGCATGGACACCCTGCTGGTGGAGGCGGAGCAGCTTGGCAGTGGCGCAAGCGGCGGGCTGCTCGGCGCCTTGATGCCGCATATGCCGGATCGCTGGTCGGACAAGAAGCAGTTCCAGTTCGATGCGCTTGTGGCGCTGGAACAGGAAATTGCCGGGCTGGAGGCCGAGACCGGGCTTTCCGCCGGTTATCGCCGCTGCGGCCGGATCATTCCGCTGCCCAAGCCGCATCTGCGCGGCATCGCGGAGCGGCACGAGCGGGATGCCGCGGAGAACTGGGTATCTGGCGAGCGCCGGTTCCACTGGCATGTCGGCGACAGGCCTCCGGTTACGGGCTGGGTTGACGAGGCTGCGGGAGAAGCGGGTTTTGTGTTCGATACGCTGGCGGCGAGGGTTTCGCCGCGTGCGATGGTGGCCCTTCTCTCGGCTTTTCTCCGCACAGCGCGCCACGTGCGGGTGGCGGAACAGTGCCGCGTCGTCTCGCTTGATTCCGCAAAGGGACGGGCGGTGCTGTCTTCGGGGGAAGAGATTGCCTTCGGCCATGCCATTGTCGCCAACGGGCACCGCTCCTTTCCGTTGATCCGCGATGCGCTCGGCCTTGCGGCCGGCGTTGCGCTCGGGCAGGCGGTGAAGGGGCAGGCGGCGCTTCTCGATGCGGCGGTTGACCCGGCCATGCCGGTCGTGTTCCTGAACGGTCGTTACATCGTGCCCCATGAGGATGGTACCGTCGCCATCGGCAGTACCAGCGAAGATTGTTTCTCTGAGCCTTTCAGCACCGACGAAAAGCTGGAAAAGCTGCTTGCCGACGCCTGTGCGGTGGTGCCGTCTCTCGGCCGTGCGCCGGTGCTCGAACGCTGGGCCGGATTGCGGCCGAAGGCGGTGGGACGGGACCCGATGGTGGGCTCGATTGCCGGCCATCCGAAGCTCGTCGCGCTGTCCGGCGGCTTCAAGGTCAGCTTCGGTCTTGCCCATTTTCTCGCCGGCGCGGCGCTGCAAACCGTTGGTGGGGGGACGCCCTCCCTGCCGTCCGGGTTCGGCCTTCAACAACACGTGAATATTGCCCTCGCGGACTTTAGAAAGTTCTGATCAGGCCGCTTACGTCGTTAATCTGTCACGCAAATCACTTATTTGCTGGCCTGCAACGAGGCCGGTTTGTCCGCTTTTGCGGCGAGGTGACAGCGCATGCGATACGCCATTCATTTCACGCCTTCTCCCAATGACCCCCTGACGCAGGCGGCCGCCGCGTGGTTGGGGCGCGATGCCTATTCCGGTCAGGCGGTGGAACCGCCGGGCATGATCGATCTCGGCATGCAGGAGATTTCGTACCACACGGCGCTGCCGCGCCGTTACGGTTTTCACGGCACGATCAAGGCGCCTTTCCGGCTTGCCGAGGGCCACTCCGAGGCCGCGCTTTTGCGCGACCTGATGTATTTTTCCGGCAAGCAGGACCCTTTCACGCTTCCACAACTCGTGGTGGCAAGGCATGGGAATGTCTTCAGCCTCGTCCCCGAGCGCCCTTGCGAAGTGCTGCATTTTTTTGCCGCCCGCGTGGTGCAGGAATTCGACCGTTACCGCGCGCCGCTGTCCGAGGCGGAAATCGAGCGGGCGGACCCGGACCGGCTTTCGGCATCGCAGCTCACCAATCTGCATCGCTGGGGCAGCCCGCATGTGATGGACGAGTTCCGGTTCCAGATGTCGCTGACGGGCGGTGTCGAACCGGCCAGTAGCCAGAGGATCGAGCGCGCCGTGCGCAAGGTTTTCGAGCCGCTGCTGACCCGCGAGCTGCAATTTTCCAGCCTTGCCCTCTTCATCGAGGATGAACCGGGTGCGCCCTTCCGGGTGCATTCGCTGCATCCCATGGGCCGCGTTTCCGCCCGCAAGATCGCCTGAGAAACGGCTGCCCTCAATCGTATACAAAAAAGCTTCGGAATGTCGGCAAAATTGATCTCGACATTCCGGATGCGGATGATACCGTTCGGCATCGCATATCCGAAGTTTGCGCCGTTTCCCCATTCCGGGGCCGGCGCGCTTTGGAGATTTGTTTATGTCTCCCGAAATCGGTTTCCGCCGGGGAGAGATGTCTTGGGTGGCTGAATGATTTCCGACAATTACTCCCGCAATCTGGTGGGCTATGGCCGTCACGTTCCCGATCCGAAATGGCCGGGCGGCGCGCGTATCGCCGTGCAATTCGTCATCAATTATGAGGAGGGTGGCGAAAGCTGCATTCTCGATAATGACAAGGCCTCGGAATCGCTGCTGTCGGAAATCGTCGGTGCCCAGCCCTGGCCGGGCCAGCGCAACCTGAACATGGAATCAATCTATGAATATGGCTCGCGCGCCGGCTTCTGGCGGCTGTGGCGCATGTTCACAAGTCTTGGTGTCACCACCACCGTTTATGGCGTGACCGCCGCCATGGCCCGCAATCCGGAAGCCGTCGCGGCCATGAAGGAAGCGGGCTGGGAAATTGCCAGCCACGGTTATCGCTGGCTGGAATATAAGGATTTCTCCGAAGAGGAAGAGCGCAAGCATATAACCGAAGCGGTGCGCCTGCATAAGGAGGTGACCGGTGAGCGGCCCTACGGCATGTATCAGGGCAAGCCTTCGGACAATACGCTGCGCCTCGTCATGGAAGAGGGCGGTTTTCTCTATTCGTCCGATTCCTATGCCGACGATCTGCCCTATTGGGTGAAGGGCGCGAAAGAAGAGCCTTTCCTGATCATTCCCTACACGCTTGAAACCAACGACATGCGTTTCGCCACGCCGCAGGGTTTTAATTCCGGTGACCAGTTCTTCACCTATCTGAAAGACGCCTTCGATGTGCTTTATCAGGAAGGCGCGGAAGGCGCGCCGAAAATGATGAGCGTCGGTCTGCATTGCCGCCTTGTCGGTCGCCCCGGCCGCACGGCGGCTCTTCGCCGTTTCATCGAATATGTGCTCAGCCATGAGAAAGTGTGGATCCCGCAGCGGATCGAGATCGCCCGGCACTGGCATGAACATCACAAGCCGGTGGCTCCGTGATGTCGGCGCGGCAGGAATTTGTCGCCCGTTTTGGTGGCGTGTTCGAACATTCGCCCTTCATCGCCGAGCGGGCCTATGATGCTGGTGTAGACGACGGGGATTTGACGGCGAAGGTGGTTCATGGCGCACTCGTCGCGCAGTTTCGTGCCGCTTCCGAGGCCGAAAGGCTTGGCGTGTTGTGGGCGCATCCGGATCTTGCCGGCAAGCTGGCGATTGCGGGCGAGCTGACGGCCGATAGCCGCAACGAACAGGCAGGTGCGGGGCTCGATCGGCTTTCGCCGGCGGAACATGCGCGTTTTACCGCGTTGAACAGCGCCTATACCCAAAAATTCGGCTTTCCCTTCATCATCGCGGTCAAGGGGCTGAACAGGCACGATATTCTTTCCGCTTTCGAGACCCGCATCGGCAATGATACGGCGCAAGAGTTCGCGACCGCGACGGCGCAGGTGGAAAAGATCGCCTGGCTGCGCCTTTCTGCAATGTTGCCGGAGGGCTGAATTGGCGAGCGGTGGCCGTTCTGCTAGGATCGTGCTGTCTGGAGATAAGATCATGAGACCCTCCGAGGTGCTGGAAAAGAACAGGGAAGCGATCCGCGAAGCGACGAAGCGCTTCAACGCGGCAAACCCGCGCGTGTTCGGTTCCGTCGCCCGCGGTGAGGACCGGCCGGACAGCGATCTCGATATTCTGGTGGATGCATTGCCGGGCACGACACTGTTTGATCTCGGCGGTTTGCTGGAGGAACTGAAGGCGCTGCTTGGTGTCGAGGTCGACGTCGTCACCTCAGGCGGTCTGCATTCGGATATAAAGGCGCGCGTGCTGAAGGAAGCCAAAGCGGTATGAGTACGGATCGGCTTCTGCTCTATCTGAAGGAGATGGATGTCGCCGCGTCCAGAATACGGGGTTTCATTCAGGACATGGATGAGGCCGCTTTTTCCTCCGACACGCGTACGCAGATGGCGGTCATGATGGGTCTTGCCCTGATTGGCGAGGCGGTTGCCAAACTCGACAAGCACTACCCCGCGTTTTTACAGCAGCACCCGGAAATCCCCTGGATCAAGATGAAGGGTATGCGCAATCTGATCGTGCATGATTATTTCCGGGCGGAGCTCTCGGTCGTCTGGAAAACGATAACGCAGAGCATTCCGGATTTACAGGCGCGTCTCTCCCTCCTCAGAAACTGGCATGCCCAAGGTGAATGACATTTGACTGATTTTCTCGACATAAAGCCCCTCACCAAAGAGGCATTCGCATCCTTCGGCGATGTGATCGAAGCAACGCCTTCTTCCATGCGGCACATCAATGGCGGCCAAACCGAGCGGCACCATGCGCTTGCCGCACCCGAGGTGGCGGGCGAGGGTGCACGTATCATCCTCAATATTTTCCGGGGGCAGCCGCGGGTATTCCCGCATAACATCGAGATGATGGAGCGGCATCCGCTTGGCAGCCAGAGTTTTTCGCCGCTGTCCGGCAGGCCTTTCCTCGTCGTCGTTGCGGAAGATGACGGAGGTCGTCCGGCGCGGCCGCAGGTATTTCTGGCGCGCGGGGATCAGGGTGTGAATTACCGCCGCAATGTCTGGCATTATCCGCTGATGCCGTTGCAGGCGGTCTCTGATTTTCTGGTTGCCGACCGCGAAGGGCCGGGCAACAATCTGGAAGAGTATTTTTTCGATGAGCCCTTCATGATCGCGGAGCCAAAGCCATGACCGGTCTGACCACCCATGTTCTCGACGCCGCCCATGGCGTGCCGGCTGAGGGGCTGACGATCGAGCTTTACCGGCTCTCCGGCGATCGCCGCGAGAAGCTGAAGACGGTGAAGACCAATGGTGACGGCCGGGTGGATGGCGGGCCGCTGCTGGTCGGAGAGAGTTTCAAGGCCGGCGAATATGAGCTGGTTTTCCATGCCGGCGATTATCTGCGTAGCAGGGGCGTTGTGCTGCCGGAACCGGCCTTTCTCGATATTATCCCGATCCGCTTCGGCATTGCCGATGAGAGCGGCCACTATCATGTGCCGCTGCTGCTTTCGCCCTATAGCTATTCCACCTATCGAGGAAGCTGATTGCCATGATCTTTGCCGCCATTGCCGATATTCACGGAAACTGCGCTGCGCTTGAAGCCGTGCTTGAGGATATCGCCAGGCTTGGCATCAAGGATATCGTCAATCTCGGTGATTGTTTCAGCGGGCCGCTGGAGGCGGGTTTCACCGGTGATGTGCTGGTCGGCAACTGGATTCCCAGCATTCGCGGCAATCACGACCGGGAACTGATCGAGCGGGCGCCGGAGGATATGGGCAGCTGGGAAAGGCCGGCCCATGCGCAGATGACTGCCGCGCATCTGGACTGGCTGCAAACCCTGCCTTTCAGCATGGTATTCAAGGACGTTGCCTATTGCTGCCACGGCTCGCCGCTCGGCGATCTCGACTATTGGCTGGAAACGCTTTCACCGGAAGGTGTGCTGAAACTGCGGCCGCTCGCCGAAATCGAGGCGAGGGCGGAAGGTATAACGCAGCCGCTGATGCTGTGCGGCCATACCCATATTCCCCGCGCGGTGCAGCTTTCCGATGGCCGGCTGATCGTCAATCCGGGCAGCGTCGGCTGCCCCGGCTGGAAGGACGATACGCCCTTCGACCATCACGTCGAGGCCGGTCATCCGCTTGCCAGCTATGCGGTGCTGGAAGAAACCGGGCGCGGCTGGCAGGTCTATTTCAGGAATATCCGCTACGACAATCTGGCCATGGCAGAGATGGCGCGGGTCAACGGCATTCCGTATCTGGCGGATGCTCTGGAGAATGGCTGGCTTCGCAAGCGGACTTGAATTGTTCAGGTAGTTGTACTATTTATTGTACAACTCTTGTCGAGGTTCATCCATGCGTACCGTTATGTTTTCAAAAGCACGCGAATCCCTTGCATCGCTTCTGGACGAAGTATCGCAAGACCGTGTGACCGTGGAAATCGTGCGGCGCGACAAGCCGTCCGCCGTTCTTATCGATAAGGACGAATATGAAGGCTTGATGGAAACCTTGCATCTCTGCTCGTCACCTGAGAATTTCGCCAGACTTAGAAAGTCGATGTCCGACGTGGATGGCGGCGTTTTCGAAAGCCACGATCTGATCGACTGATTTTTCAAACCCATCGCGCATGCGTGCGAGCTTCCATCAGGAGAAACTCTCATGCAGCAAAAGGGCTCGATTGCTCTCGGCTGGAGCCACGAAGGCTGGGAAGACTATCTTCACTGGCAGAAATACGATCGAAAGATGCTGGAACGCATCAACGAACTCATAAAAGACTGCCGGCGGCATCCATTCGAGGGCATCGGAAAACCTGAGCCGCTGCGTTTCCAGTTGAAGGGCCTCTGGTCACGCCGGATCTCGCAGGAGCATCGCCTTGTTTATGAGCTTCGCGGCGAAGGTGAAAAGGCAGTACTGATCATTCATCAATGCCGTTTCCACTATTGATCTTCACCCCTCGCTGTTCATCACCACGCAGGCGTAGGACTGCGCCTTCAGTTCCTTGCAGGCGGAAACCGCCGAAGACTGGTCTTCAAAGCCGGTGAAGCGGGCGCGGTAGAGCGTTGCCGAGCCGCTTTGCACCGCTTCGGTATAGGGGGCGATCCCGGCATAGCTGCCGATGTTGGAGCGCGCGTTGGCGAGCAGCGAGCGGGCGGCGGCTTCGCTATCGGCGGCGGCGATCTGCACTTCCCAGCGGCTTCTCTGGCCGGCGGGCTGGCCAACGGCGGCAGCGGGGGCGCGTCTCGGAATGGCGGAAACCTGGATCATGTCGGCCATCTGGTTGTTGGCCGTGGCGATCTGCATGGCGACCGGGTCGGAGCGGCGTTCCGCGAACATGGGGAGCGGTACGGCAGCGGGCGGCACATCGAAGGTGCGGCTGACATTGGCGCTGGCGACGAGCTGTTCGGTGTTGCGGCTTCTCGATGCCTGCGGCACGGCCTTGTCGAGAAGGGCCGCCATCTGGGCATCACGGCTGCGCGCGGTCTTGCCGCCCAGCACGACGCCGACGACACGGCGGCCATTATGGTTGATGGCGCTGACGAGGTTGAAACCGGAGGCATTGGTGTAGCCGGTCTTGATGCCGTCCATGCCCTGATAACGATACATCAGATTATTGTGGCCACGAATCCGTTTTCCCCGGAAACTGAAGGATTCCATGGCAAACAGGCCGTATTCCTTGGGAAAGTCGCGCTGCAGCGCAAGGCCGAGCTTCGCCATGTCGCGCGCCGTCGTCACCTGCGATTTGCTGGGCAGGCCAGAGGCGTTGCGGAACACCGTCTTCGTCATGCCCAGTTGGCGGGCCTTGCGGGTCATCATCTCGGCGAACCTTGCCTCGGAGCCGCCGAGGTGATCGCCCATGCCTTCCGCCATGTCATTGGCGGATTTGACGATCATGCCATAAACGGCTTCGCGCACGGTGAAGGTCTGGCCCTGGCGCACATAAAGCTTGGAGGGGATGACGGCTGCACCATTTTTGGACATCTTTATCTTCTGGTCCCAGCGAATCCGGCCGGCATGCAGCGCCTCGAAGGTCAGGTACAGCGTCATCATCTTGGTGAGCGAAGCGGGGTGGTTCAGCACATCGGCATTGCGGGACGCCAGAACCTTGCCGGTATTGGCATCCATGATGAAATGGGCGTAGCCGGCCTGCGCGGGCGATGCCTGCAATGAGAGGATCGCGCAAAAGAAGGCGAGCGCGAAGACCCATGTTCCCGCCATTCCCCGTTTGACCGTTCCCGACATAATCCGCCCCTTTTGTTTGATCGCCGCCGTTGATTTCAAGTTTTACTGACACTTTCCGGCAACAAAACCGCTAAAACTTTAGAGATTGCTTTCATGCTTAATTAAGTATGAATTTCAACCCGCTGGCGGCCCTCACAATTTCCTTGAAAAGAAACCGACCATCCGGTATGTTTTTCGGCATGACAAATGCTCATGAACGAAAGAAACAGCCCGAGATCGTGCGTCGCAGCCTCCTTGACTGCGCGGCGAAACTTGCTGCCGATCAGGGCGTTGCGGCACTTTCCATACAGGCTGTGGCCGATGCGGCCGGGGTGACGAAGGGTGGGCTGTTCCACCATTTTCCCTCCAAGCAGGCCTTGCTGGAGGCCGTCATGGCTGACCTTCTTTCGGCGCTGGACGCGGAAATAGATGCGCTCATCTCACAGGATTGTGAAGCTTACGGATGCTTCACGCGAGCCTATGTGAAGGCGGTTTTCGATGATCGTGACCGGGATTCGGGCAGGCAATGGGCGGCGATCTCGGTTTCCATGGTCGGTGAGCCGTCGCTTCGGCGCATGTGGACCAGCTGGGTCGAGGGACGTCTTGCCCGTCATAAAGATACGGATGACGGGGTGGTACTGGAAACGGTGCGGCTTGCGGCTGATGGCATCTGGTTTGCCGATCTTCTGGCCGATGATGGCAGGGCAGGTGGCGACAGGGCGGCTCTCAAGGCCCGGATGATCGCCCAGACGACAAAGGAAACGCAACGATGAACGCGGCACTTTTCACCTATGGGGCGCTTGTCGCGGCTATTATCTGCGAGGTCATCGCGACCTCATTCCTGCAGCAGTCGCAGCAATTCACAAGGTGGCTGCCGACGGTGCTGATGGCGGTGTTTTACGGCGCGGCCTTTTATCTGCTGTCGTTCACGCTGCGCGTCATCCCTGTCGGCGTTGCCTATGCGATCTGGAGCGGGCTCGGCATCGTGCTGATTTCCGGCATCGGTTATTTCGTGTTCCGCCAGACGCTGGATATTGCCGCCATTATCGGTCTCGGTTTCATCATCACCGGTGTGGTGATCGTGAATGTGTTTTCGAAGACCGTGGGGCATTGAGACTGGTTGCTGAGGTCGTTCGCGAGGGCAAGATCCGCACGACGTCACACCGGACTTGGATACCGGGGTCCAGCGCGATCAAGTCCTTGATCGCGGGAGAGTCCTTTCACGGCGCAGACGCGCCGTGGCTGGATGCCGGATCAAGTCCGGCATGACGGCAGAGAACGGAGCGGCCTCCGACGCATCTCCGAAGCACCTTCTGCCTCGTCACCATCACGCCAGAATGCTGCGATCCACATCCGTGATCAGCCTTTTGCCGCAAAGCGCCATGCTGATATCCATCTCCTTGCGGATGATTTCGAGCGCCGTCGTCACGCCCTGCTTTCCATCAGCGCCGAGGCCGTAGAGGAAGGGGCGGCCGATATAGGTGCCTTTGGCGCCCAGCGCCACGGCTTTCAGCACGTCCTGACCGGAGCGAATGCCGCCATCCATGTGCACCTCAACCCTGTCGCCGACGGCATCGACGATTTTCGGCAGCATGGCGATGGAGGAATGGGCGCCATCGAGCTGGCGGCCGCCATGGTTGGAGACGATGATGGCGTCGGCGCCTGTGTCGAGCGAGGCGCGTGCATCTTCTTCGTCAAGAATGCCCTTGAGGATCAGCTTGCCGCCCCAGCGTTCCTTGATCCATTCGACATCCTTCCAGGACAGGCGCGGATCGAATTGTTCCGCCGTCCAGGAGGAGAGCGATGACAGGTCTGAGACGTTTTTGGCATGGCCGACAATATTGCCGAAGCTGCGGCGCTTGGTGCGAGCCATGTCCAGGCACCATCGCGGCCGGGTCGCCATCTGCCAGATGTGCTTCGGCGTGAATTTCGGCGGTGCCGACAGGCCGTTGCGAAGGTCCTTGTGACGCTGGCCGAGGATTTGCAGATCGAGCGTCAGCACCAGCGCCGAGCATCCGGCGGCCTTGGCGCGGTCGATCAGATTATTGACGAAGTCCCGATCCTTCATCACGTAAAGCTGGAACCAGAAGGGTTTCGAGGTGACCGAGGCGACATCCTCGATGGAGCAGATGCTCATGGTGGAGAGCGTGAAGGGCACGCCGAATTCCTCCGCCGCTTTTGCGGCCAGCATTTCGCCATCGGCGTGCTGCATGCCGGTGAGCCCGGTGGGGGAGAGTGCGACCGGCATCGAAACCTTCTCGCCGACCATTTCGGTGGCCAGCGACCGGTCGGTCATATCCACCAGCACGCGCTGGCGCAGCTTTATCTTGGCGAAATCATCCTCATTGGCGCGGTAGGTGCTTTCCGTCCACGCGCCGCTATCGGCATAGTCGAAAAACATTTTTGGCACACGGCGCTGAGCCTGTTGCTTCAGGTCCGCTATGGTCAGGATTTTGCCCATGGATAAAGCCTTCACATTTGAATGATGGCTTCACATAACATGAATGTGGCGGCCACGACATCAAAATCGACGGATTTCCATCACCAGAATGCCCGCAAAAACAGCTCGGTTCCCAGTATGAGCAGGCAGATGAGAAACCAGCGCCGGAATGTCGCCGGGCTGACGATGGTACGGATTTTCTGGCCAAGCCACATTCCGGCAAGGGCCGGCAGCACGGCCAGCGCGGAAAGCGACAGATGCTCGACGTGAAAGGCATTCTGGGAGGCGAGGCCGGCGGCGAGCGCGACGGTGGAGACCGTGAAGGAAAGGCCGAGCGCCTGCACGAGATCATCCCGGCTGAAACCGAGCGACTGGATATAAGGCACGGCTGGCACGACGAAAATTCCGGTGCCGCCGGTCAACAGGCCGGTTGCGAGCCCCATGACCGGGGAGAGTTTCGGTTCCAGCCCGGCCGGAATCGAGACGGGTCTGGCAAGCAGGCTGTAGGCCGCGTAAGCAGCAAGGCACAGGCCGAGCGCCGAGGTGGTCCAGATGCCGGTGCCTGATGTCATCAGCCGGATGCCGATGAGGGTGCCGAGCGCAATGGCGATCATCATCGGCCACAGCCGCTTCACGATAGCCCGGAAATCCGGCCCGGCCAGCAATTGCCAGATATTGGTGATGAAGGAGGGCAAAATGAGCAGGCCGGCGGCGATGACCGGCGGCATAAAGAGGCCGAGCACGCCCATGGCAACGGTGGGCAGTCCCATGCCGGTCACGCCCTTGACGATGCCTGCGATGATGAAGGTCGCGAGGATCATGAGCATGGTGGTTGTGTCTAGATTCGGCACGGGGCACTCCAGAGGTCATTCGCATTTCGGCCGGGGTGGTACCAGCCAGTCATAGAAAGCGAGCGCGCGCCTCTTTTTTCTTCTCCCCGAGGGGGAGAAGTCCGCGGCAGCGGGATGAGGGGGCAAGCTCTCCGAAATCCGGCGACGTTGCCCCCTCATCCGACCCTTCGGGCCACCTTCTCCCCCCTCGGGGAGAAGAAAGACGCGGCACCCGCCGATCCAATATATGACTGTGTAAGTGAGTCGGCGGCTTTATGTTTCGGCCCCAACCGAACTATGCCAGCACGCTCTTCATCGCCTTGCCGGCCACATAGGTTTCCACCACGGTGCGGTCATCGCCCATGGTCAGCATCAGGAACAGTTCTTCCGTCAGGCTTTTCACCACTTCCATTTTCAGGGCCATGGCGGGTGTCGAGGAGGCGTTCAGCACGGTGATGTCGGCGTCCGTGCCGGCGTCGAGCGTGCCGATGCGGTCGACCATGGAAAGCGCTTCGGCATTACCGCGGGTCATCAGATACCAGCTTTCCAGCGGGTTCAGGCGCTCGCCCAGCAATTGCTGGATCTTGTAGGCTTCATCCATGGTGCGCAGCATGGAATAGCTGGAGCCACCGCCTATATCGGTCGCGACCGCGATCCGCACCGGCTTTTCGCGCCGCTGCAGCTTTTTCATCGGGAAGAGGCCGGAGCCGATGAAGAGGTTCGAGGTGGGGCAATGTACGGCCACCGCGCCGGTTTCCGACAGCACGTCCGCTTCGCGCTCCGAGAGGTGGATGGCGTGGCCGAGCAGGGTCTTGTTGCCCATCAGGCCGTAACGCACATAGATATCGGTATAGTCGGTCGCTTCGGGGTAAAGCTCGCAGGTGTATTTGATCTCGTCCAGATTTTCGGAGAGATGCGTCTGGATGAAAAGATCGGGGAATTCCTGCGCCAGCGCCTGGGCGGCCTCCATCTGCTTCGGGGTGGAGGTTATGGCGAAGCGCGGTGTTATGGCGACGTGGTTGCGGCCCTTGCCGTGCCAGTCGGCAATCACCTGGCGCGTCTCGTCATAGGAGGTTTCCGGCGTGTCCAGCAGGCCCTGCGGGGCGTTGCGGTCCATCATCACCTTGCCGCCCACCATCAGCATGTTGCGCTTCATGGCCTCAGTGAAAAAGGCGTCGGCGGAGGTCTTGTGCACCGAGCAATAGGCAGCGGCCGTGGTGGTGCCGTGGCGCAGCAGCTCGTCGTAAAAATGCGTGGCGATGCGCTGGGCATGGGCGCTTTCGACGAAGCGGCATTCTTCCGGGAAGGTATAGGTATTCAGCCATTCCAGCAGGTTGGCGGCATAGGAGCCGATAACCTGCATCTGCGGGAAATGCAGGTGCATGTCGATGAGGCCGGGCACGATGAGATACGGCCGGTGATCCTTTTCCTCGACGTCTTCGGGGGCTTGCTTGCGGATATCGGCATAATCGCCGATGGCGGCGATCCTGCCGTTTTCGATCAGCAGGCCGCCATCTTCGATATAGAGATAGCTTTGCGTATCGTCGATTGCGAGCGGCGCGCGGCGGAAGCTCAGCAGGCGGCCACGCAGCAGAACCATGCTCATTCAGTCTTTCCTTCGGCTTTTCCAGCCCCGGAAACCGCACTTTCATACCATGCGGTCAGCACCTTGCGCTCATCCGGGGTGATGGCGGTGATGTTGCCGGGAGGCATGGCATGGCTGCGGCCGGCTTGCAAATAGATTTCGCGCGCATGGGCGGCGATCTGTTCGTCGGTTTCGAGCTTCACCGATTTCGGCGTGAAGGGCACGCCTTCCCACACCGGCTCGGCCGCATGGCACATGGAACAGCGACCCTGAACCACATCACGCGCCTTGGTGAAATGAGCGTCGCTGACGAATTGCTGCTGCATGGGGGAGAGGGTGGCGGCCTTCTGCTCCTCCTCGCCGGTCAGCACTTTCGGCACGGTGGAAAGCCACATGATGACGATGAAGATGAGGGCGGTGAGAAGCCAGGTCCATGTCGGTTTGCCCTTGCGGGCATGCGTGGTGTTGAACCAGTGGCGGATGGTGACGCCCATCAGGAAGACAAGTGCCGCAATGATCCAGTTGAACTCGGTCGCGAAAGCCAGCGGGTAATGGTTCGACAGCATGAAGAAGATGACGGGCAGCGTCAGGTAGTTGTTGTGCAGTGAACGCTGTTTGGCGATGCGGCCATATTTCGGGTCCGGCGTGCGCCCGGCAATCAGGTCTGCGACGACGATCTTCTGGTTCGGAATGATGATGAAAAATACATTCGCCGACATGATGGTGGCGGTAAACGCGCCGAGATGCAGGAAGGCGGCACGCCCGGTGAAGACCTGCGTATAACCCCATGCCATTGCCACCAGCGCGACGTAAAGCACGATCATCAGGCCCCAGGTATTGTTGCCGAGTGGCGATTTACAGAGGAAATCATAAAACAGCCAGCCGATGGCCAGCGATGCCAGCGACAGACAGATGGCCTGGAACTGGGTGAGATCAAGCACGGAATGGTCGATGAGGAAGAGGTCCGCACCGCCATAATAAACGATGCAGAGCATGGCGAAACCGGAAAGCCAGGTGACGTAGCTTTCCCATTTGAACCATGTCAGGTGTTCGGGCATCTGGGCAGGCGCAACCAGATATTTCTGGATGTGGTAAAAACCGCCGCCATGCACCTGCCACTCCTCGCCATAAGCCCCCGGCGGCAGATGCGCCCGTTTGACCAGCCCGAGATCGAGCGCGATGAAATAGAAGGACGAGCCGATCCAGGCGATGGCGGTGATGACGTGGAGCCAGCGGACGGCAAAGGCCATCCATTCCCACGCAATGGCGTATTCGTACATGCGGTTCCCCTGATCCTTGTGCAGCGCACCTTGCGAGAAATTTGACCGTTAGGAAAGGGAAAAGCAGCGCTCCGAGGGTGATTGTTCACAATCCGATGGTCTTGTGTTCACAACCCGGCTCGGGCCGCGAGCGGACCGCCGCAGGCCCGGTAAAGTTGCAATGTGTGCTTCCTGCCGCATAGTTTGTGCTTAGCTGGCTAACGCGACTCAGCTATTATCCTGTGAGCGGCCCGCCAATGTGCTAAAATATAGGGCTGCGGAGCTTTTAAAGCTCCCATGACATGTTTCGCTGGCGGTTATTCCGAAAGCGGGTGCTGCGAACCCTGTGGCGGGGCAGATCAGGGGCAGGTGTCGCAGTTTCCGGTGCCGTTGTGTCCGGGTGCGTGTTGATGTGTGGAATTTGAATGAAGGGACGCAATGACCTTCCGGCAGCCGCCGTTGTTTTCAACGGAGACCATGCCGATGCGCCTTGTTCTGACGGTCCTCTTCTTATTTCTGGCGTTCACCGCCACGGCACTTGCCCATGAATCCCACAAGGGGTTCAAATATGAAAGCTACTGCTGCAATGGCGATGCCCAGACGGGCGACTGCCAGATGATCCCCACGCGCAGCGTTCGTGTCACACCTGATGGTTATGAGGTTTCGCTCGCCCCCGGCGATCATCGCATGGTGACGCGGCGCCACACGTTCAACTGGTCGCAGAGCGAGGCAAGACGGTCGGAGGACGGCGAATATCATCTCTGCCTGTTTCCGGATGAGGATACGCCGCGCTGTTTTTATGCGCCGGACATGGGGTATTGATGGGGCTGCTGCGGTCGGCTTTCCTCGATCCGCTTCAGTATCCAGTCGCGAAACAGTTTGATCTTGCGGATGTTCCGGCGGTTTTCGGGATAGACAAGCCAGTAGTTCTTGCCTTCGCTGCTGAGATGTTCGAAGGGTTGGTACAGGCGGCCGAGCGCGATTTCATCGGCGTAGAGTTCAGGGGTGAGCATGGCCACACCCTGACCGGCGATCGCCGCTGCGGCTTCAAAAGCCTGCACGTTGAGGCGGCTGCGCGGATAACGCTCCAGATCAGGATTTTCGATGCCGACTTCCCGGAACCATTGGCTCCACCACACGTCACCGGGATCGATGATACGCAGGCGAAGAAGGTCTTCGGGCGTCTTCAAACCATCTATGCTTTGCGCAAGATCGGGATGCAGCATCGGCGTGTAAACACCGCGAAGCAGCCGATGATAGGTCAATCCCTTGCCGTCGTCGCGGCTCCAGCGAATGGCGACATCGCAGTCCGATTGGTTGAAATCGATCAGTGTGCCCGATGTTTCCAGTCTGACGGCGATGGAGGGATGTTCAAGCTGGAAGGCCCCCAGATGTCGCGACAGCCAGCGTGATGCGAAGGTGGCCGTGGAATGTATGGTCAGGGTGGCATCCGGCGTGTCGCGCACACTGTCGACGGCCTCCCGCAGCGTATTGAAGGCGTCGGCAACCTTGGGCGCCAGTTTTTCCCCCGCCTCCGTCAGCGATACCTGCCGTGCCGTGCGCAGGAAAAGCGGCTCGCCAATATTCTCCTCCAGCAGCTTCACCTGATAGCTCACCGCCGTCTGCGTCATGCCCAGCTCTTCGCCGGCCCTGGTGAAGCTCAGATGCCTTGCGGCGGCATCGAAGACGCGCAGGGCATTGAGGGGGAACTGGCGAGACATCTTCATGGATAAGTTCTCTTTATGCCAAAGGCCAAAGGTTTCATTGGTTTTTCTCCGGAAACCAGAGCATTTTTAGCCCAATTCATCAACTGAGCTTCTGACATTTTTGAATGGAGACGAACATGCGCACAGCACTTTTGCGCGCGTGGTCCCGCCTGCGTGCGGGCCTGCGGACAGCGGAACGATTTACCCTTGAAAGTCTTGCACCGGACAATCTGGCGGATGAAAGCCTGCCGGATGGGCTCAGGCGTGATCTTGGCCTTGAGGATGGGCGTGTCGATTTTCGTTGCGACGGATTTCGGCAACGAAAAATGCTTGCAGCAACTCGGCTGCCACAAGGGCCGCTATGACGGCGGGGCGTTTGTCTCTCACGCTTGTGCCGCCGATGGGCAGGGTGAGCTTTGCAAGGCGGGAAGGGGGCTCACCTTCCCGTTCCAGCCAATGGGCGAAGGTGGCGCGTTTGGTCTTCGAACCAATCATGCCGACATAAGCGAGATCGTTGCGGGCAAGCGCTTCCTTCGCAATCAGGAAATCGAGCGCGTGATCGTGGGTGACGATGATGGCCGCGCCGTTTGCCGGGATTTTCGGAACGAATGCTTCCGGCATGGGGGTCAGTATGGACGCCACCACTGAGGGAAGATCGCGCAGTTCGCTTTCACGGGTTTCCACCACCGTCAGGGTCAGGGGTAGCAGCGACAGGGCATCTGCCAGTGCCTTGCCGACATGACCTGCGCCAAAAATGAACACGGCGGGCTGCTGCTCGGCCTCGCCCTTCAGCCGCGCCTCAAGCCCGGCGGCGATCTCTGCCGTTATCCGCCGGAAGCGGATAAGGGTGCGACCGCCGCAGCACTGGCCTATTTCCGGGCCTAGCGGAATATCCATCCGGTCTTCGGCAGCACCTGTTCGCAGCATGGCGCGGGCGTGGTCTATCGCCATATATTCGAACTGTCCGCCGCCGATGGTTTCCCACAAGTCAGCCTGTGAGACCAGCATGAAGGTGCCGGCCTCACGCGGGGATGAGCCTTTCACTGCCTCGATTTCGACGAGGATTGCGGGGGCAGGGCGGGCGAGGAAATCGGAGAGGGAGGCGTCAGGCATTGGGGCTCGGCCACATGGATACGCCCTCCCTCAAACCTTCTTCAACCGTTCCACCGCCATCAGCACCCGCTCCGGCGTTGCCGGCGCATCGAGGCGCGGGCAGACCTTGTAATCGGCGACGGAGGCGACGGCCATGGAGAGGGCTTCGAGAACAGAGATCGCCAGCATGAAGGGCGGTTCGCCCACGGCCTTGGAACGGCCGATGGTGGGCTCGGCATTTTCCGCCCATTCCGCCAGCTTGACGTTAAAGCTCTTCGGTCGGTCGGAGGCGAGCGGGATCTTGTAGGTGGAAGGTGCGTGGGTGCGCAGCCGCCCCTTGCCGTCCCACCACAATTCCTCCGTGGTCAGCCAGCCCATGCCCTGCACGAAGGCGCCCTCGATCTGGCCGATATCGATGGCCGGGTTCAGCGATTTACCGACATCATGCAGGATATCGGTGCGTTCCATCAGGTATTCGCCGGTCAGCGTATCGATCGATACTTCCGAGCAGGCCGCGCCATAGGCGAAATAATAAAACGGCGTGCCACGGCCGGCGGCGCGGTCCCAGTGGATTTTCGGCGTCTTGTAAAAACCGGCGGCGGAAAGCTGCACGCGGGCGAAATAGGCCTTTTTGATGAAATCGTTGAAGGCGATTTCCTCAAGGCCGATGCGCACCCGGTTCGGCAGGAAGACGACTTCCTCTTCCGGCACGTTCCAGTTGTCAGTGGCGAATTTGACCAGCCTTTCACGGATTTGACGGGCGGCGTCATAGGCCGCCATGCCGTTAAGGTCCGTACCGGAGGAGGCGGCGGTGGCCGACGTGTTCGGCACCTTGCCCGTCGTCGTGGCTGTAATCTTCACCCTGTTGATATCCACCTGGAAGGCATCGGCCACCACCTGCGCCACTTTGGTGTAGAGGCCCTGGCCCATTTCGGTGCCGCCATGGTTCAGGTGAATGGAGCCGTCATTATAGATATGCACCAGCGCGCCCGCCTGATTGAACGCGGTCATGGTGAAGGAGATGCCGAATTTGACAGGGGTGAGCGCGATGCCCTTGCGGATGATCGGGCTGGTTTTGTTGAACTCGATGATGGCGTCGCGTCGTGCGCGGTAGTCACTGGAGGTTTCCAGCTCCTCGACGACACGGGCGATGATGTTGTCTTCGACTTCCTGATGATAGGGCGTCGTGGTGCGGCCGGAGCCGGTCTCGCCGTAGAAATTCAGCTTGCGGATATCGAGCGGGTCCTTGCCGACGGCATAGGCGATCTCCTCGATAAACCGTTCCGCGCCGAGCATGCCCTGCGGCCCGCCGAAACCGCGAAAGGCGGTGTTGGAGACGGTGTGGGTTTTCAGCGGCCGTGAGGTGAGATGCACATGCGGGTAGAAATAGCTGGAATCGGCATGAAACAGCGCGCGATCCGTGACCGGGCCTGACAGATCGGAGGAAAAACCGCAGCGTGCGGCGTAGGTGGCGTCGACGGTGTGGATGCGGCCTTCTTCATCGAAGCCCAACTCGTAATCGACGCGGAAATCATGGCGCTTGCCGGTGGCGCTCATGTCCTCGTCGCGGTCCGGGCGGATTTTCACAGCCCGGTTCAGCTTCTTGGCGGCGATGGCGCAGAGGGCGGCGAATTGGTTGCCCTGCGTTTCCTTGCCACCAAAGCCGCCGCCCATGCGGCGCACCTGCACCGTGACGGCATTGGACGGCACCTGCAGGATGTGGCTGACGATGTGCTGGATTTCGCTTGGATGCTGGGTGGAACTCCACAGTGTCACCTCGTCATCCTCGCCCGGCACGGCCATGGCGATGTGGCTTTCGAGATAAAAATGCTCCTGCCCGCCGATCCGCATCGTGCCGGTGAGACGACGCGGTGCGACATCCATTTCGATCTTCGCATCGCCGCGTTTCAGCGTCATCGGATCGATGACGAGCGCGCCGCCATTTTCAATCGCCGTATCGATATCGGTGAAATGCGGCAGGTCCTTATAGGTGATCTTTGCTTTGCGGGCCGCCTTTCTGGCGATATCGCGGGTTTCGGCAAAGACCGCGAAGATCGGCTGGCCGTGGAATTCGACCTTTGTCTCGGCCAGCAAAGGTTCGTCGTGGCGACCGCCGGAAGAGATGTCGTTTTCGCCGGGCACGTCCTTGGCAACCATCACCCAGAGCACGCCCGGTGTGGCTTCCACTTCGGAAAGGTCCATCGAGACGATTTCGGCATGCGCTCGGTCGGAAAGGCCGAGTGCGCCGTGAACGAGGCCGGCGGGCTCAGGGATATCATCGATATATTCGGCGCTGCCCGTCACGTGCTTGTGGGCGGAGTCGTGCCGAAGCGACCTGTGGATGGGGCCGTCGATTTCGGTCTTGTCGAAGCTTGTGGTGTCCATGGTTCAAGCTCCTTCTTGGTGAATTACGGCATATGAGAGCGATAATAGTCCCTCATTCCTGTGCTTGTCACAGGAATCCAGCCAGCCCAAGTCTTTGGGCTGAAAAGAGTCTTTCGCCGCGCAGACGCGCGTCGGCTGGATTCCTGTGACAAGCACAGGAATGAGGGAGGGTGTGGGTTTCGCCATCGCCATCATCACGCCTCCTCCAGCGAGAAACGGCTGAGTTCCTGCTTCTCCCCCGAAGTCTCAAGGAAGAACCGCGTCAGCAGGTTCTTGGCCGTCAATTGGCGATATTCGGCGGTGGCGCGCCAGTCGGTCAGCGGTGTGAAATCCTCGTCCAGCACATCGCGCGCCGCATCGATGGTTTCCTGCGACCACGCCTTGCCGAGAAGCGCCGCCTCCAGATGCGCGGCGCGTTTCGGCGTGCCGGCCATGCCGCCGAAGGCGATGCGGATGTCTTCTACCGCGCCATCGGCATCGAGCGTCAGGTTGAAGGCGCCGCAGAGCGCGGAAATATCCTCGTCGCGCCGTTTGGAAATCTTGTAGACGGCATAGCTGCTTTCCGGTTTCCGGAACGGAATGAAAAGCTTTTCGACGAATTCGCCGCTCAGCCGGTCCTGTTTGCCGTAATCGATGAAATAGCTTTCCAGCGGCAGGCTGCGGTTGCCGGAGGAGGATCGCAAGGTCAGCGTCGCCCCCAGTGCGATCAGCGCTGGCGGCGTGTCGCCGATGGGGGAGCCATTGGCAATATTGCCGCCGATGGTGCCCATATTGCGCACCTGCTCGCCGCCGAGGCGGTCGAACAGCCGGGCAAGCGGCGGAAAATGGTCTGCAATGGTCTTGAAGGCCTGGCTGTAGGTGACGCCGGCGCCGAGTGTCACGCCCTCCTCACCCACGGTGATGGTTTGCAGATCCCCGAGATTGTTGATGAAGATGACCGGGTTCAGCGCCCGCATCTGCTTCGTTACCCACAGGCCGACGTCGGTGGAGCCGGCAACGATGGTCGCTTTCGGTTCAGCAGCGTAAATCTCGGTCAGCTCGGCCAGTGTCGCCGGAATGATGGTGCGATCCTCGCCGTGGGTAACGGTGATCGTTTCATTGGCGCGGATCGCCCAGAGCCTTGCCATGATATCGGTGCGGTCGCGTTGCAGCGGGTCGAACAGGGCGCTCGGGCGGGCGGCGGCGATCTTTTCGGCGGCGCGGACAATCGGCTCATAACCCGTGCATCGACAGAGATTGCCTTGCAGCGCCTTTTCGATGTCGGCGCGGCCGGGATTTTCACTGGCAAGCCACAGGCCGTAAAGCGACATGATGAAGCCCGGCGTGCAGAAACCGCATTGCGACCCGTGGAAATCCACCATGGCCTGCTGCACGGGGTGCAGCGTGCCATCGCGCGCGGCCAGATGCTCCACCGTGACGATGTGGGTGCCGTGCAGCGAGCCCAGAAAACGGATACAGGCATTGACGCTTTCATAACGCAGCGAACCATCCAGCAGCCGTCCGACCAGCACCGTGCAGGCACCGCAGTCGCCTTCCGCACAGCCTTCCTTTGTCCCGGTCAACCGCTTGCTGATGCGGAGGTAATCGAGAAGCGTGTCCGTCGGTCCGAAATCCCTGAGCGAGATGGTTTCGCTGTTGAGGATGAAGCTGATCGCGTCTTTCATGCAATGCCTTGCTGTTTTGACCGGCTGCCGAGCCGGTTTCTTGTCATTGTTCCGATACATCTATGCACGCCCTTGCGCGCATATCGATTTCCGTTTTGGCAATTCATTGTTTCCATAACGGAAAGAAAATCCGGCAATTATTGCGCCGTCCAGCCGCCATCCACGGAAATATGCGTGCCGGTGATATTGCTTGCGGCGTCGCTTGCCAGAAACAGGGCAGCCGCCGCCACGTCATCGACGGTGACGAATTGCTTGGTCGCCTGCAATTCCAGCATCACGTCGTTCTTCACCGCCTCTTCGCTGATGCCGCGCACCTTGGCCATTTCCGGTATCTGCTTTTCGACCAGCGGTGTCAGAACGTAACCGGGACAAATGGCATTGACGGTGACGCCCGTCTGCGCGAGTTCCAGCGCCGCTGTCTTCGTCAGGCCCATGATGCCGTGTTTGGCCGCCACATAGGCTGATTTGAACGGCGAGGCGACGAGACCATGGGCCGAGGAAATGTTGATGATGCGGCCTTTGCCGGCCTTCTTCATCAGCGGTATCGCGGCACGCATGGTATGGAAGGAACTGGTCAGATTGATGGCGATGATCCAGTCCCATTTTTCCGTCGGAAACTCCTCGATGGGCGCGATGTGCTGGATGCCGGCATTGTTGACGAGCACGTCCACCGAGCCGAGCTTTTCATGGGAAGTGTGGATGAGGTCGGCGATTTCGTCCGGTTTCGTCATGTCCGCCGGGTGGTAAAGCACGCGCCCGCCGCTTTCGGCTTCCAGCAAAAGACGGAGTTTTTCAATCTCGTCCTCGTCGCCGAAACCGTTCAGGACGATATTGGCGCCTTCCCTCGCAAATCTCTGGGCGATGGCAAGGCCGATACCGCTTGTGGAGCCTGTCACGATAACTGTCCGATGCATGCTTTCCCCTTTTTGCATTACTTCGCACATGTTTAAGCAGGTTATGCCCAAAGGGGGCGGGCTGGCAATCGCCATTTCGGGCGTCATTGCGCGGGCCATTTCAGGCAAGGGTGACGCGGTGGCGAATCCGGCTGCGCCTATCCATTTTTTCGAAGCTAAGCTTCCAGATTTTGCGTTTGTCTGGGGGGCTGTGCGTCCCTATCTCTGAGGCAAGCAAACAGAGGTATCGTTTATGGAACTCGGTCTTTACACATTCGCGGATGTCAATCCCAACCCCGCCGATGGCCGCGGGCCGGAAGGCGCGCGCCGGCTGAAGGATCTTCTCGAGGAAATCGAGCTTGCCGATCAGGTCGGGCTCGATGTTTTCGGGCTGGGCGAGCACCACCGCCCGGATTATGTCGCTTCCTCGCCCTCCACCGTGCTTGCGGCTGCGGCTGTCAAAACCAGGAACATCCGTCTTACCAGCGCCGTCTCGGTGTTGAGTTCGGATGATCCGGTGCGGGTGTTCCAGCAATTTTCGACCGTCGATCTCCTGTCGAACGGTCGCGCCGAAATCATGGCCGGGCGTGGCTCCTTCATCGAATCTTACCCGCTGTTCGGTTACGATCTCGAGGATTACGACGTGCTCTTCGCCGAAAAGCTCGATCTGCTGCTGGCGCTGCGCGAACAGGAAATCGTCACCTGGTCCGGCACCAAACATCCGGCCATCAACGGGCGTGGGGTCTATCCGCGCCCGCTGCAGGAACGTCTGCCGGTGTGGATCGCGGTGGGCGGCACGCCGCAATCGGTGGCGCGGGCCGGGGCCATGGGCCTGCCGGTGGCGCTTGCCATTATCGGCGGCGAATATCGCCGTTTCGCGCCGCTGTTCGATCTCTACCACGAGGCGGCACGCCGGGCGGGTCAGGAAAAGACCAAGCTGCGCACCAGCATCAATGTGCACGGCTTCATTGCCGACACCACCGAAAAGGCGGCGGACCAGTTTTACGGCCCGCAGGCGGAGGTGATGAACCGCATCGGCCGCGAGCGTGGCTGGGGGCCGACGAACCGCGCGCATTTCGATGCGGCACGCGGGCCGGAGGGCAATCTCTTCCTCGGCGAACCGGAACTGGTGGCGGAAAAGATCATCAAGGCGCATGGCGTGTTCAGGAATGATCGCTTCCTGCTGCAGATGGCGATTGGCCTGATGCCGCATGATCAGATCATGCGCGGCATCGAGCTTTATGGTACGAAAGTCGCGCCGATCGTCAGAAAAGAATTGACGGGGAGCGCCGATCCGGTGAAAGCCACGGCTTGATGATTACCAAGGCGGGCGTTTTGAGACCCGCCAGACAGAACGACGGACAGAGACATGGTCATTTCCACCGAAGAAGAACTGGTTCTGCTGAAGGATATCGGCCGTTTGTGCGCCGTCGCGATGCAGACCATGGCGGACGCGCTGGAACCCGGCATCACCACGGCCGAACTGGATGCGATCGGTCGCAAGGTGCTGGAGGATAACGGTGCGCAGTCGGCGCCGGAATTCTGCTACAAGTTTCCCGGCGCGACCTGCATCAGCGTCAACGAGGAAGTGGCCCACGGCATTCCGGGGCCACGCATCATCAAGGCGGGCGATCTCGTCAATATCGATGTCTCGGCGGTGAAGAACGGCTTTTTCGGCGATACGGGTTCGTCTTTCGCCGTGCCGCCGGTGAAGAAGGATATCGAACGCCTGTGCCGTGATGGCAAGCGCGCCATGTGGACGGGCCTGCAGCAGGTGAAAACCGGCCGGCCTTTCGCCGATATCGGCAATGCCATCGGCGCTTTCGCTAAAAAGAACCGCTATACGTTGATCACCAACCTCGCCAGCCACGGCATCGGCCGCTCGCTGCATGAGGAGCCGAAGGAACTGGCGACCTGGCCGGACAAGGACGAGCGACGCATCATGCAGGAAGGCATGGTGTTCACCGTCGAGCCCTTTCTTTCGACGGGCGCCTATTGGGCCGAAGACGGCGACGATGATCCATGGACGCTCTACAGCGATCCGAGTGCTCCGACGGTGCAATATGAGCATACGGTGGTGGCGACGAAAAACGGGCCGCTGGTGCTGACGCTTGCGGAGTGACAGCCACACCTGAATCCGTCACGCTCGCTTTTAAGGTCGGAGCGAGCGCGCGCCGCTTGTTTCTTCTCCCCGCCGGGGAGAAGTCCGCGGCAGCGGGATGAGGGGACAAGCTCTCCGAATTCCGGCTACGTTTCCCCCTCATCCGACCCTTCGGGCCACCTTCTCCCCGGCGAGGAGAAGAAACACGTGGTACCCTTGGAACGCATTGCCGCTCGCCGCGTGACCGATAAAGGCGGCTTATGACGCCGATCAAAATAACTCGTTTGTCGCTTATCCGCCCGGTTGCGATAAGCCATGCATGACCACCGACAAGCCACTTTCCGCCAGACATCTGACTGCACTCGGTTTCGCCGGGGCGCTCATGATGGCATCCGCCATGGGTTTCGGCCGCTTTTCCTTCACCCCCATCCTGCCCGGCATGATGGCGGATGTGCCGCTCTCGGCGGGGGATGCGGGCATCGTGGCGGCGGGCAATTTTGCCGGTTATCTGGCGGGTGCGGTGCTTTCGGCCTATTCCTGGGGTTCTGGACGGGAGCGGCTGGTGGCACTTGGCGGGCTGTTTTCCACCGCCGCGCTGCTGCTGGCCATGGCCGCTTTCAATTCCGTCGTGGCCTTCACCGTCATCCGGTTTCTGGCGGGTGTCGCCAGCGCGCTGACCATGATCTTCACCTCGCAGATCGTCATCGGCCATGCCGCAAAGGCCGGCAGGGACGCGGTTCAGGCGCTGCATTACGGCGGTGTGGGTGCGGGTATCGCCATCTCCTCGCTCGCGGTCTATCTGATCGGTGTCGTTTTTGATGGCGGCGGCGCCTCCTGGCGGGAGGAGTGGATCGCCGGTGCCGTCTTTTCCTTCCTGACGTTCCTTCTCGTCTGGCGGGTGCTGCCTGCAGGCCCGCCGCGGCATGCGTCCTCGGTGGCCGAGCCGCCGCTTGTATGGACGCGGCCGCTCTTCCTGACGACGCTCGCCTATGGGCTTTTCGGTTTCGGCTACGTCATCACCGCCACCTTCATCGTTGCAATTGCCCGCATGGCTGCCGCAGGTGCCTTCGTGGAGTTTCTGGCCTGGTTCATTACCGGCTGCGCCGCCGCCGTTTCGCTGTTCCTGTGGAAACCGGTGCTGAAGTCGCAGGGGCTGAAACGCGCTTTTGTGATCGTTCTCGCCGTCGAAGCCATCGGCGTCTTCGCTTCCGTGATGCTGCCGCCGGTGCCGGGTGTTCTCGCGGGCGGCCTGCTTCTGGGGCTGACCTTCATGGTCATCACGGCCTATGGTCTGCAGCTTGGCCGGGAATTTGCCGGGCCAAGCCCGCGCCGCGCCTTCGCGCTGATGACGGCCGCCTTCGGAACGGGCCAGATCGTCGGGCCGCTGGCCGCCGGCTGGATCGCCGAGGTGACGGGCAGTTTTACCGCACCCAGCATTCTCGCTTCCGCCGTGCTTGTCGTCAGCATTGTTCTGATGCTGCCGGTGCTCGCCACGGAGCGGCGGCGCTAGGCCTCTCCGGTTTTCCCCGCGCCGATCCAGATATTTTGCGAGGTTTTCGCCGGGATTTATCCGCCGTTCGCGTCTTACATCTTGTTAAGGTCAGCGCTTCGCCGTTGCTGTGCACAAATTTCTGCCCTAGGTTCGGGCCATCTAGTGCTTCGCCAATAATGGCTGATTTCAAACGCGCGTGAGTTCTAAACGTGTTTCATTCTTTCTTTCCCAAGCCGAAAGCCTTCTTTACCTCCGCCATCGTTTGGGCCTTCTTCGCCATTCTTGCCTGGTATTTCGTCGTTGAAAGGGTAGGGGCGTCCTGGGGCTATGTGATGCCCGAACAGGAACCCTACGATCTCAGTTATTTTCTGGTTCCCGCAAATCTGTTCTTTTACGGCTATCTCGCATCTTGCCTGGCGTTATTCGGCGTTATCTGGACTGTCATCGCCAGAGATCATCCCTGGAAGTTCTGGTCCATATGGGGATCGCTGCTGATTATCGCGGTGACCTATTTTGGCGTTCAGATTTCCGTCGTCATCAACAATTTCCGGCGGCCTTTCGGCGACCTTCTGCAAAATGCCCTTTCCAAACAACCGGGTATCGAAGTCTGGGATTTCTACAGCCTCCAGATCGTCTTCGCCAAGATCGCCTTTCTCAGCATGGCGGTTTCGATCCTGACGGATTTCTTCACCAGCCATTATATCTTCCGCTGGCGAACCGCGATGAACGACTTCTACATGTCCAAATGGGAAAAGCTGCGTCACATCGAAGGTGCTTCCCAGCGTGTTCAGGAAGATACGATGCGCTTCTCCTCCACGCTGGAGGCATTGGGCATCACCCTGATCAATTCGGTGATGACGCTCGTCGTTTTCCTGCCGATCCTGTTTGCGCTGTCGTCCTATGTCTCCGAATTGCCGATCATCGGCGAAGTGCCGCATGCGCTGTTCTGGCTGGCGATCGTCTGGTCGATATTCGGTACGGTGCTTCTGGCAACGGTCGGCATCAAACTGCCCGGTCTGAACTTCCGCAACCAGCGTGTGGAAGCCGCCTATCGTAAGGAACTGGTCTATGGCGAGGATCACGCCGACCGCGCCCAGCCGCCGACAGTCAAGGAGCTTTATTCCAATGTGCGGAAAAACTATTTCCGCATGTACTGGCATTATCTCTATTTCAACGTCGCGCGGTATTTCTACATTCAGGCCGATGCGGTGTTCCTGCTCCTGATGCTCGTTCCCACCATCGTGGCCGGCAAGATCACCTATGGTATCTACCAGCAGATCGCCACGGCCTTTGGTCAGGTCAGCAATTCGTTCCAGTATCTGGTCAATTCCTGGACGACGATCATCGAGTTGCTTTCCATCCACAAACGTCTCGTGGCCTTCGAAGCGGCGATTGATGACAAGCCCCTGCCTGATATCGACGTGCGTTATCTGCAGCGGGAAGCGGAAGCCGGTGAACTGGCGGCCAACAAGCCCTGAAAAAAGGCGGTCGATTGGCCGCCTTCAGGTCTTGAGCACGTCCTACGGAGACGGTGTGCTTGGTGAATTGCCTCATCCGCACCCGTCACCCCGGGCTAGATCCGGGGTCCAGCGCGATCAAGTCCTTGATCGCAAAAGACTCTTATCACGGCGCGGATGCGCCGTGGCTGGATGCCGGGTCGAGCCCGGCATGACGGAGGAGAGGTGTTCGACCTTTGTCACGAAACGGAGAGTGTGAGGAAGTTTACCCCTCGGTCTTCTGCTTCTTGCGGGCCTCGATCATCGGCATGGCCTCAGCATAACTCACGCAGGCGACATCGTCTTTCCGGCAGACTTCGCGCAGCAGGCGCTCATAGGCGTTCCAATAGGCGCCGCCATTCATCTTCACGAAATGAAAGCCCATCTGCAGCGGAATGCGCTCGCCATTGTATTGCCTGTCGAAAGCGTTGCGGAAGGCCGTATAGGCACGGTCTTCAAATTCCCTGGCGCGATCCGGCGTCTCGACGCCGATGGAATGGCGGATGAAGAGATTGTAGTCCATGGCGATGATGGGGCGGTTGCCCGGACCTTCGGGAATGAGCGGCAGGCCGAAATGTTCGATGCCGTCGCGTTCCACCGGCCATTCCGGTCCCTTGGTGATGCTGGTGGCGTCGTAAACGAAACCGTGTTTTTTCTGCGCGGCGGTCAGCGCCGGCCCCTGCGACAGATAGGGCGCGCGGAAACCGTTGATGTTCTTGACCATGTCGCGCCAGCCTTCGGGTTCCTCGCCCTTCTTGCCGATCATCTGCCAGGCATTTTCCAGCGTGCTGGTGAAGGTGGTGAATTCGCCGTCCCATTGTTCGGCGGTCCATTGGCCTCCATCGAAGTGGCCGCAGGTGTGGTTGCCGATCTCGTGACCTTCGCGATAAGCTGCCCAGATGTTCCTGAGCCTTGCCTCCACCTCTTCCGGCGATTGGCCGAAACCGACATTGGAGCGGCCGGCCTTCTGCCCGGGACCCTGATAGGTCTTGGCGCTGGTCTTCCTGTCCATCACCAGCGTGCAGGCAAGGAAATAGGTGAAATGCGCGCCGACTTGCCTGCCCGTCGCCCGGCTTCTTTCCCACAGTGTATTGTCGCCCGCGCCGTCGAAGGACACGATGACAAGCTGCTTCGGCTTCTCAGCCTCCTGCGCAAGAGCGGGAAGGGCGGCGAGAAGCGACAGGGAAAAGGCGGCAAATGGGCGAAACATCAGGTATCCGTCATATGAAACACCGTGGCCTTTTGCGGGTGGAATAAGGCGAAGCTTTGAATAGTCTGGCGTTTTCATGACTTTCGGCCTAATTCCTGTTCTTAACTGCGGTGATAGGGCCGCTTCGTTCCACCGGGGGACCGTGTTCCATGCTTTTTCTCGCACTCTGTCTTGCCTTGTTCCTGCTGACCCATCTTTTGAAGGTGGTCGCACCGCATTTTCGCGCGCGGATGATCGCGACGATGGGCGAAGGCCCTTTCAAGGGCGTCTATTCGCTTGTCAGCCTCATCACGTTCGGCCTCGTCATCCATGCCTTCGGCGAAGCGCGGCAGGAAACCGGGATGGTCTGGTATCCGCCGGTGTGGACGAGCCATCTCGCCGTGACCCTGATGCTGCCGGCGATGATCTGTCTTGTCGCCAGCCTCATCCCGGCTGGCCACATCGCAGTGAAGACGAAACATCCGCTCATTCTCTCGGTGAAGATCTGGGCGCTTGCCCATCTTCTGGCCAATGGCGAGACGTCCTCGATCCTGCTCTTCGCATCGTTCCTCGCCTGGGGCGTGGTGATGCGGATTTCGCTGAAGCGCCGGGAGCGAGCGGGCGAAAAAGTGGTCCGGGACTTCGTTTCGAGCCGCTACGATCTGGTGGCGGTTGTCGGCGGCATCGTTCTCTGGGGCGCTTTCATCCTGAAACTGCACGAATGGTTGATCGGCGTTCAGCCAATCGCGATGTAGGAAATCAACGTTTCCCCCTTACATATCAGGCAAAATAGGCTAGAAGGCCGACCAAGACCCGGTCGGCCTGACTTTTGCCAACCCGGGTAAGCGGCTTGGTATGTCCGCGAACGGATGGATCGGAAGCGATCTCCGCGCGGGTAACGGAGAATTTGATGGCAAACGAAAATGATACCTTTATCCGCGAAGTGAACGAGCAGATCCGCTCCGAGCAGCTGTCGCGCTTCTGGGGCCGGTACGGTATCGTGGTTGTGGGCGCCGCCATTCTCGTGGTTGTCGGCGCCGCCGGCGCGGGCATCTACGAATACTGGAACACCAGCCGCGCTTCCAATTCCGGCGACCAGTTTCTTGCGGCGCTGAAGCTCGCTTCGGACAACAAGACGGATGAGGCGCTGAAGGCCTTCGCCGATCTCGAAACCTCCGGTCACGGCAACTACCCCGTCCTGGCGAAGTTCCGCTCGGCCACGTTGCTGTCGCAGAAGGGCGATGCGGCCGGCGCCATCGCCGCCTTCACCGCCATTGGCAACGATACGTCCGCGCCGCAGGTCTTCCGCGATACCGCCAAGGTGCGCGCCGCATGGCTGCTGGTGGATAACGGCACCTATGATCAGGTCGTGGCGCTGGCCGAGCCGCTCAGCACTGAGGGCCAGACCATGCGCGCATCCGCCCGTGAGGCTCTGGGTCTCGCCGCCTACAAGGCCGGCGATTTCGCCAAGGCCAAACAATGGTTCGAACAGATCGTCAGCGACACGCAGGCGCCGCGCAACGTGACGAACCGCGCGCAGATCATGCTCGACAATATCACCGCTTCGGGCAAGGCTGCTTAAAGCCGCTTCGCCACACGAGATCGCCCCGGCATTTCTTCGCATTGCCAAAGCGATCCAACTCATTATTTTACGCATGTCCTTTGCCCAAAACAGGTAACGTTTTGGGCAGACGTGCTTTAAGGAACCAGGATCAATGAGCTTCACCGTCGCCATAGTCGGGCGCCCCAATGTCGGCAAGTCCACGCTTTTCAACCGCCTCGTCGGAAAGAAGCTGGCGCTGGTGGACGACACGCCGGGTGTTACCCGCGACCGCCGCCCCGGTGAGGCGAAGCTGGTCGACCTGCGTTTCACCATCATCGATACCGCCGGTCTGGAGCAATCCGGGCCGGAAACGCTTCAGGGCCGCATGTGGGCGCAGACGGAAGCGGCGATCGACGATGCCGATGTGACGCTGTTTGTCGTGGACGCCAAGGCGGGCCTGACGCCGGCTGATGAGACGCTGGCGGAAATGCTGCGCCGTCGTGGCAAGCCGGTCGTGCTGGTGGCCAACAAGTCCGAAGCGCGCGGCTCCGACGCCGGTTTCTACGATGCCTTCACGCTCGGCCTTGGTGATCCCTGCCCGATTTCGGCCGAACATGGTCAGGGCATGATCGACCTGCGCGACGCCATTGTCGAGGCAATCGGCGAGGATGTCGCTTTCCCGCCTGAGGTGGATGAGGCGGAGACGGATATCGTTCTGCCGCGCACCGAACCCGGCAGCGAGGACGAGGAAGACGAAGAGCCGGTTTATGACGAGACCAAGCCACTGCGCGTCGCCATTATCGGCCGGCCGAATGCGGGCAAGTCGACGCTGATCAACCGCTTCCTCGGTGAAGACCGCCTGCTGACCGGCCCGGAAGCCGGCATTACCCGTGACAGCATTTCGGTCGAATGGGACTGGCGCGGCCGCACCATCAAGATGTTCGATACGGCCGGCATGCGCCGCAAGGCCAAGGTGACGGAGAAGCTGGAAAAGCTCTCGGTCGCGGATTCGCTGCGCTCCATCCGTTTTGCGGAAACGGTGGTGATCGTGTTCGACAGCACCATCCCCTTCGAAAAGCAGGATTTGCAGCTGGTCGATCTTGTCATCCGCGAAGGCCGCGCCGCCGTGCTCGCCTTCAACAAATGGGATCTGGTGGAAGACCCGCAGGCCTATCTGGCCGATCTGCGTGAAAAGACCGAGCGTCTCTTGCCGCAGGCGCGCGGCATCCGCGCCGTGCCGATTTCCGGCCAGACGGGTTATGGTCTCGACCGGCTGATGCAGAATATCATCGATACCGACAAGGTCTGGAACCGCCGCATCTCCACCGCAAGGCTCAACCGCTGGCTGGATTCGCAGACCACGCAGCATCCGCCGCCGGCCGTTTCCGGCCGTCGCCTGAAGCTGAAATACATGACGCAGGTAAAGGCCCGCCCGCCGGCCTTCATGATTTCCTGCACACGGCCGGAAGCCATTCCGGAGAGCTATACGCGTTATCTGGTGAACGGTCTGCGCAAGGATTTCGACATGCCCGGTGTGCCGATCCGTGTGCACTATCGCGGGTCTGATAATCCGTTCGAGAGCAAGGCGAAGAAGAGGCGGTAATCGGTCGTCGTTTTTATGATGCACAAGGCTGCGGCGTGTTTCTTCTCCCCGAGGGGGAGAAGGTGGCCCGAAGGGTCGGATGAGGGGGCAACCTCTCCGTATATTGTTGGCCTCGCCCCCTCATCCCGCTGCCGCGGACTTCTCCCCCTCGGGGAGAAGAAACAAGCGGTGGACGCTCATCCAACGCCTTGTTTTGAAGAGTAAAAGACCATGCTGATCAAGCAGACCGACTATCACCGCATTTACCGCGTCATCAACAGCCTGCTCATCAGCCAGAATGCCGATCCCGCTTCGGCCTCCATGTATTTCAGCACTTTTGGTGCCTTCATCCTGCAGCAGCATTACAAGGTGAAGGCCGTGCCGAAGGGTGGGCTTGCGGCCTATAATCTTGGCGGCACCGTCCTGCTGTTCGCCGATCATCGCGACGACGGTTATGTGACGGGCGCAGGCGATAATTTCCACTGCTGGGTGGAGGCCGATGGTTGGGCTATCGATTTCATGGCGCCTGCCTTTTCGCAAGGCGCCGATGGGCTTTCCGTGCCGGCGAAAATGTTCCAGCGGCCGCTTGTCGCCATGGCGGCATCCATCAACGATCTCGGGCAATCCGGCGATTTCTTCTATCGCTCCGAACCCGAAGCCACGGCCAAGCGCTTTGCCGACTGGCACAAACAGGCGATGATCGGCGATATGGCGAGCGTTGCCGCCAACTGGTTCCGCAAGTCGCCGAAACAGATGGCCGCATCGCTTTCGGTAACGGATCGCGACGGCAAGGCGCGGACCGTGCCGCTTTTCGGCCAGATGCTCAACGGAGCGTGGTGAAGGCAAGTCACGCCGCAGGGCGTCGATCCCGAAGGTTTTGTCAGCAAAAGGTCTTTTGATTTATAAGGGCAATGTTGCTACGCAGACTGGGCTTTAACTGCGACGGGATTGACGTGTTCCTATGGCCGATGACACGATTTCAATAAGCTTCACGCCCGATCCGAAACATGTGCCCGACTATGTCCACGGCTATCAAAATCAGGCCTATGAAAATTACAGCATGATTTGTGACAAGTCCTGGAAGCGCCATTTTGCCTCGGCCAGAGCGCATCTATCCTCGTTTGCGGGACTTGCTGCCGGTTTCATCTATTCCTTAAGCCTGCCGTGGTTTCCGGGCGTCTGGCCGGTGGTCGGTTATTGGGTGTTTGCACCCGCACCGTTTGTGGCCCTCGCCATATGGTTCATTATCTCGTGGGGCTCGAGAAAGGAGATGAAATCCTATTACGAGGTTCTGGCACATTGGAATATTGCCAATGATCGGATGTATTCGCCTCACACGGAGGTCGAGATAGGACCCGAGGGTTACAAGCAGGTCACAAGACTGGACACCGTGCAGCTGAGCTGGGCGCGCTACCATCTCGCCATCACGCCGCCGGATAGTCTGGTGCTGGTTTTCCACGGGACGGTGGCTGTCATACCCAACAGCGCCCTGCCGATTGCTGCAAAGGACATCATCGAGAAGATCAACCACTGGTGCGCAGCCCAGCAGAAAGAGCTTCTTCCCTTATCCTGAAGCGGCATCTGAAAATGGCGGTATCATCCGGAAACAGAGGACGGCCAGCGTGTTCTCGCGGCAGCCGCCTGACGTCAATCAGCAGCCCGACCCCGTTCTAAAGATAACGGCAGTCGCGTCCTGATCGCCTTGTGACATTCTCGCTCCGTTTCGTCCACCGTTTCCGAACGGAATCCTCAGGCAAGCTGCGAACGGGATAGCAGCGGCAAGGATTTTCCGGCGGCGTGGATGACATTGTCGAGGAATTGCTTTGAGGCCTTTTCCCAGCTGTAGCTCCTGGAAAGCGCCAGCGCCTCCTGCGGCGAACAATGAAGCGCCGCCAGACAGGCATCGCGAAGATTGTCGTCCAGCGCACCGGCTGCCGGGTTACCGCCGAGAATATCGATCGGTCCGGTGACGGGGAAGGCGGCCACGGGCACACCGCTTGCCAGCGCTTCCAGAATGGTGTTGCCGAACGTGTCGGTCTTCGAAGGGAAAACGAAGACATCGGCCTGCGCATAGGCGTCGGCGAGGTCCTCACCGGTCTTGACGCCGGTGAACAGCACATCCGGATATTTTTCCTGCAATTCATGGCGGGCGGGGCCGTCGCCGACGACGATCTTCGATCCCGGCAGGTCCAGTTCCAGGAATTCCGGCAGGTTCTTCTCCACCGCCACACGCCCCACCGTCATGAAGATCGGCCGCGGCAGGTCGAAAGGCAGCTTTGCTTTCGGACGGGGATGGAAAAGTTCGGCGTCGATGCCGCGGCTCCAGCGCTTCAGGTTGCGCACGCCGCGCGCTTCCAGTTCGGTCTCAAGACTCGGCGTCGCCACCATGCAGGTGTTGCCGCCATTGTGGAACCAGCGCACGAAGGCGTAAAGCCAGCTTTCCGGGACGGGGAAACGTGCCGCGACATATTCGGGAAAGCGGGTGTGATAGCTGGTGGAAAAGCGCATATGGTTCTTCACGCACCAGCGCCGTGCCATGAAGCCGAGCGGCCCTTCCGTCGCAATATGCACAAAAGACGGCTGGCTTTTTTCGATCTCCGCCGCCACACGGCGATAACCGGCGACGGAAAGGCGGATTTCCGGATAGGTGGGGCAGGGGATGTTGTAGAAACTCTGCGGCGTGACCATGCGCACATCCACACCCAGCCGTGCCAGTTCGGTATTGGTGTTTTCTATCGAACGAACCACGCCGTTGACCTGCGGGTGCCAGGCATCTGTGACAATCGTGATTCTCGTCATGAAACACTGATCCTGCTCATCTGCGCACGGGCGAATCCCCATTGCCCGGCTTCTGCCCGTATATGCGGCGCGCGTGTTACAGGATCATGTCAGGGTGTGTGACGGCGGGGAAGCGTGGTTTTTGCGCAGAAGTTTGCGGTTATCCACGGCGCTCCCCCGGTGCGACGGAGCCTTATCCCACCAGCGGCAGCAGCTCGGGGCTGATCAGCGCGCCGTGGTGGCCGATGACGGTTGCCGCCGCCCTTGCTGCGAAGGTGGCCGCTTCCTCCGGCGAGCTGCCGGTCACGTAACGGGCGAGGAAGGCGCCGTTGAAGCTGTCGCCGGCGCTTGTCGTATCCACCACGTCCACGGCCTTCACCGCCGGTGCATGACTGCGACTACCGCCGAAATCGAGTGTCGCGCCCTTGGCGCCGTCTTTCACGACGATGTTCTCGACGCCGAGGGAACGGTAGCGGTCGATGGTCGCTTCCACGGAGACATCGCCGAAATGGCTCGCCTCGTCATCGAAGCTTGGCATGACAAGCGTTGCGGCGCGTGCGCCGTTGGAGATGGTCTCGAGCATCGTATCCCTGTCCGCCCACAGGCGCGGGCGGATGTTGGGGTCGAAGACCACCAGCTTGCCCGCCGCCCTGGCGCGGCGCAGTTCGGCGAGGAACGTATCGACATCATGGGCGGAGGCGAGAATGGCGAGCGTGATGCCGGAGAAATAAACGACATCGGCGCTTTCCACCGTCCTGCGCAGGTGGTCCGCATCGGCGGCGAGCTGTCTTGCGGCGGCGGCGTTGCGCCAGTAGCTGAAGGTCCGCTCGCCGTCCTTCAGGTTGATGAGGTAGAGGCCGGGCGTGCCGCCCTTGATGCGGCGGATTTTTTCGGTGCCGATGCCGGCATCCGCGATGAAGGTGAGCATGTCTTCAGAGAGAGGATCGTCGCCGAGTGCGGTGAAATAATCGACCGACCAGTCGCCCGGCAGGCAGGCGCGCGCATACCAGGCGGTATTGAAGGTGTCGCCCGCAAAACCCTTGCGCAGCAGCCCGTTGCCGGCCTGCGACAGTTCCACCATGCATTCGCCAATCGACAGAAACCGTCCGCCCACGCCGTCATCCTCCCGTTTTTTCCAGCCATGCGGCTTACGACGAGTGCGCGCCGCTGACAAGGGCGGTTGTGGCCGTTTGTGCGTGTGCGAAGTTCCGGTTTACGCGGCCGCACAGGCTTTATATTCTCCCGCCAGACACATCAGGAGATCGCCGATGACGTTACCCCATGCCCCGGTCCACAAACCCCAAGCGCAATCGGACTGGTGGAAGGGAGCGGTGATCTATCAGGTCTATCCGCGCTCGTTTCAGGATACGACGGGTGACGGTTACGGCGATCTTGCCGGCGTGACGAAACGCCTGCCCTATATCGCCTCGCTCGGTGTCGACGGCATCTGGCTCTCGCCCTTCTTCACCTCGCCCATGGCCGATATGGGATATGACGTTTCCGATTATTGCAATGTCGATCCGATGTTCGGCACGCTTGCCGATTTCGACGCGCTGATGGCAGAGGCGCACCGGCTGGGGCTGAAGGTCATCATCGATCAGGTCATTTCACACACGTCGGACCAGCATCCATGGTTTGTGGACAGCCGGGCGAGCCGCACCAACAGCAAGGCCGACTGGTATGTCTGGGCCAATCCCAAGCCGGATGGCACCGCCCCCACCAACTGGCTTTCCGTTTTCGGCGGCCCGGCATGGGAATGGGACGGCGTGCGCAAGCAATATTACATGCACAGCTTCCTCGCCTCGCAGCCGGATTTGAACTTCCACAATCGCGAGGTTCAGGATGCGCTTCTCGAAACAGTACGTTTCTGGCTGGAACGCGGCGTGGACGGTTTCCGGCTCGATACCGTCAACCATTATTTCCATGACAAGCTTTTGCGCGACAACCCGCCGCTTTTCGACGAGGAAAGTTTTGGCCTCGATGCATCCGACGTCAATCCCTACGGTATGCAGGACCATCTCTACGACAAGACGCGGCCGGAAAACGTGGCTTTCCTCAAGCGCTTCCGCGCGCTGCTCGATGAATATGAAGGCCGCGCCACGGTGGGCGAGGTGGGAGATGGGGCGCGCTCGCTGAAGACGGTGGCGGCCTATACATCCGGCAATGACAAACTCAATATGTGTTATACGTTCGACCTGCTGGGGCCGGATTTCAGTGCAAAACATCTGCGCGCCTCGGTGGAGACCTTCGGCAAGGTGGTGACGGATGGCTGGGTGTGCTGGGCCTTTTCCAACCATGATGTGGTGCGCCATCTCAGCCGTTTTTCCGAAAGCGTGGAGGAGCAGACACGGGTGGCGAAGCTCGCCATCTGCGTTCTCGCCAGCCTGCGCGGCTCCATATGTCTCTATCAGGGCGAGGAGCTGGGGCTGACCGAGGCCGAGCTTGCGTTTGAGGATCTGCGCGATCCCTATGGCATTCGTTTCTGGCCCGCCTTCAAGGGGCGCGACGGATGCCGCACGCCGATGGTGTGGGAAACCGGCAAGCCGAATGCCGGTTTTTCAAGCGCTGAAAAGCCCTGGCTGCCGGTGCCCTATGTCCATGCCATGCAGGCTGTGGATGCGCAGGAGCGCAAGCCGGACTCGGTACTGAACCATTACCGCGCTGTCTTGTCCTTCCGCAAAGGTCACGGCGCGCTGCGTGACGGGGACATACACTTCATCAAGACCAACCTCGATGTGCTGGCCTTCACGCGCAGCAAGGGTGACGAAAAACTGCTGTTCGTTTTCAACCTGACGCGTGAGGCGGTGGAGTTTCCGGTGCCGAAGGCCATGCGTGTCACGGATATTGTGCCGATGCCGGGTTTTGCGCCGCTGTTCGATGCTGATATCGTGAAGCTCGAGGGGCTGGATGTATTTTGCGGGATCGTTGCATGAGTGGTCAATTCGTCATTGGAAACGCCGCCGACTATCGGGATGACTGGTGCCTTTTGCGGCACCGGCTGTGGCCGGATACCTCGCCCGCCGAACATATGGCGGAATTGCGGGACGTTTCCGAAACCGGGGCTGGGTTGATTGTCCACGATCCGGCCGGAGTGGCCATCGGTTTTGCCGAGGTCAGCCTGCGGCGGGATTACGTCAACGGCTGCGATACCTCTCCCGTGGCGTTTCTTGAGGGAATTTATGTCGAGGAGGCGTTTCGCAGACAGGGCGTTGCCGCCGCGCTGGTGGCCGAAGTGACCCGCTGGGCGGTTGGTCAGGGCGTGAGCGAGCTTGCTTCCGATGCCGATATTGCAAACGTCGATTCCCATCGCATGCATGCGGCACTGGGGTTTGAGGAGACGGAACGGGTGGTTTATTTCCGCAAGCTGCTGCCCTCGGATTGAGGGGAGACATAATGATTTTTGCCGATCCTCCACTCTTGTGACAAGCACAGGAATAGGGATCGGCGTTTCATCCTCCCAGCCGGGATGTTTTCCGGTCAATCAGATCAGCGCAAACCGGTCCACGTCCACCATGCCCATATCCGAAATCTTCAGATGCGGGATAACGGGCAGGGGCAGAAAGGCCACCTGCAGGAAAGGCTCTTCCAGTGTGGTGCCGAGCGCATAGGCCGCTTTTCTGAGCGTGTGCAGCGTGTCGCGCACCGTCTCGTAGGGTTCGAGGCTCATCAGCCCGGCGACGGGAAGCGCGATTTCGCCGCTCACCCTGCCGTCTTCCACCACCACGAAACCGCCCTTGATTTCGCCGAGCCGGTTGGCGGCCAGCGCCATGTCGTCTTCGCTCACGCCGACGACGCAGATATTGTGGCTGTCATGGCCGACGGTGGAGGCGATGGCGCCTTTCTTCAGGCCGAAACCCTGAACGAAACCATTGGCATGGTTGCCGTTCTTGCCGTGTCGTTCGATGACGGCGACCTTGATGATGTCGTTCTCGAGATCGACTGTCGTCTGGTTGCCATCCGTCGGCAGTTTATAGCGGCGATGTTCGGTGATGATCTTGCCGGGAAGCACGCCCATGACCGGTGTTTCGCCTTCGGTGACAGGCACGCCGAAATGGGAAGCGAGTACCGGTCGTGCCTTGACGCTGTCGAGACCAACGGGGGCGACCGGCTTGCGGGTGGCAAACAGGGCGTCATCGACGATCCGACCGCCGGAAAGCACCATGCCGGCCTTGCAGTTCTGCAGGCTGTCGATGACCACGAGATCGGCGCGCCAGCCGGGCGCGATGAGGCCACGGTCACGCAGGCCGAAGGCTTTTGCGGCGGAAATCGAGGCGGCGCGGTAGATGGCGAGCGGTTCGACGCCATTGGCGATGGCGGTGCGGATCATGTAGTCGAGATGGCCCTGTTCGGCGATATCGAGCGGGTTGCGGTCATCCGTGCAGAGCGCCAGATAGGGCGACAGGCGTTCGGTGATAACAGGCATCAGCGCGTGCAGGTCTTTCGAGACCGAGCCTTCGCGCACCAGAATATGCATGCCCTTGCGGATTTTTTCGAGCGCTTCCGGTGCATTCGTGCATTCATGTTCGGTGCGGATGCCGGCGGCGAGATAGCCGTTCAGCGCGGTGCCTGACAGAAGCGGTGCGTGGCCGTCGATATGCTGGCCCTGAAACGCCTCAAGCTTCGCCATGCATACCGGGTCCTTGTGGATGACGCCGGGAAAATTCATGAATTCGGCAAGCCCGATGACCTTCGGGTGATTGCGAAACGGCAAAAGTTTCTCGATCGGCAGATCGGCGCCCGATGTTTCCAGATGGGTCGCGGGCACGCAGGAGGACAGTTGCACGCGGATGTCCATGATGGTTTCCATGGCGCTGTCGAGGAAGAATTGTAGCCCTTCCACCCCCAGAACATTGGCGATCTCATGCGGGTCGCAAATGGCTGTCGTGACGCCATAAGGCAAAACGCAGCGGTCGAACTCATGGGGGGTGACGAGCGATGATTCGATGTGAAGATGTGTATCGATGAAACCCGGAACGACGATCTTGCCGGTAATATCGATTTCCCGGCGGCCCTCATAGTTTTCGCAGGTGCCGACGATGGTATCGCCGCAGATGGCAATATCCGACGCAACAAGTTCCCCGGTCACGAGGTCGAAGAAGCGTCCGCCTTTTAGAACCATATCTGCCGGTTGACGGCCCGTACCCTGATCGATGCGCGTTTCAAGTTTCGAATTCATGCGGTTCTTCTTTGGCTCCAGCTTTGCGTTATGCGCGAGATTTTTTAGTGTTCACATTCTCAGGTTGTTTCTTGATGTATTCAGATTGATTCTTCGTGTTTTAAATATATCCGGAGTAAAAAATTTTCATATTCGTGCTATCTTATGTTCTGTGTTGCAGAGTTGAATAGTTCGGCGGGCTTATCTTTATCCGTCTGAGGGCTGGTTTTACGTTGGCCTTTACCAATAGCGGGTCACGTTACCATTCCCGGGAAGGAAAATAAAAGCGTCTGATGCTCAAGCGAATTTCCACCCGACAATTGACTGTTGGCATGTTTATCGAGGCGGTCGAGGGAACGCTGTCGAACCGGCACATCATGCAGCGGCATCGTTTTCTCCTGCGGCATGAGGATGTGGTGCGGCAGCTGAAGTCAAGCGGCGCGGAAAGCATCGTCATCAATACCGCCAGGGGAAATGATGTTGAAGGCGGGCCGGGTGCCGGCACCGCCGCACCGGTGAAACCGGACAGTTCTTCCGAAACCATGGCGGCCGTCAGCCATGCCGTGCGCTCGGCCGCCGATGCGGTGGCCGAGACTTTTGCGGCTGTCGAAGCGGGGGGTGTCGTATCGCTGAAAGGCATGGCGGCGGAAACAGGCAAGATTTCCGAAGCGGTGCAATCGAACCCGGCGATTTTCATCGGCGTCACACGCCTGAAGTCGAAGGACGAAACAACCTTCGTCCACTCGGTTTCCGTCAGCGGTTTGATGATGCATTTCGGCAGCTATCTCGGGCTGGATAAGGCAACGGTCGATCTGCTGGGGATCAGTGGCCTGCTGCATGATATCGGCAAGGTGGAAATTCCCTCTTCTATCCTCAACAAGGCGGATGGGCTGAGCCCGAATGAGCGGGAGATCATCAATCTCCACCCCGCCTTCGGGCGCGATATCCTGTCGCGCAACGAGCAGATGCCGGAGATGGTTCTGGATGTCTGCTTCAATCATCACGAGCGGATGGATGGCGGCGGTTATCCGAGCGGGCGGTCTGGCGCCGAGATCAGCCTTTACGCCCGCATCGCGGCGATCTGCGATGTCTATGATGCCGTCACCTCGGTCCGGCCCTACAAGAAGCCGTGGACGGCGAATGATGCGTTGACCTGGATGCTGCGCCGGGAAGGCCATTTCGACGTGCAGCTTCTGAAGAAGTTCGCGCTCTGCATCTCCGCCTCGCTGCCGAGGGCTTAATTGCCGAAGATGACCGCCATCTGCAGGCTGTCGGTGTAATGCCCGTCGATCAGAACGGCGTCGCGTGCCCGGCCTTCATGCACGAAGCCGATCTTTTCATAAAGCGCAATGGCTCTGGCATTGTCCCCATGCACGCTTAATTCAATACGATGCAGCCCGCATTGACGGGCGGCATCGAGCGTCCGCCGCATCAGCCGCGCACCCAGCCCCTTGTCACGATAGGCTGGCAGGATGCCCATGCCGAGCGTGCCGCAATGGGCGCGGGTTTCTCTGCTCACGCGGCGAATATCGCACCAGCCAATAACTTCATCGTCCACAATCGCCACGAATTGCGGATGGCCGTTTTCGATCATGTCATGCACGAAGGCGCGCACCGCTTCGAGCGGCGGCGCCTCCAGAAAGCTCAGATATTTTCGCTCGCGCGACACCGCATCGAGAGCACGATGAAAGCTTTCAACGTGCTCCGCCCGGATCGGTTCGATGCTGATAGCGTCGGCAGCAGCCATCACGCGGCTTTCGTCTTTGCCTTGCGGGTCAGATGCACCACCACGTTTTCGATCATCCGCATGCCGGCGTCCTGGCCGAGCGTCATGATCGATTCCGGGTGGAACTGAACGGCGGCCACCGGTTCCTTGGCGTGTTCGATACCCATGATCGTACCGTCCTCGCTTTCCGCGGTGATGATGAAATCACGCGGCAGGGTGGTGGGATCGGCGAAGATCGAATGGTAACGGCCAACGGTCACTTCCTTGCCGAGACCGGAGAAGACAAGACCGGGCTCCAGCACGCGGATGCGCGAGGGCTTGCCGTGCATCGGCACCGCAAGCTGGCGCAACTCGCCGCCATAGGCTTCCGCCAGGGCTTGAAGGCCAAGGCAGACACCGAAGATCGGCAGGTCACGGGCGCGGGCGGCCTTGATCGTTGCCTTGCAGTCGAAATCCGTCGGGCTGCCGGGGCCGGGAGACAGAACGACCAGATCGGGCTGGAAGCGATCGAACACATCCGCGGCGACCGGCGATCTGACGGTGGAGACGGTCGCGCCCGTCTGGCGGAAGTAATTCGCCAGCGTGTGCACGAAGCTGTCTTCGTGGTCGACGAGGAGGATCTTGACGCCGGTGCCGACCTTGGCGGCATCGCGTTTGGTGGCGGCAGAGTTGGTGCCCTTGGCATCACGAATGGCCGATATCATGGCGGAAGCCTTCAGTTCGGTTTCTGCTTCTTCTTCCTGCGGGTTGGAATCGTTGAGCAGCGTCGCACCGGCGCGCACTTCGGCAATGCCGTCCTTGATGCGGATGGTGCGCAGCGTCAGCCCGGTGTTCATGTCGCCATTAAAGCCGACCATGCCGATCGCGCCGCCATACCAGGCGCGCGGGCTCTTTTCATGGCCTTCGATGAAGCGCATCGCCCAGAGTTTCGGTGCGCCGGTGACGGTGACGGCCCAGGCGTGGCTAAGGAAGCCGTCAAAGGCATCCATGTCGTCGCGCAGGCGGCCTTCGATGTGGTCAACCGTGTGGATGAGGCGCGAATACATCTCGATCTGACGGCGGCCGATGACCTTCACCGAACCCGGTTCACAGACGCGGCTTTTGTCGTTGCGGTCCACATCCGAACACATGGTCAGTTCGGATTCGTCCTTTTTCGAATTGAGCAGTTTCAGTATCTGCTCGCTATCGGCAATCGGATCGTCGCCGCGCTTGATGGTGCCTGAAATCGGGCAGGTCTCGATGCGGCGGCCGGAGACGCGCACGAACATTTCCGGCGAGGCGCCGACCAGATATTCCTGATGGCCGAGATTGATGAAGAAGGAATAGGGCGACGGGTTGATCGCCTTCAGGCGGCGCGAGATCGCCGACGGATTGCTTTCGCAACGCTCCATGAACTTCTGGCCGGGAACGACCTCGAACAGGTCGCCACGACGGAAGCTTTCCTTGGCCTTCACGACAAGTTCGGAATATTCGCCGGGACGGTGATCGCCCTTGGGCGGGATCGTATCGGTGGTCTTGAAGGGCTCGGGCGTAATGTCGGAGGACTTGCCATCCGTCGTGACGCCGGCCTTTTCGAAATCGTAGCGGTCGATCCAGGCCTTGGCGGAATAGTGGTCAACGACGAGGATTTCATCGGGCAGGAACAGCACCATGTCGCGCTGGTCTTCCGGCCGCGAAAGCGACAGCTTGATCGCATCGAACTGGAAGGCGAGATCGTAACCGAAGGCGCCGAACAGGCCGATGGCCGAATCCGCATTGGAATAAAAGAGATCAACGACGGCGCGCAGCGCGGTGAAGACGGTCGGGATTTTCGAACGTTCTTCTTCGGTGAAGACGCGATCCGGCTCGTTGACGGTGAGATCGAGACGGCGCGTGGTGGAAGCGCCAAGCGTGAGATCGGGCGTCGCCTTCAGCTTTTCGGCGATGAAGCCGAGCAGTACTTCGCCACGGCCATTATAGGCCTCGATCCACATCTTGCGGCCAAAACAGGAAATGCCGAGCGGTGGGTCGATGATGGCCGTATCCCAGCGGGTGTAACGGCCGGGATATTCATAGTTGGACGAAAAAACCGCGCCGCGATGGGAATCGAGCTTTTCGATGTAATTATCGATGGCGCTGGCATAATCGGCGGGCCGGCGCTTTCGGCTGACCTTGATGCCGCCTTTCGTCTCGTAGGTTTCCGCTCCGTCATCCTGAATGATCGTTACCATTTCTTTCGTACTTCCTGTTGTTCAGGCCCGATGACAGGCGGCAAAATAACAAAAAAGCCGCCTGAAAATTCGGGCGGCTTGGACTTTGTCTGAAGACATGACTGGTCAAGGCCGCGTAAAGCTGCTCCACCACCAGTTAGCAATGTTCATAGACACGATATTCATGGGAAAATTGTTAGCGTGCACGATCCGCCTTGGCAAGCGGATTCAGAGACGGAATGAACCTTACCGGCCGCCGGCGCGTTCCTGTCCTGCCGAAACGGTCAGGAGTACCCCGTACAATGCTTCATCGCCTGTGTCTTCTGGTAGCCAGCCTCGCATTGATTGCCGCCTCTGAACCGCCGCCCCAGGTGCCCGTGCCACAGCCCAAACCGGGCGAGGCGCAATCCTCCACCCCTTCGGAAAAGCCGCCGGAGGAAAAGCTGCAAAATCCGGCTGAAGCGCCGAAACCGGCGCCAAAGCCTCAGGTGCCGGAAGCATCGAAACCGGATGGCGAAAAGACAGCCGCTGACAAGGAGCCCGGTGATCCGAAAAAGGAAGGCGAGGGCAAGGGCAGCGAGGGACAGCAGAAACCGGCTGACGGGGTGAAAAAAGCGGAGGAGAAGCCGCGCGAACCGGTAAAGCCGGAAGACCCCGCAGAACTTGAGGCCTGCCTCGGTGCGCTGAAGGAGATCGGTGCGGAATTCAAAAAGCTTGAGCCGATCCGGGACGAGGAGCAGGGCTGTGGCATCGAAGCGCCGATTGAGCTTTCCGTGGTGCTGCCCGGCATCAAGCTCGAACCATCAGGCACCATGCGCTGCGAAACCGCGCTTGCCCTTTCCCGCTGGACCAAGGAGATGATGTTGCCGGCGGCGGCCCTTGCACTGCCGGAAAAGAAGGTGACGGCCATCGCCAATGCCTCGACCTATATCTGCCGCAACCGCAACAGTGCGGAAAACGGCAAGATTTCCGAACATGCCAAGGGCAATGCCGTGGATATTTCCACCATCGCCTTTGACAAGGGCGAGCCGCTGGTGATGAAGCCGCGCGGTGAGGACGGGACGCCGGAAGGCGCCTTCCAGCGCACGATTACAGCCGCCGCGTGCCTGTTCTTCCGCACGGTTCTCTCGCCCGGCAGCGATGCCACCCATCAGGATCACCTGCATCTCGACGTGCTGGAAAGAAAGGGCGGCTATCTCTATTGCCGCTGACAAAAAAGGGGCGACCCGAAGGCCGCCCCGACTGGAGATGGTGGTCCTGCCCGTTTTAGAATTTCTGGGTCAGGGAGATTTTGAAGGTGCGTCCGGCTTCGGAATAGAAGTCGACCGGCTGGTTGACGGTGCTGACAGCGTTGGGGTTGATGTCGCGGACGCCGACGGCGTTCCAGTATTTTCTGTCGAACAGGTTGTAGATGCCGGCCTGGATGCGCAGTCCCTTGGTCTGTTCCGGCTCCCACCAGCCACTCAGGTTGAAGATGCCGTAACCGGGGGCGTCAAAGGTGCTGGCCGTCTTGTCGTCACGCATGCCGGACGAGAAAATGCCGGTGAATTCCGTGCCCCAGGTTTCCTGCGCATAGCCGAGACCGACGACGGACTTGAACGGCGCCACCGTGCGGATGAACTCGTTGGTGTCGGTGTCCTTGCCATAGGCGTAAGCGAGAGACGCATGGGCGAAGAAGCCGTTTGCAAGATCCTTGCGAACCTTGGCTTCCACGCCGGAAATTTCGACATTGGCGCGGTTGCGATAGGTGAAGAGCGATCCGTTACCCCTGCCGCCGAAACCGGGGAAGAGGGTGGTCGAGGTCGTATATTGCTCGATGAAGTTCTTGTACTTGTTATGGAACAGGGTCAGGCTTCCGGCCAGATCGCCCGACGCATAGTTCGCGCCGATTTCGAAACCATTGCTGGTTTCGGGATTGAGGTCGGAGTTGCCGATAACGGCGTAACCGGAACTGACGTTCGAGAAGTTCAGGTACAATTCATTGATCGTCGGCGCGCGATAGGCCATCGACCATTGTGCGAAGAGCTGAAGTTCCGGCGTCACGTCATAGGTGGCAAGCAGTTTCGGCGAGAAGCGCGAGCCGCTGTTGCCGCTCGGCAGGCCGAAGGTATTGTAGCCGCTATTGCTTGATACCGAACCATCCGGATCGTAATCGTAGGAATCGAAGCGCAGGCCGGGGGTCAGGCGGAAGCCGTTGCCGAATGCGATTTCGTCATCAAGATAGAGCCCGAGGCTCTTGCCGCTCACGTCAGGCATGTCGGATTGCGACGAAGACGTCACTCCGGCCGTGTTGGCGTAAAGCTCCTGGCTGAAATCGGTCGTCATGGCGTTGCCGCCGAAACGGACCGTGTGCTGCACGCCGCCAAGCTCGAAGCCGGATTCGAGGCCGCCGACGATGCCGAATGCGCTGTTGCGCATGCTGTCTTCGCGGATGTAGAGCGAATTGTTGGTCAGGCGGTCGCCGGCACCGGATTCCTTGGAAAGACGCGTCCAGTAAAGCGAAAGATTGGCGGCATCGATGAAGCCGTCGGTCGAAGGGGCGTCGTATTCGTAATCGAGAGATACGCGATCGCGCTCGGTATCCTCATAACCGCGGTAATCGCCGATCCGATAGCTCGATCCCGTGCCCGTTATGCTGACGCCCTGCAGGGTTCGCATGTCGCTGCGGTTTCTCAGTGAATAACGCTCGGCTGTAAGACCGATGCGGTGGCCGCCTTCCAGATCCTGGCGGATCTTGAACATCAGGTTGCTTTCATAGGTGTCGGCGGGATTGGGCTTGGTGCGGCTCATTCCGTAGACATCGGCAGTGCCTTTGTTGTCCGTCTCGTTGCCGCGCTTGTAGGAACCCTGGAACAGGACCGAGGTGTTCTCGATCTTCTTGGCGACGGCGAGCGATCCGCCGACGCTTCTGTCTTCGCTGTCATAGGTGGTTTTGGCGACGCCGCCCCAATCCCTGCCTTCGCCGATCAGGTCTTCCGGCTCGAGCGTGCGCAACACCAGCGCGCCGCCAAGAGCGCCGGAGCCGATGCGGCTGGAATCGGCACCGCGCACCACGTCCACAGTCGAAAGCGAAGAGAAATCGAAGCTCGAATTCGTATTGCTCAAAGTGGTGGTGGCCTGACCCTGACGGGCGAAGTTTTCGAAGAAGGGGACGGGGATATTATCGATCAGCGTCACGACACGGGCGCCACCGAGACCACGGATGAACAATCCACCCGGCTTGCCGGGCTTGGCGTCCACGTAGTCGACGCCCGGCTCGGTCGAGTTTCCGAGGTCCCTGATGCTGCCGATGTCTTTCTTCCTGATCTCTTCCGCCGTTGTCTGGCTTGCCAGCGGCGTGTCGGCGGCGGCGTTGGCGCTTTGTACGCGCTTGCCCTTGACCACGATCTTTTCAAGCGTGGTGGTGCCGTTCGCCTGCGAGGTGGCTTCCTGTGCCAGCACGGGGCCGGCAACGGGCAGAAGAGACATGGCAGTGCACAGAAGCAGCGCGGATTGCGTGCGCGAGATGGACATTAAATACCCCCGGAAGGCGCGCGGACAAGCCACGGCGCGCGAAAACGCGCCGCACTCAGCGCGGCTGGAAATGTTCTGATTTGTTACGGGCGAGCCGATAGGTGAGGACTAGAAAACATGATGATAACTGTCAACATATTATATATGACTTTTTACATCATGTTTTAAAGCATAACCGTATGTTGCAGAAATGTTACGGGCCGGCTTTGTCCTACCCCCGCGCGGAATGAAACGAAAAACGCCACGGTCCTGCCAAAGTCCCGACATTGCCGCTTGCTAGGATATTCGCAGCCAGTTTACATGGCGAAACAAAGCATGCCCCAACAATAGACAGTTTATTAATCGGATACGGAAATGAAGTCTCTTGAACTGCTCGTAGAGCGGATCATTCTCTCCAGCCGCTGGCTGCTCGTCGTCTTTTATCTCGGGCTTGTTGCGGCGCTGGCGGTTTATGCCTTTTCCTTCGCGCTGAAATTCCTCAAAGTTGCGAAGAATGTTTTCATCTACGATGAAGCGGACATGATCCTTGCCATGCTTGGCCTGATCGATGCGGCGCTGGTGGCCAGCCTGATCGTCATGGTGATGATTTCCGGCTACGAGAATTTCGTCAGCCGTTTCGATGATGCGGATGCCGAAGTTTCATTTCTGGGCAAGCTCGATGCCGGCAGCCTGAAGATCAAGGTCGCGTCGTCGATCGTGGCGATTTCGTCGATCCACCTGCTGCAGATATTCCTCAATGCCAACCAGTATTCTGACAGCAAGCTGATGTGGTTCACCCTCATCCATCTGGCTTTTGTCGTTTCGGCGGTCATGCTCGGTTTCCTTGAGAAACTGATGGCGAAGCCGAAAGACAAGTCCGAAAAACCGGCGCTTTAGGCCAGGGGTCCGTCGGTTATGAAGGTCGCAACCCCGTTTGGCCGTGGCATGTGTTCCTCCCTCCGGCTCGTCGCAGCCCGATATGGCGGCGGTGTGTGAATGGTGAAAACGGAGCGCCAGGCCAGACTGTGCCGGGACCTGTCGGCCGCTACCGACAAATCCCAGTGGCTAGAGGCGCTGCGGGAGGTGACACATGCGTTCGGTTACGCCTATGTGACGCTGCTGCGGTTGCCAGGCGGATCCAACGCTTATGCTTTGCCGACGGTTCTTGAAAGCAGCCTGCCGGTCTGGGTCGTGAATGCGATGACCAAGGACGGTGCGCTTGGGGACTGTCCTGTCATAAAGCGCGGCGCCTCATCGATGATGCCGCAATATTGGTCGCTGGAGGACCCGGATCTTGCCTGTGAGCCGCTCATGGAGGCGGTGGCCTCGGTGGGCAGCATGGGCATCGCCTCCGGCCTCATGGTGCCGGTGACCGGCATGTATGGAAACCGGCATCTGATAAATTTCGCAGGCGATCGCGAGCCCCTGTCGCAGGCGTCGCTGAACGAACTGGGCATGATCGCCCTGCACGCCCTGGAGGTCTATGACCGCCTTTGCCGCGTCGGCTCGAAGGGACCGTCACCCCTGACCAAGCGGGAACTCGACGTGGTGCGCTGGACGGCGCAGGGGAAGACCTCCGTGGAGATCGCCGAGCTTCTCTCCATCTCGGAGCACACCGTCAATACTTACATGAACAATGCCATGCGCAAGCTCGACTGCGTCAACCGCACGCAACTGGTGGCCAAGACCATACGCCTGCGGCTGATAGACTGAGCCGGCCGCAAGGGGCCGGCTTCATTGTCAGCGATCGAGAACGGAGCGAAGTTCGACAAGGTTCGAGCGCACCCGCAGAACGTAAAATCCCATGGTGGCGAGATGCGAGGGCATGATCCAGCCGCTTTCCTCGCCGTTGGAAATGATCGCCGGCTGGATACGAAGGGCGGCGCGGGTCTGTACCAGTGTGTCGTTCCACAGGTTGGTCAGATTGCGTTCGCGGATGACCTGCGCGAAGTCCGATCCGGCGGCGGACAGCACGCCGTAATAACCGTAGAGCTGGCCATAGGCGAACCAGAAACGGTCGTCGGCGCGGGTGTCGAACCAGCCGCCATTATAATTCTCCGAACGCTCGCGCAGAATTGCAGAGGTGGAGCCGATATCGCCGGCAATACGGTCGATGAACTGGATGAGGTTGTCGGCACGGGTATCGAAGACGGCCTTGCAGGCGGTCAGTTCGCCGTTGAAGGCCTGGAAGCTGCGGATGGCGGCGCGGTAGTAGCTGGGTGTCGGCGTCTTCGGGCCGAAGGGATCAAGGCCGAAATACCAGGAATATTCGCTGAACTGCATGTTGCCGCGCGCTTCCTGCAGATTGTTGTTGATACCCGATGTTCCGCGCACGCGGCCGAGCGTGTCGACCAGCTCCACCGAGGTGCGGCGCACCGCCTGGTTCACACCGCGCTGGAATGAAGCCTTGTTGTCCAGGAACGGCGTGCTGTCCCAGTCGATGCCGAAGAGGCCGAGACGATAGAGCAGCATGGAGGAAATCCACGCGTTCTGGTTGACGTTGAAATCGGTGAGATCGGCGGCGGCATCGACGATGGCCGAGCGCTGGCACACGGGTGCGGACGTATTGGCGGCAGCGCCGGTCGCCGCAGCCGGGGTGGCGGCCGGTAATTCCTGTCCGGGCGGCACGGTGCGTTCGGCCAGCTTGTAACGGGCGATATAGTCCGGGTCGAAATTGCTCCAGACCTGCGTCTGCCAGACGAAATATCCGTAAAAGCCGGCAAGCAGGATGAGAACCAGAGCGATCGGTCCCTTGATGATCCAGTTGCGGTCGCGATACCAGCCATGGGCGGCCATGAAGGGCCACAAAAGCCAGGCGACGACCATGCCGGCGGCCTTGCCGATGGCGCTGAAGGCTGCCTGAATCAATGCGGTGATCCGGTCGATCATGTCGTCATAGTCTCCTCTGCCCGTGGGGCTGGACGCCGGAAGAAAAATCCGTGGCTCAATCCGCGCCCTTTCGGTGCTTCGGAAAAACCACGGTCATTTACTGTCTTCCAGATATGTCCCGGTCAACCGGGATACAACATGATTGCGAAACTTTTCTCAACCTGCGGTCCGCGTCGGCTATTCCGGCATGCTCAGACTGCTTAACCGGATATTGCCGCCGCGGAGCCGTGGGGATATGCGGTTACAGGCCGAGTTTGGTGATCTCGGCATTCAGCCGGTCACGGGCTTTCTTCGGCAGCTTGCCGTTCTTGACAGCATCCAGATTGGCCGGCGGTGCGTCGCCAACGACAATGAGAGCGACCATGCCCATGCCAAGATGCGGTGTGCATTTGACGACATAGGCGCCTTCCTTGTCGACCGTCACCTTCACCGTCTCGTTCATCTTGCCTTTGAAGTCGGCGACGCCTTCGGGGATCATTTCCTTGACGGCTGCCGCATCATGGCCCTTGTCGACCGGAACGAAGGTGATGACGTCACCGACGGCGGCCTTGACGGTTGCCGGTTCGAAGACCATCGCCTGGCCGTCGCTGCCCTTGTTGAGCATCTTCACTTCGATTTCAGCCGAGAGGGCGGGAAAGGCGAAAAGGCCCGCGATGATGGCGAGGCTGGCGAATTTGGCAGTTTTGTTCTGCATAATTTTGCTCCTGAGAGAAAGCACATCCACGCGAATGTGTCGCCCTCGTCTTAGCGCAGGAGCAGGCAAGCCATCTTTGCGAAAAATCAAATGCGGCAACCGGACGCAGACACTCAGCCGCCCTTGACGGTCTCCACCCAATGGCGGCGGCAGAAGGAAACGTATTTTTCATTGCCGCCGACCTCGATCTGCGCGCCTTCCGTCACGACCTTTCCTTCATTGTCGAAACGGGCCACCATCGTCGCCTTGCGGCCGCAATGGCAGATGGTGCGGATTTCGCGAAGCTCGTCGGCGATGGCGAGCAGTTCCTTCGAGGCGGGGAATAGCTTGCCCTGAAAATCCGTGCGCAGGCCATAGGTCATGACCGGAATATTCAGCCTGTCGGCAATGTCGGCCAGCTGCCAGACATGGTGTTCGGAGAGAAAATTGGCTTCGTCGATGAAAACGCAGGCGACCGGTGCTTCGGCATTAAGGGCCGATACCTCGGCGAAGAGGTCGGTATTTTCATCGAAGGTCAGGGCGTCGGAGGACAGGCCGATGCGCGAGGCGACGCGACCGACGCCCGCCCGGTTGTCGAAGGCGGCCGTGAAGATCAGCGTGCGCATGCCGCGTTCCTGATAATTATAGGACGCCTGCAGCAGCATGGTCGATTTGCCGGCATTCATCGTCGAATAATTGAAATAGAGTTTTGCCATTATCCACTCCCGGAGCACCCTCGCGTCCTTCGGACGTTTCACAATGCTCCAACCTATCGAATCGGCACATCGCGCCTCATGGAACAGATTCCTGTTTATGAGCCGATGCTGCAGTAAGCGTCTTTTGACGGCGAAGAAGCGGATTGAAAAGTGTGGCGATGGGAAAAACACAGATTTCCGCAATCCGCCAATTTCCTCATCAACCGGCGAAACACGGCCATTTTCACGATTTTGTCGCAAACGGTGCGCCAAAGCACGCAAATGCACGCGAGTTGATTGTGCCCGGCAGATATTGATAATGGCAAGGGAACGAAAAAACAGGGAGCAAGCGATGTTTGCAAATAGAAGTCGCTGTCTGGCCTTGGCCGCAGCAATCTCCTCCATGACGTTCAGCGCGGCCGGCGCGGCCGAGCCGGCAAGTTGCGGTACGGTGCGTTTTTCCGATGTGGGCTGGACCGACATCACCGCCACGACGGCGACCGCCACCGTGCTTCTGAAAAGCCTGGGTTATGAAACCGACGTCAAGCTTCTCTCCGTACCCGTTACCTATACATCCTTGAAAAACAAGGACATCGACGTCTTCCTCGGCAACTGGATGCCGACCATGGAAGGCGATATCGCCCCTTATCGCGAAGACAAATCCGTCGAGACGCTGCGGGAAAACCTGACCGGCGCGAAATACACGCTGGCGACCAACGCCAAGGGCGCGGAACTCGGCATCAAGGATTTCAAGGACATCGCCGCCCATAGCGCCGATCTCGGCGGCAAGATCTATGGCATCGAGCCCGGCAATGACGGCAACCGACTGATTCTCGACATGGTCGCCAAGGACAGTTTCGGACTGAAATCGTTCGAGGTGGTGGAGTCGTCCGAGCAGGGCATGCTGTCGCAGGTCGCACGCGCGGAAAAATCCGGCGAGCCGATCGTCTTCCTCGGCTGGGAGCCGCATCCGATGAATGCGAATTTCAAGCTGACCTATCTGACCGGCGGCGACGAGGTCTTCGGCCCTAATCTCGGCGGCGCGACGATCCATACCAATGTCCGCAAGGGTTACGTCGAGGAGTGCCCGAATGTCGGCGCCTTCCTCAAGAACCTGCAATTTTCCCTGCCCATGGAAAACGAGATCATGGGCAAGATCCTGAATGACGGCCTTGAGGGCGAGGCGGCTGCAACCGCCTGGCTGAAGGCCAATCCGGCGGCGATCGAACCCTGGCTTGCCAACGTCAAGACCAAGGACGGCAGCGCGGACGCCTTGCCCGCCGTCAAGAAGGCATTGGGCCTCTAAGCCGCAAGACGTGCATGGCTGCGCCCGGTTCTCCCGCGAGAAGCCGGACGCAGCGGGAAATGACAATCTCCATGCATGACCTTGCTCCGCTGATTTTCCCGGCATGAGGTCATGCGTCAGCACCGCGTCCGGCAGTTTTGCTGCCGGCCATTGTTTCTGCATTGGCGTGTTGCCGGTCGAACGGCATCACCGTCAATGCTTCAAATCTTTTTGCCTGCGCAATTCCGGACGCAAGATCGCTCCGCTTTTTTGCTGGAATTGCTCTCATTCACGAAAGGTCTTTTCTTACCGTGGAATGGCTCAGCGCTCCTGAAAACCGCCTGCCTGTCGGCCGATATGCCAAGGAGGCCATCGACTGGCTGACCGGCAATCTCGCTTTTTTCTTCGATTGGCTTTCCTTCATTTTCCAAAGCGTCATCAACGCCCTGCTGTTTGTCCTGCAGGCGCCGCACCCGCTCATCATCGTCGCGATCGTGACGGCGCTGTCGGCCTGGACGCGCCGCTCCGTGGGCATGCCGGTGTTCACGGCGCTCGGCCTGCTGCTCATCATCAATCTCGGTTACTGGAAAGCGACGACGGAAACGCTTGCGCTGGTCATCGCCGCCAGCGCCGTGTGCATGATCATCGGCATACCGCTCGGCATATTGGCGGCGCGGCGCAAGTGGATCTATGCCGGCATGCGTCCCGTGCTGGACCTGATGCAGACGATCCCCACCTTCGTTTACCTCATTCCGGCGTTGGTGCTTTTCGGCCTCGGCATGGTTCCGGGGCTCATCGCCACCGTCATCTTCGCCATTCCGGCTCCCGTGCGGCTTACCCGCCTCGGCATCGTTTCGACGCCGCCGGCGCTGGTGGAGGCGGCGGTCGCCTTCGGTGCCACGCCGTCGCAGGTTCTGCGCAAGGTGGAGCTTCCCTTCGCTGCGCCGCAGATCATGGCGGGACTGACCCAGACGATCATGCTGTCGCTGTCGATGGTGGTCATCTCCGCCCTCGTGGGGGCGAATGGTCTGGGTGTGCCGGTGGTGCGTGCGCTCAACACCGTCAATATCGCCATGGGCTTCGAGGCCGGCCTGTGCATCGTCATACTGGCGATCGTTCTCGACCGGCTTTTCCGCCTTCCCGGCACGGAGGATGACCTATGAGCGACGCCATCATCTTCGGAAATGTCGATATCGTCTTCGGCGACCGGCCGGACGCGGCGCTGCCCATGATCGACGGGGGCAGCACCCGCGACGAGATCAATGTCGAGACCGGGCTGGTGCTCGGTGTCGCCAACGCTTCGCTGTCCGTCAAGGAAGGCGAGATTCTCGTGCTCATGGGGCTTTCCGGCTCCGGCAAATCGACGCTGCTGCGGGCGGTCAACGGGCTTGCGCCCGTGGTGCGCGGCAATGTCGGCGTGAAGACCAGTTCGGGTTATGTCGATCCCTATCGCTGCCCGGCGAAAACGCTGCGCGACCTGCGCATGCATACGGTTTCCATGGTGTTCCAGCAATTCGGCCTTCTGCCGTGGCGCAATGTGGCCGACAATGTCGGTTTCGGGCTTGAGCTTTCCGGCGTGCCTGAGGCCGAGCGCAAGCGGATGGTGGCCGAGCAGCTGGAGCTGGTGAACCTTTCCGCCTGGGCCGACCGCAAGGTGGGCGAACTTTCCGGCGGCATGCAGCAGCGTGTGGGGCTGGCCCGGGCCTTTGCCACGGGAGCGCCTATTCTCTTGATGGACGAGCCGTTTTCGGCGCTTGATCCTCTCATCAGAAGCCGTCTGCAGGACGAGCTGCTGGAATTCCAGAGCCGGCTGAAGAAGACCATTCTCTTCGTCAGTCACGATCTGGACGAAGCCTTCCGCATCGGCAACCGCATCGCCATGATGGAGGGCGGGCGGATCATCCAGTGCGGCACGCCACAGCAGATCGTCAAGCAGCCGGCCACGCAATATGTCGCCGATTTCGTGCAGAACATGAACCCGATCTCGATGCTGACTGCGGCAGATGTGATGAAACCGGGTGTCGACGAGCGAAACGGACGGCTGGCGGTGGCCGCCACGGCCCGTCCGTCATCGCCGCTGATCGATATTCTCGATACGCTTGCGAAACACTCCGGGGCGATCGGCGTCGTCGACAATGGCGCCATCATAGGCACGATTTCCGCAGACGAGATCGTGACAGGGCTGACCCGGCACCGCAAAAAATAGTATTAATCCTGCCTGAAAAGCACAAAGGGCCTTCCGGACTGGAGGGCCCTTTGTGCTTTTCGGAGAGGCCAGCGGCGCAAGTTATACCTTCCTATGGTGGCAAAGAATATTTTTGATATCAGAAGTTATGCATGAAAATAATTACTAATAAAAATCATATTGCAAATTTTGAGAAAATTGCGCAAAGTTAATCTAGATTCTGTGGCGCGTTGCTAAATTTAAGGTGGTATAAGATTATAGCCTCAAATTCGGGCATTGCCTGTCAGGATTTATACGCTCAAATTTTCATCGATTATTGCTTATAAATACTGCTGCTAATACATGAATTTATTGCGAAATTGACAAAAATCATGCAAAAGGATGATAATTTAGTCGCAATATTTTAAGTAAATAACCGGAGAAGAATAGTCTTTGAAAGGGACACGATATAAGCAAGATTTAGGTATATACAACGTATTCGCTGAATTATAAAAGCACCTTTTGGAACACCTATTATAGCCACCATGACGGTCTTTCCGACTGTCATCAGGAGACTTGAGCGTATGGATAACCAATCTCTGTCGGAACATAGCATCGCCGCTGCAGACTTGCTCTCAGCGATGGCGAATCCCAAGCGCCTGATGATCTTATGTACGCTGGTGGATACGGAAGTGCCGGTCGGTGTTCTCGCCTCACAGGTTGGTCTCAGCCAGTCCGCTCTTTCGCAGCATCTTTCGAAATTGCGTGCGCAGCGGCTGGTCAAGACACGACGGGATGCGCAGACCATCTATTATTCCAGCAACTCCGAATCCGTTAAAAAAATCCTCGCCTCCCTCGAGGAAATTTATTGTCAGGTGCAGAAGAGCAGCAAGACAGCGGCCTGAGCGCGCAGCCATTTTCCAGGGCCTTCACGGCAGCCTGTCCCATTGAAACCGGCGCACGACGCCGGTTTTTCGTTTTAGTCATCGCGTCCGGTGTGGGCCTTCGGCCTGACGGACCGTTGGCCGAGGCGACTGCGTTTCCCGATTCAGCGGATTTCAGGGTAATGGCGCAGCCTGCATCTGTTGCTTGAGGCGGCTGGCCGCGGCCGCATATCCGCCGTCGGCGCCATCCACGAAATGCATGTGGTCCCTTGAAAGCGGGGAGGGCACGATACAGGTCATCAGGGCGGCGTCCTGTTCGTGCAGGCCGAAATAACAGGTTCCGGACAGGCGGCCCTGTTCCAGCCGGGCGCGGATTTCTTCAAGCCGTTCCGCATCGATGTCCACCGTCATCTTCAGGCCATCGTCGAATTTCCGGAAATCGGTGTTGCTGGCCACCGAACGCCGGTAACGTGTGGCGTTGAACCGGCCGAGCGACAGTCCCGTCAGGTCGAGAAGATTGACCAGCAGGCTTTCGCCGAGGATGCGCAATGAGCGGCGCTTCTGTCCCCATCCATCCCGATATGCCGCGCCAGCCCTGGCTTCGAGGCCAAGGCCTTCCTTCACGAAGCCGAGTTTCGGCCCGTCCTCCGGAACGGGGTGGCCATCTCTTGCATCCTGTGCGGCCAGGTCGACGAGATCGACGACGAGCTGGCGGAAGGCCGGCATATCCCGCGCCGGTCCCGGCACGGCGATGATCGAGACGACCTTGCCGTGGCTCGCCGGTATGGGATTCCAGCGGCATGAAAGACCGGTGAGATCGGGGCGCTCACCTGTCCCGGCCGCCGGCAGGCTATATTGCCCTTGCTTCATCCTTGCTTCGGCCCAGCTGTTGCCGCCGCCCGAAAACATCGCATAGGAAACGTCTTCACTCGCCTGGAAGCGTGCGACGCGGACATCGAAGCCGTTGGCGCGGATGTCCTCTATGGGAACAAGGGCAACCCGCATCGCAAGGTCGAGATCGTCCTTCACCCAGCGCTGGACATTCGAAAGCGTGCGGCCAGCAAGAGGCAATCCATCGGCGGGCACCGCGACGGCGGCACCATCGCCGCCGAACACGAAGGGCAGGTCGTGGCGGCCGAGACTGTTCGAAATGCCTGAAATGACTGCCGCACCCGCCATGTTCACGGCCTTGTATCGGCCGGCGCCGATTGCCGCCGTCGAATCGACGATATCGGCGATGGCCAGCCCCCATCCCGAGGGCAGGGCGCGGTAAAGCGCCGGGTCTGCCACGTCTTCAAAATGTCGGAAGACGGGAAGGCCCGTCAGAAATGCGTCATCGGCTGCGATCATGCCGGCATTATCCTCCCGCGGCGGCCAAACGCCAAGGCTTTACGACGCGCGGATTATGGGTTCTGATGGCGCAATCATGACGGGCGGGGCGATTGATTTACAGGTAATAGACCTTATCCAACAAAGGTGACTTGCATAAGTCATCAAACCTTCCGTATGAGTTGAGACTGAAGGCTCGGAATTCAAACATGGAACGAGTTTTCGCCGGGAGGCGTCCGATAGTTTCATTCGGTCGACGCCCATGGCGCTCACCGGGTCCGCGACCCCTTTTAAGGAGACACCAGGATGAAACTGAAGACATTGACCAGCGTGACGCTCGCAGCGTCCTTCGCATTCGCACCCCTTGCCCATGCCGAAATCGTCATCGGCCTGATTGCACCGCTCACCGGCCCTGTTGCCGCCTATGGCGACCAGGTCAAGAACGGCGCCCAAACGGCAGTCAATGAAATCAACAAAAAGGGCGGCATCCTCGGCGAACAGGTCGTGCTGAAGCTGGCCGACGATGGCGGCGAGCCCAAGCAGGGCGTTTCCGCGGCCAACCAGCTCGTTGCCGAAGGCATTCATTTCGTCGTCGGTCCGGTGACGTCTGGCGTCGCCATTCCGGCTTCGGATGTCTTTGCCGAAAACGGCGTGCTGATGATCACCCCGACGGCAACTGCTCCGGGCCTGACCAACCGTGGCCTTTCCAACGTCTTCCGCACCTGCGGTCGTGACGACCAGCAGGCCGAGGTTGCGGCGAAATACGTTCTCGCCAACCTCAAGGACAAGAAGATCGCCATCATTCACGACAAGGGCGCTTACGGTAAAGGTCTTGCGGATGCCTTCAAGGCAACGCTGAATGCCGGTGGCGTGACCGAAGTTCTCTATGATGCCCTGACACCCGGCGAAAAGGATCTCGGCGCGCTGACAGCCCGCCTGAAATCCGACAATGCCGATATCGTCTATTTCGGCGGTTACCATCCGGAAGCCGGTCTTCTGGTGCGCCAGCTGAAGGACATCGGCTCCAAGGCTGCCGTCATCGGCGGTGACGGCCTGTCGAACAGCGAGTTCTGGAACATCGGTTCGCAGGCTGGCGAAGGCACCATCTTCACCAACGCCTCCGACGCGCTGAAGAACGACGACTCCAAGGCCGCAGCCGAAGCGCTGAAGGCCGCCAACATTCCGGCGGAAGCCTTCACCCTCAACGCCTATGCCGCCGTCGAAGTACTGAAGGCCGGCATCGAGAAGGCCGGAAGCGCTAAGGACTCCGAAGCGGTCGCCACGGCTCTGAAGAGCGGCGATGCTTTCGCCACGGCAATCGGCAAGGTCACCTATGGCGAGAATGGCGACCTGACGTCGCAGACCTTCTCGCTCTTCAAGTGGCAGGACGGCAAGATCGTCGCCGCCGAATAAGTTGACGATACCGGCCGCACCTGTTGCGGCCGGTATTTTTTCATGGCCTTAAAAAGCGGGAAGTGGGCATGCGCGACGCCGAAAAGCACAGCCTTTCAGACATCGGTTTCGAGCGGACCTTCCCGATCGTCAGGATTTTCGACGAGGCCAAGGCCCGGGAATTCTATGTCGATTTTCTCGGTTTCGAGATCGACTGGGAACATCGCTTCGGAGACAATTTCCCGCTCTACATGCAGGTTTCGCGTGCCGGAATGGGGCTGCACCTCAGCGGTCATCACGGCGATGCGACGCCGGGCTCCAACATCTTCGTCACCATGCGCGGCGTTCACGCCTATCAGCAGGAACTGGCGGCGCATGACTATCGCTTCATGAAGCCGGGCGTCGAAGAATTGCCCTGGGGCGATGTGATGGAAGTCACCGATCCCTTCGGCAACCGCATCCGTTTCTGCGAACAGAAAAGCGGGGATTGAGGTCGTTGATGCGACCTTGAGGCTCTTGACCTTGCCTGCGGTTTGAACGATAGAAAACCCCAATAGCGAACCGCGCGCACGGAGACCCCGTGCGCGCGGTTCGTGCGTTTTGGCAGTCGGTCATGCAATTCGTTCGCATCCGCACGGGGGCAAAAATGAACAGTGAAGGCAATGCACTGGTAAGGAAGCTCGCATTCTGGGGCATTCCACTTTCTTTCGGCGTGCTGGGCCTCAAGCTTCTGGCATGGTGGGTCACGGGGTCCGTCGCACTTCTGTCCGATGGTCTGGAATCGACCGTCAACGTGGTGGCGGCCTTCATCGCCTATTTCGTCATTCGTTATGCGCAGAAGCCTGCCGATGACGATCACCAGTTCGGCCATCACAAGGCGGAATATATTTCCGCCGTGGTGGAAGGCGTGCTGATCGTCGTTGCCGCGCTGCTGATCGTGCAGGAGGCATGGGGCGGTCTCTTTAATCCGAAGCTGCCGGAGGCGCCGGTTCTGGGTCTTGCCATCAACGCGGCGGCGGCGGTCATCAATGCGGTCTGGGCAACGACCCTGATCCGGGTCGGCCGGAAATACGCCTCGCCGGCGCTTGCCGCCGATGGCCATCACATCATGTCGGATGTGGTGACTTCAGCGGGCGTTCTCGTCGGGCTCATTCTGGCGCTTGTGACGGGTTACGCCATTCTCGATCCGCTGCTTGCCATATTGGTCGCCATCAACATCCTGTTTCAGGGATCGAAGGTCATCATGCATTCGCTTGGCGGGCTGATGGATCGCGCGGTGGAGCCCGAGGAAGACGAGGCGATCAAGAAGGCGATCGCGGACAATTCCGGCGGCGTCATCGGCGTGCATGACCTCAGGACTCGCCGTGCCGGTTCGGCCGCCTTCATCGATTTCCACGTGGTCGTTCCGGCCACGATGACGGTGCGGGAGGCGCATGATATTTGCGACCGCCTTGAAGATGCCATAAGGGAGGTCATACCGGGCGCCAGCCTTGCCATTCACGTCGAGCCTGAGGGCGAAAAGGCGCATGGCGTCAAAGTCATTGTATAAGTAGTCAGGAGTTTTCCATGTCCGTGACGGATGTTTCCGGCCTGTCGCAGCTGGGCACGAAGGTCGATACGCCCGAGAGCCCGGAAAAGGCCATTCTCGAAAAGGTGCCGAACGGCAATGCCGGCACTGATTACGTGGTGCGCTTCACCGCGCCCGAATTCACCTCGCTTTGCCCGATGACCGGCCAGCCGGATTTCGCCCATATCGTCATCGATTACATCCCGGGCGATTTCCTGGTGGAATCGAAGTCGCTGAAGCTGTTCCTGCAGTCCTTCCGCAACCACGGCGCATTCCACGAGGATTGCTCCGTCTATATCGCCAAGCGTCTGGTGGAACTGTTACAGCCGAAATGGCTCAGGATCGGCGCTTACTGGTATCCGCGTGGCGGCATCCCGATCGACGTCTTCTGGCAGACCGGGCCGGCGCCCGAAGGCGTATGGCTGCCGGATCAGGGTGTTGCGACCTATCGCGGTCGCGGCTGATCCGGCTGTTTAGCGTGTGAAGATTCAGGCGAACGAACCGTCGTCGCCTGAATCGAAATCAGCGTCGTCAGCATTGTCGCCATAGTCGGCCTGCTGGATATTGTCGTCGTCGTCGTTACTTTGCTGATTGGCGCTGTCGCCGTAATAATTGTTGACGACGGTTTCCTCGACGGGGGCGTTGCCTGCGGCATTACCGCCGCCGAAGGGTGAACCGAGCCCCAGCGACGACATGTGGCTGCCGAAAATGCCGCTCAACGAATTGGCAAGCAGCATGCCGCCCGCGACGCCGGCGGCGGTGCCGAGCGCGCCCTGCAGAAAGCCACCACCCGAACGCCCGACGGCGGTGGGTTGCTGGCTCCACGGGCCGCCGGGTTGCTGCTGACCGGCCGGCGATCCCCAGGGGCCAGCCGTCTGGCCGGCGGTATCATTGCGCCATGAGGTTGGCGCGGCGGCAGGGGCTGGCGTCGGTGAGGGCTGCTGCGATTGTCCTGTCCCGAAGATTGAACTGAGGAACCCGCCCTGTGCGGCTGCCTGCGGGGTGTTATTACCGCTTTCCAGCACATGGATGCGGTCTTCGAGCTGCCTGATATGGGCTGCTGCCGCCTCCAGCCCTTTTTCCTGAACGATCACCGCCTGGGCGAGATAATAGGGGGCTGCGGGTTGATCGCGCACGGCGTCTGCGATCAATGTTTCCGCCTCGCGGTCACGCGGGGTGGCGGATGCGGTTTTGGTCCTGTCGAACAGGCCCTTGAGAAGCTGGCTTTCTTCCGGTGACATATGCTGCCTCCTTACCGTGAAGCGTAAATCCACGATAAGGAGGTAGGCCTCAATTCAGGCTTTTCAAAGCGGCCCGAATTTTAAATTTCGGTAATGATCGTCAGCCGCCGAGGGCAAGCGACAGGCCGGCGATTGCCGTCAGCGCGCCGATGGTGCGGCTTGCCGCCGAGCCGAAACGGGCAATGCCAAGGCCGAGCGCGATGCCGGCCAGATGCAGCAGCGCGGTGGCGATCATGAAGCCAAGGCCGAATTGCCAGGCGCCGGCGCTGCCCAGTTCACCGCCATGGGCGTGGCCGTGGAAAAGCGCGAAAGCGCCGACAACCGCCGCAGCTGCCGCTGTCGGCAGCTTTACCGCCGCCGCGACCAGCAGGCCGAGGCCGATGACCGAGGCGAGAATGGCGGGTTCGACGAAGGGAAGATCGATGCCGTAAACCGCCATCAGGAAGCCGGCGGCCATGGTGCCGACAAAGGCGGACGGCACGAGCCACAAGGCCTTGCGGTCACTGCCGGCCATGGCGATCTGCGAGGCCCAGATGCCGACGGCGACCATGGCGAGAATATGATCCGCGCCGAAAAACGGGTGGGAAACGCCCGCCATGAAGGAACCGTGTTCTTCCGGGTTCAAATGGGCGAAGGCGGGCAGGGCGGTAGCGCCGAGCGCGGCAGCGGCAAGGCTTAGTCTTTTCAGCATGGTTCCCTCTTTTGATTGTTGCCGCCGGACAGGCTCTTGGGCTTCCGGCACGGGCGGCACTGCAATGAGGCGCCGACGATATCGTGAACGTCAGGATGCTGTCCATGCGTCATCTGCCGGGGGTCCTGTTTATTGTTCGGGCGAAAACCTTGCCTTTTTCGCTCATTGCCTTACGTAACAAGTCGCACTATGTCCGAAGGGCATGCATGAATTACGCTGGAGAGCCGTTGATGAACGAAGACGAAGACGACAAGAGCAAGGAACTGCCGATCGGCAAGGAAACGGAAGCGAATCTTTTCAAGTCGCGTTCGATCTTCATCTATGGTGGCATCACGCAGGAACTGGCGCAGAAGGTCTGCACGCAGCTCGTGGCTCTTGCGGCCGCCGGTGACGACGACATTCGCGTTTACGTCAATTCGCCGGGCGGTCACGTCGAATCGGGTGATTCCATCCACGACATGATCAAGTTCATCAAGCCGAAGGTCTATATCATCGGCACGGGCTGGGTCGCTTCCGCCGGTGCGCTGATCTATGTTTCGGTGCCGAAGGAACGTCGCCTTTGCCTGCCGAACACCCGCTTCCTGCTGCACCAACCCTCCGGCGGTACGCGTGGCATGGCATCCGACATCGAAATCCAGGCCCGTGAAATCATCAAGATGAACCAGCGCCTGATCAAGATCTTCTCCAAGGCCACCGGCCAGAGCGAAGAAAAGATCGCCAAGGATATCGATCGCGATTACTGGCTGAGTGCGGAAGAGGCCAAGGATTACGGTCTCGTCGGCAAGATCGTCGAAAGCCAGTCGGAGCTCTGAGCTTCTGATATCTCTTTAAAAAGCCCGTACTGGCAGTGGCCGGTGCGGGCTTTTCCGTTCCTGGCGGCTTATGCCGCGTTTCCGGTCCTGCGCTGTCGCAGGCCAGCCATCATTGCATGGTGTCGCAGGCCTTCATCATGTCGGCCTTCTTCATCTTGTCCATTTCCATGCCGGCCTTGTGCATGCAGTCCTTCTTGTCCGCCATTGGCATGCCGTCCTTTTTCGTCATTTCCGTCTGCGTGGTGTCGCTGTGCATGGCGTCTTTTTTCATCGTATCGGTCTTCATGCTGTCGGCATGGGCGATACCTGTGAAAGAGAGGGCCGACAGCATGGAAGCGGTGGCGATGGTCGCAAAAATGCGGGTCATGAAAGGTCTCCTCTGGGACGTTGTTTTATGTCCGGCGGCGTCGTGCCGTGGCTCACGATCGTCCATTCGCTCGGAAACAGCCCGCCGTTACAGCTTCACGTGCTTGTGACGGAATATTCGGGCGAGATTTTTTTTCAGCCATTATGTAACAATATCGTATGGACTGCGAATAACCCGACAGTGACGATGACAGGCAGCCTTTCGGAAGAGACATTAAAGATGCTGATGCTGCGTTCCCTTGACGGGGACGAAAGCGCCTACAGGCATTTGCTCCATGCGTTGCGCCGGCTGTTGGTCGCCTATTACGGGCGGCGCATGGCCTCCTCATCCCGAGGCGATGTGGAGGATCTTGTGCAGGAAACCCTGTTGTCGCTTCACGCCAAACGGGAGACCTATGATCGTGCGCGACCGTTCACGGCCTGGTTCTTTGCAATCGCGCGCTACAAGCTCATCGACCATTATCGGGGCAGGGGCGCGCGGATGCTGGCGGAAGTCGAACTGGATGAGACGCTGGAAGCCGAACCGACTGTCGATGCGGTGACGGCGCGCATGGATGTGGAACGCCTGCTCGACGATTTGCCGGAGCGGCAACGAGACCTCATTCGCAATGTGAAACTTGAAGGTCAGTCAATTGCAGAAGCGGCAAAAAAGTCCGGCCAGACCGAGCTTGCGGCACGGGTCGGCATTCACAGGACGCTGAAAGTCCTGGCGGCAAGGTTGCGGGGAGACACGTGAGAAAGACGGAAGACATCATTGATCAACTGGCGGGCGACCTCAGGCCTGTGCCCGTTTCGGCGCTGGAGCGCAGGCTGCTGCTGGCCGTCTTGCCCGCGCTCTGCATTTCGCTTCTGCTGATGTTCGTCATTCTCGGGCTGCGCAGCGATATGGATGATGCTTTCACTGAACTGGGTTTCTGGATCAAGTCCGCTTACAATGCCGTGCTGGCCGTGGTCGCGTTCCTCGCTGTCCGGCGCCTTGCCCGGCCGGATGGCGATCGTGGCTGCTTTTTTGCATTGCTGGCGGTGATTTTCGTTGCAATGGCGGCAATCGCATTCGTCCAGCTGGGCTTTGCCCTGCCGGGCAGCTACCGCACCCTTATTCTGGGATCGTCGGCTCTGCATTGCCCGTTTTTGATCGTGGCTTTTGCATTTCCCATGTTTCTGGCGAATTTGTCGGTTCTCAAACGCTCCGCGCCCGCCGATCCCGCGCTTGCCGGTTTTGCGGCGGGCATCGCCGCGGGTGCAGCCGGGGCGTGGGTCTATTCCTGGTTCTGCACCGAAAACGGCATGGCATTCGTGCTGATCTGGTATTCGCTCGGCATTCTTGTCATGGGCCTGATCGGCGCTTTTGCCGGGTCCCGGTTTCTCCGCTGGTAGCTGCTTCCTTCGCCTGGCCGAGCCGGTTGCCAATACCGGCCCCGACCGTTGCCGGAGCCGGTATCCTGCGTCATCACGGATCCTACTGACCCAAATTTGCGGGAATTGCGAAGAGCGCAAACTGGGTGAACTGCTTGCCCGGATTGAAATTGTCGTCCGAGGCGATGACGAAGAGCTGCTTGCCATCCACCACCGGCCCGAAGGCGAAGCTTTCGATATTGTCGATATCGAGGCCGAAATCGCCTTCGTTGATTTCGAACCACGCTGATTTGGATACGGCGGTCACGGATGCCTGATCGATCTTGTCCCTGCCGAGAATATTGTCGGCGCGGGAGAGGTCGGCGATGAAAAAGCGGATATGGTTGCCGACCCCGGAAGCGAAATTGCGCTCGACGGCAACGAAACGGCCATCCGGCAGGGCCTCGATGGCGGAGAGACCATTGTCGTTATATTTCGGCTCGGCGGCTGTCGGGGTCTTCGAGATCGCCTCGGTGACATAGACATGTTCCGCGGCCGGCTTCAGCGTCGTCGTGTCGATCACGAGGATACGGGCCGGGCTGCCGGCCTGTGGCGTCGCCTTCGGGCCGTCCTGGATCAAGGCATTTTCGGTGGCGGCGATCAGCCGGCCGGGCATCAGCGTCAGGCCCTCGAAGGCGAGATTGTTCTGTACCCCCTTGGTCTTTGCATCATCGACGAGATAGGCGTCGGGCAATTCCAGCCGCTTGACATTGCCGCCATCGAGGTCCGAGGCATAAAGCGCGGGCTGGTTCTTGAGGTCACGCTCGGATGACCAGTAGAGCTTGCCGCCCTTACGGTCGAGCGCTATTCCCTCGGCATCGATGCCCTTTAGGGCGAAGGCTGCGCCGGCCTCATCCTTCAATTCCCGCGTGGCGGCGATGTTCAGCTTAACGATGCCGTCCGTGACGGCCAGTTCCAGCTCGTAATAGCGGGCGGGACCATTTTCCACACGATCATCGGAAACAGCGAGATAACGGCCGGTTTCACTGTCGAAGGCGAGATCCGAAATGCCGCCGAAGGCGACGCCATTGATGGAGAGGCCCGAAGGAACGACGATCTGGCCAAGAAAGGCCGGCACTGGCGGGGTCTGCGCGGCGGCCGGAAGTGCCACAAGGCAAAAAGCGGCGATGGTGGCGATGCGAAACATGGAGACGATCCCTCTTGTGGCGGCTGCCCTGCTGTTGTGGATGCCGTGAGGATTAGCCCCCTGTCGCTAAACTTTGATGACGTTTTCCGCGTTTCCCGTACCTGAAGCCCGGCCGCTCATCTTGCCAAGCCTTGTCTTTTTTGATCCTGAATATAGTCATGCTTCATCCAAAGCGTGTCGCCATCTTCGGATTCGCGCTCCACGCTTCAAGTTTTGTTCCTGTCCGTCGTCAATGCAGACCGCTGCGGTTTTTGCGACAGGCAGCAGGCCGCAGAGTGCTTCATGCTGAAAGATTTTTCCGTCCAGAGCCTGTTCATGGGGTGCCTCACCGCCTTTGTCGGTTTTGCCAGCTCCTTTGCCGTCGTGTTGCAGGGCCTCAAAGCCGTCGGCGCGACGGATTTCGAGGCGGCTTCCGGGCTGATGGCGCTTTCGGTGGCGATGGGGCTTTGCGCCATCGTTCTTTCTGTCGCCACACGGCTGCCGATCAGTATCGCGTGGTCGACGCCGGGTGCGGCCCTGCTGGCGACCACGGGCGTGATCGAGGGCGGATTTCCGGCGGCGGTGGGCGGTTTCATCATCTGCGCCGTGCTGATCATCATCGCCGGCCTGTTCCGGCCGCTCGGGCGGGCGGTTGCCTCCATTCCCGCGCCACTTGCCAATGCCATGCTGTCAGGTGTCATCATCGGCCTGTGTTTCGCGCCGATCAAGGTGATCGGTTTCAACCCGGCGCTTGGCCTGCCGATCATTCTCGCCTGGATCGTGGTGGGTGCTTTCCGGCGGCTTTTCGCCGTGCCTGCGGCGCTTGCCGCCTTCGTGCTCGTCATGATCTTCGGGGTCGATATTCCGGCTGGCGCGCTCGATAGCGTGGCGCAATCGCTGACGCCGCCGATGGAGTGGGTGACGCCCGTCTTCAGCCTGCACGCCATCGTCTCCATCGCGCTGCCGCTGTTCATCGTTACCATGGCCTCGCAGAACATTCCCGGCATCGCGGTGCTGAAGGTCAATCATTACGATCCGCAGCCCGGACCGCTTTTCGCCACGACCGGCTTCTTCTCGCTGCTTTCCGCCCCCTTTGGCGGCCATGCCGTCAATCTTGCGGCGATCACCGCGGCGATGTGCGCGGGCGAGGACGCCCATGCCGACCCCAAACGGCGCTATTGGGCGGCGATCATCGGCGGTGTCGGTTACATTATCTTCGGCCTGTTGGCTGGCGTGGTCACGGCCTTCGTGGCGCTGGCGCCACCGATCCTCATTCAGGCGGTGGCGGGGCTGGCGCTGGTCGGCGCCTTTTCCGGTTCCGCCGTCGCGGCTTTCAAGGAAGCGGAGACGCGAGAGGCGGCGGCGATCACGTTTCTCATCACGGCCTCGGGCCTGTCTTTCGCAGGCGTTTCCGGAGCTTTCTGGGGCCTGATCGGTGGCGGGCTGATGATGGCGTTGCAGCGGGTGGTGAAACGTTGTTAGATAGGGTGCTTATTGTTTTAAGAAATATTTATCTGCTCATTTCCGTCGGCGTTCTGGAGACAGGAACAGTGTTATGAAGACGATCAGCGCTGAAGAGTTCGACAGGAAATTCGACCAAGGCGAAGACATCGATGAATATCTAGATTGGTCCACGGCTCGCCATGCGGGACTGGATTTGGTGCGTGTAGATATTAATCTTCCCGAGAATGTTTTGCGTGAACTGGATGGAGAAGCGACGCGCCTTGGAACTACACGCCAGTCGCTAGTGGCGAAATGGATTGTGGAGATGTTGGAGAATAGTCATTCTGGAAAATAGCGCCGGTCATCACAAGATCACTTGTCAGACCGCCAGCCGCTGTTTATACACGTCGCCATGAGCAACAGCATCGCAACCATTTTCGGCATGAGCGCGCAGATTTCTGCGAAGGCCTCGCCGTGCGGTGCACTCTCGCTTCTTAGCCTCGACCTTACACGCGGTTGCCGGGTCCAGTGAGGAGCGCCCGGCGGCCGAAAGCCCGCTGGTGCAAACGCTCCTCATCTCGAAATCTCATTTTATACTGGATTTAGGCTCTCAAGGGCCGCGCATCCGCCGATGGCTTGAAGAAGCCCGCGGACTGCGCAAGGAGGAAGCGAAATGGACGGCAAGATCACCAATATTTCCAAGGGCATGAACGACGCGAGCGTGAAGTATCGCCCTTACCCGACCATCAACATCCCTGACCGCACCTGGCCGGGCAAGATCATCGACAAGGCGCCGATCTGGTGTTCGGTGGATCTGCGCGACGGCAACCAGTCGCTGGTCAACCCCATGGGCCACGACCGCAAGGCCCGCATGTTCAAGCTGCTGCTCGAAATGGGCTTCAAGGAAATCGAGATCGGTTTCCCCTCCGCCTCGCAGACGGATTTCGATTTCGCCCGCTGGTGTGTGGAAGAAGGCGATGTGCCTGACGATGTATCCCTGCAGGTGCTGGTACAGTGCCGCCCGGAGCTGATCACCCGCACCTTCGAGGCGCTGCAAGGCGCCAACAAGCCGATCATCCACTTCTACAATTCCACTTCGGAACTGCAGCGCCGCGTGGTGTTCGGCAAGGATGTGCACGGCATCAAGCAGATCGCTGTCGACGCGGCCAAGATGATCACCGACATGGCGGCGAAGGCCGGCGGCGGTTACCGCTTCGAATATTCGCCTGAGAGCTTTACCGGCACCGAGCTGGAAGTGGCGCTGGAAATCTGCAACGCCGTGGTCGAGGTGGTGAAGCCGACGGCCGATAACAAGCTGATCCTGAACCTGCCTTCGACGGTGGAAATGGCGACGCCGAACATCTATGCCGACCAGATCGAATGGATGTGCCGCAATATCGATAATCGCGAAAACGTCATCATCTCGCTGCATCCGCATAATGACCGTGGCACCGGCATTGCCGCGACCGAGCTGGGCCTGATGGCGGGTGCGGACCGCGTCGAAGGCACGCTGTTCGGCAATGGCGAGCGCACCGGCAATGTCGACGTCGTGACGCTGGCGCTGAACATGTATACGCAGGGTGTCGATCCTGAGCTGGATTGCCGCGATATCGAGCGCATCAAGTCGGTTTACGAATATTCCAACGAGATGACGATCCCCGAACGCCACCCTTATGTCGGCGAACTGGTCTACACGGCCTTTTCCGGCTCGCATCAGGATGCGATCAACAAGGGCATGAAGGCGATCAAGGTCGCCAACCATCCCGTCTGGGAAGTGCCCTATCTGCCGATCGATCCGAAGGATGTCGGCCGCTCCTATGAGGCGATCATCCGCATCAACTCGCAATCCGGCAAGGGCGGCATCGCCTATATTCTGCAGCAGGATTACGGCATCAACCTGCCGCGCAACCTGCAGGTGGAGTTCCGCGAGGATATTCAGCGCATCACCGATGAAGAAGGCGTGGAACTGCCGGCCAAGCGCATCTATGAGCGCTTTATCGAGCGTTATGTGACGCAGCCGAAGGCACGCATCAAGTTCGTCGATCATCACACCTATCCGGCCGGCGATTTCAAGGGGGTGCGCATTGTTGCCGCCGAGATCACCGACAATGGTGAGGTGAAGCGTATCGAGGGCAAGGGAACCGGCCCGATTGACGGGTTCATCAATGCGCTGTCGGTCTATCTCGGCATTGACCTGTCGGTGAATGATTATTCGGAGCATTCGCTGCAGCATGGCTCGAATGCTTCGGCCATCGCTTATGTCGAGATGGAGCATCCGGGCGGCAAGCTGTTCGGGGCGGGGGTCAACACGAATATTGTGGCGGCTTCGCTGGAGGCGATCGTTTCGGCGGCCAATCGGGTGCTGGAAGAGCGGGCTAAGTAAGTGGGCCTTGAGGGTGGGGCTTTACCCCCCTCTGCCCTGCCGGGCATCTCCCCCTCAAGGGGGGAGATCGGCAGGAGGCGCTACCACCACTTCATTCTCAACCTTTGAGATGGGCGAGACCCAACCACGAGTCGATCTCCCCCCTTGAGGGGGAGATGCCCGGCAGGGCAGAGGGGGGGAAGCCACACGCTCCAACCTCACGGCAGCGAACCTATTCCCCCAACCGCGAAAACCCCAGCGGCCGCCCGTTTTCATAAAACACCCTGATATCCTCCAGCGCCACACCCGTCCCCGTCTCATCAAGACTATGGCGCTCACAGGCGACATTCCATGTGCCGGGACCACCGGAAATGTGGAAGAGATTATAGGCCGCGCGCGGTTTTTCCCCACCCGGTCCCTGGCTGGCCGAGGCGATGCCGACGACCGGAATGTGGTCTTCCCCGTGATGCGTATTCAACCAGTAAACCGTGTTGAGATGGGTATGGCCATGCAGCACGAGTTCCGCCCCGCCGACGCCCAGCGCCGCTGCGAAACGGCGGATGCCGATCATGCGCTTGTGGGTGGCGGTGGCGCCGCGGATGGGTGGATGATGGATCATCACCACGCGGAACAGCCCCTGTTCGCCGGCTTTTTTCAAAAGTTCTGCCGTGGCGCGTGCCTGCCGGTTGCCGAAATAGCCGGTGGCGGAGAAGGGGGGCGTGGCAATCGAGGTGGAGCAGCCGATCAGTGCGACCGGGCCACGCACGCGCATATAGGGGAAAATCTTGCGGTCATCGTCCCATTCCGGCGGATCGCCATCGCCGCGCACGTAGGGGTACCAGGCCTGCATGGCCTTGTCGTGCGCGCCGGAAACATAGGCGTCGTGATTGCCGGGAACGACGGACGTCTTATCAGGGTCGCCCACTTCCTCCAGCCAGTCGGCGGCGGCGCGAATTTCAATGCCGGTCGCAAGATTGACGAGATCGCCGGTGATAGCCAGATGATCCGGTGATTTTGTCTCGAGATCGTCGAGCAGCTTTTCCAGCGTATCAGTGAAGAGATGCTTGCGGCGGTTGCGGTGCCAGTTGACGAAACCGGTGATACGCTTGGATGCAAGTTCCCGGAAAGTGAGCTTTGGCAGTGGCCCCAAATGGACGTCTGAAATATGCGCAAGTTTGAACATGGCGGCAGAGATAACCTATGATATGCGGCACGTCCAATAAAAGCCTGCCGGTGGGGAGAAACCAGGGTGAATGACGAGACAACCGGGCAGAAGGCCCGTCCGTTCCACATGCGTGTCTTCATCCGCTTTCTGCATTTCATTTTTCTGCTCACACGGGGTGCCACGCTTGGCGTGCGTGCGGCCTGTTTCGATGAAAAGGGCAGGATTTTTCTGGTGCGGCACACTTATCTGCCGGGCTGGTATCTGCCGGGCGGCGGGGTGGAGCGTGGCGAAACTCTGCTGATGGCGCTGCACAAGGAAATCCGCGAGGAGGGCAACCTCGTGGCCGCTTCAACCCCTCAGCTTTTCCATGTCTATCTCAATCTGGAAGGCAGCAATCGCGACCACGTGGCGCTCTACCGGCTGGAGGTCAGCCAGACAGCTCTGAAAAAGCCGGACCATGAAATTGCCGAAAGCGGCTTTTTCGACCTTTCGGCTTTGCCGGAAGGGGTGACAGCCGCCACCCGCCGCCGCCTCGCCGAACTTGCCGGCGAAGCGGAAATCGCCGACCACTGGTAGCGGCGGGAGGCTTCTCGTCAGGAAAGCGCCTCGCGGCCATGGGCCATGGTCAGGTCCAGCTCCGGGCCGACGGGCACGATGCCGGTCGGGTTGATGGTGCGGTGGCTGCGGTAGTAATGTTCCTTGATGTGGCGCATATCCACCGTATCAGGCACGCCCGGCGTCTGGTAGAGATCGCGCAGGTAACCCGTCAGGTGCGGATAGTCGTGGATGCGGCGGATGTTGCACTTGAAATGGCCGACATAAACCGGATCGAACCGCACCAGCGTCGTGAAAAGGCGCCAGTCCGCTTCCGTCTGTTCTGAACCGAGCAGGAAGCGCCGGTCCTTCAGGCGATCTTCCAGCATGTCCAGCGTTTCGAACACCTTCACGGCATTCTGCTGATAGGCATCCTGCGTGGTGGCGAAACCGGCCTTGTAGACGCCGTTATTGACGGTGTCGTAGATGACGTCGTTCAGTGCATCGATCTCGGCGCGCAGCGCCTCCGGGTAATAATCCGCTTTCGATCCGGTGAGATCGTTGAAGGCAGAGTTGAACATGCGGATGATCTCCGCCGATTCATTGGAGACGATGGTGCCGCGCTGTTTGTCCCAGAGCACCGGCACGGTGACGCGCCCCGAATATTTGGGGTCCGCTTTGGTGTAGACCTGCCAGAGCGTGGAGGAACCGAACAGGTGGTCTTCGGTCGCGCCCGGTGTGCGTTCGCTCTCAGGCTTGAATTCCCAGCCGTTTTCCAGCATCAGCGGGTCGACAACGGAGACGGAGATCAGGTCTTCCAGCTTTTTCAGCTTGCGGAAAATCAGCGTCCGATGCGCCCAGGGGCAGGCGAAGGAGACATAGAGGTGGTAGCGATCCTTCTCCGCCTTGAAACCGCCTTCTCCCGAAGGGCCGGGGGCGCCGTCGACCGTCACCCAGTTGCGGAACTGCGAGGCGCCGCGCTTGAAATGCCCCTTGGTTTCCTTGGTGTCGTACCAGACGTCTTTCCATACGCCTTCCACCAGCATGCCCATGACGATCTCCTTATGTGTTTCCTTGATGGCGATCTTACCCGTTTCACGCCACGCCGCGAACCCGCAAGGCGTTGAACAATGCGTTTCCGGTCCTGCATGGGCTGAATGGGGCAGGCATAAGATTTGTTCTGGACGGGTTTGAATTTTCCTGATAATTGCGATTTTCACAAATCTGAGGAAATTGCTGACTATGATCGAACCACGGATGCTCCGACGACGCTGACGCTCCTGAACGCCCTTACCGGCGCAGCCGTCACCTATTGTCGCATCCGCATTCTGGAAGTTTCGGTCTCTTCATGTCCAAGCACGATCTTGTCTACCTCACCGAGGACGCGTCGCACGACGCCATCATCGAAGTCATCAACGAAGAAGCTTTTGGTCCCGGCCGGCACACCCGTGCCGCAGCGCGCATCCGCGAGCAGGGCCCCCATGACCGGTCGCTGTCCTTTGTCTGCGCCGATGATGGCGAGACGATTGCTTCGGTGCGCATGACGCCGGTTCTGGCGGGTGATGTGAAGGGCCATATGCTTGGCCCGCTCGCGGTGCGGCCCTCGCACAAGAACAAGGGCATCGGCCGGGAACTGGTGCGGATTGCCATTGCGGCGGCCCGGCGCAAGGGCTCCGAAGCCGTTATCCTGATCGGCGATCCGCCCTATTATATGCCGCTCGGTTTCGAGAAGGTCGCTTATGCGGCGCTCGATTTTCCGGGTCCGGTCGACCCGAACCGGGTGCTGGTGGTGCCTGTTGGTGACGACGTGCATCAACGGCTGAAGGGCAAGATCGGCTGGCGCAAATGCGAGGCTGCGATGCCGGCCGCCGCGGCGGACGATGAGGGTTTTGAGGAGCCGCTCAGGGTTTACGGCTGAGGGGGTATCGGAAGGGGCTGTGTGCTTTTTGGTGCAACATAAACCCCGTCATTCCGGCCTTGAGCCGGAATCCAGCCAACCCAAGTCTTTGGGCTGAAAGGATTCTTCCCACGGCGCAGACGCGCCGTGACTGGATGCCGGATCAAGTCCGGCATGACGGAAGGGGCGTTGCGCGCTATGGCAAACATCGAGACTGCCGTGCACATCTCCTTGTGTGGTAAAATCTTCTTCCGGTAGCCTGTCTCGAAACAACGCGTCTCCCTCCACAGAATTCAATTCCGTTTCCTCCCCCTATACGATAGCTAGTGAAAGTCGATTACTGCGAAGGGGCGGGGCATGACGGCGATTACCATGAACGATGCGCTGGAGCGCGCGGGCGCAGGCGCCTATCAACGGCGGCTGATGGGCATTTTCGGCCTCGTCTGGGCGGCGGATGCCATGCAGGTTCTGGCCGTCGGTTTCACCGCCGCCTCGATTGCCGCAACCTTCGGCCTGACGGTGCCGCAGGCCTTGCAGACCGGAACGGCGTTCTTTTTCGGCATGTTGCTCGGTGCTGCCGGTTTCGGACGGCTGGCGGACCGGTATGGGCGTCGTCGTGTGCTGATCGTCACCGTCGCCTGTGATGCGCTGTTCGGTGCGCTTTCGATATTTTCGCCCGATTTCACCATTCTGCTCATCCTGCGCTTTCTCACCGGCGCGGCGGTGGGCGGCACGCTGCCAGTGGATTATGCGATGATGGCGGAGTTCCTGCCTGCCAAAAATCGCGGCCGCTGGCTGGTCTTTCTCGAGGGCTTCTGGGCTGTCGGCACGCTGATCGTGGCCTTGGCGGCCTGGGGTGCAAGCCTTGCCGGTGTGGCCGATGCCTGGCGTTATATTTTCGCCGTGACGGCTTTTCCGGCCGTTCTTGGTCTCGGGCTTCGCTTCCTGGTGCCGGAATCGCCGCTTTACCTGCTGCGCAGCGGGCGATTGGACGAAGCCAAGGCCGTCGTCAACCGTATGCTGGTGACAAATGGACGTGCGCCTCTCGATGCCGGGACGGGGCTTTTCCAGCCTGATGTGGCCAAGGGGCAGGGGATATTTTCGCCGGCGCTCCGGCAGCGCAGCATCATGATCCTCACCATCTGGTTTCTCGTCTCCGTTTCCTACTACGGTGTCTTCACCTGGATGCCGGCGAAACTGGCGGGCGACGGTTTCGGCTTCGTGCGCGGTTATGGTTTTCTGGTGCTGGTGGCGCTGGCGCAGATCCCCGGTTACGCGCTTGCCGCCTATGGCGTCGAAAAATGGGGCCGCAAGCCGACGCTGATCGGCTTCTGCCTGCTCTCCGCGCTTGGTTGCCTGCTGTTTACGCTCGCTTCCGGCGGCGCGATGATTGCCGCCTCGCTCCTCATCATGAGTTTTGCGCTGCTCGGCACCTGGGGGGCGCTTTATGCCTATACGCCAGAGCTTTACCCGACGGAATCGCGGGCGACCGGCATGGGTGCTGCAGGCGCCATGGCACGGCTTGGCGGCCTGCTGGCGCCGTCGCTGCTCGGTTATGCCATTGCGCAGGGCTTTGGTGTCGCGATCGGCATATTTGCCGGGCTGCTGGTGCTGGCTGCCATTGCGGCGACGATGATTAATGCGGAAACGCGGCAGGTGGCGCTGAGCTGACTACCGCTCAGGGGTGATGGCCTGATCTGATCCTTGATCAGGCCATTCTGTTCTGCGCTTACAGCGTCGTATAATTGACCGGAAGCCAGTCGTAATTGGTGCTGTCGGTACGCACATGGCCGATGCCGGGGAAAGCGATGTGAGCGCCGGCCACCAGATATCTGCCCTCTACCGCCTGTTTGAACGCCAGATCGCGCGCCACGACGGCGGCTTTCTGGTCGACATCGAACTCGATCGCCACGTCTGGCTCATCGAACTGGAGGATATCGCCATGGGTGATATCGCCCCAGAAGACGATCTTCTGGCCGTCGCTTTCCAGAACAACAGCGCTGTGGCCGGGTGTGTGGCCGGCGTAAAGGATCGAGCCAAGACCGGAGACCGGTGCGGCATTATCGCCGAAAGTCTCGAATTTCCCGGCATCGATATAGGGCTGGATGCTTTCCTTCGCTTCGGCATAACCCTTCTTCAGCGCTTCAGGGGCCGCCTTGGCCTTTGCCTTGTCAAGCCAGAAGGCGGCTTCGCGCGCATTGACCCGGAGCGTCGCATTGGCAAAGACACGGTTGCCATTTGAGGACAGCCCGCCGGAATGGTCCGTGTGGATATGGGTGAGGATAATGTCGTCTATCTCGCCGGTTTTGTAACCGGAGGCCTCGATATTGGCGACGAGCCTGCCAAGGCTCGGACCGAGATAGGTGCCGGTGCCGGCATCGATCAGCACCAGCCTGTCTCCGGTGTTGACGAGAAATGCATTGACCGAAGTGGGCGTCTCTTCCGGCAGGAAGGCTTCCCGCAGCACCTTGGCTGCATGTTCCGGTGTGGTGTTGGTGTAGATTTTGGCGAGTGGCAATGCAATGACGCCGTCCGAAAGGGCGGTGACTTCCACCTTGCCGACCATCAACCGATAAAAGCCGGGTGCCTGCGTGGCGGCCAGGGGCGCCTTGGCGAATGCGACGGTGGGCGCAACGAAAGGGGCGGCGAAGATGGCGCTGGCGGCGCCTTTGAGAAGCGAACGACGTGATGGCATGGGTGGCTCCTGAGTTTGGGGAACGTCTTGAAAGTTTCCGAACTCCAGCTAAGTGTAGAAAGGCCAGCAATCAAATCGATGTGACTTATGCAAACTATCGATCATTTCAATCTCCGTTCCTTCGACCTCAATCTTCTCATCGCCTTTGATGCGATGATGGAGGAAATGAATGTCACGCGGGCTGCGCGCCGGCTGAAAATCCAGCAGCCGGCCATGAGCCACAACATCTCCACCCTGCGGATATTGTTTCAGGATGAGCTTTTCATCCGCGTGGGACAGGAGATGAAGCCGACGGCACGGGCGCTCAATCTGGCCGGACCGGTGCGGCAGGCGCTCCGGCAGGCGCAGGCGGCGGTGCTGACGGCTGATGTTTTCGATCCGGCGACGGAGCGGCGCACCTTCCGGCTGGGCATGTCGAGCGAGGTGGAACTGTTGCTGCTGCCGGACCTGACGGCGCGGCTGCGCGAGATCGCGCCCGGCATCCGCATTCTGGCCCGCAGCGGGCAGGAGGAGGAAATCACCGCGATGCTGGATACGGGTGTGATCGATATGGCCGTGGGATGCGCCTATTCGAAAGAGCAACGCCATCATTGCGAGCCGCTTTATTCTTCCAGCGTGCTTTGCTGTTTCAACCCGGCTCTGCTCGATCTGCCCAATCCCGTCGGGCTGGACGCCTATATGGGGGCCAAACATGCGGTCATATCGCAGACGGACAGCCTGCATGGCTGCATCAAGGATGCGCTGGAACTGAGCGGATTGGAAATCGATGTCGTTGCAGCCGCGCCGGATTTCCTCTCGGTGCTGGCAACGGCGCGATCCTCGGCAGTACTGGCGACCGTGTCCTCACGCATCGCGCTGCGTTATGCGCCGATGCTGGGACTGGAAATAAGCCCGGTGCCGGTGACGCTGAATTTCCCGCCGGTCGCCATGGTCTGGACCTTGCAGACCGATGCGGATGCGGGAGCCGTGTGGCTTCGCCAGCAAATTCGTGAGGCCATGGGCCGCACGGTCGACAATGAGGTATCGGGGATCGCGGCGTAGCTGCTTTCGCAATCTAGAAGCGCTTCTCCAGCCAGGTGATCGACTGGCCGCTGGAAAGGGGGCCAAGCGAGCCGATTCTGGTGAAACCGTAGCGTTCGTAGGTTCTCAGGGCATCAGGGTTCATCGTATCGATGTAAGCGCCGGTGCAGCCGCGCTTTCTGGCTTCTTCCTCCGCCATCGCAAGCAGCTTCGCAGCGGTGCCCTTTCCGCGCATGGTTTCCGGCACGAAAAGAAGCTGCACATAAAGCCAGCCGCGGCCGGTATATCCCACCAGACCGCCGGTCACAGCGTTTTCGTCATCGCGGATGGTGATATTGAGCTCGCGTTTGTCACTTTCACCGAAACGGGCGATATTATAGGCCACCAGCGGATCGCGGATGGCCTTTTCAGCGTCCGCATCCGCGACATCGCTCAAAACGAAATTCATGATTTTCTTTCCCGGACGCCGGGCGGCGGCCGTTTGTCGTTTTCCAGTTCAAGACGCGGAAAGTCTTGCACTATTGCCAAGGTTTTACCGCCCTTCACGCCACCAGAGCGCGGAGAAGGCAAGCAGCAGGGCGCCAAGCCCGGCAAAACCGGCAAAGAGCGGCAATGTGTTGACGCCTTTCAGCACCGTCTCGTCGGTCAGACGTATCAGCATGCGATCCTCGTCGGCAACCCTGATGTCACCCCGCACCGGCAATATATCGGGCAGCGCGATACGGCCGGAATTATCGGCGACACGGTGCACGCTGCCCTTGGTGGCGTCGGCCAGCGGCTTCAGCGTCTCCGTCGTCGAAATCATCGCCTTGAATTCCGGCGCATCCACCGCGCCGACATGGACGAGGGTGGTGAAATCGCCGTTCTTGATTTCGAACAGGCCGGTTTCGTCCATGCGGCGCTCGATCTTGTAAAGACCGGGCTCGGTGGTGGTGAAGGCCATGTTTTCGGTCTTGCCGGAAGGGAAACGCACGCTTGCCTGACCGGGATCGTCGCCGATGGTCTGGCGGGTGATTTCCAATGTGCGGCCATTGGCCCGCGCCGTCAGCGCCTCTTCTTCCAGCTCGGGCTCCTTCATCAGCCAGTGGGCGATGCGGCGATAAAGCGCCACATGCGGGCCACCGCCTTCAAAACCACGCGCCCACAGCCAGCCCTGATCGGACAGAAGCATGGCGACACGGCCTTCGCCCTGACGGTTCAGCACCAGCAGCGGGTCCTGCCCGTCGCCGAGCATCACGGTTTGGCCCTGCGGCGGGTCAACGCTGATGGTGCGGAACCAGCGGCCCCATTGCGGCGGCTCGTTGGCCGATCCATCCAGCCCGCGGGTGACAGGGTGCTTCTTGCCCGCTTCCGAAAGGCGGGGATAGAAGGCCGCCTGATGCACCTGACCGGTCGGTTGGGCCGGCAGCACGGAGGCGAGCGGCGTCATGGCGATCGAATCCTGACCGGCATGTTCCGGGCCTGCGGCAATCAGGAGCGCGCCGCCCTTTTCGACATATTGGGCGATGTAATCGTAATAGAGGATCGGCAGCACGCCGCGATGCTGGTAGCGGTCGAAGATGATGAGGTCGAAATCCTCGATCTTTTCGACAAACAATTCGCGGGTCGGGAAGGCGATCAGCGAGAGTTCGTTGATCGGCGTGCCATCCTGTTTTTCCGGCGGGCGCAGAATGGTGAAATGCACCAGATCGACCGAGGCGTCGGATTTCAGCAGGTTACGCCAGGCGCGTTCGCCGGCATGCGGCTCGCCGGAGACGAGCAGCACACGCAGGTTCTGGCGGATGCCTTCGATCAGGTGAACGGCGCGGTTGTTCGCAGCAGTCACTTCGCCGGGAAGCTCGGCGACGGAAAATTCCATGACATTGTTGCCGCCACGCGGAACCTTGAAACTGAACGGCGTTGGCTGGCCGGGTGTGGCCTGAAGTGTGGCGATTTCTTCGCCGTTCATCTTCACGGTCACTTCTGCCGAGCCACCGCCTGCGGGGCGGCCGTCATCAAAGACACGCAGCGTCAGCTGCTGCTCTTCATTGACGATGCCGAAGCGCGGGGCACGGACGATCTCGATGCGGCGGTCGAATTCATCAGCCTTGCCGGTGATCAGCCCATGCACGGGGGCGCGGAAGCCGAGCGCCTGTTCGGCATTGGGCAGGGCATTCGGGATATCGTGAATCTGGCCGTCGCTGAGGAAGATCGCGCCGCCGACGCGGGATGGCGAGACATCGGAAACGGCGGAGGAAAGGGCCGAGAAAAGCTGGGTCGAGGGCGAATCACTCTCGCCATCGTCGCGCACCTCCACGATGCGCGGTTCGATGCGCGGGAAGCGGGAGAGCCGGTCTTTCAGCGTCTCCAGCGCCGTATCGGTCATTTGCGGCCGGTCCTGTACGTCCTGGCTCTGCGAGCGGTCAACGATGACGGGGACGATGGTGGAAAGCGGCTCGCGTTCCTCCTGCGTCAGAAGCGGATTGGCGATGGCAGCCAGCAAGGCGGCGAGCGCAAGCCCGCGCAGCCATGCGCCACGCACGCCACGCCACAGGCCGATGAAGGAAAGCGCAAGAGCGGCGACGGCCAGAACGGCAATCACGATCCACGGCAGAAAGGGGGCGAAGGTCAATGTCATGTCACTGCCCCAACCGTTCGAGAAGTGCGGGAACGTGGACCTGATCGGCCTTGTAGTTGCCAGTCAGCATATACATCATGATGTTGACGCCGGAACGGAAGGCGTGTTCGCGCTGCATCTCATCCGGCGGCACGGTGGGCAGAACCGGCGCGCCCTGCGGATCGACTGCCCATGCGCCGGCGAAATCATTGCCCGTTATCATGATCGGCGTCACGCCATCGCCGGAAGAAGAGAGGCCCGAGGTGGTCTTGGCGGCTCCCTGTCGCGATTCCACCCAGAGCGGCGAACCATTGTAACGGCCGGGGAAATTGGTGAGCAGGTAGAAGGACCGCGTCAGAACATGGTCTTCCGGCACAGGCTCCAGCGGCGGAATATCGATATTGGCGAGGATTGCCTGCAGTCGTTCGCCGTTAGGGCTGGTCGCGCCGGTGTCGAGCGAAGAGAACTGGTCGCGCGTATCGAACAGCACGGTGCCGCCGGCGCGCATATAGGCGTCGATGCGCGAAATCGCGGCGCTCGACGGCATGGGTGCCGTGGCGGAAACCGGCCAGTAGATGATCGGGTAGAAGGACAATTCATCCTTGGAAATATCGAGTCCAACCGGCTGACCGGGTTCCAGCGTGGTGCGCCAGGTCAGGAATTCGCTGAGACCCTGGAGACCCTGCTCGGAAATGCGGTCGACATCATCCTCACCGGTGCGGACATAAGCGAGATGGGTGGTGTCCAGCCGCTCGAAAATCTGCTCGTCGCCGGGTTTTGGATCGTCGGCGCGGGCGTCGGTTGGCGACATGGCGGCAAAGGCGCCAAGCGCCAGCAGCAGGGTGGCGACTGTCGCGCTGCGGGCTTTCGGCAGGCGCGCGAAGGCGCCGTTCATGAAGAGGACGATCAGGCTGTCGGCAATCAGCATCAGGAAGGCGGCGATGAACAAAGCAGGGCGCAGCGATTTCGCCGTTTCGCCGATCAGCGCTTCACTGGTGGTGCTGACACCTGCGACGGATGCCTCGAGCGGGCGCAGCGTCGCACCTGCGGGCAGGAGATTGAGAGCCACGAAACCATCCTCTGTGCCGTAAAGGCCGGGGGGATTGTCGAAACCGGTGCGCGGTGGCTGGCCGGCGCGCATTTCCAGCGGACGGGCAGTGCCGATTTCGGCGGATAGCGCGCCTTCGGCTGTCAAGAGGCGGAACGGGGGCAGGGCTGCGGCCGGGGCATTGGCGGAAGCCGAAGCGCCGCCCGCTTTCGACAATTGCACGATACGACGCAGCATATCGACGAAATGGCCTGAGATCGGCAGGTCGGACCAGCTCGCCTCGGCGCTGACATGGAAGAGCACGATGCGGCCTGCCTCGACAGTGCGGGTGGTGACGAGCGGCGTGCCGTCGGCAAGGCTTGCCCAGGTGCGTTCAGCCAGATCGGGTGTCGGTTCGGCCAGAACCTGGCGTTTGACGAGGATGCCATCGGCCTTCGGCATGCCGGCGAAGGCGCCGAAATTCGGGAAATCGGCAAGTGGCTGCGGCTCCGCCCAGGAGAGCGCGCCGCCAAGCGCGCGTTCACCCTGCCTGAGCGTCACCGGCACCAGCGGATCGTCGGCCGGGGCCGCTGCAAGACGCGGCCCGGCAAAGCGGATCAGCGTGCCGCCGGCTGCAAGCCAGCGCTGCATCGGCTCATAGGTTTCCTGTGGCAGTCGGCCAATATCGGCCATGACGATGACCGACGGGTTGGATTGCAGGATTTCCGGGATTGCTTGCGCCAGATCGGCCTGCCGCTGCGGAATGAGATCGACAAAAGGCTGAAGCGCGCGGCTGATATAATAAAGCGGCTGCAGCAGCGGCTGGAAATCATTGCCGGTTTCGCCGGCCAGCAGCGCCACGCGGCGGCGACGGAAACCGTCATCCAGCAGATGCACGGCGCCAGCCGTCGAAACGCCTTCGAGGGAGAGGCGGGCGAAATCGTTGCGCAGTTCGAAGGGGGCTTCCACCGTTGCGGTTGTTTCGGCCTCGCCGGGGGCGAAGCTGGCAGTGCCATTGGCGAGAATGCGGCCCTGGCTGTCCTGCGCATTGACGGTCAGCCGGGCGGCTTCGGCCGTGTCGAGCCGCGAAAGGGTGACGCTCATCGCATCGGCATTGTTGGTGGCGCCGGTAATGGCGGCGATGGCCTTGCCGTCGCCCTTCACGATGCGGAATTCGGCGGGTGAGAGGCTGGCAAGCGTTCTCATCGCGTTTTCATCCTGCGCGGTTTGAACACCATCGGTAAGATAAGCGAGCGTGCCGGGGGTCGTGCCGTTCAGCGCCTCGGTGATGGCTTCGGCCGTGCGCACCCGGTCCGGCATCAGCGGTTTCGGCTTGGCGGCGGCGAGCTTTTCCAGCGCCACGGCTGTCGTTCCCGATACGGCATCATGTTCGGCATCGGCGGTGAAGCTGATGGAGACGGGGCGGTCGGCCCGCTCCGCATCGCCGATCAGGGCCTGAGCGGTGGCCACGCGTCTTTCCCAGTCGGGCGCGGCGGCCCAGCTGTTGTCGACCACCAGCACCAGCGGGCCGCTGCCGGCGATGCTGTTATTGCGCGGGTTCACCACCGGATCGGCCAGCGCAAAAATCACGGCGGCGGCAAGCGCCATGCGCAAAAGGGTCAGCCACCACGGGCTTTTCGAGGGCGTTTCCTCGCGTTTCAGCACCGTCGCCAATATCTTCAGCGGCGGAAACACTTCCGCCTTCGGGCGCGGCGGGGTGAGCCGCAGCAGCCACCAGATGGCGGGCAGCGCCAGCAAGCCGAAGAGGATATAGGGGCTGGTGAAGACGAAAGGCAATGCGCTCATCGGTGCCCACCGCCCTGTGCCGGCGCGCCGGAAAGATACATGTGAACGGCCACAAGCGCCTCGGAAGCCAGATGATCGGTGCGGTGGAAGACGAAGTTCCAGCCGAGACGGCGCAGCGAAGAGGACAGCGCCTCGCGTCTTGCGAGATAGGCGCGGGTGTAATCCTCGCGAATGGTCTCGGCGCGGCCAGACACCAGTTTTTCGCCGGTTTCCGGATCGGTAAACTCGGTGCGGCCGGAATAGGGGAAGGTTTCTTCGGCCGGATCGGCGATTTCCACCACATGGCCGCGCAGGCCACGTCGCGCCAGAGGCGAAATCCGCTCCATCACATTTTTCGCATCATCGAGAAAATCGCCAATCAGAACAATGTCGCTCGCGCCGCGGATCATGCCCGTTTCCGGCATACCCGTTGTCAGCGGCGCGTGCATGATGGCGGCGGCCAGCCGTTCGGCGGCGTTTCTGGCCGAGACCGGCTCCATGATGCCGGGGCAACCAATGCGTTCGCCAGAGCGCGCCAGGATTTCCGCCAGCGCCAGCATCAGCACCAGCGCCCGGCTTTCCTTGGAGACGGAGCCGAGGGTGGATTTGAACATCATCGACGGCGACATGTCGGCCCAGAGCCAGATGGTGTGGGCTGCCTCCCACTCCCGGTCGCGCACATAGGTATGGTCGTCGCGGGCCGAGCGCCGCCAGTCGATGCGCGACAGGCTTTCGCCTTCGGCATAGGGGCGGAACTGCCAGAAATTTTCGCCGATGCCGCGTTTGCGGCGGCCGTGCCAGCCGGCGGTGACGGTGTTGGCGATGCGTTTTGCCTCGACCATGCAGTCCGGCACCAGTGCGGCACGCTGGCGCGCGCGCGCCAGAACTTCGCTACCCGGCGTCTTGTCTACGATCTGGCCGATGGATGCCACAGGCACTCCTTTCGCGAAAGGTTAGGCACGCGTCTTTTAATTCTTCGCCTGCTCCACGAGGGCCGCAATCACATCGCGCACCGACATGCCTTCGGCACGGGCCGCAAAGGTCAGCGCCATGCGGTGTTCCAGCACCGGCTCGGCCAGCGCATGGACGTCGTCCAGCGACGGGGCGAGCCTGCCTTCATAGAGCGCACGGGCGCGGGCCGTCAGCATCAGCGACTGGCCGGCGCGCGGACCCGGACCCCAGACAACGTGTTTGTCGGTCAATTTGTTGCCATGGCCGGGGCGGGCGGAGCGGACGAGCGAAAGGATCGCGTCCACGACCTTGTCGCTGACCGGCATCTGGCGGATGAGGGCCTGGATTTCCATCAGGCGCTCGGCACCGATCACGCCGCGTGCTTCGCCGGAGGCGGTGCCCGTCGTGTCGAGCAGGATCTGGCGTTCGGCGGCAAGCTCGGGATAACCGACATCGACCTGCAGCAGGAAACGGTCGAGCTGGGCTTCCGGCAGCGGATAGGTGCCTTCCTGTTCCAGCGGGTTCTGGGTGGCGAGAACGTGGAACGGCTTCGGCAGCTCATAGGTCTGGCCGGCCATGGTGATGTGATATTCCTGCATGGCCTGCAAAAGGGCGGACTGCGTGCGCGGGCTGGCGCGGTTGATTTCATCGGCCATCAGCAGCTGGCCGAAAATCGGACCCTTGATGAAACGGAAGGACCGGCGGCCGTTCTCGTCCTGATCCATGACTTCGGAACCGAGGATGTCCGAAGGCATCAGGTCCGGCGTGAACTGGATGCGGTTGGCATCGAGGCCAAGGACGGTGCCGAGCGTGGTGACGAGCTTTGTCTTGGCAAGGCCGGGAACGCCGACCAGCAGCGCATGGCCGCCGGAGAGGATGGCGAGAAGCGTGTTCTGCACCACTTTTTCCTGGCCGAAAATGACCTTGGAGACTTCCGTGCGGATGGCCGCAATGTCGGAAAGCGCCTTTTCGGCCGAGGCGACGATGGCCTTTTCATCGAGGGTTTCGCCGGTATTCATCACGCCCATGTCGCTCTCCTCATACCTTCGCCGCTGTCACATTCGCATCCCGGTTTTGCTGGTTGCCAACCGGGGCGGATTTTGCGCTGCATCTAGCTTATTGCTCTCTTGGCCGCTGACAAGCGCCATTCGAATGACTATGTCGTGACTTAGTATTTCCTTATCGGCAAAGCGAGACTCGAATATGGCAGCGGAGACGATAAATTCGGCTGATGATGCGGCGGGACTTGCGGCGATGATTTCCCGCGCCGCCGAACAGAGCGGCGATGCCAAGCGCGGGCCGGCCCCGGTGGAGCGCTGGAATCCGCCTTTTTGCGGCGATCTCGACATGGAAATCCGTGCTGACGGCACATGGTTCTACCTCGGGACGCCCATCGGACGGGCACCTCTGGTTCGGCTGTTTTCCACGGTTCTGCGCAAGGATGAGGATGGTAAAACCTATCTTGTAACTCCTGTGGAAAAAGTCGGCATCCGGGTGGTGGATGCACCCTTCGTCGCCGTGGAAATGACGGTGACTGCGGCTGGTGTGGATGGCGAATCCCTGCTGACCTTTCGCACCAATGTCGGCGACGTGGTGGAGGCGGGGCCGGAGCATCCGCTGCGCTTTGAAATTTTCGGTGAAAACCGCGAATTGAAACCCTATCTTCTGGTGCGCGGCCGGCTGGAGGCGCTCGTCTCGCGGGCCGTGATGTATGATCTCGCGGCACTCGGCGAGGTGATCGACGTGGATGGCGTCGACATGTTTGCGGTGCGCTCGGGCGGGGTGATCTTTCCGGTGATGCCCGCCAAGGAACTGGAACGGCTTTCGCAATGACGACAACGGCATTCAAGGCTTTTACCGCCACCGATTTCCGCCGCCGGGTGCTGCAGGAAGGCGAGGGCGTGGCGGAGCGGGAAAATGGTGACCACGTGCTCAATCCGGGCGTGGTGCTGTCTGGCAATGGCATCCGGCTGAAGGATGCCGCAGTGCTGATACCGGTTATCGACGATGGCGACGATGCGCGGGTGATTTTCACCCAGCGCACCGCAACCCTGCGCCAGCATTCAGGCCAGATTTCCTTCCCCGGCGGCGGCATCGATGCCGAGGACCGCACGCCGGAAGAGGCGGCGCTGCGCGAGACGGAAGAGGAGATCGGCCTGTCGCGGTCTTTCGTAGAGACGGTTGGACGGCTGCCGGATTATATTTCCGGGACGGGTTTTCGCATCAAGCCGGTGCTGTCAGTCGTCCGCCCCGGCTTTGATTTGACGCTTAATCCCACTGAGGTGGATGAGGTTTTCGAGGTGCCGCTGTCCTTTTTGATGGACCCGGCCAATCATGGTCGCGGCAGCCGCATCTTTCAGGGGAAGGAGCGGTTTTTCTACGAAATGCCCTATGGCGAACGCTATATTTGGGGCATTACCGCGGGCATCGTGCGAACGATTTACGAGAGGTTTTATACATGAATAGCCTTGCCGGGCGGGACTGGTTTGAAAAACCGGCGCTGAAGCGCATCTTTACGCTTCTGAATGCCGATGGCGGCGAGGTGCGGATCGTCGGCGGCGCGGTGCGCAATGCGCTGATGGACCTGCCGGTCGTCGATGTCGACATGGCAACGACGCTTACCCCCGATGTGGTCGTTCAGCGAGCGAAAGCGGCCGGTATCAAGGCGGTGCCAACCGGCATCGAGCACGGCACGGTGACGCTGGTGATCGATGGCGAAGGCTTTGAAGTCACGACTTTGCGCCGCGATGTCGAGACCAATGGTCGCCATGCGCAGGTTGCCTTCGGCACCGACTGGCAGACCGATGCCGAGCGGCGGGATCTCACCATCAATGCTCTTTACGCCGATGAAAAGGGCGAGATCATCGACCTCATCGATGGTCTTCCCGATATTGAAACCCGCACCGTGCGCTTCATCGGCGAAGCGGCGATGCGGATTTCGGAAGATTATCTGCGGATTCTCCGGTTTTTCCGCTTTTTCGCCCACTATGGTTCCGGTCGTCCTGATGCCGATGGCTTGCGGGCGAGCGCGCGGGCCAAGGACAAGCTGGCGACACTTTCGGCCGAGCGGGTGTGGAGTGAGCTGAAAAAGCTGCTTTCCGCCCGAGACCCTTCCCGCGCCCTTTTGTGGATGCGGCAATCGGGCGTTCTTACGGAAATTCTGCCCGAAACGGAAAAATGGGGCATCGACGCCATTCACGGGCTGGTGGCGACGGAGCAGGCTCTCGGCTGGGCGGTGGACCCGATGCTGCGGCTTGCCGCCATCGTGCCGCCAGACAGGGACAGGATGGCCGCCCTTGCGGCGCGGCTGCGGCTGTCCAAGGCCGAGGCGGGTTATCTTGCCCATTGGGCTTCGGCTCCGGCGGCTGACCCCGAGATAAAGGAAACGGCGCTTGACCGGCTGCTTTATCGTCAGGGCGTCGAAGGTGTGAAGGTGCGGCTGAAACTCGCACTTGCCGCCGCCCGTGCCGATCTTTCGGCCGGCGACACGGCCATGCAGAAGGTCGCACGTCTTTCGACGCTGCTGGCAAGGGCGGAGAAGTTCCAGAAACCCGGCTTTCCGATAAGTGGCGCCGATGTGATGGCCGCAGGCGTGGCGCCCGGTCCGAAGGTGGGCGAAGTGCTGAAAAGCCTTGAGGAAAAGTGGATCGACGTCAATTTCTCGCTCGACCGGGCAGCGCTGACCGCCCGGCTGAAAGAAATACTCGGGAATTGAAGCCGCGATAGCCGCGGCGTTTCGGCTCAGGCCGCATTTGCCTCGTCGCGGATGCGGGCCTTGATGTTTTCGATCATGTTTTCGCGGATGACCGTTTCACCATGGGCAGAGCGCATGTGCTCCACCGTGCGGCGGACGACTTCCGCATCATCATCTGCGCGGGTATGCCAGGCACAGCCGGGCACGAGCGTTCCGCATTCAAACAGTCTCATGGTCTTGCCTCCCTGTTTCAGCGTGAGAGACAGCGGCTCAGGGTCCACTGTCTCTCCCACAGGAAACGAATGTTCGCCGCTTATGTTCCGAAGCGGCGTCTTTCAGCCCCTATTCGGGCATTGCCCAGCACTGGAAAACAGAGGATGTTCCGGCGGCCGGAATTTTGGTCCGGGGTATTTCGTCATTAGCTGCCCGCCGCGCCGTGATTTGCCCGGCAAGGCTGCGTTTGACCTGTTCGACGTAAAAGGAATGCGGCAGTTCACGATCGCCCGTGGCACGCATTTCCGCTGCCAGGCGGTCGATCAGTTCGGGGGTATCGATGGATTGCGGTGCTGCCTCGGGGGCAGCAGAAATAGGCATGCTGTTCGAAGTAATCATGACGATAGCTCCTCCAGTACGTCTGCGGGAGGAGACTACCACTGCCTTGATTTTTCCATAAGTCCTAATTTGCGCTATTTGCGACAAAATGGCTGATCAGCGTCAAATTTGCGTGAGGTTTTTTAAGGCCAGCGCACCACCGGCGGCAGGGACGACAGGATCGATTCGACATTGCCGCCGGTCTTCAGGCCGAAGATGGTGCCACGGTCGTAAAGCAGGTTGAATTCCACATAGCGGCCGCGACGGATAAGCTGCTCGTCACGGTCCTCTTCCGTCCAGTTCTGGTTGAAATTGGCGCGGACGATTTTCGGATAGACGAGGTTGAAGGCACGGCCGACATCCTGCACGAAGGCGAAATTGGCGTCCCAGCCGCCCTTTTCTTCTTCCGGGTGCAGCCAGTCGAAAAATATGCCGCCGATGCCGCGGGCTTCGTTACGGTGCTTCAGGAAGAAATACTCGTCGCACCAGCTTTTGTAGCGCGGATAATCGGCGACCGGGTGGCGTTTGCAGGTGATTTCGAAGGCGCGGTGGAACAGCTGGGTATCTGCGTCCTCCTGCGTCCGTCTGCGGCCCAGCACGGGTGTCAGATCCGCGCCGCCGCCGAACCAGTGACTGGTGGTGACGACCATGCGGGTGTTCATGTGCACGGCCGGCACATTGGGATTGACCGGATGAGCGATCAGCGAAATGCCCGAGGCCCAGAAACGCGGGTCTTCTTCCGCCCCCGGTATCTGCTTGCGGAATTCCGGCGAGAACTCGCCATGGACGGTGGAGGTGTGCACGCCGACCTTTTCGAAGACGCGGCCTTCCATCATCGACATTTTGCCGCCGCCGCCTTCGCCATTGTCGCGCAGCCAGTCCTTCTGCACGAAGCGACCGGGCTCCTGATCGGAGAGCGGGCCGGTCAGATCGTTTTCGAGCGTTTCGAAGGAGGTGACGATGGTGTCGCGCAGATGCTGGAACCAGGCTTCAGCTGTGGCCTTCTTGTCTTCGATGTCCTCGGGCAAGCCCTTCGGCAAGATTGGCCGTTCCATATCTTTTCTCTCCTGCGGTGAAGTCCGTTCCCTGCCGCGTCTAGCAGGTGTTTGCGCCGCGCACAAATTCGACTCGCCAAGGCGGCGTGCCGACACTATCTTTACCGATGTAGGTGCCAGAGGTGAATATCATGACGAAATTTGCCGGACCGCCGCCCCTCGAGGGTCTGAAGCGCAGGATCGCCAATCACCGCAAGGAACGCGAAAGCGCCGGCGGTGAACAGAAACGTGACGGCATGTTCGTGCGCCAGACCTTCTGTCTCAGCCGCGAGGAAGCCCGCGCCAAGGCGCGCGAATGGTTCGACAGTTTTCCCAAGGCCGCCTATTGGACGGAAGTGGAAAGCTGGCGGCAACTGGAAGGCGACCGCATCGAATTCACCATGCGCAGGCTGCCCTCGGCCGACTGAAATCGAATCAGGCGCGTGGTTCCGCGTAACGCAGGCGGCTTTCGATCAGCACGCCGCTTTCATCCAGAATGGGATGCGCCACCGAGACGATATGGGCGTTGATGCGCTTTAAATCCCGCAGCATGTCGAGATGCAGCGAGCTGGTCTGCATGCTTTCCGTCAGCCCGTCACGCAGCCGCTCCAGATGGCGGTTGGAGGACTGTTTTTCGAGGCGGCGTATATCCACCTTGCTTTCCATCAGCCTGCGGGCGAGCTCGAAATCGCCGGTCACCAGAATGCTCTGGGCGGCGCGCAGGTTCTCGATGGTCATGTCGAACAGGGTCTTCAGCTCCTCATAACCGTCATCGGAGAACTTGAAGCTGTTGAGCACCTTCTTGCGGATCTGCTCGCAGATGCCCTTTTCGATGATGTCGCCGATATGTTCGAGATTGATGGCATAATCGATGATGGCGATCGAACGGCGCGCTTCCTCGTCGGCAAGCCCCTTGCGCCCCAGTTGCGAGAGATAGACCTTCACCTCCTGCTGACGGCGGTCGACCTTCTTTTCGAGCAGGGAAACCTCCTGCAGCGGCGTCAGGTCATTGTGCTTGAAGGCGTTTTCGGCGCGGATCAGCATCCGCTCGATGCTGTCGCCGACGCTCAGCACTTCGCGGGTGGCGTTGGCAAGCGCCACGACGGGCATGTCGAGAGCCTGCTGGTCGAGGAAGTTCGGGCCGTCTTCAGCCTTCGGATCGCCCGGCACCAGCTTTGCCATCAGGTCGGATATCAGGCCGGAGAAGGGCCAGGCCAGCGCCGCCAGAATGACGTTGAAGATGAGGTGGGCATCGACAGGCAGTTTCGCGGGTGAAAGCGGCAATTGCTGCAAATACGTGGCGCCATAGGAAGCGAGCGGCAGCGCGATGAGGCAGCCGATGGTGCGGACCACAAGGTTGCCGATGGTGATGCGCCGCGCGGATGCGGGACCGGACAGCGTGGCGATGACGGGCGGAACGGCGCCGCCAAGATTGGCGCCGAGGATGAGGACGATGATGAGGCCAGTGGACAAGGTGCCGGTGGCGGCCAGCGACAGGATCAGCACCACGACAGCGAGGCTTGAAGAGGAAACGAAGGCCAATACGGCGGAAAAGATCAGCGCGACGGGCCATGCGCCATCAAGCAGGCCGATGAAAACGCCCAGTGCCGGTGACGCGCGCATCGGTTCGGTCGCGCCGCTCAAAAGATGCAGCGACAGAAGCATCAGGCCGATGCCGATCAGCGCCGTTCCGCCACCCTGTCTGGCGTTGGAACTGCCTTTTTTGAGCACGATGCCGGAAAGGATCAGAAGCGGCGACAGCCATTCCACCCCGGCCGCCACGATCCATGCGGTGACGGCGGTGCCGACATTGGCGCCCAGCAGAACGACCTGCGCCATGCGCGGCCGGATGAGGTCGCGTTCGGCGAAGGAAGCGACGGTGAGCGCCGTTGCCGTCGAGCTTTGCAGGGCGACAGTTGCGAAGAAGCCGGAAAAGAAGGAGCGGGGGCCATTCTGGGTTCCCGTGGCCAGCACGCTTCTGAGTTTCATGCCGAAGGCGCGGGTAACGCCATCCTTGACCTGGGCAAGGCCGAACAGCAGCAGCGCGACCGCGCCGAGAAGGTTGACTATGACAATGGTGGATTGCATGCGACGTCTCCTCACACCCGCCGGCGGATGGTTCCGGCGAGAGCGATTTTTATTGTCCGGCTAAGCAGTATAGGAGCGCTGACGCCTTCGGTACAGGCCGGGTTGCGACAGTTTCGCGGTAAAAACGGTCAATTTTCATATTTGCCTGAAAAAATGGCTGCAAAGATGGCAGGTCACACCCATGCCGTCTGGCGCAGCGCCTCGCCGGTGATCATCGCGGCCGACATGGCGACGTTGATGGAGCGTTGTCCAGCCACCATGGGGATGATGATTCGCTCATCGGCCTTGTCGTGCACATGGTCGGGCACGCCGGCGCTTTCCCTGCCGAAGAGGAGGATATCGTCGGGGCGGTAACCGATATCCGTATAGGGCAGGGCGGCCTTGGTGGAGGCGAGGACGAGGCGGCGGCCGGTGGTCGCACGCCATTCCTCGAAACGATCCCAGCTGACATGGCGCGTCAGCGCCGCCGCTGCAATATAATCCATGCCCGCCCGTTTCAGATTGCGGTCGGAAATATCGAAACCGGCCGGCTCGATGATATCGACGCCAAGGCCGAGACAGGCGGCCAGCCGCAGGATGGTGCCGGTATTGCCGGGAATATCGGGCTGGTAGAGGGCGATCCTGATGTTGTTCATGTTTTCTATGCCGGTGTTACGCGCTTCATACAGAACGCTTAACACGAGCGGACCTCAAACCGCCATCGTGAGCCAGGGCCATCTTGTCCGGTAGTCACGGCATTTGCGTTCGAAGAGATCGATTTGCGGATTGTTCGGATTGAGACGCAGGATGCCGTTCCACATGTCGTCCAGCCCGTCCGGCGCATAGAGGCTGCGGTCTCCAATCCTTATTCCGAGGCGCGTGCAGGCAACCAGATATCGGTCGATACCGTCTTCAACCCGCTTCAGGGGCGGACAGAAAGCGCCGAATTTCCGTTCATACCACAGGTGCACGCGCGCCTGATTCCTGATCTCGACCTTCTCCGCCAGATCGCCGAGGAGCCGGTTGGCCCGCCGGATCACCGCGTCTTCCGCTTCCCATGAAAGATCGCCGGCATCGAAATAGAAGACGTCGTAGTCCTTGATGGCCCGTTCAGGCTCGTAACCGCTCTTGAGGTTCCAGACGGTCTGGAACAGACATCCCGCCGTCAATGTGGCCTGCGGCAACTGCAGGTCGGCAAGACCATCCAGCAGCCAGGCGTTGGTTTGGTTTTGCGTGACGTATTCGATGAATTGCCGTTCGGAAATCGCCATGGTTCGCCGTGAATCAGTCTGCCGGTCAGGTTTCCCATGTTCCAGCATGGATCGTCATTGTCACGGAGTTTCAGAGCGCCGGGTCATTCGGCTGTCATGCGCCGATGCTAGTCATCCTGCAGTAGCGATGACAGGAAAAAAGCCATGTCCGAACGGGTGAATTTCGTCCATCTGACCGATCTGCATATCGGTAATCCGCAGGTGCAGGATGATGATCTTTATTCCGAGACATCGGCCACGCTGTCTGCAACGCTCGCGCAGGTCAAGGCGCTGGTGCCGCCGCCGGAATTCATCGTCGTCAGCGGCGACCTGACCAACCGGGGCGATGCCGGCAGCTATGAGGAGCTGAAGCGGCTGATGGCTGAGGCGGAACTGGATGTGCCGGTCCTTTTTGCGCTCGGCAATCATGACCGCCGCGACGGGTTTTACCCCGTGATGCTCGACCGTCATGAGGATGTGGAAGAACCTTACGATCATGCGCAGGTCGTGGCCGGCATCCATGTCATCGTCATGGATACCAGTGTTCCCGGCAAGGTCGGCGGCGCTTTCGAGCCCGGTCAGATCGAATGGCTCGAGGACGAACTTGAAAACCACCCGGAACTGCCGAAACTTCTGGTGATGCACCATGCGCCGGCGCTCGATTTCGACCGTGCCGAGGCGGAATGGGAATCCCTGTCCTTTGACGATACCGAGGCGCTGGACGAGCTGCTGTTCGAACATGATGTCATCGGCATCCTCGCAGGCCACATCCACTATGACCGCATGTCGCACTGGCAGGGCATTCCCGTGGTGGTCGGCATCGGCCAGCATTTCGCCACGGATCCGCTATGGCTGCATGAGGGCGTGCGCATGTTGTCCGGGGCGTCTTTCGCTATCGGCACGGTGCGGGATACGGGCCTGACCGTCACCTTCGCGCCGCAGCCCAGCGACCGCCGGGAACTCAAGCGCCATACGCAGGCCGGAATGGTCGAGCTGATCACGCAATATGAGAGTGGCCAGGCGCAGGACGCGGCTGAATAAGACGACACATTCGTGTCTGCTGCCGGGCGGAAACCTTAGCGGGTAAATCCGCCCATTTGGCCATGTCCGCCACAATCGAGAGTTTTCCAGCGCGTCAGTATCTTTCCGGCTGGTCATTGACTAATTTTTGCGCTACAAGGCCACATCTTCAACACCAGCTCAGGGAGGTTCGCATGGATATTTACGTTCGCTTTCGCCTCCCGGCCCCAGTAGTGCCGCTGCTGGCCTAGGTGTTACTCCGCGGTTCGACCGCGTTTCCCATATTCCGATTCGTCATGTGGCTGTCACGGCCATATCCAGAGACTTCTCCGTTCCGTCGTGAGCCATATTTGCGTCCGCTCACCTTTCACGATGGGGCGATTGATTGCCGGAGCTTGGCCTATGTTTGGCTGGTTTGAAAAACGCCTTGATCCCTTTCCGTCTTCGACGCCCTCCGTGCCGCCGAAGAAATTGCTGTCGTTCCTGTGGCACTATGTGAAGCCCGCATGGCCGTGGCTGCTGCTGCTCGGCCTGATGTCCATGGGCATCGCCATTGCGGAAGCCATGCTCTACAAATTCCTCGGCAATATCGTCGACTGGCTTTCCACGGCCAATCGCGAGACGTTTTTTGCCGATGAGGGCTGGCATCTGATCGGCATGGCCGGACTGGTGCTTTTCCTGCTGCCGCTGATGGGCGCGATCCACACGATGACGATGCACCAGACGCTTGCCGGCAATTTCGGCATGATCGCGCGCTGGAAAATGCACCGCTTCCTGCTGCGCCACTCCATGAACTTTTTCGCCAACGAGTTTGCGGGCCGGGTCTCGACCAAGGTGATGCAGACGGCGCTGGCGATTCGTGAGGTGGCGCTGAAGGTGATCGACGTTTTCGTCTACGCCATCAGCTTCGTTGTCTCTATGCTGTTCATGGTGGCGGCGGCCGACTGGCGGCTGGTCATTCCGCTGCTGGCCTGGCTCGGCATCTATATGGCCATCCTTGCCTATTTCGTGCCGAAACTCGGCCGGCTGGCGCAGGAGCAGGCCGATGCGCGTTCGATGATGACGGGCCGGATCGTCGACAGCTATACCAATATCTCGACGATCAAGCTGTTCTCCCATGCGGGCCGCGAGGAGAGATATGCGCGGGATGGCATGAACGTGTTTCTCGGAACCGTTCACCGCCAGATGCGCAAGATTTCCGGCTTCAACATCCTGATCGACCTCAACAATGCCGTGGTGCTGTTTTCCACGGCGGCGCTCGGTCTTTATTTCTGGATGCAGGGTTCGGTGACGGCCGGTTCGGTCGCCATCGCCATCAGCCTTGCCATGCGCGTCAATGGCATGTCGCAGTGGATCATGTGGGAAGTCACGTCGCTGTTCGAAAATATCGGCACGGTCTATGATGGCATGTCGATGATGACGAAACCGCACGATATCGTCGATGTCGCCAAGGCGCCGCAGCTTGCGGCACCGCAGGGCGCCATCCGTTATGACAATGTCCGCTTCCACTACGGCAAGAACAAGGGCGTGATCGACGGGCTGACGCTGGATATCAAGCCGGGCGAGAAGGTCGGTCTCGTTGGCCGCTCGGGCGCCGGCAAGACGACGCTGATGAACCTGCTGCTGCGCTTCTATGATCTGGAAGCGGGCAGGATCACCATTGACGGGCAGGACATTTCCAAGGTGTCGCAGGACAGCCTGCGCGAGCTGATCGGCGTGGTGACGCAGGATACTTCGCTGCTGCACCGGTCGATCCGCGACAACATCGCCTATGGCCATCCCGAAGCCACCGACGAACAGGTGATCGCGGCGGCAAAGCGGGCGAATGCCTGGGACTTCATCGAAACGCTGGTCGACATGCATGGTCGCCAGGGTCTCGATGCCCAGGTGGGCGAGCGCGGCGTGAAACTGTCAGGCGGCCAGCGCCAGCGTATCGCGATCGCCCGCGTCTTTCTCAAGAACGCACCGATTCTGGTGCTGGATGAGGCGACCTCGGCGCTCGACTCCGAAGTCGAGGCGGCTATCCAGGAGAACCTGTTCTCGCTGATGGAAGGCAAGACGGTGATTGCGATCGCCCACCGCCTTTCGACGCTGACGGAAATGGACCGGCTTATCATCCTCGACAAGGGCCAGATCGTCGAGGCGGGCAGCCATGCGGAGCTGGTGGCGATGGGCGGCATCTATGCCGATCTGTGGCGGCGCCAGTCCGGCGGCTTCATCGCCGACCACGAAGCGGAAGTGGCCGCGGAATAAGGAAAGAGAGAGGGCGGGAGCGATCCCGCCCTTTTTTGCCGAAGGCCTAAACCTCTCTGTCGTCATGCCGGCTTTGAGCCGGCATCCAGCAATGGCGTGTCTGCGCCGTGAGAAACGGGTCTTTTGCGATCAGGCGCTGATCGCGTCGGATTCCGGAGCCGGAGCAAAGGGATGCGAATGGAACTGATATCACCGCAAGAATCCACCCCTTCCGGGTTTACGACCGAGTGGCGTGGAGCGTTCGGGAATGCCGAGGTCAATGCCCTCCACGCCGAGTGCTTTGAGCATCGAATCCTCACCGATGACTGGTGGTCACAGGTCAATCGCTTCAGTCTCGGCTGGGTGTGTGCCCGCCATTCGGGGAAGCTCGTCGGGTTCGTTAACGTTGCATGGGATGGCGGGGTTCATGCGTTTGTTCTCGACACAATGGTGTCGTTGGCTTTCCAGCGTCGGGGCATTGCAATGGCGCTGATGGGGGAGGTGGTTGATCGGGCGAAAGATACCACCTGCGAGTGGCTCCATGTGGATTTTGATCCGCATCTCCGGCCATTTTACTTCGACGCCTGCGGATTCCGCCCTACGGACGCTGGACTCATCGCCCTGAAGTAGCGACATCGCCTGGCGTCCGTTTCATTTCACGAACGTTACCGAAATATAATCTCTTCCCAAAGGCTCCGCGGCTGTTCGCCAGCCGGGAATCCGCCTATATCCGGATGATGGTCATTACGCGCATCTTCGAGTTCTTCGAGAACTGGATCAGGCCTTTCGCCCGGAAGGACGACCTGAGGCCGCCTGAAAACACATTCGCTTTCATCTGGTTTTATATTTCACAGGCCAAGGCGCCGTTTTTCGCCATGCTGGTGCTGGGCGGGCTGACGGCGGCCATTGAGGCGGCGTTGTTCTGGTTCGTCGGGCGGCTGGTGGATATTCTCTCGACCGTCAAGCCGGGCGATGGCTGGGCCGGGCTTCTGGCTGCCCATGGCGGCGAACTGGTGGGCATGCTGGTGCTGATCGGCGTCGTGCGCTTCGTTGTCACGATGATTACGGCACTGGTGGACCAACAGATCATCACGCCCGGTTTTTACAATCTGGTGCGCTGGCAGTCCTACATGCATGTGGCGCGGCAATCGCTTTCCTTTTTCCAGAATGATTTTTCCGGACGCATCGTCACCAAGGTCTGGTCCGGCGGGCAGGCGGCGGGTGATCTCGTCACCTCGCTGATGGAAAGCGTCTGGTTTGTCGGCATCTATTCCGTCTCTATGCTGTTTCTGATCGGCGGGCTGGACTGGCGGCTTGCCCTTGTCGTCCTCGTCTGGGTGCTGATCTTTTCGGCACTGGCGCGTTATTTCGTGCCGCGCATCCGCTACCATTCGAAAGAGACGGCGGAAGCCGCCTCCATGCTTTCCGGCCGCATGGTGGATGCCTATAGCAATATCCAGACGCTCCGGTTGTTTGGACGCGACGATGCGAATGACCGCTACATGCGGCAGGGTTTCGACATTTTCCAGAATGCGACCATGACCTTCACGCGGTTCATTACCGGCGTGCGCGCCTCCATGGCGCTGCTGTCAGGCGTGATGATCACCTCGATGGCGGCGTTGTGCATCGATCTGTGGCTGTCCGGCAGGATCAGTTCCGGTGCGGTCGCCTTCACGCTGGCGCTGGTGCTGCGTCTCAATTTCCTGCTCGGCCGCTTGATGACGCAGTTCAACGGCATCATGCGCAATTTCGGCACGGTGCAGAATGCTGCCGAGTTGATTTCGCAGCCGATCGGTCTGGTCGATGCGCCGGATGCGGCGGTGCTGGAGGTCAAAAAGCCGAGCATCCGCTTTGAGAATGTCAGCTTCCATTACGGGCGGGCCAATGGTGTCATCGACAATCTCAACCTCGATATCAAGGCGGGCGAGAAAGTCGGCATTGTCGGACGCTCTGGCGCGGGCAAATCCACGCTCGTCAACCTGCTCCTGCGCTTTTACGATGTGGAGAAAGGCCGCATCCTGATCGACGGTCAGGATATCGCCCGGGTAACGCAGGAATCGCTGCGCGCCCATATCGGCATGGTCACGCAGGATACCTCGCTTTTGCATCGCTCCATCCGTGACAACATCATGTTCGGCCGCATGGACGCCACCGAAGCGCAATTGCGGGAGGCGACACGCCGGGCCAAGGCGGATGATTTCATCGAGCGGCTGGAGGATCAACGCGGCCGGACCGGTTTCGACGCACATGTGGGCGAACGCGGCGTGAAACTCTCCGGTGGTCAGCGCCAGCGCATCGCCATCGCCCGCGTGATGCTGAAGGACGCGCCAATCCTCGTGCTCGACGAGGCGACCTCGGCGCTCGATTCGGAGGTGGAGGCGGCGATCCAGAGCAATCTGGACGAGCTGATGCAGGGCAAGACGGTGCTCGCCATCGCCCACCGGCTGTCGACGATCGCGGCTCTCGACCGGCTGATCGTGATGGATCAGGGCCGTATTGTGGAGCAGGGCAGCCATTCCGATCTCGTCCTGCAGGGTGGGCTTTATTCGGAACTCTGGGCGCGGCAGTCGGGCGGTTTTCTCGCCGCTGAAGAGAAGGCCTGAGGGTGGCAGGGGTGAGCCCGCATTCGTTCAAATATGCATAAATATAAAATCATTGGTTGCTAATACCTTTAGCTATTCCGTTTATAAAAAGATTTATTCAACCTAAAATTTATGATCCGGCGGTAAGCTCTTGTTTATCGATGCGTGTAAAAAAAGGCCGCGGGAGGAACGCGCTCATTTTTTTTGGGATCGAAAACAATGCATATTTTCAGAATTCGTATTCTTCTGCCGGCATTGTTCGGCATCACCGTCCTCTTTTCCCTCGCGCAGGGAATTGCAAGCATGCGATCCGTCACCGAGATGGAGCAGCAGGCGGACAATATCGTTCGCCGCATGGAGCGGTCGCTCATCATCGCCGATCTGGGCGACAGGCTTAACGATATTCGCCGGAACTATCTGGCGGTCATGACTGCCGCGACGCCAGAGGCGCGAAACGCCCTGTTCCAGCGCATTCTCAAAACCCAGCAGGAGCGTGCCGAAGCTTTCGACGCCTATGCCGCGCATCTGCAGCTGCCTTTAGCGAAGGAAAAATTCCAGCGCCTGAATACGATGGTCGCAAATTACGAGGCCATGGGTGCGGAGCTGAAAAAAATCGTCATCACCGGCGATGTCGATGCAGCGCGGGCGCAGGTTTCCAGCATGACGCCGGTGGGCAATGCCGCCGGTGCGCTGATGAAAGAGATGATCGAGGATAATCGCCAGCGTGGTCTGGCGGACCAGCAGGCGGCGGAAGCGGCCGGACAGTTTGCCTTCTTCACCTCGGTTGCCGCAATGCTTGTCGCCGCCGCGGTCGCGCTTGTTGCCGCACTCTTCAGTTTCCTGCGCATTTCGCGTCCGATCAACGACATCACCCGCGCCATGAACGGTCTGGCGGCAGGCGATAATGCGAGTTCCATTCCGCATTCCGGCCGCAAGGACGAGATCGGGGAAATGGCTGCGGCCGTTGCCGTGTTCCGCGACAATGCCATCGAGCGAGAGCGCCTGGAGCGGGAAACCGAGGCCAATCGCAGCCTCAGCGAGCGGGAACGTCTGGAGCACGAGGCACAGAAGGCGCGGGAGGCGGAAGAAATCCGTTTCGCGGTTGAAAATCTGGGTGCCGGGCTGAAGAAACTTTCGCAGGGCGACATGACCTGCCGTCTGGACATGGCCTTTGCCGAGCGGCTTGACGGTTTGCGCGGCGATTTCAACGAATCCGTCGCCACGCTGCAATCGGCATTGCGCTCGGTCGGTGAAAATGCCCGGGTCATCGATGCCGGTGCCGGTGAAATCCTGGCGGCGGCGGGCGATCTTTCCCGCCGCACCGAGCAGCAGGCTTCTTCGGTCGAGGAAACAGCTGCGGCGCTTGAACAGGTGACGACGGCCGTGAAGGATTCGGCCCATCGGGCTGCCGAGGCTGGCCGGATCGTGGAACGGGCGCGCGAAAGCGCGGAAATGTCCGGCCAGATCGTTACACGCACGGTTCTGGCGGTACAGGATATCGAAAAATCCGCCAATGAGATCAGCAATATCATCAGCGTCATCGATGAAATTGCCTTCCAGACCAACCTTCTTGCACTGAATGCCGGGGTTGAGGCTGCGCGTGCGGGCGACGCCGGCAAGGGGTTCGCCGTGGTCGCGCAGGAAGTGCGCGAACTGGCGCAACGTTCGGCCAATGCCGCCAAGGAAATCAAGGTCCTCATCAACCGCTCCGGCGAGCAGGTGCGCGAGGGTGTCACGCTGGTCGGCAAGACCGGGGAGGCGCTGGCGGGGATCGTCGACGAGGTGCGTGATATCAACCGCCACGTCGCATCCATCGTCATCTCCACGCGCGAACAGTCGACCGGCCTTTCGGAAATCAGTTCCGCTGTGAACCTGATGGATCAGGGCACCCAGAAAAATGCGGCCATGGTGGAACAGACGACGGCGGCCAGCGGCAGCCTCGCTTCGCAGGCAAGCGCTCTCAATGCGCTTCTGGCGCAGTTCCGACTGCGGGAGGCGGCAGAGACTATCCTTGTCGCCGGTCCGGCCTCCGTTCCGCAGCCTTCGCCGGCACGCGCCATGGGGCATAAAATCGCTGCCGCCTTCGGGGGCGGGCGACAGGCAGCGTCGGCACAGGAATGGTCCGAGTTCTGAACCGCGCCCGGCAGCGTCCTGAAAAACACAATGGCGGCTTTCGGGCCGCCGTTTTCTTATGGTTTGCGTCTGCTACCGGCCGATCATGAAATCCGAGATCAGCCCGTAGTGATTGGAACCGAGGCTGCCGGGCAGGCGGGTCGTCTTCATCAGGATTGCCGGCGCACGGGCGAAGACGTGGTCGATGGCGATGCCGAAGCGGCCGGCCTCCGTCGGCCATGTGGCCGGTTCCCAGGTCGCTTTCCTGAGGTCGTTGGCGGCGAGGAAAGCGCGCATGTCGGGGGCGATGCTCGCCGAATTGAAGTCTCCGGCCAGAATGAGCGGCCCGGTGACACGAAAGAGAATTTCGCTGACTTCATCCAGCTCGTCGCGGTGATAATCGTCGAAATAAGGTTTGGTGATGTGCCCGGCGGCAAGCGTCAGCTCAGTGCCGTCGAAATCGACGCTGGCGATTGCGAAGCGGTCCCGGCGCAGATCGCTGAGACTGTGGAAACGGCCTTCCAGCAACGGCCGCTTCGACAGGATCAAAAGGTCGCATCCCGGCGTTCCGGCAAAACAGCCGAGCCTGTAAGGATAGGTTTGCTGCAGGCGCGGCAGGACCGACTGCAGCGCCGCCGCTTCGAACAGATAGACCGCATCCGCGCCCGAATCGAGAATGGTGTCGGCGATCGCATCGGCATTGGCGGCATTGTCCATCAGCACGTTGAAGGACAGGAGCCGGAAAGGCCGGGCATCGGGCGTCGAGGTTGCGGAGGTGGAGAATTCCAGAAGCATGACGACGGCATGGATGGCGAGCGCCAGCGACCAGACCACAAGCAGGCCGGCAACCGCGTCGCGCGTGAGCCAAAAGACGAGGCATGACAGCAGGATGCAGATGATGGCGATGTGAAGCTGGAAACTCGTGACGAAGGCAAGAAGCCAGAAATCCGTCACATAACGCAGGCTGGCAATGAAAAGAACGGCAGCCACCACCGTGGAGACCATGCAAGCGAGCTTCGCCGTCATCCGAATCCCTGCGTTCCAAGCTCTCCCTGCGCGTCTCCTAACATGGCGCAGGGGTGCGCACAATGTTGCCCGCCTGCCAAGGCGCGGGAAAAATGAGAAGCAAATCGGCCCCTTGGGCAGAATTACGGCAGCTTTGTGTGCTTTGCTCTTGCCAAGTCAGTCAATATTTTGCGATCAAACACAGTGACGCGGTTTCTTAATGCCGCAGTTGTGTCCAGGACGATGGGACGGAGTTTGTCCTGGATCAAATCATAGCGGGAGGACTCATGCGATTTACGGCAAAAACAGCGCAGAGGATGGTGTAGCGGTGAGCGAGCACGTAACCAATCACGACGCCTCGGGTGAACCGACCCGTCGCGATTTTCTATATCTAGTAACCGGAATGACGGGCGTCGTTGGCGCCGCTGCAGTCGCATGGCCTTTCATCGACCAGATGCGTCCCGATGCATCGACGCTGGCGCTCGCTTCCATCGAGGTTGACGTGGCGGCGGTCGAGCCGGGCATGTCGCTGACGGTGAAGTGGCGCGGTAAGCCGATTTTCATCCGCAACCGCACGGAAAAGGAAATCGAGGAAGCCAAGGCCGTCGCCCTTGGCGATCTCAAGGATCCGGTGGCACGCAATGCCAACATCGCTGTCGACGCGCAGGCGACGGATATCGACCGTTCCGCCGGTGAGGGCAAGGAAAACTGGATCGTCATGATCGGTTCCTGCACCCATCTCGGTTGCGTTCCGCTCGGCCAGGCCGGCGATTTCGGCGGATGGTTCTGTCCCTGCCATGGCTCGCACTACGATACGGCGGGCCGCATACGTAAGGGTCCGGCGCCGGAAAACCTCGCCATCCCGACATTTGCATTCACATCCGATACCGTGATCAAGATCGGATAAGGGGACAGATATTCATGAGTGGTCATTCCAGTTATCAGCCGTCCACCGGCATCGAAAGGTGGATCGATTCGCGGCTTCCCTTGCCGCGCTTGATCTATGACAGCTTCGTTGCCTATCCTGTCCCGCGTAACCTGAACTACGCCTACACCTTCGGCGCGATGCTTTCCGTCATGCTGATCGTGCAGATCCTCACCGGCGTCGTGCTTGCCATGCATTATGCCGCTGAAACGACGGTTGCCTTCAATTCCGTCGAAAAGATCATGCGTGACGTCAACCACGGCTGGCTGCTGCGCTACATGCATGCCAACGGCGCGTCGTTCTTCTTCATCGCGGTCTATCTTCACATTGCCCGCGGTCTTTATTACGGATCCTACAAGGCGCCGCGCGAAATCCTCTGGATTCTCGGCTGCGTGATCTATCTGCTGATGATGGCAACGGGCTTCATGGGCTACGTGCTTCCCTGGGGTCAGATGTCCTTCTGGGGTGCGACCGTCATCACCGGCTTCTTCACGGCGTTCCCGCTCGTGGGTGAATGGATCCAGCAGTTCCTGCTCGGCGGCTTTGCGGTGGACAATCCGACGCTCAACCGCTTCTTTGCGCTCCACTATCTGCTGCCGTTCATGATTGCGGGTGTCGTCATCCTGCACATCTGGGCGCTGCATGTGACCGGCCAGACCAACCCGACCGGCGTGGAAGTGAAGAGCAAGACCGATACGGTCCCCTTCACGCCCTATGCGACGCTGAAGGATGCGCTCGGCGTTTCGGTGTTCCTCATCGCCTATGCCTGGTTCATCTTCTACATGCCGAACTTCCTCGGCCACCCTGATAACTACATCATGGCGGATCCGCTGAAGACGCCGGCGCATATCGTGCCGGAATGGTACTATCTGCCGTTCTACGCGATGCTGCGCGCCATTACCTTCAATATCGGGCCGATCGATTCCAAGCTCGGTGGCGTTCTTGTCATGTTCGGCGCGATCATCGTGCTGTTCTTCCTGCCCTGGCTCGATACGTCGAAGGTTCGCTCCGCCGTTTATCGCCCCTGGTACAAGATGTTCTTCTGGGTGTTCGTGGCCAACGCCATCCTGCTCGGCTGGCTGGGTTCGCGCCCTGCGGAAGGCATGTATGTCGTCATGTCGCAGCTGGGAACGCTGTATTATTTCGGGTTCTTCCTCGTCATCATGCCGATCCTCGGTCTGGTGGAAACGCCGCGGCGTATTCCGAATTCGATTACCGAGGCCGTTCTCGAAAAGAACGCGGCCAAGAGGGGTGCCGCGCCAGCGGCCGCCGAAGTCTGAGCGCGAAGGAAGGATGACGACAATGAAGACGCTTCTCACGAGCATCGCGCTTATCGCCGCCATCGGCTGTTCCTCCGCCGCCTTTGCGGCCGAGGAGAGCCATGACCTTGCCACCAAGACCGAACATGCGATTGCCGGCGGCCACTTCCCGGTGATCAAGCCCGAGGAACAGAGCTGGTCCTTTGCCGGACCTTTCGGCAAATACGACAAGGGCCAGCTGCAGCGCGGTCTCAAGGTCTATAAGGAAGTCTGCTCCGCCTGCCATTCGATGAACCTTGTTTCCTTCCGCACGCTGGGAGATCTCGGTTACTCGGAAGACCAGGTGAAGGCCTTCGCCGCCGAATATGAGGTGCAGGACGGGCCAAATGCCGATGGCGAAATGTATAATCGCAAGGCTGTGCCTTCCGATCATTTCCCTTCGCCGTTCCCGAACCATGAAGCGGCTGCCGCCGCCAATGGCGGGGCCGCACCGCCCGACATGTCGCTGCTTGCCAAGGCACGCGGCGTGGAGCGCGGGTTCCCGCAATTCATCATCGACATGATCCCGATCGTCGGCGGTTATCAGGAAGGCGGCCCGGATTATATCCACGCGCTGCTGACCGGATATCAGGACCCGCCGGCCGGCGTTGAAGTTTCGGAAGGCACGCACTTCAACCCGTATTTCGTCAGCGCAGCGTCGCTGAAGATGGCGCCGCCGATCAGTGCCGATCAGGTGACCTATGACGACGGTGCGCCGCAGACCGTGGATCAATATTCCAAGGATGTCTCCGCTTTCCTGATGTGGGCGGCGGAACCGCATCTGGAACAACGCAAGCGCACCGGCTTCATGGTCATGGTGTTCCTGTTCATCTTCACGGCGCTGATCTATCTCACCAAGAAGTCGGTCTACGCCAACAAGGAACATTGAACCGGTTTTAATCGGTTGAAATCATTGGCCTCCACGGTCTTCCGTGGGGGCTTTTTCATGGCCGGCCGGATAAGCTTGCCTGTATCGCCGCTCGCGTGCCCCGGGCTATTGATGTTCCGTGCCAACAGATGATGGCCGTTGCCTGCGCCGGTCCTTTTTTGTTGGTCCGCAGCCGGCAAGTTGATAGGGTGGCCCGAACCTTCTGATCCATTCCCATCTATGGAAATACCATGACCGTTATCGCTTCGGAGCTTGCCGCCGCCATCCGTTCCATTCCCGACTATCCGAAGCCGGGCATCATCTTTCGGGATATTACGACACTGCTCGGCAATCCGCGCGCTTTCCGCCGGGCGGTGGACGAGCTTGTGCAGCCCTATGCGGGAACGAAGATCGACAAGATCGCCGGCATGGAGGCGCGTGGCTTCATTCTGGGCGGCGCGGTGGCGCATCAGCTCTCGGCCGGTTTCGTGCCCATCCGCAAGAAGGGCAAGCTGCCACACACGACGGTGCGGGTCGCCTACAGCCTGGAATATGGCGTCGACGAAATGGAAATGCATGTGGACGCCGTGCAGCCGGGCGAGAAGGTCATTCTCGTCGATGACCTGATTGCGACCGGTGGCACTGCTGAAGGCGCGGTCAAGCTTTTGCGGCAGATGGGCGCGGAAATCGTCTCCGCTTGCTTCGTCATTGATCTGCCCGATCTCGGCGGCCGCAGGAAGCTGGAGGATCTTGGTGTCGAGGTGCGGACGCTGGTGGAATTTTCGGGCCACTGAGGCCGAAGGAACGGCTCAGGGCTGCTGCGGCAGCCTGCGTTTTTGGCTCGTCTTTCGCAGGGCGATCCACGTCCAGTGAACACCCAGAGCGCGGTTCCCCGGCTGAATGGAGTCAACCTCCACCTGTCTGATGAGCGTGAAGCCGAAACGGGTGGCCTCGTCTATGGTTTCCATCGGGGAAATGGCAAAGGCGCGGCGGCCCCTGGGCGCCGGGCCGTGACGCAGCGACATGATCAGCAATCCGCCTGTCGCCGTCATCTCCGAGAGGCTTGCCATTGCGGCCTGCCTCACCCCGTGATCGATGTGGTGCCAGACGCCGCAAAGGGCAACCAGATCGAAGGCGCCATAGCGGCGAGCCTTTGCCAGTGCGGGCAAAGTGTCATCCAGCCAAGTTATTCTGTTCGATGGATGCAATTGCATGCCGGGTTCACGAAGCTCTCCAACCGGCTCGACGGCCAGAACATCATGGCCCTGCGCGGCAAACCAGGCGGCATCGCGCCCGGTGCCGCTGCCGATATCCGCGATTCGGGATGGTGTCGCCGGCAGCAGGTCGATGACGGGTGCGTAAATCTCTCCGCAGTCCAGTCCGTCAAATCTGGAAATCAGCTCAGGCGTCGCGGCTTCGGCATAACCCTTTAGAATATCGTTCATATTTATCTGCCCGCCGCGATTCTTCCGGAAAAGGTATCGCGGCGGATTGAGATGGACCAGCGCCTATTCGAATTCCAGAACCCCGCTGCGGAAGGTCAGCACCGTTTCTCCCGACTGGTTCACACCTTCATTGAAGGTGGTGTTGAGCCAGACGCCGGCGCGGGATTCCAGCGGACGGGCGTCGAGCAGCGTAACGAAATAGGTCACGTCGTCACCGGCGAAAACCGGCTTTTTCCATTTGAGTTCGCGAAAACCCGGGGAGGGGCCAAGCCGCGGTGGTTCAAGGCCCTGCTGTTTCAGCCTTTTGACCTCCTTTGCCCAATGGGACAGGAAACACTTCATCCAGCCCGCGCCGGTGTGCCAGCCGGAGGCGCACAGGCCACCGAAAACGCTGTTCCTGGCGGCTTCGGCATCGAGATGGAAGGGCTGAGGATCGAAATCCCGGGCGAAACGGATGATGTCCTCGGCGGAAAAATGCAGGGTGTCGAGGGTGACGCGCTCGCCGATCGGTGAAAGTTCCGCCAGTCTCATGCTGCAAGACCTCCACCCGCCCGCATCAGGAACATTACGGTGTTTTCGCCCTGCGCGACCAGAATACCGCGCTGATTGTAAAGCTCATGACGGAATTTCACGAGGCCGATACCGGGGCGCGATGCGGAAGGACGCTGTTCCAGAACGATGGATTTCCCCGAGAGCGTGTCTCCGGCCAGAACCGGTTTCTTCCAGTCGACGTAATCGATGCCGGGGCTGCCCTGCGAGGTCGAGTCGGAGATGTAGCTGTCGGCCATCATCCGCATCAGCAGGCTGCAGGTGTGCCAGCCCGATGCCGCAAGTCCGCCGAGAATGCTCTGGCGGCCCGCTTCTTCGGAAAGGTGCATGGGTTGCGGGTCGAATTCACTGGCGAAAGCAATGATCTGCTCTGCGGAAATCGATTGCGGCCCAAGGGGAAATTCCCGCCCGACGGGAAAATCCTCATAGGCATAAGTCGCGACCGGCGTCATGGCGTCCTCCCTTCGCACAGTCAAGGTCGGCGCATCTAAGATGATTTTTCCCTTTACGTAAAGGTCAAATCGAGGAGGCGACGTGCTCTATGGGGAGGTGGTGTGGAGCGTGGAGGCCCGTCGCCTTCTCCCCGGGGCGCGCAGTAGTGAGATGAGGGGCAAGGGAGGTGATTTCCGGAACGGATTTCCCCATCCAACCCCCTGGGCTGGCTTCTCCCCGGAAGGGAGAAGCACAAGCGACAGGTGTTGTGCCACTGGGACGTCAAAGAAACGACCGGGTTGTCACCTTGCTCAGGGCCAGATCAGGTATTGAAGCGGAAGTGGATGACGTCGCCGTCCTGAACCACATATTCCTTGCCTTCATCGCGGGCCTTGCCGGCTTCCTTGGCGCCGACTTCGCCCTTGAAAGCGACGTAGTCGTTATAGGCGATGGTATTGGCACGGATGAAGCCGCGTTCGAAATCGGAGTGGATGACGCCTGCGGCCTGCGGAGCCTTGGTGCCGCGCTCGATGGTCCAGGCGCGGCATTCCTTCGGGCCGACGGTGAAATAGGTGATGAGATCGAGCAGCTTGTAGCCGGCGCGGATCAGACGGTCGAGGCCTGCTTCCTCGAGCCCGAGGGCGGAGAGGAATTCCTTCGCCTCTTCATCGGGAAGCTGCGCGACCTCGGATTCGATCGCCGCGGAGATGATGACGGTTTCAGCACCCTGGGCCTTGGCCATTTCGGCAACCGCCCTCGTGTGTTCGTTGCCATCGACGGCGTCGCCTTCGGCGACGTTGCAGACGTAAAGAACCGGATGTGCGGTGAGGAGGTTAAGGCCCTGAAGGATGCGCAACTCCTCGGCATCGAGCGTGGAGAGCAGGGTGCGGACCGGTTTACCTTCGTTGAGAAGCTTCAGCGAAGCTTCCATCAGCGGCAGCTGCGCGAGCGATTCCTTGTCCTTGCCGGTGGCGCGCTTGCGGGTCTGTTCCGTGCGGCGCTCGAGGCTTTCGAGGTCGGAGAGCATCAGCTCGGTCTCGATGGTTTCGGCATCGGCCACGGGGTTGATCCGGCCTTCGACGTGGGTGATGTCGTCATCCTCGAAGCAGCGCAGAACGTGCACCACGGCGTCGACTTCGCGAATATTGGCGAGGAACTGGTTGCCGAGGCCTTCGCCCTTCGATGCGCCGCGCACCAGACCGGCAATATCGACGAAAGAGATGCGGGTGGGGATGATTTCCTTCGAGCCGGCAATGTCGGCGAGGGTTTTCATGCGCGCATCCGGAACCGCCACTTCGCCGGTGTTCGGTTCGATGGTGCAGAAGGGATAGTTGGCGGCCTGTGCGGCGGCCGTTTTCGTCAGCGCGTTGAAGAGGGTGGACTTGCCGACATTCGGCAATCCAACGATACCGCATTTGAAGCCCATGGCTTGAAACCTGTCCGTTTGAAAGAATTCGTTGAGGAGCCTTTTGCGGAAACGGCAGGGCAAGGTCAAGCCCGCGGGCCGATTTGTGCGGGCAAAGCCCTGCGAATGGCGCGGAATTTCGCGCAGGCACCGCGCCGGGCTTGTCGATGGCGCGGTTGCGGCGCAATATAGGCGGATCAAGCCACCGATCTTTCGTCATCAACGGGGTTTTCCATGAACAACCACGATGCGCGACAGGCACGAGCGACGATGATGAGTGACAGCCCTGTCGATCTCAAGCCCAAACCGAGCGTTAAACCGAAGCTGGAGCGGCCGAAGCTCTACAAGGTCATTCTGCTGAACGATGATTATACGCCACGCGACTTCGTCACCGTGGTGCTGAAGGCCGTCTTCCGGATGGGAGAGGAAACCGGCCACCGGGTGATGATGACGGCACATCGCTTCGGCAGCGCCGTGGTGGTTGTCTGCGAACGCGATATCGCCGAGACCAAGGCGAAGGAGGCGACCGATCTCGGCAAGGAGGCTGGATTTCCGCTGATGTTCACCACCGAGCCGGAGGAATGAGCGTTTTTTGAACGCCGGGGCGCGGCACACTGGATGCGTCCGTTCTCACTCGTCCTCATTCCTGCGCTAATCACGGGAAACCAGTTGACGCGCGTCTGCGCGGCCAGAAGGGCCCTTTCAGCCAAGAGATCCGGGCTGGCTGGATCCCTGTGACAAGCACAGGAATGCGAGGTGGGCAACAATTGCAGATAAAATTCCTATTCGTGCTCCGGGCCTAATCTTGCCGGATCTGGAAGCCGGTCTTGTTCTGCACGAAGCCGCAGTTTTCGTAAAAGGCATGGACTTCCGGTCGCTCCCGGCCTGTCAGCAGCATCACCTTGTAACAATTAGCGGCAAAAGCGGCCTCGACGGCATGGCGCACGACCGCGCGGCCATATCCAAGGCCGCGACGGGTTTCCAGCGTCACCACATTTTCGATGAAGGCATAGGGGCGGGCGGCGCGCGTCAGGTTCGGGACAATCTGGAGCGTGGCGGTGGCGACGGGGTTCTCGCCATCCATTGCCAGAAACACGGTAAGGCCGGGCTGCCTGAGCATGGCGGAAAAGGCAGTGTTTGCCTCGTCCACCGTTAATGCCGGATCGGACGGGTTAAGCGCGCGGTAAAGTTCAAGCAGGCCGGGCAGATCGCCGGCTTCGGCTTTGCGCAGGACGATGCGCTGAGCAGGCATCCGCGGTCTAGTCCTTCTTGCCGAACATGCGCTTCAGCATTTCGGCCATCGGGCCGGTTTCCGGCAGCTTTTTCGGCTGCGCGCTGTTGCGTGCCTGATGGATGTGGGATTGCGCGGCGGGCTTGGCTGCCTTGGCCGGTTTTTCAGCTTCCGGCTTGCTGCCCGTGGCGAGCGCCAGCTTGTTCATCAGCTGTGAATCCTCTGATTTCACCAGCATGGCGGCATTGTCGGCAATGGCGTCCAGAAGCGGATCGAGCCAGACACGGTCGGCCTTGGCGAAATCGCCGAGCACGTGGCCATGCACACGCTCCTTGTCACCGGGATGGCCGATGCCGAGGCGCAGACGGCGGTAGTCCTTGCCGCAATGGGCGTCGAGCGATTTCAGGCCGTTATGGCCGCCATGACCGCCACCCGTCTTGATGCGCGCGCGGCCGGCCGGAAGATCGAGTTCGTCATGGATGGCGATGATGTCGCCGGGCGCCAGCTTGAAGAAGCGCATGGCCTCGCCGACGGATTCGCCTGACAGGTTCATATAGGTCAGCGGCTTCATCAGCAGGACCTTTTCGCCACCGATCTCTCCTTCGGAAATCTCCGCCTTGAACTTCCTCGACCAGGGCGAAAAGGAGGGCAGGCGCTGCAGCGCGTCGACGGCCATGAAGCCGATATTGTGACGGTTTCCCGCATATTGCGCGCCGGGATTACCAAGTCCTGCAATGATCTTCATGGGGCATGTCCGCGTTTTACCTGATGATGCTGTTGTCACCATCCCGAAATCCGCCGGCTGTCAATCTTTTTATGGATTTGCGGGATGCCGCTCAGGGGCTGACGAGGTTGTAGCGGTCGAATATGCGCTGCTGCGTTCCGTCAGCGATCAGCCTGTCCAGCCGGGCCTGCAGTTTGGCGATCAGGGCGTCGGGAACGCTTTTATTGCAGGCAAGCCCCAGCTGTTGTCGCGTCAGGGTTATCACCTCCCTGAACGTATCCGCCGGCAGGCTTCTGAAGGTGCTTTCCGACATGGGCATCAGGTCGATGCGCCCGGCTTTCAGCTTGTGAAGCGTGATCTGGAAATCCGCCCCGACATCCACCTGCGGGAAACCGAGCGTTTCCAGAAGGGTTTCGGTATAATCGCCGCGCTGGGTCCCGACCCGGTATTTCCTGGCGTCCTCAAGACTGGAGATACTGATATCCGCTTTGCGGCGAGCCACGAGGATGTTGCGGTCGATATGGATCGGCGAGACCCATTTGAAGAGCTTTTCCCGCTCCTGTGTCCTTGCCGTGGCAAAGACGCAATGCATGGCCTGTGTCGTGGCCAGGGCGATCGCCCGCGCCCAGGGCATGACGGCGACCTCATAACTGGTGCCGGTTTCCTCCAGCACGATCTTCAGCTGATCGAAATAGACGCCCCGCACGCTGCCGTCAGCGGCCTGCAGACTATATGGGGGGTAGATTTCGGTCGTCAGGAAAAGCTTGGCGGCGCAGGCCGGGCTGGCGAGAGCAAGAAAGATCAGGCAAAAGCGGATCAATCCCATATCTCTTCCCTCCGCCCTACGCCTGCCGTGCCGCAATGCGGCCCATAGCGGATTGTCCTTCCAATGCGGTGATCAGTCCGCTGATAGGCTGCGGCCGGGCGAAGAAATAGCCCTGACCGTAATCGGCGCCTATATCGGCAAGAAGCTCCTTCTGCTCCTGCGTCTCGACGCCTTCGGCGATGACGGAGCAGTTCATCTTGTGCGAGATGGCGGCAATGCCTTCGACAAGCATACGGTTGCGCTGCCTGATTTCCATCGCGTCGTCGCAGATCGAGCGCGTGAAGGACTGGTCGATCTTGACGATGTCGACCGGGAAACGGCTGAGATAGCTGAGCGAGGAATAACCCGTGCCGAAATCGTCCAGCGCGATGCGGCAGCCCAGCTGGTGAATGGCATTGAGGATCGCCCGGATTTGCGGATCGTCCTTCATGATGACGGCTTCGGTTATCTCGATGACCAGCCGCTTGGGAAGAATGCCATGGCGGTGCAGCACGCCGGCGATGCGTGTCGGCAATCCCGGCTCGAACTGCAGCGGTGAGAAGTTCACCGCCACATAGGTCTGCTCCATGCCCGGCAGGCGCGACAGTCTGGCGAGATTGGCGATCGACTGATCGAGGATAACGTTGCCGATGCGATGGATGGTGCCGTTCTCTTCCGCAAGGCTGATGATGGCGGCGGGAGAGAGCAGACCCTTGTCCGGGTGATTGAGACGCAGCAGGGCCTCGAAGCCGGCCGTCTGGCCGGTTGCGAGGTCCTGAATCGGCTGGAAGTAGGCTTCGAACCAGTTTTCGGAAAGCGCCTGCGCGATATCCCGCTCCAGTTCCGCATGTTCGCGCGCCCGATCCATGATCGAACTGTCGAAGACCTGGGAACCATTCTTGCCCGTTCTCTTGCGGGTATACATCGCCATGTCGGCATTCTGCAGAAGCTCGGAGGCGCTGGAAGCGTGCAGGGGGTAAACCGCCATGCCGATGCTGGCGCTGAGGCGGATGCTGTTGCCGGCAATCTCGAAAGGTGTGTCCAGTATGGCGCAGATGCGTTCGCAGAACTCGAGCGCGCGCTCTTCCACCTTGTCGCCGGCCAGCAGGATGGCGAATTCGTCGCCGCCGAGCCGCGACGCGCTGTCCAGCGCCGTCAGCAGCGGTTCGAGCTTCAGCGTGAACTGCTTGAGAACCGCATCACCTGCCGCATGACCAAGATTGTCGTTGATGGCCTTGAAGCGATCGAGATCGATGAACAGGCAGGCCAGTTCGCTGCCGTTTCTGTCCGCTTCGCGGATCTGCAGGTCGAGGATCGCCTCGAAACCCTGACGGTTGAAGAGGCCGGTCAGGTGGTCGGAAATGGCCTGCTGGCGGTTGCGTTTTTCCGACTGGCGCAGTTCGGTCACATCCGTCATGACGCAGAGGCAGGTGCTCTGATGCACGGCATCGCCGGAATCGAGAGGCTTTTCGAGGATAAGCGCATCCATCACGCTGCCATCCATGCAATGAAAGCGGACGGTAATGCCGGCATGCGAGACATCTGGTGACTGCTGTGCTGCCTTGCGTTGCCGGAAGAGCAGGCGATCATCCGTGTGGATGAGATCGGCGAAGTTCAGGCCGAGTATCCTGGCGCGATCGTAACCGGTCGCCTGCACCCAATAGTCGCTGACGGCGGCGATCCGGTCGTGCCTGTCGAGCGAGAACAGCATGGCGGGTGTGCGGTTGTAGATTTCCGTCTTGCGTTCGTGGGCATTCTTGATCTCCAGCTCTTCCTTTTCGAGCTGGGTCTGCATTTCGTTGAAGCTTTTCGCCAGCCGGCCGATTTCGTCCTTCGACCGCCAGTCGACATGGTGGCGGGAGCCGAGACGACGTGTTGCCTCTATCGCTGCCGCGAGCCGCATCAGCGGCCGGATGACCATGAAGCGGTTGCCGGCAATCGCCGCCAGAACGATGGTGAGAATGGCGAGAACGAAAATCGTGATGAAGGCCATCTCGGTGCGGCTGAGGGAGGTGAGAAGGCTGACGCTGTTGTAGTAGACCGTCAGTTCCCCGACGGTGATCGTGCCTTTCGTCGTCTTGTAGGTCACCTCGCGCGTCGTCGTGGCCGCATCCTGAATGAACTCGCTGCCGGCCGTCTGCACGATATCGAGCTGGCCGGACGTGTCCTTGACCTCGACCATCCTGATCATCGGGTCGGAAACGAGGGTTCCGGTAATCTGGTTTATCGTGTCGTCGTCGAGATCCCAGAGGGGGCGGGCGAGTGCCTGTGCATTGGTCGACAGCAGAATTTCCAGGTGATTGCGCTGGCTACGGATGGCCTCGTTGTAGGAAAGCGTCAGCAAAAGCGTGAAGAGCGGGGCGACCACTGTGAGAAGTGCGCCGGAAACAATCGCGATAAAGCGACTTTCGACGGAATGAGCCATGTTCGATTGCAGCTACCCTTTGCCCCAGAATTGCTGCGCTCCGTTTCACCCATCCGGAGAGAACTTCGCGAGGGTTTCGGCAAAAGCCCTGTTTCCTCACGATGTTTCCCGGCCCGTCCGGTGTTTCCACGACAGCGCAAGGGTATCGTTTCATGGAAGTGTTAATCGACGCTGAAACAGGGGCCGCATCCTGCACAGGCGGCAAGCTTTCTGGTTTTAAAGTTCATAAAAACTAAAAGGCCCGTTCCGGAAGGGAACGGGCCTCAAGTCTCGAAACTGTCCGGCCTTGCGGCCGCCGATTATTCCTCGGAAGCTTCTTCAGTCGCTTCTTCTGCAATGCCCGCAGCCGGAGCTACGATCGTTGCGATCGTGAAGTCACGGTCAGCGATGACAGGCGTGATGTTCTTCGGCAGCTTCACACTCGAAATATGAACGCTGTCGCCGATCTTCAGACCGGTCAGATCAACCGTGATGAACTCCGGAATGTCGTTGGCCGGGCAGTGGAACTCGACCGTGTGGCGAACGATGTTCAGAACGCCGCCGACCTTGATGTCCGACTTTTCTTCGTTTTCGAAGTGAACCGGAACTTCGACGTTGACGAGCGTGTTGCCCGAAACGCGCAGGAAGTCGACGTGCATGGTGAAGTCGCGGACCGGATCAAGCTGGTAGTCCTTCGGGAGGACCTTGATCTTCTTGCCGTCGACGTCGATGACCGCAACCGTCGTCATGAAGCCGCCAGCGTGGATACGCTTGGTCACTTCGTTGGTCGAAAGCGCGATGGAAATGGGGGCCTGCTTGTCACCATAGATGACAGCGGGAATCAAACCGTTGCGGCGAAGTTCACGAGAGGACCCCTTACCAACTCGTTCGCGCGCCTCGGCCTTGAGCTCATACGATTCTTTGCTCATGGCAATTCCTTTCGAGGTTATATGGAGAGTTCATGCCGAACAAAGCGGCCTGAACCGGAGAGGCCTTAAGGCCATCCCGCCCGCGTTGCCTCCAAGGGTGTCTACACGGGTGCGGGCGCTATAATACAAACGGCACATAAAGACAAGAGTGATCCGTTTTTGCCCGATACCTAGTCATGATTTCATTAGTTGCAACTAATGCACTCGCTTGTTGCAACCTTTAATATATACTTATCCATTCATATAAACCCCGTGAAAACCTGATAAATGATAAGGCTGCGCAAAATTCCAATAGCGTAGACGCCAATGCTCACAGTTCTTCAGTGCCTTACCATCGATCACGACTTCCGGTACACCGCCGCAGCGGTCTTCGTCTGCATGTTGGGAAGTTTCGTTACGATACGCCTTTTTTCGAGGGCGCGCCTGGCGACGGGGGTGCAAAAGATCAACTGGCTGTTTCTGGCCGGCGTAAATGGCGGTGCGGCGATCTGGACCACCCATTTCGTGGCGATGCTGGGTTATGTCGCGGCGGGCGATGTGGGTTACGATCCCTATCTGACCGGGCTGTCGCTGCTGATCGCCATTACCACGACCACCATCGGCTTCGGTATTTCCGCCTATGCCGGGCGCAGCGTGCTGGTTGAGGCGGGCGGGGTTACGCTCGGCCTCGGCATCGCGGCCATGCACTATACCGGCATGGCGGCCTATAATGTTCAGGGCATGCTTTTCTGGAACCAGACCTATGTCATCGCCTCGCTGGTGCTGGGGGCGGTGCTGGGCGCCGTTGCGGTCAACCGGGTTGCGCGGCCTCTCAATCGCTTCTGCCAGTATAGCGCGGTGACATTTCTCATCCTGGCCATCGCCTCGATGCATTATACCGGCATGGCGTCGATGTCCTTCGCCTTCGATCCGCGCGTGGTCATTCCCGAAAACCTGCTGCCGCCGGCCATCATGGGCGGCGGTGCCATCGCCGTGACCCTTCTGCTGCTGGCGCTCGGACTTTCCACCTATGTCATCGATGCCCAGTCCACCCAGCAGGCGGTTGCCCGCTATCGCCATCTTTCGCTGCATGACCCGCTGACGGGCATTCCCAACCGGGCGGCTTTCATCGAGCATCTCAACCGTCGCACGCGCCATGTGTCCATGGGTGCGCATACCGCGCTTCTGTCCATCGATCTCGACCGCTTCAAGGAAATCAACGACGTCCACGGTCACGCGGCGGGTGACGCCGTGCTGCGCGCCATCGCCGACCGTGCTAGCTCCGTGCTGAAGGCCGGGGAGTTTCTGGCGCGCATGGGTGGCGATGAATTCGTGGCGATGACCCATTCCTATTATACCCGCGCCGATGGTGCGGAATTTGCCCAGAGGCTGATCGAACAGATCAGCAAGCCGGTGGAATGGAACGGTCAGACGTTTTCCGTCGGCGCCAGCGTTGGCATATCGGTCCGAAACAGCGGCTCCATCGATGCCGATACGCTGATGGCGCAGGCCGACGTTGCCATGTACCGGGCAAAAGGCGGCAGTTCGGACACGATCTGTTTTTACGACAAGTCCATGGATGAAGCGGCGCGCGAACGCAATGCGCTTGCCATCGCCATGCGCAGCGGCCTCGCCAACAACGAATTCGAGCTTTATTACCAGCAGCAGAATGATACCCGCAGCGGCAGCATTGTCGGTTTCGAGGCGCTCCTGCGCTGGAAACATCCCGAACGCGGCATGGTCTCTCCCGCGGAGTTCATTCCGATTGCCGAACAGACCGGCTTTATCGTCGAACTCGGCGAATGGGTTCTCCGGGAAGCCTGCGTGCAGGCGGCGCTCTGGAAAAAATCGCTTGCGATCGCGGTGAATGTCGCGCCACAGCAGCTCGCGGACAATGATTTTCCCGAAAAGGTTGAGAAAATTCTCTCGGAGACGGGGCTTGCGCCGGAAAGGCTCGAGCTGGAGATCACCGAAGGCAGCATCATCGCCGACCACCGCCATGCGCTGCTGACCATCCGCAAGCTGAAGGCGCTGGGTGTCAAGATCGCCATGGACGATTACGGCACGGGTTATTCCTCGCTATCGACCCTGCAGAGCTTCCCTTTCGACAAGATCAAGATCGACCGCGCCTTCATAGACGGCCTTTCGACCAATGTGCAGTCGGAGGCGATCGTTCGCTCGACGCTTATCCTGGCGCACAGCCTCAATATTCCGGTGCTTGCGGAAGGGGTGGAGACCAAGGCCCATATCGAGTTCCTGCGCCGCGAAGGCTGCCTGCAGGTACAGGGCTTCTTTTTCGGCAGGCCCGGTCCGTTGAACTCCATCGCCAATCTGGTGGATGACACGTTTCTTGCGCCCGAGGACGAGCCGGATGCCGCGGCTGATCGGCGTCGTTACTTCAAGGCGGTCTGATTTTCGGGCGCAGCCCGCGGTTGCGCCCCGCAATGGCGGTCGCGAAGTTTTTAGTTGAAACATGAACGCTTCCAGCGCACCATCGCCGAAAAGCTTTGGGAGGAGCGTATGCCGACAGACATCGCCCATGCAGAACGCGTGTATGAGACCGCACGCCACCGTTCCGCAGCCGCAAGTTCTCCGATTGTTGCCTCGTGGCGCCGCTGCATGGTCAAGCACCGTCTTGCGCCGGAGGAAAACCGCAAGCCGATCTTTCTCAGCGATTTCGAGTTTCGCCGCGCCCGTGAAAGCGCAGCCGGCCTGATCGCCGAAAGCACGGATGAACTGGACCGGATTTTTCACAGCGTCGGCAGGGCCGGCTGCTGCCTGCTTTTGACCGATGCGCAGGGTGTTGCGCTGGAGCGGCGTGGCGCTGCCGGCGACGACCGTGATTTCCGCGCCCTCGGTCTCTGGTCCGGCGCGGTCTGGAGCGAGGCGAGCGTGGGTACCAACGGCATCGGTACGGCGCTTGTCGACGAGCGCTCCGTGGTGGTCTATCGCGACCAGCACTTCTTTACGTCGAATACCGAGCTCTGCTGCACCACTGCGCCGATCCGGGATCACACCGGCCGGGTGACGGGGGCGCTCGATATTTCCACCTGCCGCGATGATATCAACGAGATGACCTTCTCCTTCGTCACGCAGGCGGTGAAGGATGCGGCGCAACGCATCGAGGGCAATCTTTTCCGCCGCGCCTTTCCCGGCGCGCGTATCGTTGTCGTGCCGACCGGTTTCGGCGCGGCGCTTTCGCTGCTGGCCGTGGATCAGGACGATCTCGTGCTGGGTGCGACACGCGCCGCACGCCTTGCGCTGAAGCTTGACGATCACGCCATCGCACAGGGTTTGCCGGCCGCGGATATTCTGCAGGAACAGCGCCATGACAGCGGTTCCGACCTTGCTGAAGCGGAGCGTTCGGCGCTGCGCCGGGTGCTGTCGCGCACCAACGGCAATGTCACGCAGGCCGCTTCCCTGCTTGGCATCAGCCGCGCCACACTGCACCGCAAGATGAAGAAGCTGGCCGTGCATTAAGGCTGTTTCAGCCGTCCCGCCGCGTGTCTGTCGCAGATGTGAGACAATGTGCGCTGCGGAACCGCGCCACCCCTCTACCGAACCGCACCATCTGGGCCCACCTTCCTCTCATGCGATCCGTCGCGGATCGTTTTCATCAGGGAGGATGAAACAATGAATATTCAGGTTCAGCAGAAAGCCGGCGAAGCGCCCTTCAAGCTGAAATACGGCAATTACGTCGGCGGAAAATGGGTGGAGCCGAAATCCGGCCGCTACATGGATAATCTTTCGCCGGTCACGGGCCACAAGATCTGCGAAGTGCCGCGTTCGGATGCGGCCGATATCGAGTTCGCGCTGGATGCTGCCCACAAGGCCCGTGACAAATGGGGCAAGACGAGCATTATCGAGCGCTCCAACATCCTGCTCAAGATCGCCCAGCGGATCGAGGACAATCTCGACCTCATCGCCCGGGCGGAAACCTGGGACAACGGCAAGCCGCTGCGCGAGACCACCAATGCGGATATTCCGCTCGCCATCGACCATTTCCGTTATTTCGCGGGCTGCATCCGCGCCCAGGAAGGCACGATCGGCGAAATCGACAACGACACGGTCGCCTATCACTTCCATGAGCCGCTCGGCGTTGTCGGCCAGATCATCCCGTGGAATTTCCCGATCCTCATGGCCGCGTGGAAGCTCGCACCGGCGCTTGCCGCCGGCAACTGCGTGGTGCTGAAGCCGGCGGAACAGACACCGGCCTCCATTCTCATCGTGATGGAACTGATCGAAGACCTGCTGCCGCCCGGCGTCCTCAACATCGTCAACGGTACGGGCCTCGAAGCCGGCAAGCCGCTGGCGCAGAGCAACCGCATCGCCAAGATCGCCTTTACCGGTTCCACCTCGGTCGGCAAGGAAATCATGCGTTATGCCGCCGACAACGTCACCAACATCACGCTGGAACTGGGCGGCAAATCGCCGAACATCTTCTTTGCCGATGTGATGAACGAGGACGACGCCTTCCTCGACAAGGCGCTCGAAGGTTTCGCCTTCTTCGCGCTCAACCAGGGTGAGGTCTGCACATGCCCGTCGCGGGCGCTGGTGCATGAGTCGATCTATGACCGCTTCATGGAAAAGGCCATCAAGCGCGTTCAGGCCATCAGCCAGGACGATCCGCTCAATCCGTCGACCATGCTGGGCGCACAGGCCTCGCAGGAACAGTTCGACAAGATCATGAGCTATCTGGAGATCGGCAAGAAGGAAGGCGCCAGGGTTCTGACCGGCGGCGACCGCAAGACGCTGACCGGCGATCTGAAGGACGGCTATTACATCCAGCCGACCGTCTTTGAAGGCAACAACAAGATGCGGATTTTCCAGGAGGAAATCTTCGGTCCGGTTGTTTCCGTCACCACTTTCAAGACGGTGGAAGAGGCGCTCGAAATCGCCAATGACACGGTTTACGGTCTGGGTGCCGGCGTCTGGAGCCGCGATACCAATATCGCCTATCGCGCCGGTCGCGGCATCGAGGCGGGCCGTGTGTGGACCAATTGCTATCACGTCTATCCGGCGGGTGCGGCATTCGGTGGCTACAAGCAGTCGGGCATCGGTCGCGAGACCCACAAGATGATGCTCGACCACTACCAGCAGACCAAGAACCTGCTGGTTTCCTACAGCCCGAACAAGGTTGGCTTCTTCTGAGGTCCTCCCCGGAAGCCGGCGACGGATCATCGTGATGTCCAGGACGCCGGCGTGTTCCCAGGGGCTTCGGCCCCTGGGAGCCCGGTTACAAACAAAAAGGCCGGAGGATTGCCTCCGGCCTTTTTGCTGATGGGAGCGGAAAACTCTCCCCCGTCATCTTCGTGTCTGTCGCGATCAGGCGGCGTAGCGCTGGTCCCGTTGCCGGCTATCACCGACGGAGAATTGCCCGACCTGTTCGGTCAGCCCATCCGCCTCGCTTGCCAGCGAGAAGGCGGAGGCGGTGGTTTCCTCCACCATCGCCGCGTTCTGCTGCGTCACATGATCGAGTTCGTTGACTGAGGCATTGATCTCGCTGAGGCGGCCGGACTGTTCGCGCGATGCGGTGGCGATTTCACCGATCTGGTCGTTGACCGACTGGATGCGCTTCTGGATCTGCTCCAGGCTTTCACCGGTCTTCAGCACCAGCGCCACACCGCTTTCCACATCGCCCGCCGAGGTGGCGATCAGCGTCGTGATGTCACGCGCGGCGGCGGCGGATTTCTGCGCCAGTTCGCGAACCTCCTGCGCCACGACCGCAAAGCCCTTTCCGGCTTCACCGGCGCGCGCGGCTTCCACACCGGCATTCAGCGCCAGCAGATTGGTCTGGAAGGCGATCTGGTCGATGACGTCGATGATCTGGCGGATCTTAGACGACGAGGTTTCGATACGCTCCATGGCGACGATCGCCTCTTTCACGACGGCCGTGGACTTGTGCGCATCCTGCATGGTGTCCGCCGTCGCCGCGACGGCGACGTTGCAGCGCGACAGCGAGAGATTGACGGCCTGCGTCATGTCTCCGAGTGCCGCTGCGGCTTCCTCCAGGGCTGCGGCCTGGCGTTCCGTGCGCCGCGACAGGTCTTCCGATGCGCTTTTCAGCTCGCCGGAGCCGGAGCGAATGGCGTTAGCGCTTTCGCCGATATTGGAGATCGTCGCCTCCAGCCCGGCCATGGAATTGTTGAAGTCGACGCGCAGATGATCGAGCGACGGCACGAAGGGTTTTTCAATGCGAAGATCGAGCCTGCCGGCGGCCAGATTGGCAAGACCGGTCGCGAGCGCGTCGACGGCTTCTTCCAGTTCCCTGGCGCTTCTTGCCTTTTCCATTTCCCGCTGGGCGCGTTCCTCGTCCAGCTCCTCGCCCTTGCGCTGGGCTTCGGTCTCCATGCGCTGCTTGTCGAGAATGCCCTGGCGGAAGGATTCCAGCGCGCGTGCCATGGTGCCGATCTCGTCGCCACGGGAAACCGCCTTGATCTCGATATCGTTCTCACCGCCGTTGAGGCGCTGCATCAGCCCGGCAAGGCCGGTCAGCGGTTTGGTGAGGCTCGCGGAAACGAAAATGCCAACAAGCGTCATGACACCGAGCACGGCAAGCGTGGCAAGCGTTGCCCAGAAGGCGAGATCGTTGGCGGCCGCGAGAACCTTGCTTTCCTGCTGGCCGATGGCAAGAAGATGCTTCTGCCCGAAGACGGAGACCGGACGATAGGCATAGAAAATATTGCCTGCAGGCGTCTGCGCCATCAAGGTTCCCGCCTCGCTTGCGCCCGCAAGGGCGGCGAGGCTTTCGGAAACGGTGGCATCCGCACCGCCGGAGAGCACGCCGGCGCGGCGTTTGCCCTCGGCGCTCAGAAGAACGGCGTCATCGATGGTCTTGCCGGTTTCCTCAGGGGTGACGACCGCGCCGACGCGGTCGGCCGAAATGCGCATGATGACGGCGCCCTTGCGCTGGAGCTGGCCCCAGTTGGAGACGGCGAGCGGCATGCCGATCATGGCCGAGTCATTGGCGCCGTTGCTGAAGCCCGTGGTGCTGACGACGCCGTCCTTGCCGGCTTCGATACGGTCGAACAGGTCCTTGATCGCGGCGTTCTGCGGTTCCGTCACGTTGGTCAGGAAGTTCTTTCCCTTGGTGACGGTGTAAATAATGAGGCCGGTCTTGTCGATCACATAGATGTCGCTGACCCGGGTGTTGCGCCAGACGCTGGCGATGGTGGAATTGATGGTGGCGTGGCGGATGGCATAGAGCAGCCGCAATCCTTCGCCGTTGAAGGAGGCGCGCTCCTCCTCGGAGACGCCTTCGCGGCGGAACGCCTGGATGATCGCATCCTTTTCCGTCGGCACGACATTGGTCATGGTTTCCAGTGCCTGGGCGATCGCGGCATTCTGCGACAGTTCGGAAATGCTCTGTTCAACCCGCAGCGTATAGGCGTCCAGCTGCTTGGACTGGTTTCCCGCAACCGTCTCCAGCCGGATCTCGCTGGCGTCGATCAGACCGGACTTGCCTATCTCATAGGACAGGAGCCCGACGGACAGGCATGAAACCAGAGTGGCGCCCGTGACGAGCGCTGCAAATTTGGCCTTGATTGACAATGATTTAGCTTTGACAGCAGTCGGATTTACACCCGGCATCTGTTTCCTCCCCCAAAAAACGTGGCCGCAGCGTCGCAACAATTGTTTACGGCCACGTTAAAGGGCTGAAATTTGTATGATTATTTCCCGCATACCGTGAAAAAATCGCTGACCGGCAGGGGCGCCGCGCCCGTAATAAAACTGCAACAGAACGGGCGCATACCGTGCGAAGTTCAACGGTCGTTCATATTCATGCAAGCTTTTCGCGCTCCATCTCCTGCCACTATCGATGATGTTTGCGGAACCCGCGCAGACGGATATGACGGAGCCACCGTGAGATCTATCCCGGATTTCGCCGTTATCGTGCCCATGCACAATGAAGAAGCGAGTGTCGAAACACTCGTGGCGGAGATCGTGGCTGCGTGCCAGCCGGTCGGCCGGTTCGAGATCGTCGTGGTGGATGACGCATCCTCGGACCGCACGGCGGAGGCCGTTCTCGCGCTCGGCAACCGTTATCCCATGCTGCGGCTGGTGCGGCACGACCGCCAGGGCGGGCAATCGGCGGCAATCCACAGCGGCGTGCAGGCGGCGCGCGCGCCCGTCATCTGTATGCTGGACGGAGACGGGCAGAACCCCCCGGACAATCTGCCCGCGCTTCTTGCGCCGCTGCTCGCCGCCAATGCGCCGGGCCGGCTCGGCCTCGTGGCGGGCCAGCGCGTCGGCCGGCGCGATACGCTTGGAAAACGGCTCTCCTCGCGCTTCGCCAATGGCCTGCGGGCGCGCATCTTGAAGGACGGCACGCGGGACACCGGCTGCGGTCTCAAGGCCTTCCGTCGCGATGCCTATCTTGCCTTGCCCTATTTCGATCATCACCACCGCTATTTCCCGGCGCTGTTCAACCGCGACGGCTGGCAGGTGGCCCATGTCGATGTCACGCACCGGGCACGGCTGCATGGCAATTCCCATTACACCAATATCGGACGCGCGCTCGTCGGCATCCACGATCTGATCGGCGTCGCCTGGCTGCTGCGCCGGCGCAAGCGGGCAAGCTGGGCCGAGACTTTCAAAACGGAGACATTGCCGTGAATGCACCGGCTTTATGGTCCATGCTGCATGTGAACAGCTGGAAGGAATTCATCTGGGTCTTGACCGGCTTCATGGGGCAGATGCTGTTCACCATGCGTTTTCTGGTTCAATGGATTTCCTCGGAGCGGGCAAACCGCTCGGTCATCCCCGTGGCCTTCTGGTATTTTTCCGTTCTCGGTGGGCTTGTGCTTTTGTCCTACGCAATCTGGCGGCGCGATCCGGTCTTCATTCTGGGTCAGGCATCCGGCCTGTTCATCTATGCCCGAAATCTCTGGTTGATCCATGCAGAACGCCGCCAGCACGCATAACGGGGCCACGTTGCCCTATGCGCAGGCGGGCGGGCAGCGGCAATGGATGACGCTGGCGCTTGCGGCCATCGTGCTGGTGACGGTGCTGCGTATCCTCGGGCTTGCCTTTAACCGCACGGATCTTTTCGTCGATGAGGCGCAATATTGGCTGTGGGGCCGCGAAATGGCTCTGGGGGCCTATTCCAAACCACCGCTGATCGGCTGGCTCATCCGCGCGGCAACCATTCTTGGCGGCGGTGAGGGCACTTTTCAGGTGCGGCTGGCCGCACCCGTAGTGCATGGCGTCGCGGCGGCGGCCATTCTCGTTCTCGGGCGGATGATCTACGACGTCAGGCTGGCTTCGCTTGCCGCGGTCGTCTATCTGACGCTGCCTGCCGTGACGCTCGGCAGTCTGCTGATCTCGACCGATACGCCGATGATGCTGTTCATCGTGCTGTCGATGATCGCGGTGCGCAAGCTGGCGCAGGCCCGCAGCGAGGGCAGGGGGGCGATGCTCTGGAGCCTTGCGCTCGGTCTCTGTTTCGGCCTCGGCCTGATGTCGAAATATGCGATGATCTATTTTCTGCCCTGCTTCATTGCGGCCGGCTGGCTCTGCGAGGCATGGCGCATCCGGCTGCGTGACGCGGGGGTCGCGGCCCTGGTTTGTGTCACCGTCATCGCTCCCAATCTGTGGTGGAACGCCGCGCATGATTTCATGACCGCGCGTCATACGGCAGACAATGCGAACTGGCATGGCATTCAGCTGAAGATCGGTCCGGCGCTCGAGTTTTTCTTCTCGCAGGCGGGCGTTGTCGGGCCTTTCGTCTTCGTTGCCATGATCATCGCGACAATTCGTGCGAAGAATGCTGAAACCCGGGCGCTGGTGGCGCTTTCCGTGCCGATCGTGCTTTTGATCACGGCGCAGGGGCTGATGTCGCGGGCGCTCGCCAACTGGGCGGTGGGTGCCTATGCGGCCGGTGTGCTGCTGGCGGTGCCGGTCCTGGCATCCCGACGCTGGCTGACTGTTTCCACGCTCGTTCTGGGCGGCATCGTCGCCGTCGCGCTGCCTGTCATGACGATTGCCGGGACGGAACTGCGCCTGCCGAGCGGCGAACTGGCGATGAAGCGGTATCTCGGTCGTTCCGAGCTGGTATCGACCGGCCTGTCGCGGGCACGTGAGGCGGGGGCGGATGCCATCGTTGCTTCCGACCGCTCCATACTGGCCGAGCTTTTTTATCAGCTGCGGGACGAGAAACAGGTCCTGACGCGCGCCTTGCCTGAGACGGGGGTGCCTTCCAGCCACTATGCGCTTCTTTACCCGTTGAAAGCCGGCGAAGCTGAAAATCCCCTGTTTCTGGCAAGCGCGGATGGTCTGCCGTCCTGCCTTGCCGGCGAGGCGTCGGTTGCGCGCTGGACCGCCGGACCGGGTTTCCTCGAGGGCCGGGAAATAGGGCTGTGGCGCCTGCTGCCGCAATGCATGCCGGAGGGCGCCAATGGACAATGATCTTTCCCATATGAGGATTACCATCTGGGTGACACTCGCGACATTGGCGATCGTCATCCTGTTCGCGACCTTTCCCTCTATCGACCTCCGGTTCTCCGCCCTGTTTTTTTCTCCGGTTGAGCAGCCCTGGTCCGGCCGCGAACCATTTCCCGAATGGCTGCGGGACACGCTGCGCGAAGGCACGGAGCTCGCCACTCTTCTGGCTTTTGTAGTCCTCGTCGGTAATCTGCGGCTGGGTACCCTGCAAAGAACCGGCTGGCGGGTCTGGGCCTTCCTGTGCGGGCCGGTGATCCTGTGCGCCGGGCTTCTCGTCAATGGCGTGCTGAAGGCGACGATCGGCCGGGCGCGTCCGTTCAGCGTCACCGAATTTGGCGGGCAGCAGCTCTTCACGCCGCCTTTCCAGTTCAGCACGCAATGTTATTCGAACTGTTCGTTTTCTTCGGGCGAAACCGCGCTGATCGCGAGCTTCTTCCTGCCGCTTTGTGTGCTTGTCTGGCCCCGCCTGCGGTCGCGCGGCCGGTTTGTGGTGGGCACAATCGCCGCCGGAGCCGTCGTTCTCATGTCCGGCCTTCGTATCGCGGCCGGAGGACATTTCCTTAGCGATGTGGTGATGTCCGTGCTGTTTTCCGCCCTCACGACGCTGTTTCTTTACCGGGTTCTGGCAATAAGCCGCCACCGCCACCTGTTCACCGGCACTGCCGTCTCGGCCGATACGGTGAGCATTTGGCGCAACGGTCGCCATGCTGTGCTGACGCGGGTTCGGCGCTGGTGGCCGAAAATCAAGGCCGCCGCCTCCCGGCTGCAACGGCCACCGGATGCGGGTGCTGCCTCGTCTTAAGAGGAAGTCGGGGCGCGGCATCAATGAGATGAAAGGCGAAGTGCGCCGGACACTCCCGTGTCATCTTCGGGCTTGTTCCGAGGATTTGCAGCCTGGTGATTCTATTCAACGTGATCAAATCCCCGGCGCAGGGCCGAGGATGGCGTCGAAAATATCTGCACCGGACCTCAGGGCCGGCCGCAGCCTGCCCGGAAATTTAAACCGGACAGCGGTTGGCAGTCCCCAGGGCGATTGCTGAAGCTTTCAGTCAAACAGGCCGGAAACCGACTGTTCCTGCGCGGTGCGGTTGATCGCTTCGCCGAGCAGGCCGGCCGTGCTGACCACGCGGATATTGTGCGCGGATTGCACGCCGGTGGTCGGCTGGATGCTGTCGGTGATGACGAGTTCACGCAGCTTCGAGGAGGCCACGCGGGCAACAGCGCCGCCGGAAAGCACGCCGTGGGTGATATAGGCGGTGACGCTGGTTGCGCCCTTCTTCAGCAGCGCTTCCGCCGCATTGCAAAGCGTGCCGCCGGAATCGACGATGTCGTCGATCAGGATGCAATCCTTGCCGGCGACGTCACCGATGACGTTCATGACTTCGGATTCGCCCGGACGGTCACGACGCTTGTCGACAATGGCCAGCAGACAGTCGAGGCGCTTGGCCAGCGCGCGGGCGCGAACCACGCCGCCAACATCGGGCGAAACGACCATGACATTGTTTGTGTCGTAGTGGTCCTTCACGTCGCGGGCGAGAATGGGCGCTGCAAAGAGGTTGTCGGTCGGAATATCGAAAAAGCCCTGGATCTGGCCGGCATGGAGATCGAGGGTGAGAACGCGGTCGGCGCCGGCTTCGGTGATCAGATTGGCGACGAGCTTGGCGGAAATCGGGGTGCGGGGGCCAGCCTTGCGGTCCTGGCGGGCATATCCGAAATAGGGAAGCACCGCCGTGATACGCTTTGCCGAGGAGCGGCGCATGGCATCGATCATGATGAGCAGTTCCATCAGATGATCATTTGCCGGGAAGGACGTGGACTGGACGACGAAAACGTCCTCACCGCGTACATTTTCACCGATTTCTACGAATATTTCCTGGTCGGCAAACCGCTTTACGGTGGCATTTCCGAGAGGAACATTAAGATACTTGCAGATCGCTTCGGCAAGGTGCCGGTTCGAATTGCCTGCGAAAACCTTCATTGCGGCCGCCTGTTTCCATGCCATCGCCTTGCGCCACGGGGCTTAATCCGCCGTAACCAAGCGTCGTTCAAGGGGAGGAACATCCGGCTGAAAAGCCTTTGCCGGATACGCCTTGTTGCCATGCGCGCCTTAATAGCGCTGTTGCTTCCGATTGCAAGAGGACTCCGCGCTTTCGCAATGATTTTCGTGAAATCTCTGTGACTTCTCCCGCCGTTTCACCTCATCCCCGTTGAGTTTGCTTCCATGACGAATAGTCGTTCAGCGTTTTTGCGGCGATATCCTGCATGACCCTGTCGGTTACGGCGGCCCATGGATCGCTGCCCCTGGCCGTCACCGTTTCCTGTCCCTGAAGGCGGTGCAGCCGCACGCCATTGGCGTCCAGAATATCCCAGACGTAAACGACGTTGACCTTGCTGCCATCGGCGAAGGCGGAAAAATATCCCTTCAGGATGTTCTCGGCAGAATTGTCGTTCGAGGCGCGGATGGTCAGCCCCTTGGCCCGGGCTTCCGCACCGAGCTGCCGCGACAATGGCGTGACGGCCTGAACGGGGGCGCCGATGATCGGCAGGAAGCGGATGGTATTGCCGGAGGTGGCGGGTGCAAGCGACGCCGTCTGCTGCGAGGGCGGTGGCTGGCCGCCTGCGGGAGATGGCGCGGATGGCTGGTTCTGGCCACGCAGCGGCTCGCCATACTGGTTGCCGCTGGAAAGCGCCTGTGCCTGCGCCTGCAGGGAATTCTGCGGCGCATAGGCGGGCACGGAAGATGCGGTTGCCGGGGCGCCTGCCGGGGCGCGGTCGGCGGCGGCGGCCATCTGGTCGAGATCGCCCTGCGTCACCGGCGTCGATTGCGAGGTATTGTGGCCGACATCCACCTGCGGTGTCAGCGCCTCCGTGGTGTTGCAGCCCGAGAGAACCAGCAGCAGCGCCGGAACGACGAGAGCCGGAAAGGCAAAGGCTGGACAAGGGGAGGTAAGCCCCCTCCGGCTCATGTGACGTTTCCTCTCATGTTCCGCTCCTTCTTGCCCAAGGTGGCGGCAATGTAAGGGCGGTTTTCCCGCTCTGTCAAACCCGGCGGTGATTTAAGCTGTGAGAAGATCGAGGCCATGGCGCGACAGGGGCTCCGGAGCGCCGTCCGTGGTCAGATAGGTCTGGCCGAGCGTCATGGCGGTGCCGGAATCGGAATCCATGACGATCATGTGCACGAACAGCGTCATATCGCCTGTGATTTCCTGCGGATTGCCGGCATGGAACATCTGATGCTCCATCCAGGACGGGGAGAAACGCGCGCCCAGCGAATAACCGCAGGAGTTCAGCCGGTGGCGGGTCAGACCGCGCTCGTCCATGACGCGGGCGTGCATGTCGAAGACATCGCCGAAGGTCTTGCCCGGACGCAGCACGTCCTCGATGGCGGTGAGGTTTTGCAGGCAGGCGCTGTAAAGCTCCTTCTGGCGGAAATCCTGTTCGCCGATCACCACCGTGCGCATCATGGCCGCATGGTAGTGGGCGCTGACGCCTGCCCATTCCAGCGTCAGCTGATCCCTGGTGTCGAGTTTGCGGCGGCCGGACTTGTAACGGCATAAAAGCGCGTCCGCTCCCGAACCGATGACGAACTCATTGGCGGGATAGTCGCCGCCGCCAGCCAGAATCGCCCCCTGCATCGCCGCGAGAATTGCGGCTTCATCCGCACCGGGCCTGATGAGCGGCAAAGCCGCTTCCAGCGCTTCGTCGGCCAGCTGGCCGGCCCTGCGGGCATAAGCGATCTCGGCAGGGCTTTTGACGAGCCGCAGGGTGCTGACCAGATAGGAGGCGTCGCTCATCTGGCAGAAGCTGGCAAGCTGGTTGTCCAGCAGGCGGGCGACGCGCCCCGTCATGCCGTGGGTGTCGTATTCCACCCCGACCTTTGCGCCGAGCAGATCAAGATCGCTGAGAAGATTTTTAAGATCGAGCGTCGGGTCGGCGTTGGGCCGGTCGACCCAGATGAGGATATTGTCGATGATCGAGGTATTGCGCGCCTGACGAAGATCGGCCGAACGGGTCAGCAGTGTCATGGAGCCGTCCGACTTGACCACCAGCGTCTGAAAGAAACAGTAGCCGAAAGTATCGTAGCCGGTCAGCCAGTACATGCTTTCCTGCGCGAAAAGCAGCAGGGCGTCCAGTTTCTCTTCCGCCATTTTCGCAAGCAGCCGCTCGCGGCGGGCCTCGAATTCCGAAGGCTCGAAGTGCAGGGCCATGTCAGTCCTCCAGAATTGCGATTGCGGAAATCTGCCGGCCGTAATCCGGTTCGGCGCGGTGGGTCGTGCGGCGATAGGAATAGAAACGCTCTTCGTCCGGATAGGTGCAGAGGCCGAGGTTTTCCGCCTTCACACCGGCCCGGGTCAGGCGGTCTATTGTGAATTGCTTGAGGTCGAACAGCGCGTGTCCCTGCTTGTCCGTCGTGGCGAAATAATCCGCATAGGCCGGGTCGATATCGGTGAAGCGCGCGACATATTCCGGCCCCACCTCATAATTGCTCTGGCTGATGGAGGGGCCGAGCGAAGCGACGATGCGCTCGCGGCCGGCGCCGAGCTTCGTCATGGTCTCGATGGTGTTTTCGAGCACGCCGAACAATGCGCCCTTCCAGCCGGCATGGGCCGCACCGACAACACCCGCCTGCGGATCCGCAAACAGGATCGGGCCGCAATCGGCACTCAGCACGCCAAGCACGAAGCCCGGGGTTGCCGTCACCATCGCATCCGCCTGCGGGCGGCTGCCGTCATAGGTTTCATCGACCACGAGGACATCGGGTGAATGGATCTGATGGACGGTGGCGAGGCGCTCTGTGGACAGGCCGAACCATTGCGTCACACGCCGCCGGTTTTCCTGCACCCGTTCCGGTTCGTCATGTGAGCCGAGGCCGACATTCAGGCCTTGATAAAGCCCCTCCGACACGCCGCCCTGCCTGGTGAAAAAGCCGTGGCGGACGCGGTTTTCGCCGAAGGCGGCGAGCAGGGGGCTCTGGATGGGGAGCGGCAGCGTTGGGTTCTGCATGGTGCGGGAGTTCCTTGGAGAATATCGCTGTTGGCCTGTGTTGTGCCAGAGTTGTCGTAAGCGAGATGTTTCCTGTTGCCGCGGCGTTGCGCGGCGCTTGTCTGATGCAGTTTGCCTGCTTCGCGTTGCGGCGATGTTGGCCCAGAGGTGATTGCGCTGTCAATCCACTGCGCGAAACGGCATGAGATGAAGCGCGGGACTTGAAACGGCGACGACTTTGAAAAGTTCCCCCATCTTGCCGGCGCCTTCACCGGCGAGACGGTTGACCGCTTCCGCAATCGCAAGCGTCTGATCGGGGGTTGCCTTGGCGGCGAGTGCGCTCGCCCTCTCCTTGAGGCCGAGGCCGTAGAGAAAGTCACCCTGTCTCAGGGCGCCGTTGACGTGAACACCGGTCGCTTCGGCCGTTCTGACGAGGCTTTCGAAATCGACATGGCTGGTCAGATCGGCTTCGCCGGGATTCGCGAGCGGCGGATCGAAGGCGTGGTTGCGCATGGCCTGCAGGGTGTCGCCAAAACCGGCGACGAGGTGACCGTAATCGATCGCAAGCGCCGTGCCGCCATGGGTCGACAGGCGCTGGCAGATCGCCGTCATCACGGCTTCGCGGGCAGGGGAAATCTCGAATATGGTGCCAGGCGGCTGCCGTTCGGGCTGCGGTGGCAACAGGACCGGGTCGATGCTGGCAAGCCCGGTCGAGAACACGAGTTCGTCTTCCGCATTAAGGCTCACCACCCTTTCGCGGAAACCCTGTGGCGTCTTGACGAATTGCCGGATCGGAATGGCGTCGAAAAGCTCATTGGCGACGAGAAGCAGGAAGCCTTCCGGCACATCGTCGAAACTTTCATGCCATGTCAGCCGGTCGGCATGGTCGGCCAGCGTTTCTCTCTGGATCGTGGAAAGGCGAGGGCTGGTTTCCACCAGATGCACCCGCATCGTCTCGTAAAGCGGCGGCGCGATGCGGCGGATGACACGCAGCATGTCCGACATCATGGTGCCACGGCCGGGGCCGATTTCCACCAGCCGGGTTTCAGCGGGTGCGCCGTGCCGCTGCCAGGCATGGACCACGAAGACACCGAGCATCTCGCCGAAAAGCTGGCTCACCTCAGGCGCGGTGATGAAGTCACCCGAACGGCCGAAGGGTTCGCGGCTTTTGTAATAACCATGCTCGGGGTCAGCGAGGCAAAGCGAGAAATAATCGGTGACGCTGAGCGGACCGTTGAGCCGGATAAGGGATTTGATGCGTTGCGCAAGCGGTGTCGTCATGGCAGGCCATACCGCTTAGGCGCTTTTTGCCGCGCCGCGCGCGCGCAGGACCGCCCACAGACCCAGAAGGAACATCGGTGTGGAAAGCACCATGCCCATGGTCAGCCAGTTGCCGGCGAGATAACCGATCTGCGCGTCCGGCTCGCGGAAGAATTCCACGAAGATGCGTGACAGCGCATAACCGCAAACGAAGATGCCGGTGATGAGGCCGGGTGTTTTCAGCGCCCTGAGGGCATAGATGGCGATGGCCAGAATGACGACGAGTACGAGGCCTTCGAGGCCTGCCTCATAAAGCTGGCTTGGATGCCGTGCGAAAGGGCCGCCGGTGGGGAATACGACCGCCCACGGAACGTCGGCGATACGCCCCCACAATTCACCGTTGATGAAATTGGCGATGCGGCCGAACAGCAGGCCGATGGGCGCGACAGCGGCGATGATGTCGAACATGCTCCAGACCGGGATGCCATTCTTGCGGGCGAAGAGGATCATGGCGATGGTGGTGCCGATCAGTCCGCCATGAAACGACATGCCGCCGTTCCATATCTCGATTGCCCTGATGGGATTGGCGGCGACGGCGGCAAGGTCGTAAAACAGGATATAGCCGATGCGTCCGCCGAGCACGATGCCGCCGGCGGCCCAGAGGATGAAATCGTCAAGATGCTGGGCGGAGATCGGTGACGTATCGTTTGGCCACAGGCGATCGGTGCGGGCGAGACGGCGGGCATAAAACCAGCCGAGCATGATGCCGGCAACATAGGCAATGCCATACCAGTGGATCGCCAGAGGCCCTATGGAGAGCGCAACCGGGTCGATATTGGGAAATGGCATGATGGCGAGTTGGGTGGGAGCGGCTAACAATCCGTATATTCCGTCATCGTTGCTGGGCGACAACAGAATCATCCATTGCCTTATGGGGCCGGGCGATGATGCTCACCGGTCTCCCTGACGCCAAGGAAAATGGCGATTGCCGAGGCGGCGGTCAAGGTGATTTTTCGTGATGGGATGGCGATGGCGGGCGCCGCAGCGAGAGGCCGCATTTTTCGATTTCGCTTGCAAGGCGGCTGTCGAGTGCCTACCTGAAAGGCATCAACAGCAGGGAACGGGATGCTCCCTGAACCGACGAAGGAACAGCGCCATGAGCACGACAGGCACCAATCGTTTTCTGGATGAATTCGCCAAGCTGATGACCGATGCGGCCGGCGCGGCGCAGGGCGTGCGCAAAGAAGCGGAGGCGGCCTTTCACGCGCAGGCCGACCGCTGGCTGAACAGCCTGGACGTGGTGCGGCGCGAAGAATTCGACGCGGTGCGCGAAATGGCCATTCAGGCGCGTGACGAAAACGACGCGCTGCGTGCCCGCATCGAGGCCCTGGAAGCAAAGCTCTCCGCCACCAAGGACTGATTTTTTCGCGCTTTTTCCTGATGGTCCCGGATCGCCTGCGATTCCGGGACTTTTTGTTTTCAGGCGGTGCAACCTGAAATTATCTCCGGTTGCCGCCGGCCGGTCTCCAGCGCGATTTTTTTGAGGCCTGTGGACACTTCCAAAAAACACAATTGCCAGAGTCGCTTATGTATCTCGCCTGAGGTGATGGGGGAGGAGATATCCACTGCTCAAAAAGCAAAAATGGCAGCCGAGGGGTGGCAGCGGGACTCGGCCATTATACACTGATTTTAAATGATGATTCGAAACGACCTGGTAAGCTCCGGACAGGGTGAATGCGTAATTCTGTCGGTGTCGGGCAATCGTCTCAAATATTGAATCCGGTTTGTGTGTGCGTTTTGTGCCCGGCGTTCAAAACAGAACATTCCATACCGGCTGAGAAGGTGCCGCATGAGTCTGATAGAATTTGAAATCGAGCGTCAGTCCAATCCCGTGGACATGATCGAGATTGTCGCTGCGTCGAACGACTGGTCTTTCGAGCGTTCCGGCGAAGACGAGATCGCCATGACGGTGGCTGGCCACTGGGCCGATTATCACGTTTCCTTTTCATGGATGGAAGAGTTCGAGGCGCTGCATCTGGCCTGTGCCTTCGATATCAAGGTGCCTGACCAGCGGGTCAACGAAGTCATTCGCCTGCTCTCGCAGGTCAACGGCCAGGTGCTGATGGGGCATTTCGATCTTTGGCGGCAGGAGGATGTGGTGATCTTCCGGCAGTCCCTGCTTCTGGCGGGTGGCGCGGAGCCGAACAACCAGCAGGTGGAAGTGCTGCTTTCCAGCGCGCTGGAGGCCTGCGAGCAATATTATCAGGCATTCCAGTTCGTCGTCTGGTCGGGGCTGGATGCAAAAAGTGCAATCGAAGCGGTCATGTTCGAGACCGTCGGAGAAGCGTGAAGATGGTATACAAGGCTTCCGGCCCGCTCGTCCTCGTCGGTGCCGGCAATATGGGCGGCGCCCTGCTTTCGGGTTGGCTGAAAAAGGGCGTCGCGGGATCGCAGGTGATCGTTATCGACCCGCGCCCTTCCGACGCGATGCGCACGACGATTGCCGAAGCCGGTGCGGTCCATCATGAAAGCGTGCCGGATGGTATCAAGGCCGGCATTCTTTTCGTGGCGGTGAAGCCGCAGATGATGGAAGCCGTGTTGCCGTCCCTCAAGCCGCTCCTGGGAGCGGATACCGTCGTCGTCTCGATTGCGGCCGGCACCACCATCGGTACGTTCGTTTCCTGCTTCGGCGCAGTTGCCGCCGTGCGGGCCATGCCCAACACGCCGGCCATGGTAGGGCGCGGTGTGACGGGAGCCTATGCCAATGAACTGGTCACCCCGGAACTTAGAGCCGTGGTGGACGGGCTTCTGAAGGTCAGTGGTCCGGTCGAATGGGTGGAAACCGAAAACGATATCGATGCCGTGACCGCGGTTTCGGGCAGTGGCCCGGCCTATGTCTTTTATCTCGTGGAATGCATGGCGGAAGCGGGCCGCAAGGCTGGTCTGCCGGCGGATGTGGCCATGCGCCTGGCGCGCGAGACAGTGGCGGGGGCGGGCGAGTTGCTGCACCAGTCCTCCGATGAGGCGGCGCGGCTGCGCCAGAACGTGACCTCTCCGGGCGGCACGACGGCGGCGGCGCTTTCGGTGCTGATGGCTGACGACGGTATGCAGCCGCTGTTCGACAAGGCGGTTGCGGCGGCAAAAAAACGCGCCGAAGAGCTTGCCGGTTGAAGGGTGGGCAGGGTTGAAGCATTGCGGGTAAGCGGGAGCAGGGCATGAGCGGTGAAATTTCCTACGCCGATTTCGAGAAGGTCGATATTCGCGTTGGCACGATCGTCGAGGCGGAACCCTTTCCCGAAGCCCGCAAGCCGGCAATCAAGGTGAAGATCGATTTCGGGCCCGACATCGGCATCAAGAAATCTTCGGCACAGATTACGGTGCATTATACGCCGGAAGGCCTTGTCGGCCGGCAGGTGCTGGGTGTGGTGAATTTTCCGCCGCGCCAGATCGGCCCGTTCCGCTCCGAGGTCCTGACGCTGGGTTTTGCCGACAGCAACGGCGATATCGTGCTTGCCGCCGTTGAACGACCAGTGCCGAACGGCGAGAAAATGTGCTGATACAGCACCATGGCCGCTCGATCTCTCAGGTTGAGTACGAGACCCCGAACTCTTCATTACAGTTTTCTGCCCGGTGTCTTACGCCGGAATTTTGACGATTACCCTCAAACCGCCCAGTGGGCTGTCATCCAGAGACACATCGCCACCGTGGCCGCGGGCAATGTCGCGGACGATGGAGAGCCCGAGACCTGTGCCCGAGGCGTTGAGGTTGCGCGCCTCGTCCAGCCGGAAGAACGGTTTGAAGACATCCTCGCGGGAGGTTTCCGGGATGCCCGGGCCGTCATCATCGAATGTCATGATGATGGAGCGCGGCGCCTTGCGGATATCGACATGCAGATTGCTGGCGTAACGCCTGGCATTCTCCGCCAGATTGGCGACGAGGCGTGAAAGGGCATTCGGCCGCGCGATGATCCTGTCGACATTATAGAGTTCGTAGCTGAATTTCTTGCCGTGAAGCTCGAAATCATGGCCGATCTTTTCCAGAAGTACCGGAAGCTCCAGTGTGCCGACATCCTCCTCGACATCGGTGCGGGCAAAGGTCAGATAGGCCTCCAGCATCGACTGCATGTCCTGGACATCCTTGTCCAGTCCTTCGAGGTCCGGATTGTCGCCTGCCAGAGCCAGTTGCAGCTTGAAACGGGTGAGGATGGTGCGCAGGTCGTGGCTGACGCCGTTCAGCATGGCGGTGCGCTGTTCCATCTGCCGTTCAATGCGTTCGCGCATCAGAATGAAGGCAAGGCCCGCCCGCCGGACTTCATCGGCGCCACGCGGGGAATAGGCGCTGATCTTCTGACCCTTGCCGAAATTTTCAGCCGCCTTGGCAAGCGCTTCGATGGGCTTGATCTGTCCGCGCAGGAAGAGGATGGAAATGGCAATCAGCACCAGCGATGCGCCGACCATCCAGACAAGGAAGATATGCGTATTGGAGGCATAGGCGGCGCTGCGGCGGGTAAAGACGCGCAGCGTCTTGTCTTCCAGCTGGATACGGATTTCGACCAGCGAACCGTTGCCATAGGTGTCGATCCAGAACGGTCTGCCGATCTGCTGCGCCAACTGGTCGGCCAAAATCCTGTCGAGGATTGAAAACAGCGGTTCCGGCCTGGGGGCGGGCAGGTCCGTTTTGGGCTCGATATAGACGCTGAGATCCAGCTTGTCGCGGGCAATGCGAATGACACGCTGGTAATCGTCTTCTTCGGGGTCGGTTTGCAGCAGTTCGATGATGGCGGCGATATCGCGGGTCACCGCGGCGGAAAGGCGTTCCGTCACCAGCTGCCAGTGGCGCTCCATGAAGACGGCGGCAACCACGGCCTGAAGCAGGATCATCGGCAAGATGATGATCAGCAGGGAGCGGGTATAAAGGCCGGTGGGCAGCCAGTGGCGCAGCCATCTGCCGGATGTGCGCCAGGCTCTCACTATGGCGCTTTTTCTGACCGTGCTGAGAAAATCGAGGCTCGCCATGCCGTCAGCCCGCCTTTCGTTTGGTGCCTGTCAGTCCACGCTCAGCCGGTAGCCGATGCCGCGCACGGTTTGCAGATAGACCGGATTGGCAGGGTCGTCCTCGATCTTGCGGCGAAGACGGTTGATCTGCACGTCGATGGTTCTTTCGCCCACTTCCGATTCCGCCTCGACCAGCTCGTGCCGCGGAATGGTGTCGCCGGCGCGGAGCGCAAACAGCAGCATGATCTCCTGTTCGCGGTCCGTCAGGCGGATCGTTTCGGGGCCGCGCCGCAATTCCTTCTTGGGAATGGAGAAGCTGTAGGGGCCGAACATGATCTGTTCGATCTTGGGCGTATCCGGCGAGGTGTTGCGCCGCAGGATATTGTTGATGCGCAGGACAAGTTCGCGCGGATCAAAGGGCTTGGCGAGATAGTCATCCGCGCCGGCCTCCAGACCTGCAATGCGGGAATCCGCTTCCGAGCGGGCGGTCAGAAGAATGACCGGCACGGATTTGTCCTCGTTCAGCGACCGTGTGAGAGAAAGTCCGTTTTCCCCCGGCATCATCACGTCGAGAATGAGGAGGTCGAACCGGATACCGACCATCTTGCGGCGCGCTTCGGCCGCATCGGCGGCAACGGAGATGCGATAACCCTTGTCGCCCAGGAAGCGCTGCAGAAGATCGCGGATGCGTGCATCGTCGTCGACGATCAGGAGATGTGCGGCGTCGTCATCCGCCGGCGGGCGCTTTGTCGTTGCTGTCGCCATGTCAGTCACCTTCGCCGGTTGCCGGGCTGCGCATCTGCGCCAGGAATTTGCGCACGCAGGCGCGGGCGTCGGGTCCTAGCCCTTCCAGTGCCCGATCGATGCGGCGCGATTGCGGCTCGCTCAGTGCGAGCGCCAGTTCGCGGCCCGTCAGTGTCGGATAGAGCCTGCGCTGGCGGCGATCTTCCGGGCCGGCCATCTGGCGGATATAGCCGTCGTCGATCAGCTGCTTGAGCACGCGGGCAAGGCTCTGTTTGGTGATTTGCAGCGTGTCGAGCAAATCCGCCACCGTCATTCCGGGCTGCCGGCTGACGAAATAGACCACCCGGTGATGTGCGCGGCCATATTCCAGCTTCGACAGGATGACGTCGGGATCGGAGACGAAATCGCGATAGGCGAAAAACAGCGCCTCGATCGTATCGAAGTCGATCTTGCCGTCGTCAACCTTCGGGAGTGCCGGTATCTGTCGGGCGGCGGCGGTTTTGAGCGATTGCGGTGGCACTGCGGTTCCTTCATATTCTGCGGCTGACATGCGTCGATGCGCCAATATTCTGTAAACATAGCCGAAAATGCGTCCGCTCGGGAGAATGCCGCCGATCATTTTCTGTTGCGGTGGATAATATGCTGCGGGGGCGGGTGCAACTGGAATCCTGAGCGGCATTTACCGGAAATAGAAAAGAGCGCGGGGAAGCCCGCGCTCTTTTCTCTTTTCATGCTGTCGGTCCCGGTCAGTCCAGTGACCGCCGGATGTTTACTGATAGACGTAGACGATCCGGTGGGTTGACGGTTCGACCAGAACCGGCACGTCGTTCACCCTTGTATAACGATACTGATAATCGGGGATTTCCACGAGGCGGGTATCGCGCGGCAGAGTGCTGCCTACGGCAATATCGCCGTCATAGGTAATGGTTTCGGCCGGATGTTCATCCATATAGGTAATGACAGCGTCCGGTGGGGCGATGTCGACATCACCGACGCGGCCGAGGTTCTGGTCACCGGGATTTGGTTCTGCCTGCACGCTTGCCGTCTTTTCATAGGTCACGACCGGCACGCTGAGTTCCGTGCGGCGCTCTTCCAGAATGACCGGCGAACCTTCGTACATGACATTCAGATAATCGGCATGGGCCCAGCCGCGCATGCCGTTGACCTCGATGCGGCACCAGCTGCTGCCTTCCATGCAGCCATCCAGCACGGCATTGCTGCCCCGCGTTGCCAGACCCAGTTCGGGATAGTCTTCACCGGGGCCCGAGCGAACGGAAATGTCCGATGCGGTGGTGGCGACCATGGCGGCGTTTGCGTAACCGGCCATCAAGGCGAAGGCGCCGCCAGCCATGAGCATTTTAAGCGTCTTGTCCATGTGTCTCACTCCTTTCAAGACTGGAACTACAACGCCACAGGCACGGGGGCGTTCCACATTTTTTCGGCGGCGATGCCCGTCCGCCATGGTGCTTTCCCAAATATCCAATTGAATTTTATCGTTATTTTTTGAGGTGGCCGCAGGGCTGAAAAGCGCGGATGGTCCTCCGCCATTGTGCGGAAACCGGCTGCAGGCTATAGGAGGCGGAATTTGTCAGACAGGGAGATACGGACATGGGAAAGTTGCAGGCGGGCATTATTCCGGTCACGCCGTTCGAGCAGAATTGCACCGTTCTCTTCGATCAGGATACCAAGGAAGGCGTCGTCGTTGATCCCGGCGGGGATGTCGATGTCATTCTCCAGGTGGTTGCCGAAAACGGCATAACGCTGAAGGAAATCTGGCTGACGCACGGGCATCTCGACCATGCCGGCGGCGCGGACGAGCTGCGTGCGAAACTTTCCTTGCCGGTCATCGGGCCGCATGAGGATGACCGGCCTCTGCTGGAGAGGATCGAGGTGCAGGCGGAGAAATACGGCATCAGCGGCCTGAAGAATGTGGTGCCTGATACATGGTTGAAGGACGGCGACAAGGTTTCCTTTGGAGACCACGTCTTCGAGGTCTATCATTGCCCGGGCCATGCGCCCGGTCACGTCATATATTACAATCGTGACCAGAACTTCGCCCATGTCGGCGACGTTCTGTTTTCGGGATCGGTGGGGCGCACGGACCTGCCGGGCGGAAACCACGAGCAATTGATGGCGTCCATTCGTGACAAGCTCCTGCCGCTGGGTGACGATGTCGGTTTCATCTGCGGCCATGGCCCGGGTGGACGGCTGGGTGAGGAACGGCTCACCAACCCCTATCTCAAGGGGCTCTGAGTGCCGGCCCATTGAGGCCCGCAGAACGCACAAAAAAACCCGGCATTCCTGCCGGGCTTCAACTAGAAAAGAAAGCCGTTTTAGGGTCAGCCAGCAATCTGCAGATTGACTGCCTTCGGGCCCTTGCCGCGACGATCCGGTTCCGTGTCGAAGCTCACTTTCTGATTTTCTGAAAGTCCGGACAGGCCAGAAGCCTGTACAGCAGAGATGTGAACAAAGATATCAGCGCCACCATTGTCTGGCTTGATGAAGCCGAAGCCTTTGTCTGTATTGAAGAATTTTACGGTGCCAGTTTCGGCCATGCATCAGGTCCTTTTCGCTCTGCCCGCGTTCAGCTACAGGCAGCATTACAGTTTTGCCCCGCGAGGGCGTTGGCAGGCAGTTCTTGACTATTGAGAAAATGGACCTTCGCAGCAGGAAGTAATGGCGTTCTCATCCAACGTTTTTCGTCCCACCGCCCAGGGTTTATAGCGTCCCCGGTGCGCAAATTTATAGGCCTTCCCATGCTCGCAAATTGCCCGAACCGCGGTAGAGTGATGCGTTTATCGAAAATTGGCAAGCAAAAGTTTTCACGGGCTTTTTGTCAGATAAAAAACCTGCGGTAGAATTACGACGTGGGATCGCATATTTTTTCCGCATAATCGATAATTGATGAAATAATTGCCGGTTGCGGCGGGTATTGCCGGCAAAATTTTGAACGCTAAACCGTGTTTTTCCGAAGATGGAGAAAAAACGGTTCTTTTCGCGTCACGCCGTTCCAGCCACGGTTTTTTGCCGCTTGCGGGTCAGTTCAGGCACGAGTTCCACGATCAATATGGCGACGAATATGATCAGGCAGCCGACATAGCCAGCGTTTGAAATGGTTTCCTGCAGGAAGATCGAGGCCAGCAATGCGCCGAAAAGCGCCTCCGAGGACAGGAATATCGCCGCCTGCGGCGCCGTGGTGTAGCGCTGGCCGATGACCTGCAGAACAAAGGCGAGGCCGGAGGAAACGAGGCCGACATAGAGGATTTCCGCCAGTGACGCCTCGATGGACGCCATGCTGATGGGTTCGAAGAAGACGCCGATCATGCAACTAAGAAGGGAGCAAACCGCAAACTGTGTGCAGGAAAGCGCGAGCGGCCGCCCGCTTTCGGAGACGAAACGCCCCGCCAGCGTGATCTGGATTGCCCAGAAGAAGGCGCAGATGATGCTGAGAATATCCCCCTGTGTCAGTGCTTCGAATGCGCCACCGGACAGGAGGAATATGCCACCCAGCATCATCAGGGCGCAGGGCCAGACGATCCAGTGCGGATGGCGACGATAAAGGACGACGGCGATGACAGGCACGAAGATGACGTAGAGCCCGGTCAGGAAGCTGGAATTGGTGACGGTGGTGGTCAAAAGCCCGACCTGCTGGGTGGTGGCGCCACCGAACAGGGCAAGCCCAACGAGGATGAAGCTGCCGATTTCCTTGCGGCGCGGCGGTGACTTTTTCGACCGGGTTTCGAGCATCGCGAAGGGCAGCACGGCGATTGCGGCGATGGCAAAACGCAGGCCGACGAACCAGAACGGGCCGATCGAGGCCATGGCGGAGGATTGCGCGACAAAGCCGCCGCCCCAGATTGCTGCGGCGAGAAGAAGCAGCATATTGGCCTGAATACGCGTCATGATAGGCACCAGCACAGCAGGGGCCGGAGGATCATTCGAGCACGGCCTTGGCAATTCGGGGATTTTTTGAAATGTCGATCCGACGTTTTCCCGGATGCTTTAGCAGCAAGCTGCTGGTGCCGCAAGTCGGCGAAAGACGGTGGCCGGCAGGCATCGGCTGTCGGGCAACGGCCTATTTGTAGCGGCGGGCCTCATCCTTGAGGCTTCGCCGGGTGAGCGTGAGGCCGCCTATGCCGAGACCGATGAAGGCCGCGGCCGAAAGGATGATGAGCAGCAGCATGTGGCCGCCCGCCCGCGATGTCGCTGCTTGCGGGATTGCGGCGGTGTGCAGCGTATCGACGGCCTGCGTTGCCGCGTTGGCGGATGTCGCGATACCAGCGGCCATGGTGACGATGACAAGAAAGGCAGCCACTGCCATCCAGAGGGAAAACAGCGTTCTCTGCGCCCTTAACCTTTCAACGGAAGTCCGGTCGTTGGTAAACATGGCGATCGCCTCTTGTCCTTGCTCCTGAAGGATAAAAGGCTTCGAAATGGACGGCTTGGCGACCGAATTCTGGCGTTCCGCGGTATTTATTGCGGCAATATTGTGGCAGTGGTTACTGCGGAGCCTGCTTCGCCGGGAATGGCCTCAAAGACCGCGTTTTCCGAAGGTCCGGGTCTGGCGCAGGGGGTGGGGGTCGGCGGGGCGCTCTTCCCGGAAAAATGGCGGTATCGTGCCTGGCCTGTCGGTTCGCGGTGGGGCGTTGAAATAGGCGCTGCCGAGTTCGGGAAAGCGCGCGTCGAAACTTGTGGGGGCGAGTTCGGGCTTGGCCAGAACGTAGCCCTGCATCAGCAGGACGCCGAGTTCTTCGCACAGATCGACCTGCCAGCCTGTCTCCAGCCCTTCGAATACCGGTTCTATTCCATCCTCGCGGAACTGGCGGACGATGACGCGCAGAAGGGCGGCGCCTGCCGAATTCTGCATGAAATCGCGTACCCAGGCCGCTTCGAATTTCACATAATCCGGCTTGATGAGCTTTACCCGGTCGATGTCGGAATCACCGGCGCCATAATCGTCCAGCGCCACACGAAAGCCGATGTCGTGCATGTGGTAGGCGAAGTCGGCGACGATCTGCGTGTCGGATGCCTTTTTTTCCGAGATTTCGCAGACGATGCGCTCCGCCGTCATGCCGGCCTCGTGGGCGGCAAGCCGCATACGCTCCACTTCCTGCCGCATCTTGGCCGGTGTCTGGAACAGGCCCGGATGGAAGTTGACGAAGATGCGGGCGCGGGAACGGTTGAGCCTGCCGGTGTTGAGAATATGGATCGTGCGCAGGATGCTATCGATGTTTTCGATGTCTTCCGACGCCACCAGCGAGAAGAATTCACCGGGGGTCACCGGTTCGCCATTGCGATGGGGCCGCACCAGACCCTCGAAGGAATCGATATCGAGCGCGCCGCTTGCCGTTCGCCGGAAGATGGGTTGCAGGGCCGATTTCAGGTTGAAGGTTTGATAGGCCGTGGACCATGTGCCATCGACCTCGCGGACAAGACTGGAAAAGATGCTTTTGGGCGCCATTTTTCAACCAGCTATAGAGATACGACCCCTAGGCTCGCGAATGTAGCGTATCAAGCGTTACTTCCGGGTTAAGGAAGACTTAAATTCTCCGCTGCTGCACATAAGCCGGCTTTTGACCTTGAAAGAAGGCCTGTCTTTCGACATAGAAAGTGCCGCAGAAGACAAGTTTTCCAGCCTCTGCTGATGTCAACCCCAATAGGACCGATTAAAAATGGCCTTCCTTGCCGACATTCTCTCCCGCGTAAAGCCATCCGCCACCATCGCCGTTACCCAGAAAGCCCGTGAGCTGAAAGCGCAGGGCCGCGATGTGATCAGCCTTGGCGCCGGCGAGCCGGATTTCGATACGCCCGACAACATCAAGGAAGCGGCCATCGACGCGATCAAACGCGGCGAGACCAAATACACCCCCATTTCCGGCATTCCGGAACTGCGCAAGGCGATTGCCGACAAGTTCAAGCGTGAAAACGGCCTGGACTACAAGCCGGAACAGACGATTGTCGGCACCGGCGGCAAGCAGATCCTCTTCAACGCTTTCATGGCCACGCTGAACCCGGGTGATGAAGTCGTTATCCCGGCGCCTTACTGGGTCAGCTATCCGGAAATGGTGGCGATCTGCGGCGGCACGCCGGTTTTTGTCGACGCCACGCTCGAAGACAATTTCAAACTGAAGCCGGAAGCGCTGGAAAAGGCGATCACGCCGAAGACCAAGTGGTTCGTCTTCAACTCGCCGTCCAACCCCTCGGGTGCCGCCTATTCGCATGACGAGCTGAAGGCGCTGACCGACGTGCTGGTCAAGCACCCGCATGTCTGGGTGCTGACGGACGACATGTATGAGCACCTGACCTATGGCGATTTCAAATTCGTCACCCCGGTCGAAGTCGAGCCTGCGCTTTATGACCGCACGCTGACGATGAACGGCGTTTCCAAGGCCTATGCCATGACCGGCTGGCGTATCGGTTATGCTGCCGGCCCGCTGCCGCTGATCAAGGCCATGGACATGATTCAGGGCCAGCAGACTTCGGGCGCCAGCTCGATCGCGCAATGGGCCGCTGTCGAAGCCCTGAACGGTACGCAGGATTTCATTCCCGCCAACAAGAAGATCTTCGAAGGCCGCCGCGATCTCGTCGTTTCCATGCTCAACCAGGCCAAGGGCATCAGCTGCCCGGCTCCGGAAGGCGCGTTCTACGTCTATCCGTCCTGCGCCGGCCTGATCGGCAAGACCGCGCCTTCGGGCAAGGTCATCGAAACGGATGCGGATTTCGTCTCCGAGCTTCTGGAAGCCGAAGGCGTTGCCGTCGTGCAGGGATCGGCTTTCGGCCTTGGCCCGAACTTCCGCATTTCCTACGCCACGTCGGAAGCGCTTCTGGAAGAAGCCTGCAAGCGCATTCAGCGTTTCTGCGCTGATTGCCGCTGATCGGCCTGCGATCTTGAACGAGGAAGCCCGGCAGCGATGCCGGGCTTTTTTCATTTCGGCTAAAGCCCCAGAAACAGCAGCATGATGAAGGTGGCGAAGAGAATGAAATGCGTCATTCCCTCGATTGCGTTGGTCTCACCGTCATTGAGGTTGATGGCTGCGGCAATGAGGGTGATGAAGACCATGACGGTCTGAACCGGCGTCATCGCCATGATGAAGGGCTGGCCGGTATAGAGCGCGATACCCTCCATGACAGGCACGGTCAGGATCACCGTCGAGAGCGATGCGCCCATGGCGATATTGACCACGGCCTGCATGCGGTTGCGCAAGGCGGACCGGAGCGCGGTGAGGATTTCCGGCGATGCCGAGATCGTCGCCACCACCACCGCCATCAGCGCCGGCGGTGCGCTCGTGCCCTCGAGGCTTTCGCTGAGGAAGGCCGACATGAATTCGGCCAGTGCGCCGATCAGCACCACACCGGCGATGATGAGGCCGATGGAGAGCGGCACGCTGCCCTCGTCCTCCTCTTCCGCATGGCTGTCAGACGGCTGACCGGCCGGATGCGCCTTGCGGGGATAGGCGTAGCTGAAGAAGTAGCTGTGCGGGCCGACCTGCATTTTGAGGAAAAGCGCATATAGCGCGATCATCGCGACGATGGTGAAGGCGGAATAGACGTGCCAGCTCTGTTGCGGAATGAATTCCGGCACGATCATCGATATGCCCATCGCCGTCAGGATCATCACGCCGTAGGTCTTGCCGGAATCGTCATTATAGGGCTGCTCGCCGTGGCGAAGGCCACCGAGAAGCGCCGCAAGGCCGAGAATGCCGTTGATGTCGATCATCACGGCGGAATAGATCGTATCGCGCACCAGCGTGGGCGAACTGGATTCACTCATGATGATGGCGAGGATCAGCACTTCCACGGCGACCGCCGAGAGCGTCAGGATCATGGTGCCATAGGGGTCGCCGACCTTGGCGGCGAGAATCTCGGCATGATGGGCAACCCGCATCGAGACGAGAACGATAAGCCCGATGAGCACGACCGCGGCGATGAGTGCCGCCGTTTTTCCGGCTTCGAATATTGCATGTTCGGCCAAGTAGGCGACGATTGCCGCCGGTATCGCGAGCAGCAGCATCCGCTCCTGTTTCAGAATAGAACCCGCCATTGATTTCCCTTCCCCTGTCAGTCGCAGGCTGTGACGTATCGTCCTCCAGATCAAGCAGGATTTGCGCTTGAATGCTTTTGGTAGGATAGTGATGTCGCAGGACATGCTGCTCATGCCGCGGTGTCCCCGTCGGGTGCAATGCTTGAAGCGCGGTTGTGGTTGCCATGTCGCCTACCGAAACAGGAGGAACATGCATGACCAAAGTGGTGTATGAAATCGTCGAACATGACGGGGGCTTCGCTTACCGCATGAATGGTGCCTATTCCGAAACCTTCCCTTCCTATGCCGATGCCGTCGAAGCCGCACGCATCGTTGCCGCCGAACAGCAGGTGGGTGGCGATGACGAGGAAATCAGCTATCAGGACGAGCGCGGCCAATGGCACGAGGAATATAGCCAGGGCGGAGACCGGCCGGAAGCCGAGGTGGTGGACAAGACTTCGCAGCAGGCCGAACCGTTTTGACGGGAAGGTTGGAAATTCCCGGTGAAAACGGTATGGCCCTCCCTGTCCCGCCGGTTTGCTCTGCGCGATTGCGCGCGGCCGCGTGATCCAATGTCCGGACAGCCTCAGCGCCGCTGCGGCGGGGCGTTCGGGTCGGTTTCCTTGAGATGGGCTTTCAGGCCTTCGACCAGGGCGCTGAAAACGGCGCGACATCGCGGTGAGGTCTTGAGATTTTCATGCATCGCCACCCATGTGTGCAACGGAATGTCGATTTTCGGAAGAACCTGCACCAGCCGCGGGTCCTTGCGCGCCAGGCCGATCTGACAGACGCCGATGCCGGCGCTGGCGCGGATCATGGCAAGCTGGGCGAGATTGCTGTCCGCGCGGATTTCGAAGCAGATGTCTTCAACGTCAGGTATTTCCGGATCCAGGGCGCGCATCCGCTGGATGGCAGCCCTGATGAACGGCGTCTTGCGGTCGAAACCGACCATCCGGTGCCCGTTCAGTTCCTCCATGACCTTTGGGATGCCGGCTTTCGCCAGATAATCGCGCGTCGCGTGAAAGCCCAGACGGAAATTGCCGATGTAGCGCATGACAATCGCATCCTGCTGCGGTTCGGTCATGCGGATGGCGATATCGGCTTCGCGCCGCAGCAGGTCTTCCAGCGTATCGGACAGCGAAAGCTCTATTTCGAGCCGCGGGTGCACGTCCTGCAGTGTCGCGATGATGGGCGGAAGCATTTCCACGCCAATGATATCAGACGCGCTGATGCGCACCGTGCCTTCGATCTTGCCGACCTCGCCGGAGGCCGCGCGCATGAGGGCGGCGGCCGTTGCCGCCAGATTTTCCGCATAGGGCCGGAGCGCAAGCGCTGCTTCCGTCGGCATCAGCCCGTGCGGTGAGCGGATGAACAGCGGAAAGCCGACGGCCTCTTCCAGCGCGCCGATATGGCGCCCCGCGGTAGGTTGGGTGATGCCCAGTTCACGCGCGGCGGCGGACAGCGAGCCGTCACGCAGAACGCTGAGGAAGGTGCGATAAAAATCCCAACTGACATCCCGGCTTTTGATCATAAATTTTTGTATATCTGATCCACTCATTTCGACAATTTCGTATATTGCAGGACGGGACGATACTCCAGTCAGAAAAGGAGTTTCGGTGATGATATATGAAAACCACGCGAATACAGCAGAGAATGACAAACCTCTGGCCCTGATCGTCGGGGCAAACGGCGGCGTCGGCAGTCACGTGGCGAAGATGTTGCTGCAACGGGGCTGGCGGCTGAGGGCGCTGACACGCCATCTGGCATCGGCAGCCATGGCGGATGGCATGGAACGCGTGAAAGGCGATGCCATGAACCGGCAGGATGTGGCGGAGGCTGCAAAAGGCGCTTCGCTCATCGTCCATGCGGTCAATCCTCCCGGATATCGCGATTGGGACGGCCAGGTACTGCCGATGCTGGACAACACCATCGCCGCCGCCGAGGGCTGCGGAGCGCGGGTCGTCTTTCCCGGTAGCGTCTATAATTTCGGGGCCGACGCCTTTCCGCTTCTGACGGAGGATAGCCCGCAAAAGCCCTTTACCCGCAAGGGTGCCCTGCGCGTGGAAATGGAACGGCGGCTGAAAATGGCGTCGATGCGCGGTGTACCGGTCCTGATCGTCCGTGCCGGCGATTTCTTTGGGCCGGATGCGAAAAACAACTGGTTTTCACAGATGCTGGTGCGGCCGGGAAAGCCGGTCCGCAGTGTCCAGAATCCTGCGGCGCCCCATGCCGGGCATCAATGGGCCTATCTGCCTGATGTGGCTGAAACGATCGGGCGGTTGCTTGATCGTTCGGGCGAACTCCCCGCTTTCGCCGTTTATCACATGGAAGGTTTCTGGGATTTCGACGGGCTGCAACTGGTCGGGGCGATCGAGCGGGCCGCCGGTCGTCCGGTCAAGATGCGTCGGCTTTTCTGGCCGGGCATAAGGCTGGCCGCACCCTTCGTTCCGTTGTTCCGGGAAGTGCTGGAAATGCAATATCTCTGGCAGATGCCGATCCGCATGAGCAATCGCAAGCTTGTGGATTTTCTTGGGGCAGAGCCGAAAACCCCTGTTGATATTGCGGTATCGGCGACACTGGCAAGCCTTGGCTGCCTTGAGCAGACACGGGAGCCGGCCGGTCTTCACCGTTCGGCCGATACCGGGGGCAGGGTGTGATGGCGACGGTGGCGAATGGGCTATCTCCACGGCGTCGCGTGTTCGCTGTGATTTCGGCGGGTGTGCCGGTCCTGATTTTCGCGCAGGTGCTGCTGGCCGGGCTATCGATCTATTATGACGGGTCGCTGCTTTCGGTGCACAAGGGGCTCGGCATCTTTATCGCGGTTCCCGTTGCGTCGCTTGTGGTCCTCGCGTTGCGCCATGAAGAGGTGCGGCCGAACCTTGGCCGCGCGCTCGTGCTGCTCGCCCTCTATTGTCTGCAGGTGGCATTGATGAGCATCGGCCGGGAAACGGGCAACGGCTTTCTGCAGGCGCTTCATGTTGCCAATGCCTTTGTCATGGGCGCGTTTTCCGATTACGCCGCGCGGCAGGCCCGCGCCTTATCCTGAAACGGAAAACGCCGCACTGCGGAAAAGCAGCGCGGCGTCTGGTTTATCGACTATCAGCCAAGTGCCGGATAGTCGGTATAGCCCTCGGCGCCGCCGCCATAGAAGGTCGGCTGGTTCGGCTCGTTCAGCGGCGCGTCGTTTTTCAGGCGGCGCACCAGATCCGGATTGGCGATGAAGGCCTTGCCAAAGGCCACAGCGTCGACCTTGCCGCTTTCCACGGCTTCGATGGCGCTCCCACGGTCATAGCCATTATTGGCGATCCACAGGCCCTTGCCGCCGGCATTGCGATAAGCGCCCTTGAAAGCCGCGTAATCGAAGGGCTTGTCGCCCTGCTTGAAATCACGCGGGCCGCCCGTTGCCCCCTCCACAACGTGGATGAAGGCGAGATTGCGCTTGCCGAGCTGTTCGGCCACGTAATCATAAAGCGGCTGAGGATCGGCCTCGAAAATGTCGTTGGCAGGGGTGACCGGCGAAAGGCGGATGCCGGTGCGGCCTGCGCCGATCTCTTCCGCCACCGCATCGACAACTTCCAGCAGGAAGCGGGCGCGGTTTTCGATCGAGCCGCCGTAATCGTCTGTGCGCTGGTTGGTGCTGGATTTCAGGAACTGCTCGATCAGATAACCGTTGGCGGCATGGATTTCGACACCGTCGAAACCGGCCTCCAGCGCTGCGCGTGCGCCGCTGCGGTAATCCTCGAGGATGAGGCCGATATCGTCGATGGTGAGCGCGCGGGGCTCGGAGGTTTCGGCAAAGGCGCCGGTGCCGTCATCATTGATGATATAGGTCTTCGACTTGGCGGGGATGGCGGAAGGGGCAACCGGCTGGCCGCCATGTGGCTGCAGCGAGGTGTGGGAAATGCGGCCCACGTGCCAGATCTGCGCGACGATCTTGCCGCCTGCCGAATGCACGCCGTCGGTGACCTTTTTCCAGCCCTCGATCGCTTCCCGCTTATAGAGGCCGGGAACATCGGCATAACCCTGACCCTGCTGGGAAATCGGCGTGCCTTCGGTGACGATCAATCCCGCTGTGGCGCGCTGTTCGTAATAGGTGGCGTTGAGATTGTTGGGAATTGCACCCGGCGAACGGTTGCGGGTGAGGGGGGCCATGACGATACGGTTGGCGAGTGCGATATCGCCGGCCTGTGCCGGTTCGAAAAGACTGGTCATGCGACTTCACTTTCTGGTCGGTTGGCGAAATTGCGCGGCAGGCGCGCTGTCTTTTTGCGGGTGCCGGCCAGAAAACCGCCTTGCGGTTTCCGGTCCGGCACCCCGGGGCTCAAAGCTTGGGAGGCTCAGAGATTGGCTTGCAGATAATTGCGGAAAGCGTCGATGGTTTCTTCGTTCCGTTCGAAAAACACCCATTGCCCGACTTTCTTCGACCTTATCAGCCCGGCCGCCTGCAACACCGCCAGATGCGACGAGACGGTGGATTGGGACAGGCCGCTGATCTGGAACTGATTGGCGCATACCCCCATGCTCAGCGGATGGTCCTGGCAGAAATGGCTTTCGGGGCTTTTCAGCCATTCAAGAAACTTCAGCCTTGCGGGGTGCGAAAGGGCTTTGAGGATTTCCTCCGGGTTCATCGGTGCTTCTTCAATATCTGGCATGAGCGATATTTATATCGATGATTGTCGATATACAAGTCACGTATCCGTGAGGCTGCTTCGGCGGTAGCGGTAAAAAAGAAGGCCGCTGGATATTTCCGCGGCCTGATAAGTTTGAAGGTCAAAACCTCCAGAGGGGAACAGCTGTCGCGTGCCTTGGGCGAGCGTGACAGCCAATTGAAATATGGGAGGGGCGATAATGCAAAACAAGGTTGCATCATGCGATATTTCGCCAAAATGGAGAAAATTCTTGCGGGTAAAAAAAGAGGGCCGCCGGAAGGATCCAGGGCCCTTTAAGTGTGAAGGTCAAAAACCTCCAGAGGGGAACAGCTGATGCGGTGGAACTGGGAGGAAAAGCCACCGTGTGCATCAGCTGAGAGCGATATGGTGCTTTTTTGTGCAGGAAACAACTCTTTTTTGTGCAGGTCAGGCATGCAAGCCGCGCAGACCTCGATATTTCCGGTATATTTTATGTGCAATGCTGAAGAGGGGTGCCTGCGCGCCCCTCTTGCCTGTACCTTTATAAGTCTTTGAATTTAAATGATTGTCTCTGAGCGTCGATTATTTTTACGTCAGAAGTTCCAGTTGCGCGCCTTGGCGACGATGAAGTCGCGGAAGGCTTTCAGCTTTGCGGCGTTTTTCATCTCGTCCGGATAACAGAAGTAGGTATCGAATGACGGAATATCTGCGGCGAGCGACAGCTGGATGAGGCCGGGATCGCGGCCGACGATATAATCCGGCAAGCAGGCAATGCCGATTCCCAGCAGGCAGGCGCGCTTGATCGAGGTCTGGCTGTTGATCTGCAGATGCGGCGTGCGCGTATTGTCTGAGGAACGCCCGGCGTTTTCCAGCCAGTTGACATCCAGCAGATAGTTGGGCGCCGGTTCGCCGAAGGAGATGATGCGGTGATTGTCGAGATCTTCGACCGACTGCGGCTCACCATGGCGGTTGATATAGGACGGCGCGGCATAGACGTGCATGTGCACCGTGAACAGCTTGCGCTGGATGAGGTCCGACTGCTGCGGCTGGCGCAGGCGGATGGCGCAATCGGCGTGGCGCATGTTCACGTCCAGCTCCTCGTTGTCGAGGATGAGCTGGATCGACATTTCCGGGTAGAGCTGCAGGAATTCCTGCACCTTGTCCGTCAGCCAGCCCTGGCCGAGACCGACCGTCGTTGTCACGCGCAGCTTGCCGCTCGGCTTCTCCGTCGTTTCGGTGAGCTGCATCTTGACGGTTTCGAGCTTCAGCAGCACGTCATGGGCGGTGCGATAAAGCAATTCGCCCTGTTCGGTCAGGATCAGGCCGCGGGCATGGCGATGGAACAGCTTGACGCCGACATCCTGCTCCAGCGCGCTGACCTGACGGCTGATGGCCGACTGGGACAAATGCAGCTTGTCGGCGGCATGGGTGAAAGACCCTGCTTCGGCGGCGGCATGAAAAATGCGCAGTTTATCCCAGTCCAATGGCATTGCCATGCCCACCCTGCCTTTCGGTTATTCGGCTGCTACCGCAAGCGGCTGCTGCGCGGTCAGATAACGTTCTGCTTCGAGGGCGGCCATGCAGCCCATGCCGGCGGCGGTGATCGCCTGGCGGTAAATGTCGTCGGTGACGTCGCCGGCCGCGAAGATGCCTTCCACGTCGGTTGCCGTGGAATCGGGAGCGGTCCACATATAGCCGTTGTCTTTCAGCTTCACCTTGCCCTTGAAGAGCTCGACCGCCGGCGCATGGCCGATGGCGACAAAGACGCCGTCGATGGGCATGTCGCTGATCGCGCCGGTCTTGGTGTCACGCAGCTTCACGCCCGAGACGGAAGGCGGCATTGGCGGCTTTGCGGGTGCGCCGGTGATTTCGGCGACTTCGGTGTTCCAGAGAATCTTGACGTTTTCCTTGGCAAACAGCCGTTCCTGCAGGATTTTTTCCGAACGGAAGCTGTCGCGGCGATGCACGACTGTCACGGATCTGGCGATATGGGCGAGATAAAGCGCTTCTTCCACGGCGGAATTGCCGCCGCCGACCACGATCACATCCTTGTTGCGATAGAAGAAACCGTCGCAGGTGGCGCAGGCGGAAACGCCGAAGCCCTGGAAATGCTGCTCGCTTTCGATGCCGAGCCACTTGGCCTTGGCGCCGGTGGCGATGATCAGCGTGTCGGCTGTCCAGACCTGGCCGGAATCGGTCTTGACCACGAAAGGCCGGGTCGTGGTGTCAACTTCGGTGACGAGGTCGCTGACGATTTCCGCGCCCACATGGGTTGCCTGCTTCAGCATCTGGTCCATCAGCCACGGGCCCTGAATCGGATCGGCAAAGCCCGGATAGTTTTCGACATCGGTGGTGATCATCAGCTGGCCGCCCTGTTCCATGCCGGCAATCAGCACGGGTTTCAGCATTGCGCGGGCCGCGTAGATCGCCGCCGTATAGCCGGCGGGACCGGAGCCGATGATCAATACCTTCGTGTGGCGGGCAGACATGGAAACATTCCTTCTCAATAGCGGGGTCTCTTGGTCGGGGGCCTTCCAGCCGCAGGACGGCGGACGGGCCACAACCCCTTCGTTGGCAGGTATTTAAGGTTGTCTAGTGCCTTTATTCAAGGGCAGCCTTGCGTTACCAACAAGGCAGTTGTGGATGCGCGCGCAATTTTGTGACCCGCTGGCGGCATATTGTTGCGAATCCCGTGCCGAATAGTACAAGGAACTTCTACGGCTTAACGAGGAACTTCTCCGTGACCAGCGTCGAACTCGATGCCATCGATCTGAAAATCCTGCGCGAATTGCAGCGCGACGGGCGCATGACCAATGTGGAACTGGCCGAAAGGGTCGGTATTTCCGCTCCGCCCTGCCTCAGGCGCGTCCGCAAGCTGGAAGAGGCGGGTGTGATCGAGGGTTATCACGCCATGTTGAACGCGCCGAAGCTGGGTTTTGATCTCGTCGCCTTCTGCATGGTCGGCCTCAAGCGCCAGTCGGACAGCAACCTGAAGGCCTTTGCGGCGGCGACCGCCGGCTGGTCGCTGGTGCGTCAGGCCTGGATGGTCTCGGGCGAAAGCGATTTCCTGCTGCATTGTGTGGCGAAAAACCTGACCGAATTTCAGGATTTCGTCATCGAGGTTCTGACGGCGGATGAGAATGTCGATACGGTGCGCACCATGCTCACCATCCGTCAGGTGAAACGCGTTGGTCTGGTGGAAATCTGAACGGCGGCAGCCTTGCGCGCCCTATCCGCGCCGTAGCGCGTCATAGACCGCACCGAGGCTTGTCGCCTCTTTTTCCAGCGGGAATAGGGTGCGCACATGCGCAAGTCCGGCACGGGCATGGTTCAACGCCAGAGCCGGGTCGGCCAGATAGGTCTCTATCGCATCTTTCAGCGACGCATAGTCACCCGCTTCAACAACCGCACCGGTCTCACCCTTGACGATCATTTCCTCGTAAGCGCCGGCAGTGCTGGCGACGACGGCGGTTTCCGACGCCATGGCCTCAAGCGGCGTCAAACCGAAACCCTCATTGCGCGACGGCGCGACATAAAGCGTCAGCCGCCGGTACCAGGGCTTGATGTCATCGACTTCGCCCTGAAACACGATGCGGTCGGAAAGGCCGGCGGCGGCGACATCGGCCTTGAGCGCGTCACCAAAGGCCTTGTGTTCCGCCGTCACGCGGCCGGAAACCACGGCCGTCCATTGCGGGTGGCGGGGCAGAAGTTCGATCATGGCGCGCACGAAGAGATCGGTGCCCTTCTGGTGGCGCACCCGCCCGAAGCAGCCGATCAGATATTGTCCCGGCAGTCCTGTCGCCGCGATTGTATCTTCCGGGCCAGTTGCCGGGTGAAACAGGTCCGTATCGACGCCATGCATGACGACGCCATGGGGCACTTCCAGAAACGAGCCGGAGCGGGTGCTGGTCGCAACCACGGCATCCATCTTCGAAATCAGAAAACGGGTATAGGCGGAATGCCGCCTCTGTGCCGCCGAGGTGAACAGCAGCTTCACCTTCATGCGCAGCACATCGCGCATGAAAATGCCCGGCAGCATTTCCAGATTGCGGCGGGCGTGCCAGATGCGCGGGCCGCCGAGCGGGCCGTTTTGCCACAGATGCCACAGATCGCGAAAGCGCACATGCGGCAGATGCGGCGGCAGGCCGGGGCCGATAACGGCTACCTTCTGTCCCAGCCGGTTCTGCACCGGGATGAGCTGAACGATGGTGGAGGTAACGCCGGAAAGCCTGCGCTTGAAGTTCGGTGCAAGCACCTGCACATCTTTCAGACTGATGTGGGACAAGATGGGCTTCCGTCTCTGCGGCTGGATTGGCAGTTCTATATGTCAGAGAGCAATGCGCCCGCGTGGGGCGCATTGCTGGCGAAGGCAATCAGCCCCACTGTACCGCGAGGATTTCGTAACCCTTGGCACCGCCCGGGGCGTTGACTTCGATGCTGTCGCCGACTTCCTTGCCGATCAGGGCACGGGCAATGGGCGAGGAAATGGAAATGCGGCCGGCTTTCACATCGGCTTCCTGGTCGCCGACGATCTGATAGGTCTTTTCCTCGTCGCTGTCCTCGTCCACCAGCTTCACGGTGGCGCCGAACTTGATCTTTGAGCCCGACATCTTGGAAAGGTCGATGACTTCCGCGCGCGCGGTCAGGTCTTCGAGTTCGGTGATGCGGCCTTCATTGTGGCTCTGGGCTTCCTTGGCAGCATGGTACTCGGCGTTTTCCGAAAGGTCGCCATGGGCGCGCGCTTCGGCAATCGCCTCGATGATACGGGGGCGTTCCTCCTGCTGACGCCAGCGCAGCTCCTCCTGCAGCTTGACGAATCCACCCTGAGTCATCGGTACTTTTTCTACCATTTTTTTATCCTTCGCATTCCGGTCGCTTTACTTGCAGACACAAAAAGAAACAGGTTCCGGAGAGGAACTCCGGAACCATGCCAAAATCATAACTGAGCCGACTATATCAGAAGACGACAGCGAAATGCCAGCAAATTTGAGGAGGGCATATTCCCGTGTCTATTCATTGACTTAAGCGATATGATTGACATTTTTCAATGGAACATATAGTGAACATTATTATGAAGAAGTCAATCAGGCAGCGACTGGCCATTCTCTCTGACGCGGCGAAATACGATGCGTCCTGTGCGTCGAGCGGCACGGTGAAACGCGACTCCGCAGCGTCAGGCGGGCTGGGCTCCACGGAGGGTTCGGGCATATGCCACGCCTATGCGCCGGATGGGCGCTGCATTTCGCTCCTGAAAATCCTGCTCACCAATTTCTGCATTTACGATTGCGCCTATTGCATCAACCGCTCCTCCAGCAATGTGGAGAGGGCACGGTTTACCGCCGAGGAGGTGGTGTGGCTGACGCTGGAATTTTATCGGCGCAACTATATCGAGGGACTGTTTTTGTCCTCCGGCATCATCCGTTCCTCAGATCACACGATGGAAGAGATGGTGCGTGTGGCGCGGGAGTTGCGTGTCACGCATGGTTTTCGGGGCTATATCCACCTGAAATCCATTCCCGAAGCATCGCCGAAACTCATAGAGGAGGCGGGGCTTTACGCGGACCGGCTGTCGATCAATATCGAATTGCCCACCGATAGCGGCATCGGCCGTTTCGCGCCGGAAAAGCAGCCCGCCAATATTCGCCGCTCCATGGCCGATATACGCCTGAAGATCGAGGAGGCGGGGGAGCCGACGGTACGCACGCGCCGGACCAAGCGCTTCGCGCCCGCCGGGCAGAGCACGCAGATGATCGTCGGCGCGGACGGTGCTGATGACAGCACCATTCTCTCCACCAGCGCCCGGCTTTATGGCAGTTACGGTTTGCGGCGCGTCTATTATTCGGCCTTCAGCCCCATTCCGGATTCCTCAAAGAACCTGCCGCTGATCAAGCCGCCCCTGATGCGCGAGCACAGGCTTTATCAGGCCGACTGGCTTTACCGTTTTTACGGTTTCGACATTGGCGAGATAACCGCGACTGGCGGTGATGGCATGCTCGATCTCGATATCGATCCGAAGCTTGCCTGGGCGCTGAAACATCGCGAGCGTTTCCCGGTGGATGTCAACGTGGCGGATCGGGAGATGCTGCTGCGCGTGCCGGGTTTCGGTACGAAGACGGTCGCCTCCATCCTGTCGTCGCGGCGCTTCCGCCGGTTGCGGCTGGAGGATATTGCCCGCTTCGGCGTGTCCCTCAAGAAGGTGAAAGCCTTTATCGTGGCGGAGGGCTGGACACCCGGCAAGCTGACCGAACGACCGGATCTGCGGGCGATGTTTGCGCCGCAGCCCGAACAATTGTCGCTGTTGTGACATATGGCCCGGTTCTCGAAGGGCGGGGTGATTTCGGCGAGTGGCGCGATGCCGCGCGCGCGGCGCTTGCCGCCAGCATACCGCCCGAGGCAATTGACTGGCGGTTGCGCGATGACGGGGCCGGACTTCTGGATTGTACCGGCGAGCCCTTGCCGGTGGCGCCCGCGGATGCTGCCCGGGTTTCTGTTCCCGCCTCTTTCGTGGCACTGGCGCAGGCTGTGATCTGCCACGGTGATCGGGGTCGTTTCGCGCTGCTTTACCGGCTGTTGTGGCGGCTGGGACAGGATCGCGCCCTGCTGCAGTTCAAGTCCGATGCGGATGTTTCGCAGGCGCGACTGCTCGAAAAATCCGTTCGCCGCGATTGTCACAAGATGACGGCCTTCGTTCGTTTCAAGGAATTGCCGTTGCCACAGGGGCAGGGCGGGCGACGGCGCTTTGTCGCCTGGTTCGAGCCGGATCATTTCATCGTCGAGCGTGCGGCGCCGTTTTTCCAGCGGCGCTTCACCGACATGGACTGGTTGATCGCGACGCCGAAAGGGTCGGCGCGATGGGACGGAAGCGTGCTGCAGACGTCGCGGGAGACGGCAGTCAAACCCGATCTGACGGATGAAACGGATGATCTCTGGCGGACCTATTATGCCAATATTTTCAATCCGGCTCGCCTGAAAATCAAGGCGATGACGGCGGAGATGCCGAAGAAATACTGGAAGAACCTGCCTGAAGCGGAACTCATTCCCGGCCTTGTTCTCGGCGCGGAAGCACGGGTGCTCGACATGGCGGCCAGGCAGGCAAGCCAGCCGCAGCCGTTTCACCATCGTTTGCAGGCCGTGGCGGCCGCGGCGCGGGAAGTGCCTCCGCCAGCGCCGGCCGACGGGCTTTCCTCATTGAAGCGGCAGGCTGACCAATGTACGCGATGCCCCCTGCATTGCAGGGCGACGCAGACGGTTTTCGGCGAGGGGCCGGAAAATGCGGATGTCATGATCGTCGGCGAACAGCCCGGTGACCACGAGGATCTTGCCGGGCAACCTTTCGTCGGTCCCTCAGGCCGGCTGTTTGACCGGACGCTTGGTGAGATCGGGGTGGAACGCAGACAGCTTTACGTCACCAATGCCGTCAAGCATTTCAAATATGAGACACGCGGCAAGCGGCGCATCCACCGGAGGCCGGATGCGGGCGAAGTGCAGCAATGCCGCTGGTGGCTCAATCAGGAAATCGCGCTGGTTCAACCGAAGCTCATCGTCGCCATGGGTGCGACCGCGCTCTATGCGCTGACCGGCGGCAAGGAGAAGCTCACCGAGCTTCGTGGTCGTCCTCTTCCCTTGCAGGAGGGGCGGACGCTTTTTGTCACGGTGCATCCATCCTATCTGTTGCGCCTGCCGGATGCGCTGGCGAAGGAGCAGGAAATTCTCCGATTCAAAAAAGATATGGAGTTTATAAGATTATTCGAATAAGTTACATTTCGAATTCATACATTATAATTTATTGATATTTTAAATTTTGATGATTTAATTTACAATTTGTTGATTTTTTATTTTTATTGAAATTTTATACTTAAGATTATAATTGATGCGGTTAGATTTATTTATTGCGTGGGCCTATTATGCTGGGTGAACTCGATCTCGCGACAGTCATATTGATGCAGAAATGCTCTTATGTCGTGGGTCTCATGAGTTTTGTTTATCTGAAGATGACCAATCGCGGTTTGCGGGGGGCGATCCCCTTGGCAGGCGGCTTTGCGGCCATGGCGATAGGCTCCACGCTTGCCGGTTACGGTGAATGGGGAATCGTTTCGCCGGTCTTGTGGCAACTCGGCAGCGTCGTCTTCGGCATTGCGGGCTATTCGCTGATCTGGCTCGGTCTGAAGGTTCTGAGCGACGGCCGCTCCACGGGGCGGGGCACCATTGTCCCCCTCTGTCTCGTCGCGTTGATGGCGGTCATTACCGCATTTCAGGTTGCGGATAACAATGCCTATCGCGCCGCCCTGTTCAATGGCTGCGCGGCGCTCGCCTATCTTGCGGGCGCGGGCGTGCTTCTCGCCAGATGGCGCAGGGAACCGTTATTGTCCCGTCTGGCGCTGGCCGCGATTACCGGTATTTCCGGCCTGATCTCGCTGTCAGTGCTGAAAAGCATGCTTTTCCCCGATTACGCCACCATCAATCTGGTCAACGCATTTTTCTTTATCATCATGCTCAACTTCGCCATTGCGCTGTTCGTGATGATGCTGGTGGCCGAGCGCTCCGAGCGGAAACTGCTGGTTCTCGCCAATACCGATCCGCTGACAGGGGTGAAAAACCGGCGGTTCTTTTTCCAGGCCATGCCGGCGGTGCCTGATCCCGCCGATGCGGCCATGTTGCTCGATATCGATCACTTCAAATCGATCAATGACCGTTTCGGGCACGCTGTCGGCGACAGCGTTCTTCAGGAAGTCGCAAAGCGCATTGGCGGTAGTATCCGTGGTGGCGATGTGCTGGCGCGTTATGGCGGCGAGGAATTCATCATCTACCTGCCGGGTGCGGGTGTGCAGAAAGCCTCCATGATCGGCGAACGTATCCGTAATGCCGTGGCGCTGAACGAAGTCGATTGCGGTGGCCTGCGCGTTGGCGTGACGATCAGTATCGGCGTTGCGACCAGCGGCGAGATGCGTTGCGATCTCCTGACCTTGGCCGACATGGCGGATCGCGCCCTCTACCGTGCCAAGAGCGAGGGCCGCAATTGTGTGCGCGAGGCGCTGGCGGCTTGAGGTCAGCCGCTGGTTCCTGCGATCTTCGGTAAGCCCGCACCGCATTGTTCTTCAGGCCATGGGCAGGTTTTCGGGTCTAGTCCTGCCGCGCGTTTACCTCATCCGCTGCGGCGCGGTGGTGCAGGGCTTCTTTCAGCAGAATCTCGATCTGGGCATTGATGCTGCGCAGTTCTCCATTCGCGGTGTGACGGATCACGTTCAATATTGCGGGTTCGATACGCAGCGGAAAAGCCACCCGCTCTGGTCCCGGCGGACGTCCAGCCATGGCTTCAACTCCGCAAGATGGTGGTGTTGGCCACCGGAGTTGCATCGACGGGAGCATGAATCCTGATGATCGGGATGACGCGCGCCGGCGCGATGTAACCGCCATTGGCTGAGGATGGTTTTTCGGTGGTGGACAGGGACATCACGGGCCTCATGTGGGAATGACGTCTTCCCGATATCGGAAACGGATTGCAGCGGGATTACGCAATGCAAAACGCCGCGGGCATGGCGGGCCGCGGCGTTTCGTTTTCATTCAGCACATGATGGCGCGGATTTTCCGCGGCGCGCTTACTGGAAGTAGCTTTGCAGCGGCTTCACTTCCAGATTGCCGGCCTTCAGCGCCTTGATGGCAAGCGCTGCCGCTTCCGCGCCGGCCATCGTCGTGTAGTAAGGCACCTTCTGCATCAGCGTCGCGCGGCGCAGCGACTTGCTGTCCGAAATCGCCTTGTTGCTGTCGGTGGTGTTGATGACGAGCTGGACCTGACGGTTGCGGATGGCGTCTTCGATATGCGGACGGCCTTCCTGCACCTTGTTGATCTTTTCGGCGTTGATGCCCTTTTCAGCGAGGAAACGCTGGGTGCCGCCGGTGGCCAGCACCTTGAAGCCGCTTTCCACGAGAATGCGGATGGCGGGCAGAACGCCTTCCTTGTCCTCATCACGCACCGAGACGAAGACCGCGCCGGAGCGGGGCAGGTCGACGCCGGCGCCGAGCTGGCTCTTGGCGAAGGCCAGCGCGAAATCCGTATCGAGGCCGATGACTTCGCCGGTCGAGCGCATTTCCGGTCCGAGCAGGATATCGACGCCGGGGAAGCGGGCGAAGGGGAAGACGGCTTCCTTGACAGCAATGTGCTTCAGGTTGCGCGGATCAGGCTTTTCGCCATAGGCGGCAATCGCCGTATTGAGCTTTTCACCGGCCATGACGCGGGCAGCGATCTTGGCGATCGGCGCGCCGATGGTCTTGGCAACGAATGGCACGGTGCGCGAGGCGCGCGGGTTGACTTCGAGAACGTAGATCGTGCCGTCCTTGATGGCATATTGCACATTCATCAGGCCGCCGACATTCAGCGCTTTTGCAAGTGCCGTTGTCTGACGCTCCAGCTCGTCAAGGGTTTCCTTGCTCAACGAACGGGACGGCAGCGAGCAGGCCGAGTCGCCCGAATGGATACCGGCTTCTTCGATATGCTCCATGATGCCTGACACGAAGACGTTTTCACCATCGCAGAGCGCATCGACGTCGACTTCGACGGCGTTGGTCAGGTAGCTGTCGAAAAGCAGCGGGTTCTTGCCGAGCAGGGTGTTGATCTGGCCGGTCTTGTCGTTCGGGTAACGCTGCTTGATGTCTTCGGGTACGAGGCCCGGAACCGTGTCGAGCAGGTAAGTCTGCAGCTGGCCTTCCGAATGGATGATCTGCATGGCGCGGCCACCCAGAACGTAAGACGGGCGAACGACCAGCGGGAAGCCGATTTCCGAGGCTACGAGGCGCGCCTGCTCGACCGAATAGGCGATGCCGTTATTCGGCTGGGCGAGATCCAGCTTCATCAACAGCTTCTGGAAGCGGTCACGGTCTTCGGCAAGGTCGATCATGTCAGGCGCGGTGCCGAGGATCGGGATACCGTTCTTTTCCAGCGCTTCGGCGAGCTTCAGCGGCGTCTGGCCGCCGAACTGCACGATGACGCCGACCAGCTCGCCCTTTTCCTGTTCGGCACGCATGATCTCGATCACGTCTTCGGCCGTCAGCGGCTCGAAATAGAGGCGGTCGGAGGTGTCGTAGTCGGTGGAAACCGTTTCCGGGTTGCAGTTGATCATGATCGCTTCGAAGCCGGCATCCTTCAGCGCAAAGGCGGCGTGGCAGCAGCAATAATCGAACTCAATGCCCTGGCCGATACGGTTCGGGCCGCCACCGAGGATGACCACCTTCTTGCGGTCGGAAACCTGCGCTTCCGAGCGGGCCGCGCCGACGAAGGGAATTTCATAGGTCGAATACATGTAAGCGGTCGGCGAGGCGAATTCGGCAGCGCAGGTGTCGATGCGCTTGAAGACCGGGCGAACGTTCAGGCTGTTGCGCAGCTCGGCCACTTCTTTCGGGCGCTTGGACGTCAGGCTGGCGAGGCGGGCGTCGGAGAAGCCCATGGCTTTGAGCATGCGCAGGTTTTCGGCATCCTGCGGCAGGCCATGCTCGCGGATGCGGGCTTCCATGTCGACAATGGCCTTGAACTGGGCGATGAACCACGGGTCGATCTTCGAGTTTTCGTGGACTTCCTCTTCGCTCATGCCCATACGCAGCGCCTGGGCGACCATGCGCAGGCGATCGGGCGTCGGCGTGCCGATGGCGGCACGGATGGCGTTCTTGGAGCCTTCGCCTTCCTCGTAGCCGGGGATTTCGATTTCATCGAGACCGGTAAGGCCGGTTTCCATGCCGCGCAGCGCCTTCTGCAGCGATTCCGCGAAGGTGCGGCCAATCGCCATGACTTCGCCGACCGACTTCATGGCGGTGGTGAGGATCGGGGACGCGCCGGGGAACTTTTCGAAGGCGAAACGCGGGATCTTGGTGACGACGTAGTCGATCGACGGTTCGAAGGAAGCAGGTGTCGCGCCGCCAGTGATGTCGTTCTCAAGCTCATCCAGCGTGTAGCCGATGGCGAGCTTGGCGGCGATCTTGGCGATGGGGAAGCCGGTTGCCTTGGAGGCCAGAGCAGAGGAGCGCGACACGCGCGGGTTCATTTCGATGACGACGAGGCGGCCGTCCTTCGGGTTGACGGCGAACTGCACGTTCGAGCCGCCGGTTTCCACGCCGATCTCGCGCAGCACCGCAATCGAGGCGTTGCGCATGATCTGGTATTCCTTGTCGGTCAAGGTCAGCGCCGGCGCGACGGTGATCGAGTCACCCGTGTGGACACCCATCGGATCGATGTTTTCGATGGAGCAGATGATGATGCAATTGTCCGCCTTGTCGCGGACGACTTCCATCTCATATTCCTTCCAGCCGAGAACCGATTCTTCGACCAGAACTTCCGTCGTCGGCGAGGCGTCGAGACCGCCCGAGACGATATCGAAGAATTCCGAGCGGTTATAGGCAATGCCGCCGCCGGTGCCGCCGAGCGTAAACGACGGGCGGATGATGGCGGGCAGGCCGACATGATCGATTGCCTGGGCGGCAATCGCCATGGCATGGGCCATGTAACGCTGCTTGCGGTCGGTTTCGCCGAGGTTCCACTGGTTTTCGAGATCGTCCAGCGCCTTGTCGAGTTCAGGGCCGGAAAGCTTGCCCTTCAGTTCGGTGCGGGCGGCCTCGTGCTTCTTGCGGTCGGCGTCCTTGATTTCTGTGGCGTTGGCGAGCATCGAGCGCGGGGTTTCAAGGCCGATGCGGGCCATGGCTTCGCGGAAGAGGGCGCGGTCCTCGGCCATGTCGATGGCTTCCGGCTTGGCGCCGATCATTTCGACATTGTAGCGGTCGAGAACGCCCATGCGCTTGAGAGAGAGCGCGGTGTTGAGCGCGGTCTGGCCGCCCATGGTCGGCAGCAGCGCATCCGGGCGCTCCTTGGCGATGATCTTGGCCACGACCTCAGGGGTGATCGGCTCGACGTAAGTGGCGTCGGCAAGGCCCGGATCGGTCATGATCGTTGCCGGGTTGGAGTTGACCAGAATGACCCGGTAACCCTCTTCCTTCAGCGCCTTGCAGGCCTGCGTGCCGGAATAGTCGAATTCACATGCCTGACCGATGACGATCGGTCCCGCGCCGATGATGAGGATGGACTTGATATCTTGGCGCTTCGGCATGGGCTCTCTCGTTCCGCTTTTTGGTTGCGCAAAACACCGGCCAGGGTGGAAGATCACCGGCCGGGGAGCGCAATTCAAATGTTTTCAGGCTAGAAGCGGCTTATAGGCAAATGTTTTTGAGAACGGAACCCCATAAATTCCGGAATCGACAGAAACTCTTAACGGGCAGGGGCAAGGGCCGCAAAACGGGCCTGTACCGCTGCATTATAGGAGCGGCTGACGGGGATTTCCGTGCCGTCTCTTGTAATGACATGCAGACGACCGGCCTGTTTGCGCAGCGAGACGGCGTCGGCATCGGCAATCCAGTGCGACCGGTGCACCTGCAAGCCTTCCGTCTGGCCGACTTCCTTCAGCGCATCGGAAAAACGCAGCAGAACGAGCTGATGCCCGCGCGTGGTGACGATTTCAGTATAGTGGTCCTGCACTGACAGCCGCAGCAATTCTCCGCGCTTTTGCGGTGGTAGCCGCTCCAGCAGCGGCGCGGTGCTTTTCACTTCGCATGCGGTGTTTTTGCCTATGTCCGTTGCGGCGATTGGCGCTGTTTCAAGCGACTGGCTGGCGGTGAGATAGCTCAGTAGGCAAAAGATGGCGCAAAGAGGCAGGGACGACAGGCTGCTCTGCACAAAGGGTCCGAAACCCATTTCCGCGCCTGAAAAGACCCGGTTGGTGATAGTCAGCAGCAATCCGATCGGCAGGGCTGCCGCCAGCGAGCCGATCATCATGCGCGCCAGCATATTCCTGATGCTATCGGCGAAGACGCGGTTGGCGATGATGGAAAAGGATATGGCAAAGGTCCAGGCGCCAGCCTGTATGATTGTCCAGTAAAGCAGTCGGTCGGCGAAACTCATGGTTTCGCTCGTCCCGAAAGGCCCGGTCACGATGAAGATCGCCAGCACGGCAAGAAATGTCAGCCACAGCCTGCGCGATTGCAGGATGGCGTGCATTTCACGAAGCGTGGATTGCAGATACGGGTGATCCACGAAATTTTCCTGCTGATGGCGCCAATCGGTTTTTCCTGAGCGCATGTTTTGCCGAAATTGCCGGTGATTTCAACAGAGCAGAAACAGCACCCATGTCACTCCAGCCATTGTTAGACGCACCGCTTGCCGTGCAATTCCATGTCGCCACCGTTGTGCCCGCAGCCATTCTCGGGGCCTTCATTTTCCTGCGCCCCAAGGGCACCGCCATCCACCGGCTGCTGGGCAAGATCTGGGTGGTGCTGATGGTCACGACATCAGTTTCGACCTTCTTCATCCATGAATTGAAGGTGTTTTACGGTTTCAGCCCGATCCACCTGCTCTCCATCTTCACCCTCTATGGCTGTCTGCAATCGGTCTATTTTGCGCGGCGCGGCGATATCGCACGTCATATGCGGATCATGCAGAGCGTTTATCTCGGCGGTATCGTGATTGCAGGCGGCTTCACCTTTGTTCCGGGACGCATCATGCATGAAGTTGCTTTCGGAGACGGCAAGGCTGGTTTTGCGGCCCTTTCCGCCGGCGCCCTCGTGTTTGCCTTCCTGTTTCTGGCCGTGCTGAAACAAAGACGCAGAGCCGCATGACAGACTCCGTTTACCACCTCTGCTTCCTTCCGGAACAAGATGTATTATAGTGCCGTTATAAGGCAGCTTGTTAAGGCGATATCCGCCGGGAGAATAGCATGGAATGGAGAGGGCGCCGCCAGTCGGACAATATCGAGGACCGGCGCGGCATGTCGGCGGGATCGGGGCCGTCGGGCAACGATCCTTTTTCCCGTGGTGGAATGCGTGTGCCGATCGGGCGGCGCGGCGGCGGTATCGGCATTGGCGGCATTCTTGTCATCCTGCTGATAAGCTGGGTGCTCGGTATCAATCCGCTGACGCTGCTTTCGGGCGGCGATATTTCACTGGATGGCGGCGGTACGACGCAGCAATCCGGCGGCCAGCAGGCGGGCACGCGTCCGCAGGGCCAGTCGTCGGACGAGACGACGGCTTTCGTGCGCACCGTGCTGGCCGAGACGGAAGATACGTGGAGTGGCATTTTCCAGTCCGCCGGTCAGACCTATCAGAAGCCGACGCTGGTTCTGTTCTCCGGACAGGTGTCTTCCGCCTGCGGTTATGCTTCCGCCGCCAGCGGCCCGTTTTATTGCCCGGGTGACCGCAAGGTCTATCTCGACACCAGCTTCTTCAAGGAGTTGGACCAGCGCTTCGGCGCGGCCGGCGATTTCGCGCAGGCTTACGTGATTGCGCATGAGGTCGGCCACCACATCCAGAACCTGACCGGCGTCCTGCCGGAGTTCAACCGCCGCCGCCAGTCGATGAGCCAGGTGGATGCCAACAAAATGTCCGTGCGTGTCGAGCTTCAGGCGGATTGTTATGCCGGCATCTGGGGCAAGTTCACCGAACAGAAGGGCATTCTCGAAACCGGCGACCTCGAGGAAGCGCTGAATGCCGCCCACCAGATCGGCGACGATACGCTGCAGAAGCAGACGCAGGGCTATGTGGTGCCTGACAGCTTCAACCACGGTACCTCGGCGCAGCGCATGGAATGGTTCAAGCGCGGTTTCCAGAGCGGCCGTGTCGAGGATTGCGACACCTTCTCGGCAAATATCTGAGAACCGGACAGGAGAGGGGCTTTTCAGCCCCCTTTTTCATTAGCGCATCAAAAGCGCCACGGCATACATGCCGAGGGCGAAAACCGTGTGGGCAACAAGGTTGAGAAAGCGGACCTTGTTCGGGTTGGGCGTCTTCGACGCCGCCCAGCCAATGCCGAGCCCCGGCTGCAACAGGAACCAGCCCGCGCCGACCGTTATGATGCCGACGATCCACGGCTCAATGAAGGAGGGATTGGCAAACCACGCGGCCGGGACCACCAGTGCGAGAATGACGCCATAAACAATGCCGACGGCGTAATGCGAAATCCAGCCGAGCGCCAGTTCATGCTCATAGGGCTCCGCCGTAGCAATGCTGTCGTGGAATATCCGGCCTTTCGGCACATGCCAGAACCAGCGGCCGACCGGCGCCCAGTTTGGCGCGGACTGGCCGAAGAACCGGTGCAGCACGATTGCCCATATATCCATAAACACGGTGCCGCCAATGCCCATGGCAATGCCGCGCCAAATCAGTTCCAGCATGAATCCCTCCGCATGATCATGATCGATCAAGCTCTAGCGGATCGTGGGAGTGGCGGGAACCGACTATTATGAGGGTGGACAAAAAAATGGCCGGATCGCTCCAGCCATGAGGGTGAGAAAGGCGCAAGACCTCGCCTCCGTCATGCTCGGGCTTGTCCCGAGCATCTGCGACGTATCTTTTAAACGAGACGTGGTTGGATCCTCGGGACAAGCCCGAGGATGACGTCGAGAGTGGGTGACTGTCGGCCGTGATCTGGTTGCAGTAGCGATCCGGCCAATATTGTTCTGTCCCTAAGCAGCCCGCCCATATTCCGCCTTCCGCCGCGTGGCCGTAGCGAGCTGGAATTGTGCCAGCAGCTCGTTGAGCGCCGCCGCTTCCGAGGCGAGCCCGTGGCTTGCGGCCGTCTGTTCCTCGACCATGGCGGCATTCTGCTGCGTGCCCTGATCGATGGTGTTGATGGCGGTGTTGATTTCCTGAAGGCCGGTCGACTGTTCGCGCGACGAGGTCACGATGGCGTCGATGTGGCGATTGATCTCCTGCACTTCGCGGACGATGGTTTCCAGCGCCTTGCCGGCATTGCCGACGAGATCGACACCGGATTGCACCTGCGATGTCGAGGCGTTGATCAGTGTCTTGATCTCCTTGGCCGCATTGGCGGAACGCTGGGCAAGCTCGCGCACTTCCTGTGCGACGACGGCAAAACCCTTGCCGGCTTCACCGGCACGCGCAGCTTCCACGCCGGCATTCAGTGCCAGAAGGTTGGTCTGGAAGGCGATCTCGTCGATCACGCCGATGATGTTGCCGATCTCGGACGATGATTTTTCGATGCCCTCCATGGCGCGAACCGCATCTTCGACGATGATGCCGGACTGTTCGGCATTGCTGCGGGCGCGGTCGACCAGACGACCGACTTCTTCCGCGCGGCGGGCGGAATCCTTGACCGTCGTGGTGATCTCCTCAAGCGCCGCTGCGGTCTCTTCCACGGAGGCCGCCTGCTGCTCGGTGCGTCGCGCCAGATCGTCCGCCGACTGGCGGATTTCGCCGGCGCCGGCGTCGATGGCGCGGGCGTTCTGGCCGACGGTGCTGAGCGCTGCGTTCAGCTTGGCGACGGAATTGTTGAAGTCGTCGCGCAGGCGGTCGATGCGGGTTACGAAGGGCGTATCGATGCGGTAATTGAGATCGCCTTCCGAAAGATGCGCCAGTCCCAGGGCAAGCGAATCGACCGCGAACTGGATGTCCGCCGCGTCTTTTGCCGCCAGTTTTTCGCGTTCGTTGCGCTCCTGTTCGGAGAGCGTGCGGTTTTCTTCGGCATCGCCCTCAAGGCGCAGGCGTTCCATGGCATTCGACCGGAATACGGCAACGGCCGCGGCCATCGAGCCGATCTGGTCGGTGCGTTCCTGACCGGGAATGGCGACATCGAGATTGCCGGCTGCAAGGCCTTCCATGGCCGACGTCATCTGCGTGACGGGGCGGACGATGAAGCGCGAGAGCACGGTTGCCAGCAGGGCGATCATGATTGCGGCTGCAAGGACAGTGGCAATGGTTGCCGCCAGCCGGAACTGGCCGACCGCGCTGTAGGCGACATCGGAATCGACAACGAATCCGAGATACCAGTCGACCGAAGGCAGGCCGGCAACCGGGATGAAGCTGGTGATCTTGCCTTTGCCGTCGATTTGGGTCTGCGAGATTGCCGAGGAAATCGCCGGTGTATCGACCTTGAAGAGATCGGTCAGCGGCTTGTCGACGAATTTCGGATCGGGATGGATGAGAATCTTGCCGTCCTTGCTGACGAGGAAGGCATATCCGTCCTGGCCGGCATCCACCGACTTGATCATCGTCACCAGCGAATCCAGCGAGAAGTCGCTTCCCGTTACGCCGGCCAGCTTGCCGTCGACAGAAACCGGAATGGCGGCGGTGATGATGAGGCCGCCGGTCGATGCATCGTTGTAAGGTTCGGTCAGAACCGTCTTGCCGGCCTTGACCGCGTCCAGATACCAGGGACGCTTGCGCGGGTCATAATCTTCCGGCAGCGATGTTTTCGGGAATGTGGTGAAGACGCCGTTTTCGGCATTGCCGAAATAGGTGGACATGAACTGTGCGGTCAGCACATCGTTCTGCAGGAACTGCACCTTCGCATCGTCATCGGAAAGCTTGGCGAGCGTTTTTGCTACCGTGTCGGTCAGCATGATGCGACCGTTCAGCCAGTTGGCGATGCTCTGTGCCGCCTGCTTGCCGGACGAATCGATGTTCTCCGCCACCGCTTCCGTCGTGACCCGGTGCTGAAGGCTGTCGATATAGAAGGAAAAGCCGGCAAAGGCGGCAACGACCAGTGATGACGCGGCAAACAGAATGCGCGTCATGAGGTTTGATTTTTTTTGCAAGCTACACGTCCTTGAAACCAGATATGCCCGGTTGGGTTATCTTGGAAGATGGTGGGAAAGACATGCCTCAAAGGCGGGAATATTCTGCGTCATGCAGCTTATGATTTAAAAGAACTAAGCGATGTTCTAATTGATAAGGTGAAATGGTAAAATTCGGCTAAATTTGTTCAATTCCACGCCGTTTCGCCCGATCCGGAAATGTTTTGCCTGCCTGCGCAAATTTTGATCATTCATGCGCAAAGGTTGCGTGCAGGAAGGGAATATTTTATTCATCACCGGGCTGCCGTTGCGCAATTCGCGGGCAACGGCCAAGGTTCAGGTGAATTACAATGTCTTCGTCGGTTGTTGCAGGAACCGTTCCGTCCGGATCGGGGTCGTGGTTTTCGCATTTCAAGGCTACGCTTGCGCTGGGAATTCCGCTTATCGGCGCGCAACTCGCGCAGCTTGGCATCCATACCACGGATATGGTCATCGTCGGCCAGCTGGGCGCGGAAAAGCTGGCGGCCATGGTGCTGGCCGGACAGTTCTTCTTTGTCGTTTTCATTTTCGGTTCCGGATTTTCCGTGGCTGTGGTGCCGATGGTGGCCCAGGCCTACGGGCAGGGGGATGCGACGTCGGCCCGCCGCTCGCTGCGCATGGGCATGTGGGTGGCTATCGCCTATTGGGTGCTCGCCCTGCCGATCTTCTTCAACGCCGAGCGCATTCTCATTTCTCTCGGGCAGAACCCCAATGTGGCGGCGCTGACAGGCCATTATCTCGCCATTGCCAAGTTCGGCCTTTTGCCGGCGTTGCTGTTTTATGTCCTGCGCGGGCTTGTCAGCGCCATCGGGCGCGCCGGCATCATTCTTTATGTCACCATCATCATGCTTGTCATGAACGGTGTGCTTGCCTATGCGCTGGTGTTCGGCCATTTCGGATTGCCGGCGATGGGCATGAATGGCGCGGCCGTCGTTGCCGTCATCGTTAATGCCTTCAGCTTCATCTTCATCGTCGCTTATGTGCAGACGCGGGAGGAAACGAAGAAATATGAGCTGTTCGTGCGTTTCTGGCGGCCCGACTGGCATGCGCTCTTTGAAGTGCTGCGCCTTGGCCTGCCGATCAGCATCACCATTCTTGCCGAAGTGACGCTGTTTGCCGCCGCCTCGATCCTGATGGGGCAGATCGGCACCGTGCAGCTTGCGGCGCATGGCATTGCCCTGCAGCTTGCCTCCATCGCCTTCATGATCCCGCTCGGCCTGTCGCAGGCAGCGACGGTGCGCGTGGGCATCGCCCGCGGTCAGGGTGATTTCAAAAACCTCATTCGCGCTTCGATCATGATCTACGCCATCGCCTGTGGCATTGCCCTTTGCGGCGGCATCCTGTTTGCGGTCGTTCCGGACTTTCTGGCGAAATGGTTCCTCGATCCAAAATTGCCGGAAGCGGCGGAAGTGCTCGCCTATGCCAGCAGCCTCGTGGTGATCGCTGGCGTCTTCCAGCTGGTGGATGGTATTCAGGCTGTGACGGCAGGGCTGCTGCGCGGACTGAAGGATGCGCGCATTCCAGCAATGCTGGCGCTGATTTCCTATTGGCCGATCGGCCTGGCGCTTGCCTGGACCATGGCCTTTCCGCTCGGTTTTGGCGGGCGCGGCGTCTGGTTCGGTTTCGTGATCGGCCTTTCGACGGCCGCGGTCCTGCTGACCGCGCGCTTCGTCCTTCTGGTGAAGCGTGAAATGCAAACGGCCCGCTGAGAGGCGGGCCGCATAATCTTTCCTGATTTTACGAGGTATCAGCGCTCGGCGAGCGCTGCCTCACCTTGTCTTTCGCGCAGCAGGTTGACGAAGCGGCGGAAGAGATAGTGGCTGTCCTGCGGGCCGGGCGATGCTTCCGGATGGTGCTGGACGGAGAAGACCGGCTTGCCGACGATGCGCAGGCCGCAATTGGTGCCATCGAACAGCGAGATATGGGTCTCCTCGACGCCCTCGGGCAGCGATTTGGTATCGACGGCAAAACCGTGGTTCATCGAGACGATTTCCACCTTGCCGGTCGTGAAGTCCTTGACCGGATGGTTGGCGCCGTGGTGGCCCTGATGCATCTTTTCGGTCTTTGCGCCAACGGCGAGACCGAGCATCTGGTGGCCGAGGCAGATGCCGAAGATCGGCAGCTCGCTCTTGATGAGGTTCTGGATGACCGGCACGGCATATTCGCCGGTCGCGGCCGGGTCTCCCGGACCGTTGGAGAGGAACACGCCATCCGGCTTCAGCGCCAGGATATCTTCGGCCGACGTCTGGGCCGGAACCACCGTCACCTTGCAATCGAGACCCGCGAAGAGGCGCAGGATGTTGCGCTTGACGCCGAAATCGACGCAGACGACGTGGTACTTGGCATTGGCTTCGCCGAGCGTGCCGTAACCCTTGTTCCAGACCCACGGCGTTTCAGCCCAGGTGGAGGACTGGCCGGAGGTGGCTTCGATGGCGAGGTCGAGGCCGACGAGGCCGCTCCAGGCCTTGGCTTCCGCCTTCAGCGCCTCGATGTCGAAGACGCCGTTCGGATCATGGGCGATCACCGCGTTCGGTGCGCCGTTTTCGCGGATCCATGCCGTCAGCGCGCGCGTATCGATGCCGCAAAGGCCGATGACGCCGCGAGCCTTCAGCCAGGCATCCAGATGCTTGACGGCGCGGAAGTTCGAAGGGTCGGTGATATCGGCCTTGAAGATGACGCCGACGGCGCCGCGGCGGGCGGCGGGTGTCAGGTCTTCGATGTCTTCCTCATTGGTGCCGACATTGCCGATATGCGGGAAGGTGAAGGTGACGATCTGGCCGAGATAGGATGGGTCGGTGAGGATTTCCTCGTAACCCGTCAGTGCCGTATTGAAGCAGACTTCGGCCTGAACCTTGCCGGTTGCGCCAATGCCCGTTCCTTCAATGACCGTGCCATCGGCAAGAACAAGCATTGCGGTCGATTTGCGGGTAGTCCAGGGCGCTGTCTCGGTCATCTCGTTCCGTTTCTGCCGCTTCGCACCCCGCCTCTTGAAAGGCAGGGGGTAAGGGGCCATTTTTGTCGCAGGCTTCGTGACATAAAGGGGCGCGCGATAAAGCTCGCGTTCCGACCCTTCGTTAAAATCTCGTGCAGGTGCCGGAAAATAACGAAAGCAGCCCAAGCGGTCAACCGCAGGGCCAAGATTTACGCGGAATTAAACCACCGTATTTTCAAGGTCTTATGCATTTGATTTGCTTGAGTGTGTCTGCTCGTTTATGTCGTTTCGCAAAATGAGGTGGAAAGTTTCCGTATCAGGACGCTGCGGAAAGCGCTTTCCCAAGGAGAAGAAAAATGATGCGCGACACGTTCGCAAACGCTTTGAAGGACGCATTGAAGGCTCGTGATGCACGCCGCACCTCGACCGTGCGTCTCATCCAGACGGCCATCAAGGATCGCGATATCGCCAATCGCGGCGTGGGCAAGGACCCCGTCAGCGATGAGGATATCATGCAGATCCTGACCAAGATGGTGAAGCAGCGGGAAGAATCCGCCAGCATCTATGAAGGTGCCGGCCGTCCCGAGCTTGCCGCGCAGGAGCGCGAGGAAATCGTCATCATCAAGGAATTCATGCCGGAAGAAATCCCGGCCGAGAAGGTGCGCGAACTGTGCCAGGCCGTCATCGCCGAGACCGGCGCCTCTGGCCTGCGTGACATGGGCAAGTGCATGAACACGCTGAAGGAGCGTTATCCCGGCCAGATCGATTTCGCCAAGGCCTCCGGCGTCGTCAAGGATTTGCTGAAGTAGGTTCGGGCATCCTTAAAAAAGTAAAGGCAGGGCAGATGTGGGCTGCCCTGCCTTTTTTCTGCCGACGAAAACGCATTCCGGCGGATCAAAATGCGATCCTTCACAGGCTTTTTTCGGGGGACGTGCCTGCGGGCGTCGGCAGATTATACGGAGGTCAATTGCTGCCTTCGTTTATGTTTTTACATCGCCGCTGCGGCCGGCTCAAATTACAAAAACATAATTTTCGGTGATGCTGCGGTGCCATAAATTTGCCCGAAGCGAGCGCAATGGCGATGTGATTTCGCCGTCGTGGCCTGTGAATATCGGGTATTCCTGTTCTTTAAGTTTTGTGCTGGCCTCTTTCCGCGCTTATATGAAAGACTGGCCTCGAATAGGTAACCCATGCGCTTTTCCAATTCTTTCCTCGATGAGATACGCGACCGCGTGCACATCTCCGATGTGATCGGTCGACGTGTGTCCTGGGACAAGAAGAAGACCAACACGTCGCGCGGGGATTATTGGGCCTGCTGCCCGTTCCATGGCGAAAAAAGTCCGAGCTTCCACTGCGAGGATCGCAAGGGGCGGTATCATTGTTTCGGTTGCGGTGTTTCCGGCGATCACTTCCGCTTTCTGACCGAGCTTGAGGGCCTGAGTTTTCCGGAAGCCGTGCAGCAGATCGCCGATATGGCCGGCATTTCCATGCCCCAGCCGGATCCGCAGGCGGAGAAGCGCGAGCGGGAGAGGACTTCGCTTCAGGACGTCATGGAAATGGCGACGCTGTTCTTTCAGGATCAGTTGCAGACGGCGCTTGGTGCGCGGGCGCGGGCTTACCTGCGCGATCGCGGGCTGACCGGGCGCACCATCGAGACCTTCCGGCTGGGTTATGCGCCTGACAGCCGCAACGCGCTGAAGGAACATTTGGCGAGCAAGGGCGTGTCCAGGGAGCAGATGGAAGCCTGCGGGCTGGTGGTGCATGAAAACGTGCCCGTCTCCTATGACCGGTTCCGCGACCGCATCATGTTCCCGATCCTGTCTTCGCGGGAAAAGGTGATCGCTTTCGGCGGCCGCGCCATGGCGGCGGATGCAGTGGCGAAATATCTGAACTCCAACGAAACAGAGCTCTTTCACAAGGGCAATGTTCTCTATAATTTCGCTCGCGCCCGCCGCGCCTCGCAGGCTGCTGGCGGTTCGGTCATCGCCGTCGAAGGTTATATGGATGTCATCGCGCTCTATCAGGCGGGTGTGGAAAATGCCGTCGCACCGCTCGGCACGGCGCTGACGGAAAGCCAGCTCGATCTCCTCTGGAAAATGTCACCGCAGCCGATCCTCTGCTTTGATGGCGACGGTGCCGGCATTCGCGCCGCCAACCGCGCGGCCGATCTCGCCTTGCCGCATATCAAGCCGGATCGCTCCGTCAGCTTCGCGCTCCTGCCCGACGGCAAGGACCCGGACGATCTCGTGCGGCTGGAGGGGCGTGCGCCGTTTGATCGGGTGCTTTCCGAAGCCAAGCCGCTTGCGGCGATGATCTGGAGCCGCGAGACATCGGGCGTCACTTTCGATACGCCGGAAAAACGTGCGCAGCTTGAAAGCCGGCTGCGGCAGATCGTTGCCGTGATCGGCGACGAGGGGGTGCGCCGTTTTTACCAGCAGGATATGCGCGACAGGCTGAACGGCTTTTTCCAGCCGCGTTTTCAGCAGGGCGGGCCACAGGGCGGTAACTTCCGCCGTAATGGTGCGCAGGCCACGGGCCGTGGTTTTCAGCGCAATGCGCCGGGACGTGGTGGGGCCATGGCGGCGCCGGCCAGCAGTATTTCCGACCGGCTGGCGCAATCGGGTCTCGTCAGGGGCTATCAGACCAAGCCTTCGCTCCGGGAAAGCGTTCTCGCCATCACTATCGTCAACCACCCCGAATTGCTGCTTGAGGAATATGACGAGATCGCCGCCATCGATTACGAGAACCGTGATCTGCAGCGTCTGTGGTCGACGGTGCTGACCTATGCGGCGGAAAGTGCAGCGGAGATTTCGCGGGCAGGCCTCATCGAGCGGCTGTCGCAACAGGGGTTCGAGGCACTTTTGAAGGCCATGGACCAGCAGGTGCGTAACGCCCGTTTGTGGACCGCGACGGAGCAGGCGGCGATGGAGGATGCGCGTGAGGGTTACGTGCAGGCTCTTTCGTTGCACAAGAGAACGAAATCCCTGCTCTGGCAGAAACGCGAACTGGAGCGGGAAATCGCCGAGGCGACGGATGACGAACGCGGCACGCTTCTGGTGCGGGCATTGGCCGAAGTGCAGCTGGAAATCGGCCGGATGGAAAATCAGGAGGCAATCATCGACGGTTTCGGGGTCATGTCCGGCCGGGTGAAGGGGCCGGCCTTTGGTCATGGCTGAGGATGGTCGGCAGAATTGAAAGGTGTCTGGGGTTGCCTTTTGCGGCAGGCGTCCTAAATAGGGGATAGTCTGGTGATAACCCGCAAATTGCGGCTCTTTTTAAGAATTTCCTTGGCTGTCTCGCCCTCAAAGGCTTGACGGGAGGGGAAATAGCGGGAATCACCATTTCAGGAAAAGTAAGGTGGAATGAGCCTTGGCGGATAGAAATTGCATGAGCAAGCATTTCCGGGTGCACTGTCTTTGCATTCTGCCTGAGGCTGCCGTGGTTAATCGGCAATTAAAGATCACTCCGTTAGGTGTCTGACAGTGATTCGCGGCAAACCGCTGGATGCTCAAGGGGCGGACGGCGATGCGGCGGAACAGGTGTTAGCGTCAGGGAAAGCGACGAGATAAATGGCAACCAAAGTCAAAGAAAACGAAGAAGCAGAAAACGAACGCGACGGTGCGACGGACGGCCCGCTTCTCGACCTTTCGGATGACGCGGTCAAGAAAATGATCAAGGCCGCCAAGAAGCGCGGCTATGTGACGATGGACGAGCTGAATTCCGTCCTGCCGTCCGAAGAGGTGACCTCCGAGCAGATCGAAGACACGATGGCGATGCTGTCCGATATGGGCATCAACGTGATCGAGGACGAGGACGCCGAGGAAGCAGCGGCAAGCGACGACGACAGCGATTCCGACGGTGACGATTCCGAGGGCGGCGAACTTGCCCCTTCCGGCGGCACCGCGCTTGCGACCGCCAAGAAGAAAGAACCGACCGACCGTACCGACGACCCGGTGCGCATGTATCTGCGCGAAATGGGTTCCGTCGAGCTTCTGTCGCGCGAAGGCGAAATCGCCATTGCCAAGCGCATCGAGGCCGGCCGCGAAACGATGATTTCGGGCCTGTGCGAAAGCCCGCTGACGTTCCAGGCGCTGATCATCTGGCGCGACGAACTGAACGAAGGCACGACGCTGCTGCGCGAGATCATCGATCTCGAAACCACCTATTCCGGCCCGGAAGCCAAGGCCGCGCCGCAGTTCCAGAGCCCGGAAAAGATCGAGGCCGACCGCAAGGCCGCCGAAGAAAAGGAAAAGACCCGCAAGCTGCGCGCGCCGACCGGTGACGACGATGTGACCGATGTGGGTGGTGACGGCCTGCCGCCGGAAGAGGAAGAAGAGGACGACGACGAGTCCAATCTTTCGCTTGCCGCGATGGAAGCCGAACTGCGCCCGCAGGTCATGGAAACGCTCGACACCATTGCCGACACCTACAAGAAGCTGCGCAAGCTTCAGGACCAGCAGGTGGAAGCGCGTCTGGCCTGCACGGGTACGCTGTCCTCCGGTCAGGAGCGTCGGTACAAGGAACTGAAGGATCAGCTGATCACGGCCGTCAAGTCGCTGTCGCTGAACCAGAACCGTATCGACAGCCTCGTCGAGCAGCTTTACGACATTTCCAAGCGCCTGATGCAGAATGAAGGCCGCTTGCTGCGTCTTGCCGAATCCTATGGCGTCAAGCGCGACAGCTTCCTTGAGCAGTACCACGGTGCGGAACTCGATCCGAACTGGATGAAGTCGATTGCCAATCTGGCCGCCCGCGGCTGGAAGGAATTCGCCCGCGAAGAAAGCAACACGATCCGCGAAATCCGTCAGGAAATCCAGAACCTCTCGACGGAAACCGGCATTTCCATCGCCGAATTCCGCCGCATCGTTTCGATGGTGCAGAAGGGCGAGCGCGAAGCGCGTATCGCCAAGAAGGAGATGGTCGAGGCCAACCTGCGTCTGGTGATCTCGATTGCGAAGAAATACACCAACCGCGGTCTGCAGTTCCTCGATCTCATTCAGGAAGGCAATATCGGCCTGATGAAGGCGGTCGACAAGTTCGAATACCGTCGCGGTTACAAGTTCTCGACCTATGCGACCTGGTGGATCAGGCAGGCAATCACCCGTTCGATCGCCGACCAGGCCCGCACGATCCGTATTCCGGTGCACATGATCGAGACGATCAACAAGATCGTCCGCACCTCGCGCCAGATGCTGCACGAGATCGGCCGCGAGCCGACCCCGGAAGAGCTGGCCGAGAAGCTGGCCATGCCGCTGGAAAAGGTGCGCAAGGTTCTGAAAATCGCCAAGGAGCCGATCTCGCTCGAAACCCCCGTGGGTGACGAAGAGGATTCGCATCTCGGTGACTTCATCGAGGACAAGAACGCGCTGCTGCCGATCGACGCCGCCATTCAGGCGAACCTGCGCGAGACGACGACCCGCGTTCTGGCGTCGCTGACGCCGCGTGAAGAGCGCGTTCTGCGCATGCGCTTCGGCATTGGCATGAACACCGACCATACGCTGGAAGAAGTCGGCCAGCAGTTCTCGGTCACGCGCGAACGTATCCGCCAGATCGAGGCGAAGGCGCTGCGCAAGCTGAAGCATCCCAGCCGCTCGAGAAAGCTGCGCAGCTTCCTCGACAGCTAAGCGTTCCGCTTCCTTTAAAATTGAACCCGGTCAGTTCGCTCTGGCCGGGTTTTTTGTTTCCCGCACTGGCGAACTCTGCGACAAGCCTTATGTGTGAAAACAAAGCATTCCGCTTTTTCGGGAAATGCTCAGGTTCGATGAGATGCAACAGGTTTCGGCAAACGGATGGCGGTGGAAGGGGTGGGCTGTGCCCGTCTCCGTGCTGTTGCACCTTGCCGTCGTCGCGCTTTTCTTGTTCGAGCTGCCGGCGACAATAGCCGAACCGCAGGAACCGGAAAGCATCAGCGTCGATCTTGTGCCGCCGCCCGAAGAGAAAAAGGCGGAAGAAGCAAAGCCGCCCGCTGCGGAGGAAGCAAAAAAGGAAGAACCGCAACCTCCGCTACCACCACCCACCCCGCCGGTGGAGGAAGCAAAACCGACACAGCAGCCGCAGGCGACGCTGCACGCCATCGCCATGCGGCCGGAAGAGGCCCAGGCGGACGCAGCGGACAAGCCGGGGAAGACGGAGGAGGCGGAAAAGACCGAACCCTCCGAGGAACCGGCAAGCCCGCCTGAAGAGACGGTTGAGGACAAGCCCGCCCCTTCCGCCGCCAACAGTGATCTTCAGGCTTCCGCCGAGCAGGGGGAAATCGCGGTTTCACCGGCCAGGGAGGAGGCTGAGCCGGACCAGGCGCCCGTGCCGCAGGCAAAACCTGCCGAGGAAAAGCCTACCGAAGTGGCGGAAGAGAAACCCGTCAAACTTCCGGCGGCCAAACACCTGTTGTCTTCGTCCATGCTCTCTCCGGCCCAGAGGCGCCAGATGTTCGGCGACCTGCCGCCCCGCCGCCGCATCGTGCAGCTTTGCAGCACGGAAGCTCTGGCCCAAATTCAGGGTGCGGGCTTTGCCGCCAGGGGCATGATTCCCTATTCGGATACGGGAGGCAGGATTTCCGGGAACTCGATTGACGCTTCCGGCGGTGCGTTCAATACGGGTGACGGCTGGCATGACGTCTCGTTCCAGTGCGAAGTCGATCTGGAAAACTACGCCGTGACGGAATTCCGCTTCAAGATCGGGAACGTCGTCAGTCCGGGAGAGGCCAAAAAGCGGGGCTTTACGAGGTTTCAGTAAGGGCGGGGCTTCTCAATTTGCGGCAGGCCGCCGGTGAAGGCTGCCCGCATCGCGCTTGATCCGAGAAGATGGGTGGTGCGAGGGGTACTAAACCCTGCCGCAATTCCTGCTGCCTATACCCGCTCGGCATCACCCACCAAAATCCCAATCCCGGCCATCAGCGCATCTTCATCATAGGGCTTCCTGATCACCGGTACCTCGCCGAATTCATTTGGCACCATGCTGCCATCCGCATAACCGGTGGCGAAGAGGAAGGGGATGCCGCGGCGGTGGAGTTCCCGGGCGACGGGGATCGACGTATCGGAGCCGAGATTGATGTCGAGAATGGCGACGTCAGGCACATAGGTCTTCAGCTTTTCGATCGCCATTGCCGACGAAGTTGCCGTTTCGATTGCCTTGATGCCGTTGTCTTCCAGCATGTTCTCGACATCCATGGCGATCAGCATCTGGTCTTCGACGAGTAATACTTTCAACGGCTCCTCCCGGTTATAGCGTCTGGGCTGCGGCGCGGTTTCGTCTTCGGTTTGTGTGTCGGCGACTGCCGTGGCCGAGGAAACGTGACGGGAGGGCAGGAGAATCTCCGCCTCCAGCCCATCAGGCAAATAGTGTATCGTGCTGCGTCCGCCGAGATCGTATGGGATGCTGCGGCTGATGAGCGCCGTGCCGAAGCCCGCGCGCGATGGCGGGGGCAGTTTGGTAGGCAGGATTTCGCGCCACTCAATCTCGCAATCGCGGTTCTCGTTGATGGTCCAGCGCACATGCAATTGCCCGCCATTTTGCGAAAGCGCGCCGTATTTGGCGGCGTTCGTCGCCAGCTCATGCAGAACAAGAGCCATGACGGAGAAAGCGCGCGAATCGAGCGTCACCTGCGGGCCGGTCAGTTTCACAACCGTTTCCGGCGAGCGATGCGGCGACAGCTCGGCATCCAGAAGATCGCGAAGCGCACCGCCGCCTTCACCGCGAATGATCTGGTCATGGGCAAAGGACAATGCCTGAATACGGCCTTTCAGTGCGGTGACATATTCCCGCAGGGTCTTGCCCTCCTGCGAGGGATTGCCGACCAGCGATTTGATGATGGCCAGAACATTCTTGACGCGGTGGTTGAGTTCCTCGTTCAGCATGCGCTGGCGCACTTCCGCGCGTTCCCTTTCGCCCGCCATCAGCTCGCTGTGATGGAAAGCGACCTCCACGAGCGCGATTCTGGCTGCTTCGGCAATTTCCCGGTCGGCTTCCGACCAGGGCTGCGCCTGCTGGCGAACGGTTTCCTTCCAGATCGCAAAGCTCTTTCGCGGGGTGAGGCGGTCGCCCAGCGGACCGGCCACATAGGATTTTTCCGGATTGCCGGCCCAGTTCAGATTCTGCACGATCTCCCGGCGGAAAAACAGCAGATAGTCGTTCTTGACCTGGGAGAGGGGAATGGCGAGCATTCCGGCTGCGGTGCCAGCATAAATTTCCGCTTCCGGTATTGCCTGCGAAAGGGCATGGGTGGCCCAGACCTTTCCTTCCGAAGCCGAGGCGACGAAACGCGTCAGCCTTGGAATGGCGTCATGCGGCGGCGTTGCCCCATGGCCGTGCCAATTGTCTCCGACCCAGAGCCCGACGCCATCGCAGGGCATGAGATCGGAGAAGTCCTGGAAGCTGTCGATCAGCAATTCTTCGATGTTGGCGTGATGGGCGGCAAGCCGCAGAAAGCGGTCGAGTGCGGCATGGGCCTGGTTGACGGTATCGAGCCGGCGTTTCTGCTTGAGAACCTGCAAATGCATGGAGAAAAACTCTCCGAACATTTCGGCGGCGATCCTGACCGGCATGGTCAGGATGCGCGGTGAATAGTGGTGACAGGCGATCAGCCCCCACAGGGCGCCATCGACAATCACTGAAATCGACATCGAAGCGGCAACCCCCATGTTGCGAAGATATTCGCAATGGATGGGCGAGACGCTGCGCAGATGCGCGAAGGACAGATCGAGGGGTTCTCCGGAAGCGTCGAGGGCGGGCAGCACGGGAACACGCGCGCCGCTGGCATCGGAGATGATGCGCAGCGTATTTCTGAGATAAAGCGCGCGGGCCTGCTGGGGAATGTCGCTGGCCGGGAAATATTGCCCGAGAAAACTCTCCAGCTCCGGCTGCTTTGCTTCCGACACGACCTTGCCTGCACCGTCATCCTCGAAACGGTAGATCATCACCCGGTCGTATCCCAAAGTCGCCTTTATCAGTCGGGTCGTTCTTGAAATCAGGCTTTCGACGCTGTCCGCCTCGCGGATGCGGTCCACCATCTTGCGCGCGGTACCCAGCGGTTGCGTTTCGCTTCGCGACGGCTCGAATTCGATGATCGTGGTGGATTTGTAGCGGTGGAGCGAAATATCGACTTTGCGGCCATCGCTCGTTTCCATGCCCGGCAGCATGGCCGGACGTGTGGTTCGCCCGGTCACGGTCAGCGCATTGCGAAGCTCGTGGACCAGATCCTTGCCGAGCACATCCTCGGCAGTCCTGCCGTTGATATCGCCCTCCATGCCCAACAGGTCGCGGCAGTTTTGCGAATGCCTGAGAACCATGCGCATGGCATTATCGCAGGCGATGAGACAGCCGTGCGGTTGAATATAACCTGGAATGTGAATGGGTTCGCGATCGCAATTGGTCAGGTCGACGTTGTCGTCAATGGATGCCATGAATTAGTCTTTCGCACCCTGTGCCTGTCTTGCGCTGAAAATATTCTGTTTGTGGGGGAATGGGAAAACCTGAATAATTCATTCTGAGATTGCCAATCCTTCCCCGTTTTTTGCAACCGGGACGCCGGTTTTCCGTTTCAATATTACGGGCCGCCGTCACGTTATTGTCTTGTCTCTATCGCCATCAGATAGAATTTGACACGGTGTAACGATTGTTGCGCCGATTTTGTTCCGGATTGTCTGAAAGAAAAACTGTGCCACAGAAAAAGATAACCATCGCCACCCACGGGCAGGGGCTTTACGAATTCACATCCGAAGCCACGGGCTTCGTGAGGCAGGCGGGCGTGGAGGAAGGTCTGTTGACCGTCTTCGTCCGTCACACATCCTGTTCCCTGCTTATCCAGGAAAATGCCGATCCGGATGTGCGGCGCGATCTCATGACGTTTTTCTCCCGCCTCGTGCCGCCCTCCGACGACGCCGCGATGCGCTGGGTCACCCACACGCTGGAAGGCCCCGACGATATGCCCGCCCATATCAAGTCGGCGCTGACGACGGTTTCGATCGGCGTGCCGATCGGCCAAGGCAGGCTTGCGCTTGGCACGTGGCAGGGGCTTTATCTTTTCGAACATCGCGACCGACCGCATCGCCGTGAAATCGTGCTACATATTTCGGCCTGATCTTTCGTCAGGCAGGGGGTGTTTTCCCGTTAATATCCATGAACCTCGGCTGAACATGCGGTTCGGTCGGTGTTCAGGCGGGCGGGGATAGGGTCTCGTCAATCGCCGGGGGACATTCCCTGCCGGCGAAGAAACAAACGGAGTGAGTTCATGTTCAACACCTTCGCAAAAGCCGGTCTGGCCGCCCTCATCGCTCTCGGCGGAATTTCCGCCACCGCTGTCACTGCCTCCGCCGGTTCGGATGTTCAGTTCAGGGTTCAGGTTCAGGATGGATACGGCCATGACAGGGGCCGAGGCTGGGGACGTCCGGATCGCCCGCGTTTTGGCTGCTCGCCGCGATTTGCGGAAGAAAAGGCAAGCCGCATGGGTCTTCGCCGTGCCCGCGTGGTTGATGTGTCGCCGCGCCGCGTCGTGGTCGCCGGTTTTGACCGTCGCGGTCGCGACCGCATCGTCTTCGCCAATGAGCGCGGCTGCCCTGTAATCCGCCGCTAAAGCGGACAATATTCGGTCCGGTGACATCCCCGTCCGCCGGATGGATAAAAATGCCCCTCGCTTGTCCCGCAAAGACAGGCGAGGGGCATTTCATTTTGCATGGATGCCGATGGTGGAAAACCCCGGATGAGGTGAAGGCGGCACCGAGGTGCCGCCCCCGCCGGTCTTACTGATCGAGCGCGAAGGTGACGTTGACCACGACGCTGTAGCTGTTCTCACCCGAAGCGATCGGAACGCTGTCGGCTTCCTTCATCATCGAGGCGCGCATCATGCCCTGCGGCACCGGCATCGGGCGCTGCATGTTTTCGCTGATCTGGATGACGCGGCCGAGTTTTACGCCAGCTGCTTCCGTAAGCGTCTTCGCCTTGGCAAGAGCATCGGCGACAGCCTGCTTGCGGGCCTCGGTCACCGTGGCTTCCGGCTTGTCATTGGTGAAGGTGATATCGCCACCCTGATTGATGCCGAGCTTAACGGAGGTATCGAGGATGGTGCCGAGCTTCTTCAGGTCGCGCACCCGCACGGTCAGGCCGTTGGAAACCTGATAGCCGGTGATCTCGGGGGCGACATAGACACCGTCCTTGGGTTCATAATGCTTGTAGAGCGGCTGCACCGAGAAGTTGCTGGTCTGCAGGTCGCGGTCTTCGATGGCCGCCTCCTTCAGCGCTTTGAGAACATCGGCGAGTGCCTTGGAGTTTTCCGTAAGCGCCGCAGCCGCCGTCTCCGCCTGTTTGACGACGCTGAACGACAGGATCGCCATGTCAGGGGCGATGGCCGCCTGGCCTTCACCGGAAACACTGATGGTGGCTTCGCGCGGGGTAGCCTCCTGTGCGGACACCTGGGCGGCAAGCGGCATCATAGCTGCTGCGGTCATTGCGGTGAGTGCGAAAAGGCGGGCCGTTTTTGTCTTCATGGTGTTTCCTCGTTGATTGTGTCCCTTTGGAGGGTATTGCCTTAGATTGTGTAGCTAATACGGCGGCGGCGCCTTGCGAAAGCATCAATGGCTTGTCGGGCTCAAAAAATTACGTTAGAGCGTGACCCACCGGATTCGAACCATTGCGAAGCCGGTGTTTCGGATCACCTGTTCCGATAAGGGCCTGTAGCTCAATGGTTAGAGCCGGCGGCTCATAACCGCTTGGTTGGGAGTTCGAGTCTCTCCAGGCCCACCATTTTTCTTTTTTAATCAGATTGTTAGGCTGTTTTTTACAATGCAGCTGTGCCGCTCGGCGTGCGGTCTGCGCTCACGCGCAGAATATCGGGACGCTGTCGCGCGATCTGGTCTGCTTCCATGGCAAACCAGATCGGCGAATTTTGGGATCAGTTGCAGACCCGCATGCTTTCGGTGTGCCAGCCACCGTCATAGGAATTGGGAACGCGGCGGTCTTCGAACCAGCAGCGCGGGCGTGGCGGCGGCGGGGGCTCGTAGTAGCGGGGACCGTTGTTGCTGTTGGCGATGGCGCCGCCGATCAGGCCGCCGATGACGCCTGCGGCGAGGCCGCCGGCGATTGCTGCACCGTCATTGTGGCGGCGGTGTTCGCGGTAGGGCGGCGGGGGCGGGCCGCCACGATCATAACCACGGTCGTAGCGCGGACGATAGGGATAATCCTGTGCGGCGGCGGTGCCGTAGGATGCGAAGACGCTGCCGGTGGCAACCAGCGCGGCAAGGGTGGAAAGAATGATCTTTTTCATCGGGGCTACTCCATAAGCCTGCTTTGGGAGATAGAGGCTCATTATGCCCGGATGATGGCACGGGACGGCTGAACGGTTTGTGAATGTTTCGTTTTTGAGCGGTTCATATTGTTCGCGCGCCGTTTGTTTCGGTGGGTCCGGAGCGGCGGGGTTTTCAGATATGAAAAAGCCCGGTTGTCGGCCGGGCTTTTCCGCTGAAACCGGTTGGGTGGGGTCAGAATTTCACGCCGAGGCCGACCTTGACGGTATGCTGGTCGAAGTCGGTGTTGACGCCGAAAATGTCCTTGTCGCCATAATCGTTGTAACGATATTCCAGCCTGCCGAAGACATTGTCCGTGAAGGCATAATCGAGACCCGCACCGACGGTGTAGCCGTTAAAGGTGGTACTGTCCTTGCCGGCCGCCGGTGTTTCTATGAAGCCGCGTGTGGCGGTCCAGCCAGCCGTCGCATAAATCAGGGCGCGGTCGAAGGCGTAACCGACGCGACCGCGAACCGAACCCTGCCAGTCGGTGCCGATCTGCACGCCGGCATAATCATTGTCATTCCAGTTATAGTCGACATCGCCCTCGATGCCGAGAACCATGTTATTGTCGAACTGGTAATTGTAACCGGCGAAGGCGCCGAGAATGCCGCCGTCGAAATTATCCGAGGCAACGGGGCCGCCCGCCGAAAAATCACCATTCGCCCAGCCGGCGCCGCCCTGAATACCGAGATAGGGACCCGACCAGGTAAAGACCGGCAGGGTTTCCTGTGCGACAGGAGGTGCCGGGTTTTCGTAGACGGCATCCGCAGCCATTGCGGTGCTGGCCGAAAGGGCCAGGAGTGACGTTACGATCAGCGTTTTCATCGTTATTCTCCCTGAGCTACTGGCGTCTATAGCATATATTAGTCTCGTTTAATATGGTCGCGGGCGCGGCGATTCCAAGAGGCGACCCGTCTTCACGGGTTCGCGGCTGTCGTGCCCTGATCGCGGCGTTTCTGTCGCCCTGTCATGCTGTTGTGATGCGGCGAACGTCTTTGGCGGCGTTTGGTTCCCTTGGCATTTGCCCCGTAGCGCCGGCGGATTGGTCATTCGCTGTCACGCTTGGTTGTCTTGACAGCGGGGGGTGCGACCATAGAGTTGTGCTGCCCGAGGCAGGTCGCTGCTTCGGCGCCCGGTCGACTTCGTCGGTGAGGATGTGACGTTTCGTTGAAACGCTCCGTTACATCGCGACGCGCAGGTTCGGTGGGCAGGAATGGGTCAAAGGAGGGCGGGAACGCATGAGGGTTCGATTTTATGAGGGAGGAGCGACGTGATCGTCGGAGCGGTTCTCAGTGCCATTCTTCTTCTCACCCTCATCGCATTTCCACGGCATCTCAAACCCGTCGTCATCTGCCTGCTGCTGGTCTGGGCAACCACCGCGGCCTTTGTCATCTATGACTGGCAACGCGGCAATCAGCGGCTTGCTCACGTCGTTGCGACAGCAAGTTTCGATACGGCCTGCCCCGACCCCGCCTTGCCCATTCGGGTCAGCTTTCGCAACGACAATGATGTCGCGGTGCAGCGCCTGACTTATACGCTGGAGGGCTTCGAACCGGCTTTCCGCGCTTCCGTTGCCTTCGATCCCTATCAGGTCAGCGAAAGGCGGATCGAGGCCGGCGAGACTTTCGCCGCATGCCGCGCGTTCCGGCTGCGCAACAATGAAAGGGTGGAACCGCAACGCCTGGAATGGCGGGTTACGGTCATTTCAGCGGAATTCGACTGAGCGGTTCATTCGCTCGCCGGCCATCACGGTATTTTGAAAATTCCCGCGCCGTTGCGAAACGCCTTTTATTCCAGAGGATTCATGAATCCGCTGCGCCGGCGCCAGTCGCACCGATGCCGGTTCGTGCCTGGCATGACTTGTTTTCGCCCGTTTGCGATGCCATCTCCCCACCCGTCCGATGAATGTCGCGGGTTGACGGTTTGCGTATAGTTCTGAAGTTTTTGAAAATCACGGCCATCGGCCTTGTTGCCCTGCCGGTTCTGGCGGGCGCGCATATGGGTATCGGTCAGCTGACCGGAAATTTTCACGAGGTCATCCCCGGAGAGCTTTATCGTTCGGCGCAGCCGAGTGGCAAGGACATCACCGCTTATGCCAAGACCTACGGCATCAAGACGATCATCAACCTGCGCGATGAAAAACGCGAGGGCTGGTATGATGCGGAAAGCAAGGCGGCGAAAAACAATGGCATCCGGCTTGTCGATTATCCGATGAGCTCGAGTGAAAAGCTATCGCCGCAGGATGCGGAAACGCTGGTGGCGGTGCTGCGCAATGCGGAAAAGCCGATCCTCATCCATTGCGAACACGGTGCCAACCGCACCGGGCTTGCCTCCGCCATCTATGTCGGGGCCGTGGCCGGCAAGAGCGAGGCGGCCGCCGAATTCCAGCTTTCGCCCTATTACGGGCATGTGCCGATCCCCGGTATTGGGCGCTATGAAATGTACCAGTCCTGGGATGATTTCGAGGAAACCATCGGCTTTTGAGTGTTACCTTATACGCGGGGGCATCCTCGGCCCTGTGCCGAGGATCGAACCACGTTGCGTCCGGCAGATAGGTTGCAGATGCTGTGGACAAGCCCGAGCATGACGGAAGAGAAGCCTTCGAACGTTGTCGTCAGCCGTCCTCCGTTGCCTGCAAGGCTGCTCAATAATTCCCGCCACTTTCCGCGATCACCTTCGTCAGGCTTCCCGAGGCCGGGAAAAGCGGGATGAGGCAGGCCTGGAGCGCGTGGTAGATATCGCCCTTGCCGGGGAACAGCGTATGCGCCGGAACCAGGTTTTCCGTCAGTTCCTCATGCCAGCCGCCATTGCCGTGATCGATGAAGTTGTTGGCGATGGTGCTCCAGATGCGGCGGTAGCTGTCTTCGTAGAACGGGTCCGCCGGCAGGTTTTCGTTGAGGAAGTGGGCAGCCCCCGCCGCCTCGCACATGGGCCACCAGAGCTTTGCCCGCTTGTCGGGATTGTCGTTCCAGTCAAGCGTATAAAAGAAGCCGCCCTTGTCCCGGTCCCAGCCGAGCGCCATGGATTGTACGAACAGCGATTTTGCGGCCACCGGCATCCAGTCGTGGCGGCGCTCGCCCAGAACCCATAATTGCAGGATGAGGCGGGCCCATTCCAGCCAGTGGCCGGGGGTGGAACCGGAGGGGCGGAACATTTCGTTGCCGCGATAATCCTTGTCGAGCGTCCAGTTGTCGTCGAAATGCTCCGGCACGCGGAAATCCAGCTCGCCGGCGCGGCGGCGGATGACGAGATCGGCGATACGTTCTGCCTTGTTGAGGTAATGGCTGTCGCCGGTCACCTCATAGGCCGCCATCAGCGCTTCGGTGAGGTGCATGTTGGAATTCTGGCCGCGGTAATTATCGATGGGCGACCAGTCGCGGTTGAATTCCTCGGCGATCGCACCGTGTTTTTCTTCCCAGAAGCGGGTTTCCAGCACTTCGGTAATATCGGCCAGCATCTTGTCTGCGAGAGGGTGGCCGACGGTCCTGGCAGAGGAGGCGGCCAGAAGCACGAAGGCATGGCCGTAACCCTGCTTGGTGGCGTCTACCGGGCCGGCATCGTTCACCTGCCAGAAATAACCGCCATGTTCGCCATCACGATGATGGTTCCAGAGATAGGTCATGCCGTGGTCGACGATATCGCCGCAGCCGGGGCGGCCGAGCAGGTGGCCGATGGAGAAGCAATGCACCATGCGGGCGGAGGCGTGGATGCCGCGCACGGGATCGTTTGCCTGCAGCGGCGCGCCCTTGCTATCGAGATCGAAGAAGCCGCCGGCAGGGTTAAGGGCGCGATACTGGAAGAAATCGAAAAGTCCCTCGGCCTGTTTTACCAGCCATTGGCGGTGCCAGGGCAGGGCGTTCCAGTTGCGGCTGTTGTGATCGTCCTCGGGCATTCTCGTCCTCCATGCGGTTTGCTGCTTCGGCTTATATCCTTGCCGTATAAACCTGTCATCTGTCAGTGAAATTTCGTAACCTGCCGCAATGACGCAAAGCCATGCCTGTCCCTTGAAGATATATTGACATAAACATATCTTTATGTGACTTGACGGCTTGCGATCTTGCAAATCGAAATGAGGAGTGTGCCCGTGTTTGACGATCTGTTTGGCCCTGAAGGGGCAAAGCGCGACGGCGCGGAAATTTTCAAGGCGTTGCGCGACGCCGCGAGTGAACGCATCCTCATTCTCGACGGCGCCATGGGCACGCAGATCCAGGGTCTCGGTTTTGACGAAGACCATTTTCGCGGCGACCGTTTTATCGGCTGTGCCTGTCACCAGAAGGGCAATAACGACCTTCTGATCCTGACCCAGCCGGATGCCATCGAAGACATCCACTATCGTTACGCCATGGCGGGTGCGGATATTCTCGAAACCAACACGTTTTCGTCCACACGCATTGCGCAGGCCGATTACGAGATGGAAAATGCCGTCTACGATCTCAACCGTGAAGGGGCGCAGATCGTCCGCCGCGCCGCCCAGCGCGCCGAGCGGGAGGACGGACGCCGCCGTTTCGTGGCCGGCGCCATCGGCCCGACCAACCGCACGGCCTCGATTTCGCCTGACGTCAACAATCCCGGTTTCCGCGCCGTCAGCTTCGACGACCTGCGTATCGCCTATGGCGAGCAGATCGACGGCCTGATCGACGGCGGCGCCGACATCATCCTCATCGAGACGATTTTCGATACGCTGAACGCGAAGGCGGCGATCTTTGCCTGCGAGGAGCGTTTCGAGGCCAAGGGCATCCGCCTGCCTGTCATGATCTCCGGCACGATTACCGACCTTTCCGGCCGCACGCTGTCCGGCCAGACGCCGTCGGCCTTCTGGAACTCGGTGCGCCACGCCAACCCCTTCACCATCGGGCTGAACTGCGCGCTGGGCGCCGATGCCATGCGTCCGCATCTGCAGGAACTGTCCGATGTGGCTGACACCTTCGTCTGCGCCTATCCGAATGCCGGCCTGCCGAATGAATTCGGGCAATATGACGAAACGCCTGAAATGATGGCGCGCCAGGTGGAAGGTTTCGTCCGCGACGGTCTCGTCAACATCGTCGGCGGCTGCTGCGGCTCGACGCCGGAGCATATCCGGGCGATTGCCGAAGCGGTCAAGGATTACAAGCCGCGTCCGATCCCCGAGCACAAGCCGTTCATGTCGCTTTCGGGCCTTGAGCCTTTCGTGCTGACCAAGGATATTCCTTTCGTCAATGTCGGCGAACGCACCAACGTCACCGGTTCGGCCCGCTTCCGCAAGCTCATCACGGCTGGCGATTACGCGGCGGCGCTGGCGGTTGCCCGCGATCAGGTGGAAAACGGCGCGCAGATCATCGACATCAACATGGATGAAGGCCTGATCGATTCCGAAAAGGCGATGGTGGAGTTTCTGAACCTCATCGCCGCCGAGCCGGATATCGCCCGCGTGCCTGTCATGATCGATTCCTCGAAATTCGAGATCATCGAGGCCGGTCTGAAATGCGTTCAGGGCAAGCCGATCGTCAACTCCATTTCGCTGAAGGAAGGCGAGGAGAAATTCCTCCAGCAGGCGCGGCTCATCCATCATTACGGCGCGGCGGTTGTCGTCATGGCCTTCGATGAGGTCGGGCAGGCGGACACCTATCAGCGCAAGGTGGAGATATGCTCACGCGCCTACAAGATCCTGACCGAGAAGGCCGGGCTTGCGCCTGAGGACATCATCTTCGATCCGAATGTCTTCGCCGTGGCGACAGGTATCGAAGAGCACAATAATTACGGCGTGGACTTCATCGAAGCCACCAAGACCATCCGCGAAACCATGCCGCTCACGCATATTTCCGGTGGCGTTTCCAACCTGTCCTTCTCCTTCCGCGGCAACGAGCCGGTGCGCGAGGCGATGCATGCCGTGTTCCTCTACCACGCCATTCAGGTTGGCATGGATATGGGCATCGTCAATGCCGGGCAGCTTGCGGTTTACGACAATATCGACCCCGAGCTGCGCGAGGCCTGCGAGGACGTGGTTCTGAACCGCCGCGATGACGCGACGGAACGGCTGCTGGAGGTCGCGGAGCGTTTCCGTGGCACGGGCGCCAAGGACACCAAGGTGCAGGACCTCTCCTGGCGCGAACTTCCCGTCGAGAAGCGGCTGGAACACGCGCTGGTCAACGGTATCACCGAATTTATCGAAGCCGATACGGAAGAGGCGCGCCAGAAGGCGGAGCGTCCGCTGCACGTCATCGAGGGGCCGCTGATGGCCGGCATGAATGTGGTCGGTGACCTCTTCGGTTCCGGCAAGATGTTCCTGCCGCAGGTGGTGAAATCCGCCCGCGTGATGAAGCAGGCCGTGGCCGTGCTGCTTCCTTACATGGAAGAGGAAAAGCGCCTGAATGGCGGCGAAGAGAAGAAGGCGGCCGGCAAGGTGCTGATGGCGACCGTCAAGGGCGACGTGCACGATATCGGCAAGAACATTGTCGGCGTCGTGCTGGCCTGCAACAATTACGAGATCATCGATCTCGGCGTGATGGTGCCGACGACGAAGATTCTCGAAACGGCAATTGCGGAGAAGGTGGACGTGATCGGCCTTTCCGGCCTCATCACCCCGTCGCTGGACGAGATGGTGCATGTGGCGGCCGAGATGGAGCGTCAGGGTTTCGACATTCCGTTGCTGATCGGCGGCGCGACGACGAGCCGCGTGCATACGGCGGTGAAAATCCATCCGCGCTATGAGGCGGGGCAGGCGATCTATGTCACCGACGCCTCACGTGCGGTCGGCGTCGTTTCGGCACTTCTTTCCGAAGAGCAGAAGCCCGCTTATATCGATAACATCCGCACGGAATATAAGAAGGTAGCGGAGGCCCATGCCCGCAATGAGCGGGAAAAGCAGCGCCTGCCGCTTTCCCGCGCCCGGGAAAATGCCCAGAAGGTCGACTGGTCGGACTATAAGCCCGTCAAGCCGCAATTTTTCGGCACCAGGGTATTCGAGACCTATGATCTGGAGGAGCTTTCCCGTTACATCGACTGGACGCCATTCTTCCAGACCTGGGAATTGAAGGGGCGCTTCCCGGCGATCCTCGATGACGAGAAGCAGGGCGAGGCAGCACGGCAGCTTTACAGCGATGCGCAGGCGATGCTGAAGAAGATTATCGACGAAAAGTGGTTCCGGCCACGGGCGGTGATCGGTTTCTGGCCGGCCAATGCCGTGGGCGACGATATCAGGCTGTTTACGGATGAAAACCGTCAGGAAGAGTTGGCCACCTTCTTCACGCTGCGCCAGCAGCTTTCCAAGCGCGATGGTCGCCCCAATGTGGCGCTGTCCGACTTTGTGGCGCCCGTTGACAGCGGTGTCGCCGATTATGTCGGCGGTTTCGTGGTGACGGCGGGTATCGAGGAAGTGGCGATTGCCGAGCGTTTCGAGCGGGCGAATGACGATTATTCGTCCATTCTCGTCAAGGCGCTGGCCGACCGTTTCGCGGAAGCCTTCGCCGAGTGCATGCATGAGCGGGTACGCAAGGAATTCTGGGGTTATGCGCCGGACGAGGCTCTTGGCGGCGATGATCTGATTGGCGAGGCCTATGCCGGTATCCGCCCTGCGCCGGGTTATCCGGCGCAGCCCGACCATACCGAAAAGAAGACGTTGTTTGCCCTGCTCGATGCCACCAATGCGGCGGGTGTGGAACTGACGGAAAGCTACGCCATGTGGCCGGGCTCTTCCGTCTCCGGTATTTATATCGGCCATCCCGAGAGTTATTATTTCGGCGTCGCCAAGGTGGAACGCGATCAGGTTCTCGATTATGCGCGCCGCAAGGATATGCCGGTCACGGAGGTGGAGCGCTGGCTCGGGCCTGTACTCAACTACGTTCCGACAAATGGTGCTGAGGAAATCGACAGCGCGGCCTGATGTTTCGGGCGTCGTTGCTGCAAAAAAAAGCGCGGGTCCTGCCCGCGCTTTTTTGTTGGCCGTTGCGCTTACGATCTTAGCGCCGCCAGTTCCTCGATGCCGACATGGCTCTCAACCTCGCTGCCGCGCAGATAGAGGTAAAGGCCAATGCAGAAGGCGAGCACGGCGATGAAGACCAGATACCAGGCATGGGCCATGGGATTGACGGCAAGCGCGGTCGTCACTCCGATCGGCGTCAGCCCGCCGAAGACGGCATAAGAGACGTTGTAGGCGAAGGAGAGGCCGGAGAAGCGGACCGATGCCGGGAAGGCGCGGACCATGACATAGGGCACGGCCCCCGCCATGCCGACTGAAAGGCCCATCACGCCGTAAAGAATGAACATGGTTTCGAGCGAGGTGCCGGCATAGCTGTAGAAGGCGAAGGTGGCGATGCCGAAGAAGATGCTGGCGCCCATGAAGAAGACGCCGGAGCCGACACGGTCGATCAGTGCGCCGGCGATGATGACGCCGAAAATGAGGAACAGCGTGCCGAAGCTGGTGCCGGCCAGAGCCTGAGTCGGGCTATAGCCATAAAGCTTCTGCAGGAAGGTGGCCGTCATCAGCGTGGTCACCACGATGGCGGCCGAGAGAACCCAGGTGAGCAGGGCGGAGATGATCACGCCGCGCATATGGTGCTTCAGGACCAGCCCGAGCGGCAGCTTGTCCGTCAGCGATTTCGATTTCTTCATCTCGGTGAAGATCGGCGTCTCTTCCAGCCAGCGGCGCAGATAAACGGCGATCAGGCCGAAAATGCCGCCGAGCAGGAAGGGAATACGCCAGGCATAACCGGCAACATCTTCCGGCGAAAAGAGCGAGTTGATGGCGAAGGCGATCAGCGATCCCAGCATGATGCCGAAGGAAAGGCCCGATGTGAGGAAACCGCAGGCGAGGCCGACGCGTCGGAAGGGCACGTGTTCGGCAACGAAGGTCCAGGCGCCCGGCACTTCCCCGCCGATGGCTGCGCCCTGCAGCATGCGCAGGATGATGAGCAGGATGGGTGCCGCCACGCCGATGGTGGCATAGGTTGGCATCAGCGCCATGCCCAGCGTGGAAAGCGCCATCAGGAGGATGGAGAAGGCGAAGACGCGCTTGCGGCCATACCGGTCGCCATAGTGGGCGAGCACGATGCCGCCCAGCGGCCGCACCAGATAACCGGCGGCGAAGATGCCGAAGGTCTGGATCATGACCAGCCAGTCGGGCATTTCCGGCGGGAAGAACAGATGGCCGATGACGGTGGCGAAAAATACGAAAATGATGAAATCGTAAAATTCGAGCGCACCGCCGAGGGCCGAAAGACCGAGAGTTCTGTAATCCTGACCATTGAGGGGCCGGGCTGCCGCCGGTGTGGTGGTGGGAGACATGAGCCTGCTTCTTTTTCTAATTACATATTACTTATGGGCATGGGCCAAGCGCGGCGTGATTTCAAGCCTTATCGATGCTCAATCGCTGAGGTATTTCGATGGACGATCGAGAAAACGCCGCAGAAAAGAGATATTCTCCAGTTCGTCATACAGGCGTTCGGTGATGCCGTTCTCATCGAAATAATAGATTGTCGCTTCGGGAATGGCCAAAAGGACCGGCGAATGGGTGGCGATGATCAATTGCCCGCCGCCATCGGCCGCATGACGGATAATGGCCGCCAGTTCCAGCTGCTTCTGTGGCGAAAGCGGGCTTTCGGGTTCGTCGAGAAAATAGAGGCCGGCACCGTGCAGCCGCTGCTGCATGATGTCGAGAAACCCTTCACCATGCGATCGTTGGTCGATGGCATTGTTTCTGACGATGGTGCGAAACGTCTCCGGGGTTTCCTCGGGAAAGTCCTCGCCTTTTTTCTCGGCCTTTTCCCGCTCCCAGCGAAAATCGTCCAGCGTCTCCTCGTTCAGCCGGCGTATATAGCCGAGCACATCTTCCGCACGCATGAACATGCGGATTTTCGGATATTTCCTGCGGGCGAAATAGAAGGCCTTTGCCACGGTCCCGGCGTGCTGAAGGTAGATATCGCCTGAAACCTGACCATGGTTGCCGATGGCATAGGCCGTCATTCCCGCCGCCAGCCCTTCCAGAAGCGTCGACTTGCCGGAGCCGTTATTGCCGGCAAAAAAGGTGATCGGCGTCTTGAATTCAAGGCGCTCCAGATGGCGCAGCGCCGGAACCGAGAAGGGATATTCGTCCCTGCCGCCCGGGGTTTCCTTCATGGTCACGCTGTCGAGAAACAGCATCTTTGCGGTCCTTGCATCTAATCCGTCATGTTCACCGACGTCGCGCTCTGTCGCATCATCGTGGCCCGAGTCTCAAAGCAATTGCGTGTGATTGCAGCTTAACGTGGGGCACTGTTCGCGCCAATGGTTTGCGGTGGTGGCGGAAATACGCCATGTCGCCTCGTTAGAAATCAATGTTATTATAATTTAGCATGGCATAAATTGAGCAATGATTCTAAAATATACTATTTATCTTCAATAAATTATCTAATATTAAGATGTTACCTTGAGTATAAACTTCAAATTAATTCAACAATGCCAGTTGTCATCATTCTCGTTGTTTTTGGAGAGGATGAATGAAGCATATTGCGCTTTTTTCGGTCGCGGTTCTATTTTCCGCGATATTCGTGAGCGAAGCTGAGGCGCGGAAGTCTCGTTTTTTTGCCATACCCGGATTTGGCGGCGGCGAGACCATCGATCTCGTTTATGACCTGCCGGACAACGAGCCTTTTCTTCGCGACAGGGAAGCATTCGACGTTGGTTATCTCAACAGCGGGGATAGGAGCGGTTATGTGCTGTATCGTGGCGAGCGGTACAGCAGGCTCAGCGATGCGGATATTGCCAGGCTGAAGGCGACGCTTGGTTTTGATCCGACGACAAAAGACCGCATGGAGAGGGCGGCAAGGGGCAGCGACGCGCCCTGGAACCTCGTGATTATTGTAGCGGTCGCGATTGTTGGTATTTTTGTGCTTGTTCACAAGGGCATACAAGTTGCCCGGTGGATTTCGCGATCGGCGACAACCTCCGCAGCCACGGAAAATAAGCAGCAGGAGGAGGTCCCCGACCCGCTGGAGGTCCGCAAGAAACAGCTGCTGAACCGTCAATGGCGTGATAGCCAGACGGATCACGCAGCGCGTATCCCGGCAGCATCGTCGGTCCATGTGTCTTCTCGGGCAGACGCCCCGGTCCGGGTGTTCGGACGCAGGGGTGCATGAACAAGACGAAATCCCTGGACCTCAGATGGTTGAGGGATGGTGCTATTCGAACCGGTCGATGATGCTGATGCCGCTTTCCGTGAAGCTGTCCATGGCGGGCAGGGCGGTTGCAGCCTCGGTGAGGGTGATGTGGCGGCCGATCAGTTTTTCCGGCGCAAGTTTACCGCTTTCGATCATGGCCAGCATGTCCTCGTAACGCCATGCCTGCATGCCGTGGCTGCCATAGATCTCCAGTTCGTGGGCGATGACCCGCGCCATGGGGATGGCGGGCATGGCGTGATCGGCCAGCATCAGGCCCACCTGCACGTGGCGTCCGCGCCGGCGCAGGTTGCTGATGGAATTGCAGCAGGTCTGCGGGTGGCCGAGCGCGTCGATTGACACATGCGCGCCGCCGCCCGTCACTTCGCGTACTGCTTCCGAAACATCGGCGACCGTGCGGCTGTTGATCGTCGCGATCGCGCCGAGCTGGCGGGCGAGTTCAAGCTTGTCTTCGGCAATGTCGATGGCGACGATCTGCGCGCCAAGGCCCGCGCCGATCATGATGGCGGAGAGACCGACGCCGCCACAGCCATGGACGGCCAGCCATTCGCCACCCTTCAGGCGTCCCTGATCGGTCACGGCCCGGAAGGAGGTGGCGAAACGGCAACCGAGGCCGGCGGCGGTGGCGTAACTCATCGTATCCGGCAGATGCACGAGGTTCTGGTCGGCATAATCGATGGCGACATATTCGGCAAACGAACCCCAGTGGGTGAAGCCGGGCTGGAATTGCGCTTCGCAGACCTGCTGGTTGCCGGAGCGGCATTCATGGCAACGGCCGCAGCCGGAAACGAAAGGCACGGTGACACGGTCGCCGGTCTTGAAGCGGGTGACGTTCTTGCCGACTGCGGCGATGACGCCGGCGAATTCGTGGCCGGGAACGTGCGGCAGGCGGATATCCGGATCATGCCCCATCCAGCCGTGCCAGTCACTGCGGCAGAGGCCGGTCGCCTTTACCTCGATGACCACGCCGCCATCGGCCGGTTCCGGATCGGGCAGGGATGCGACAACAGGGGTCTCGCCGAACAGTTCGTAAAAAAGCGCGCGCATCATGGCCTCATATCGCTGGAAGGCGGGTTCTAACCTGTACCTGCTCTTAGAATATTTCCAGAAAAAGTGCGAAGCGGTTTTGCGTCTGGAAGAGCGAAAAACAGATAGAGAGAGTTCTTGCTTTTTGGGGACACAGTACACAACAGTTATGTTGGACCCGTAAAACAGGCTCGACTATCGTCGGGGTTCGTGACGCTTCCCTCTTCCGTCATACCGGCCTCGAGCCGGTATCCAGCCAGCCCAAGTCCTTGGGCTGAAAGGGCTCTTCCCGCCGCACAGACGTGCGTCGACTGGATACCGGCTCAAGGCCGGTATGACGGATAGGGCGGTACCCCGGTGCAGGTAATCTTCGCGTCGTATACTATGTTTGGGCAAAGCGGAAATGCCCTCTTTCGCCAATAGCGCTTTAATCCTTGATCACCATAAGATCGCCCGCTGCGAATTTGAGCGTCACCTGCTCACCAAGGGCAGGCGGCGCGGTGCCGGGATCATTGAACATGTCGAAAGACAGGGTCGAACCACCGAGATCGAGACGGGTGCGGATGACGGAACCGAGGAACTGGCTGGAGGTGACGGTGCCGGAAATGGCGACATCGCCTTTCGCGTCGCTGCCAAGCGAACCCGCTTCCGGGCGAAGCGCGAGGGTGACTTTTTCGCCGTTTGCCGCATCGACCGGCTTGTGCAGGGTGATCTGCTGCTCACCGACACGGATGGTGTTGGACGAGGAATCGACGACGGTGGCATCGATAAGGTTGAGCGTACCGACGAAGGAGGCGACGAAACGGGTTGCGGGCTTATTGTAGATATCGAAGGGCGAGCCGATCTGGTCGGCGCGGCCGGCATTCATGACGACGATGCGGTCGGAAATCGACAGGGCCTCTTCCTGATCGTGGGTCACGAAAATGGTGGTGATGCCGAGTTTCTGCTGGATCTGGCGGATTTCCTCGCGCAGCGAGACGCGGATCTTGGCGTCGAGCGCGGAGAGCGGTTCATCCAGCAACAGCACTTCCGGTTTCGGCGCCAGAGCGCGGGCCAGCGCCACGCGCTGCTGCTGGCCGCCCGACATCTGATAGGGGTAGCGGTCGGCCAGATGTTCCAGATGGATGAGCTGGAGCATTTCCTTCACGCGGGCGTCGATCTCGGCTTTCGGCTTGCCGGCGACTTTCAGACCAAAGGCGACGTTTTCATAGACATTCATGTTCGGGAACAGCGCATAGGCCTGGAACACCATGCCGATATTGCGCTGGTTGGGCCGCAGCGCCGTCTGGTCCTTGCCATTGATGACGATCGATCCGCCGCTCGGGGTCTCGAAGCCGGCGATCATGCGCAGCACGGTGGTCTTGCCGCAGCCCGACGGCCCGAGGAAGGAGACGAACTCGCCCTTTTCGATGGCCATGTTGAAATCATGCACGACCTGCACGGAGCCGAAGGATTTCTTGATGTTGCTAAGTGTCAAAAAGCTCATGAAAATATTGTCCTCAGGCCTTGGGAGGCGCGCCCTTCTGGTAGCGTGAAACGAGTTGGATCAGACCCAGGCAACCCCAGGTGATGCCGAAGGAAATCACGGCAAGTGCGGCCGGTTCATAGGCGCGGTTGGCGCCGAGCAGCTGCATGTAGGGGCCAAAGGCCGGGCGGTTCAAAAGGGCCGCCATGGTGAATTCACCGATGACGATGGCGAAGGTCAAGAACGCGCCTGACAGCACGGCGACCAGAACATTGGGCAGGATGATGCGGGACAGGATGGTCGCCCAGCCCGCGCCGAGGCTCTGCGCCGCTTCCGTCAGCGTCGCGACATCGATGGTTCTGAGGCCCGTATCGACGGCACGGTACATATAGGGCAGGGCAAGCGTGGCATAACCGAACATCAAGAGCAGGTTGGTGCCGAAGCTCGTGCCGGTCAGCGGCAACCAGCTGGAGGTGTTGTAAAGCCGGATATAACCGAAAACGATGACGATGGCCGGAATGACCAGAGGCAAAAGCGTGATGAATTCGATATAGGGCCGCAGGCCGGGCAGTTTCAGCCGTACCCAATAGGCGGTGGGGACGACAAGCAGAACCCCGAAAACGATGGTGAACAGCGCCATCACCACCGAATAGCTGAAGGTTTCCTGGAATCGCGGATCGGTCAGCACCTTGCCATAGGCGTCGAAGGAATATTCGCCGCGCCGCATTTTCAGCGAGAAGTTGGTCATGCCGATCAGCGGCAGGGCGAAATAGAGCAGGCCGAAGATCAGTGCGCCCCAGGCGAATAACCGCTTCATTTCAGCCACCTTTCGCTGCGGGCGCGCAGCCAGATATAAAGCGCATTGGCAATGCCGGTAACGACGATCATGCCGAAGGCGAGTGCGTAACCAAGATGCGGATTGCCGAGAACGTCGCCGCGAATTTGCGCGAAGAGCAGGATCGGCACGATGTTGAGCGAGGAGCCGGTGAGCGCGATTGCGGTTGCCACGGCGCCAAAGGCGTTGGCGAAGAGCAGCGACATGGTGCCGAGCAGCGACGGCAGCAGGATGGGAAAGGCCACCATGCGCCAATATTGCAGGCCGGTGGCGCCAAGAATTTCCGCAGCCTCGCGCCATTCGCGCTTCAGCCCGTCCAGTGCCGGCGTGATGATGAGGATCATCAGGGGAATCTGGAAGAACAGATAGGTGACCGTCAGGCCCCAGAAGGACAGGATGTTGAAGCCGAGGAGCCGAAGATCGATGCCAACCTGCGTCTTCAGGAAGACGGTGAGCAGGCCGACAGGGCCGAGCGTGGCGATGAAGGCGAAGGCCAGCGGCACGCCGGCAAATTGCGAGGCGACGCCCGAAAAGGTCAGAAGCGGTCCGCGAATGCGCTGCGGCAGGCCGCCCAGCACAACGGCGGCGGCCACGGCGAAACCGATCAGGCAGCCCAGAGCCGCCGAGGCAAGGCTGATCTTGATGGAAATCCAGTAGGCCGCGAGGATGGAGGAGGTGAAGAGCCCGGCGATGTTTTCCAGCGTGAAGCTGCCATCAGGACGCTGGAAAGCGCCGATCACGATCTTCATCGTCGGCATGATCAGAAACAGCAGAACAAAGACGGCGAAAGGTACGACGCCTATCCAGTGCAACGGCAACTTTCTGCCCGCGTCGGATGGTCCGCCGGTGTTGGTTGATGGCATGCCTTGTCCCCAAACGCCGTTTTTAAAACGGTCTGTGTCTTAAGGTTTAATTATAAAAGAAGCACCCCGGCTTTTTGATCGGCCGGGGTGCGTTTTCAACAGTTTACTTCACGTTTGCGCCAACGACGCTGTCCCAGCCGGCCGTGACGGCGGCCTTGTTGGCGTCAACTTCCTCGAGTGTCGGGAAGATCGCCTTTTCATAGGCTGCTGCCGGCGGCAGGCTGTCGATCAGTTCCTGCGGAACCTTGCCGGCCTTGACCATGGCGTTGAAGCGGATCGGGTGGCAATAGCCCTTCAGCCAGCCGAGCTGACCGTCGTCGGAATAGAGATGTTCCATCCACAGCTTGGCGGCGTTCGGGTGCGGCGCGTAAGCGGAGATGCCCTGAACGTAAACGCCAGCCAGAACGCCCTTCTCAGGGACGACGACTTCTGTCGGCGGGTTGTCGTTCAGCGTCTTCTTCCAGGACAGGGCGTTATAGTCCCAGGCGATGATGATCGGGGTTGCGCCCTGTGCCAGCGTGCCGGCCTTGCCGATAACCGGCAGGAAGTTACCGGCCTTGTTGAGGTCGGCGAAGTACTTCAGGCCAGCTTCACCGGCTTCCTTGCCGGATTTCGCACCGGTGGAAAGGCCAGCGGCGAGAACGCCGAGGATCGCCTGGTTGGAAGCGCGCGGATCGCCTGCGAGTGCCACCTGACCGGAATATTCCGGCTTCAGCAGGTCGGCCCAGTCCTTGGGAGCGTTGGTGACGAGGTCCTTGTTCACGAACATCGACATGACGCCGTAATAGTCGCCGTACCAGTAACCGTCGGCATCCTTGACGTTGTCAGGAATTTCGTCCCAGGTGGAAACCTTGTAGGGCTGCAGCAGGCCTTCGGCCTTCATCTGCGGGCCGAAAGCAAGGCCGACGTCGACGACGTCAGGAGCCTGCGGGCCCTTGTTGTCCTTGTTTGCCTTGATTGCTTCCACTTCGTCGGCGGAGCCGGCGTCGGGGTTCAGTTCGTTGACGGTGATTTCCGGGTACTTCGCCTTGAAGGCGGCGATGACGTCGCCGTAACCGCACCAGTCATGCGGCAGCGCAACGGTGGTCAGCATGCCTTCCTTCTTGGCGGCAGCGATCAGTTCGGCGCTCGGCTCGGCGGCAGCGATCGCGGTGGAGGCAATGACCATTGCGGTGGTCGTAGCAAGCAGTCGGCGGCAGTGAGAGATCACTTTTTTCTCCTCTTCGTGTTCTCATATTGCGGACGCTGATACGGATTCTAGATGAAGCTAATGTGACGGCTGGATTGCAATTTATTTATCCGGATTCCGCCACTTTACGCCCATTTTCCGCCATTATCAGGCTTTTGCGCCTGCAATCGCGGGATAATCCCCTCATCATCCTTGTTGGCCAGATCTGTTCCCCAGCTTGGTTACTTATCCTGTTTTATCGTGCTGGTAGCGATCACAGGTATCCAATCAGCGCGCGACATCCGCGTCAAGCAAGTTGCCGGCTATGCAATTTCATGTTCTGTCCGGCCTGCGGAACAGACGCGTCTGTTCGAACAGGCCTTCCAGCGCGTTCATGCGTTCCTTGGTTTCATCCCAGGTGCCGCTCTGAACGGCCTCAATCAGCGCCTCGACGACGAATAATGTCACGACGGAGGAATCCCACGCCGAGGGCGCCTCTATTTTTACCCGGAAGGTGTGCAGGGCGTGGCGGGCCACCGGTGATGTCCACTGATCCGTGAAGAGGATGATTTCAACACCGTTTGCCCTCGCCACTTCGGCAAGCGTCGTCATGTCATGTTCGTAACGGCGGATGTCGAAGATCACCAGCACGTCACCGGCGTTCATGTTCAGCATATATTGCGGCCAGGCGCTGGAATTCGATGACATCAGCGTCGTTTTCGGGCGGATCACCTGCATATGGGTGAAGAAATATTCGGCGATCGCCCCGGTGATGCGTCCGCCGACGAAATAGATGCTGCGCTTGCGGTCGGAAAGCAGCGCTGCGGCATTGTCGAAGACGGCGGTGTCGAGATCGCTCAGCGTATCGCGCAGATTGCCGGTAATGGCATCGGCGAAGCGGTTGAGAATGTGCAGGCCGGGCGCATTGGTCGCCCAGCGGTCGTGCTTGGCGACCGGGCCGGAGATCGTCGCCTCCAGTTCCTGATGCAGATGCGCCTGGAATTCCGGGTAGCCCTTGTAACCGAGCTTCTGCACCATGCGCGCCACCGTCGGCGTCGAAACGCCGGCATTTTCAGCGATGGTGGTGATGCTGCCGAGACCGGATACGGGGTAGTTGCCAAGCAGGCTCTCCGCCAGCCGTCTTTCCGAACGGGTCAGCGCGTCGTAATGGGCATGGATGACATCCGACACGGTCGCCGTCGTGCTGCGCAAATCTTTCCCCTTCCGGTCTTTATGCCGGTCTATCGGCTAAAATAAACATCTGCGCTAGCTATCGAGTCAATGGGAAAAATGAAGAGAAAATTTCAAAATTCCATTTGACACTCGCAATAATGTGAAGAATTCTTTTCGTCATTGGCGGGGAGCGGGGTTCCCCGGCGGGGTGCTTTCATGACGGTGCGTTCAGATTTTTTCACGCAGGCGGAAGGGCAGGCGGTCGGTGTCGAGAACGCCGCGGCGAAGGGCGACGTCCTTCTCGTCTGTGAGCATGCCTCCGCCACCATTCCGGAAAAATTCGGTACGCTCGGTCTTTCGCCCGATGTGCTTTCCAGCCATGCGGCCTGGGACCCGGGTGCCCTTGCCGTTGCGCGGCTGCTGTCGAAAAGCCTTGACGCCACGCTCGTTTACCAGCGGTTCTCGCGGCTCGTCTATGATTGCAACCGGCCGCCCGAATCGCCGTCCGCCATGCCGGTGAAAAGCGAAATCTACAATATTCCCGGCAATCTCGACCTTTCCGAAGCGGAGCGTTTTGCCCGTACTTCGGCGCTTTACGTGCCGTTTCATGATCGGGTGAGCGAAATCATCGCCGGGCGTCAGGCTGCGGGCCGCAGGGTGGTGGTGGTGACGATCCACAGTTTCACGCCGGTCTATCACGGGCAGTTCCGGCAGGTTCAGATCGGCATCCTGCATGACAGCGACAGCCGCCTGGCCGATGTGATGCTGGCGGGCGCCGAAGGGTCGGCGCTCACGGTCAAACGCAACGATCCCTATGGTCCGGAAGACGGCGTGACGCATACGCTGAGGCTGCATGCGCTGCCGGACGGGCTTTTGAACGTAATGATCGAGATCCGCAACGATCTGATCACCAATGAAGGAGAGCAGGCGGCCATCGCCGGTTTCCTCCACGAACTTATGGGGAAGGCACTCTCATCGATAGATGAGTGAGGGAGCTATGGCCGGCCGATGGTGAAAACACCGGGGCCGGCCACCAAACGAGACTGCCGACATTCAGGGAAAGCCGGAAAGGCATGAAGCGGCAAGGGAACAGCAAGTGCGTGCGGCACAGCGCGGAAACCTTCCGCAGGTGCTGAAAACTGGGGCACAATCGGCCAATAACGGCTGACTGGCTTGTTTTTTTCTTATTCAGGAGAGAAGGGCATGGACAGTTCATCGTCAGGCGTCAGCTATAAGAAGGCTGATGCATCCTATTTCGAAAAACGCGGACTTTCCCGTTATGCGGGGGTGTGGTCCCTCTGGTCGCTCGGCGTCGGTGCGGTCATATCAGGGCATTTTTCCGGATGGAATTTCGGCTTTTCCACCGGCGGCTGGGGCGGCATGCTGGTGGCGGGCATCATCATCGCCATCATGTATCTCGGGCTGACATTTTCGATCGCGGAAATGAGCCCGGCGCTTCCGCACACCGGTGCTGCCTATTCCTTCGCCCGCACGGCCATGGGCCCGTGGGGCGGCTTCGTCACCGGACTTTGCGAGAATGTCGAATATGTGTTGACGCCGGCGGTCGTCGTCACCTTCATCACCGCCTACGTGAATTCCATCCTCGGACTTGATCCCGCCTATTCACCCTTCGTGTGGATAGCCTTCTATGCGATCTTCCTTGCCCTCAACGTCTTCGGGCTGGAGCTTTCCTTCAAGGTCACCCTGATCATCACGCTGATTTCGCTCGGCGTTCTGGTGTTCTTCTGGATCAGCGCCATCCCAAATATCGATTTTTCGCGTTACGCGCTGAATATCGGCGTTGGCCCTGATGGCAAGGCGGTGGAGCTGCCGGAAGGCGGCGGTTCCTTCTTCCCCTTCGGCTTTTCAGGTGTTCTCGCCACGCTGCCTTTCGCGGTCTGGCTGTTCCTCGCCATCGAGCAATTGCCACTGGCCGCCGAAGAATCGGTCGATCCGAAACGCGACATGCCGAAGGGCATCATCCTCGGCGTCATCACGCTGATGGTATCCGCCTTCATGATCGTGCTGCTCAACCCGTCGCTGCCGGGTGTCGGCGCCTTCCATCTCGGTTCCTCGCTTGAACCGCTGCTGGATGGTTTCAAGGCTATCTATGGCGATGGCGGTGTCGTGCTGCTTGGCCTTGTCGCATTGACCGGCCTGATCGCCAGCTTCCATACGATCCTTTATGCGCAGGGCCGGCAGATCTATTCGCTGTCGCGTGCGGGGTATTTCCCGACCGTGCTGTCGATCACCCACTCGAAATACCGCACACCCTTCGTTGCCAATATCGCCGGCGCTGTCGTCGGCCTCGCGGTCATGCTCGTCATCTGGTTCTCGCTGGGTGCGGAAGAGGGCGGCAGCATCATCGGCAGCGTGCTTTTGAACATGGCCGTGTTCGGCGCCATGTTCTCCTACATCATGCAGGCGGTTTCCTTCATCCTGCTCCGCAAGAACCTGCCGCATATCGAGCGGCCGTTCCGTTCGCCCTTCGGCATTCCGGGTGCGGTGCTGACGATCATCATCGCCATCGTCACGCTGCTTTACCAGATCCAGGATCCGAACTTCACCAAGGGCGTTCTCTGGGTCGCCGTTTGGTTTGCCGTGGCGATCGCCTATTTCGCCTTTGTCGGACGCCACCGCCTCATCCTGTCGCCGGAAGAGGAATTCGCGCTGGAGCACAAGCAGGCTGCAATGGCAGCGGCGGCTGCAAAGGCCTGATGTTCAAACGAAACGGGCGGCCGTCTGCCGGCCGCCCGATCGCCACACAAAAAGGGAACGGACAAAATGACGAGCTACACATTCGACGCGCTCAAGATGGATGTCGCCGAAGGGCGCATCGACACGGTTCTGGCCTGCCTTGTCGACATGCAGGGGCGTCTGATGGGCAAGCGATTCCAGGCCGAGTTCTTCGTCGAAAGCGCCTATGAGGAAACCCATAGCTGTAATTACGTGCTTGCCACCGACATGGAGATGGAAACCGTTCCCGGCTACAAATCGTCCAGCTGGGAAAAGGGCTATGGCGACTATGTGCTGAAACCCGACCTTTCGACGCTGCGACGGGTGCCGTGGCTGGAAGGCACGGCGCTGGTGCTGTGCGATGTACTCGATCATCACACCCACGAAGAGGTGCCGCATTCGCCCCGCGCGTTGTTGAAAAAGCAGGTGGCGCGGCTGGAGGCCATGGGGCTCAAGGCCTATATGGCGACCGAACTGGAATTTTTCCTGTTCGACCAGACCTTCGATGCGGCGCGCGCCAGCGGGTACAAGGGGCTGAACCTCGCCAGCGGTTACAATGAGGATTACCATATCTTTCAGACGACCAAGGAAGAGGATGTCATGCGGGCGCTGCGCAAGGGCCTGCAGGGTGCCGGCATTCCGGTCGAAAACTCCAAGGGCGAAGCGTCCGCCGGTCAGGCGGAGATCAACGTGCGTTATGCCGATGCGCTGACCATGGCCGACCGGCACGCCATCATCAAGAACGCCACCAAGGAGATCGCCTGGTCGAAAGGCAAGGCGGTGACGTTCCTTGCCAAGTGGAACTACAATGCCGCCGGCAGTTCCTCGCATATTCACCAGTCGCTGTGGAGCCTCGATGGCAAGACACCGGCCTTCCTCGACAAGGATGCCAAGCATGGCATGTCGGAGCTGATGCGGCATTATGTTGCCGGGCTTCTGGCCCATGCCAGCGAGATCACCTATTTCCTGGCGCCCTATATCAATTCCTACAAGCGGTTCATGGCCGGCACGTTTGCGCCCACCAAGGCGATCTGGAGCCTCGACAACCGCACGGCCGGATATCGCCTGTGTGGCGAAGGCACCAAGGGCATCCGCATCGAATGCCGCGTCGGCGGCTCTGATCTCAATCCCTATCTCGCCATGGCGGCTTTGCTTGCGGCAGGCATTGACGGCATCGAAAATAAACTTGAACTTGAGCCCGCTTTTGTCGGTGACGCCTATGGCGGCAAGGATGTGCGCGAGATACCCAAGACCCTGCGTGACGCCACTGCCTTTCTGGACGGATCGAAAATGCTGCGCAACGCTTTCGGCGACGATGTGATCGATCATTACGTCCATGCCGGACGGTGGGAACAGGAAGAATACGACCGCCGTGTGACCGACTGGGAAGTGGCGCGCGGTTTCGAACGAGCCTAATCATTACGGGAAAACATCATGACCATGATCCAGAATATCTCGCCCATCGACGGCTCGGTTTATGCCGAGCGGGAGGCGATGTCGCTGGAGGCGGCGCGGGCCGCCGTTTCGAAAGCGCGCAAGGCGCAGAAAGACTGGGCTCGACGTCCACTTGAGGATCGCGTTCAGCTGGTTCTGAAGGGTGTGGCGCGCCTCAACGAAATGGTGGCGGACGTTGTGCCGGAACTGGCGCATATGATGGGCCGTCCGGTGCGTTACGGCGGCGAGTTCAAGGGCTTCAACGAGCGCTCCAATTATGTCGCGTCGATTGCGGCTGATGCGCTGGCGCCGCTCGTCATCGAGGAAAGCGGCAATTTCGAACGTCGCATCGAGCGCGAGGCGCATGGCGTGGTCTTCGTCATCGCGCCGTGGAACTATCCTTACATGACGGCGATCAACACCGTCGCGCCCGCTTTGATGGCCGGCAATACGGTGGTCATCAAACATGCGGCGCAGACGTTGCTGGTCGGCGAACGCATGGTGCGGGCTTTCGTCGAGGCTGGCGTGCCTGACGATGTCTTCATCAATGTCTTCCTCGACCATGGCACGACCTCGGCGTTGATTTCAGAGGGCCTGTTCAACTTCGTCAATTTCACCGGTTCGGTGGAAGGCGGCCGTGCCATCGAACGCGCCGCTGCCGGCACCTTCACCGGCCTCGGGCTTGAACTCGGCGGCAAGGACCCCGGTTATGTGATGGAGGATGCCGATCTCGACGCCGCCGTCGATACGCTGATGGATGGCGGCACCTATAATTCCGGGCAATGCTGCTGCGGTATCGAGCGCATCTACGTCAATGAAAACCACTATGACGAATTCGTCGAGAAGTCGGTGGCGTGGGTTTCGAACTACAAGCTCGGCAATCCGCTCGAGCAGGAAACCACGCTCGGGCCGATGGCCAACAAGCGGTTTGCCAAGGTGGTGCGGGCGCAGATTGCCGACGCCGTTGCCAAGGGCGCCAAGGCGCTGGTCGATCAGACGCTTTTCCCGGCCGATGATGGCGAGAGTGCTTATGTTGCGCCGCAGATCCTCGTCAATGTCGATCATTCCATGGAATTCATGACCGAAGAGACTTTCGGTCCCGCCATCGGCATCATGAAGGTCAAGAACGACGATGAAGCCATCGCGCTGATGAATGACAGCAAATACGGCCTCACCGCTTCGCTCTGGACGCAGGATGCGACACGGGCCGCGAGGATCGGCCGCGAAATCGAGACCGGAACCGTGTTCATGAACCGCGCCGATTATCTGGATCCGGCGCTTTGCTGGACCGGCGTGAAGGAAACCGGCCGTGGCGGTTCACTTTCTGTCCTCGGTTTCCAGAACCTGACCCGCCCGAAATCCTACCATCTGAAGAAAGTCACGAAATGAATATCGTCGCCAACTGGAGCTACCCCACCGCCGTCAAGCTTGGCCGTGGCCGGATCAAGGAACTGGCGGAAGCCTGCAAGACGCTCGGCATCAGGAAGCCGCTGCTCGTGACGGATCGCGGCCTTGCCAATATGGCGATCACCGCGCATGCGCTCGACGTGCTGGAAGAGGCAGGCCTCGGCCGGGCGATCTTCGCCGAGGTCGATCCGAACCCCAACGAGATCAACATGGAAGCCGGCGTGAAAGCCTATCGCGATGGCGGCCATGATGGCGTCGTCGCCTTCGGCGGCGGCTCTGGCCTTGATCTGGGCAAAACCATCGCCTTCATGGCCGGGCAGACCCGCCCGGTCTGGGATTTCGAGGATATCGGCGACTGGTGGACACGGGCGGACGCTTCCAAGATCGCGCCGATCGTCGCTGTGCCGACGACGGCCGGCACCGGCTCCGAAGTCGGCCGCGCCAGCGTCATCACCAATTCGCAGACCCATGTGAAGAAGATCATCTTCCATCCGAAGCTCTTGCCGGGTGTCGTCATCTGCGATCCGGAGCTGACGGTCGGCATGCCGAAGGTCATCACGGCCGGCACGGGCATGGATGCTTTCGCCCATTGCCTTGAAGCCTATTCCTCGCCCTTCTATCACCCGATGAGCGCCGGCGTGGCGCTGGAGGGCCTGCGTCTCGTCAAGGAATTCCTGCCGCGCGCCTATAGGGACGGCACGGATATCGAAGCGCGCACCAATATGATGGCGGCGGCAGCGATGGGGGCGGTGGCGTTCCAGAAGGGTCTCGGCGCCATTCACTCGCTGTCGCATCCGATCGGCGCGGTTTACAACACCCATCACGGCATGACCAATGCCGTCGTCATGCCGGCGGTGTTGCGCTTCAACCGCCCTGCCATCGAAGACAAGATTGCCCGCGCGGCCGCCTATCTCGGTATCTCCGGCGGTTTCAACGGTTTTTATGATTACGTGCTGGAACTTCGCAAGGAACTCGGCGTACCGGAAAACCTGACCGCCATGGGCATCAAGCCGGATCGTATCGACGAACTGGCGGCGGAAGCGATCAAGGATCCGAGCTGCGGTGGTAATCCAGTGCCGATGACGCTGGAAAATACCAAGGCGCTTTTTGAGGCTTGCTTTTAAGGAGCTACCTTTATTCATCAGGTTTGTGAGAGGTTGAGAGGGTGCTGCTTGTTTCTTCTCCCCGAGGGGGGGAAGAAAATAGCGGCAACGTCGTGCCCTGTATCAGAACCGAGCTACGACATGACCTCTAATCCATGAAGCCCGCGACGACCCGGTCGCGGGCTTTTCGTTGCCCTGCATAACCGTTCTTAGCCTTTTATTAACCCTGTTCGTTAAGATTATGGAAAGCACCATGAATTGCTTCGGTGCGTGAATGAGCATGAAACGGCTCTGACCAACAGGGGGTGTCATGTCAGTCATCACTTTCGCCAACACCAAGGGCGGTGCCGGAAAAACCACGGCCGTGCTGCTTCTGGCAACCGAACTGGCCCGCAGCGGTCACCGCGTGACGGTTCTGGATGCCGATCCGCAATTGTGGATTTCCCGCTGGTACGAATTATCAGGCGATATCGAAAATCTTTCGGTGATTTCGCATGTGACGATGGCATCGCTTGAGGGCCATATTCGCGAGAATAAAACCAGCACCGACTGTTTCATCATCGATCTGCCGGGAGCGAAGACCCCGCTTCTGACCATGGCTCTCGGCATTTCCGATCATGTGCTGATCCCGGTTCAGGGCTGCGCCATGGATGCGCGCGGGGCTGCCGAGGTTCTGGACCATATCGAATTTCTGAACCGCAAGATGGGCAAGGAGATTGCCCATTCCATCGTGCTGACGCGGGTCAACGCCATGGTGGCGACGCGTTCGCTGCTGCTGGTCAAGATGCTGCTGGCCGAGAAAAAGGTCTCGGTTCTCAGCACCCCGATCGTCGAGAGAGCCGCCTATCGCGATATTTTCGACCTTGGCGGCACGCTTCTCTGTCTCGATAAGACCAAGGTGAGCAATATCGACAAGGCGGTCGAGAATGCCAGAGCATTCGCGGACGAAGTGCTTGGCCTGCTGCCGAAACGCCTGTTGCGGCTCGGTACGCCACCCGCGCGCCTTTTCACCCGTAAAGCCGCCTGAAATATTGCTTTCAATTTTCGATCCGTCTGCGGCGGTCATAACCGCGGACGGATGATGCTGGCTTGGACCATTGGCGGCCGTCAGGCTTGCCGGCGTGTCAGTCGTCGCTTTTCAGCGATGGCTTCATTATTTGCTTGATTTGGAAATGATCGTTTCCTATATTCCGGCCATGAGCAATATCAGCCACAACCAGTCCGAGGAACAGCGCCATCGCGGCAGGCCGCGCGAGTTCGATATCGACCGCGCGCTCGATGGTGCGATCCGGGTTTTTTCCAGACGCGGTTATCACGCCACTTCCGTGGGTGACCTTACCGATGCGATGGAGCTGGCGCAGGGCAGTCTTTACAAGGCCTTCAAGGACAAGAAGGCCATCTTTATCGCCACGATGGAGCGCTACAGGATTGTGCAGACCGAGCGTTTCGAGGCCGCGGTGGCCGGTTACGATACCGGGAACGAGCGCCTGCGGGCAGGGCTGATGTTTTACGCGGAACGGTCGCATGGCGGTGCCGGGTCTGATGGATGTCTGGTTGTCGGTGCCGCTGCCGATCTGGCGGCGCTGGATGATGACATTGCCGTTGTGGTCGAGCGGGCCGTGAAGGCGAGGGAGCGGATCGTCGCCCGCCTCGTTGCCGAGGGGCAGAAGGATGGTTCTGTGCATTCCAAGGTTGATCCCGATGATCTTTCCCGGGCGATGCTGTGCATGATGTACGGCATGCGAGTGGTGGGAAAGACAGGGCGCAGCCTCAAGGACATGGTGGCCGTGGTGGATATCGCCATGAAGCTTGCCGAGTGATTTTATGTCTATTTAGGAAACGTTCGTTTCCATATTGGAGAAAATGATGACGACGCGTGTAATTGAAGGGGAGGATGTTGATGCAACATCCCTTTCCCTGGCTTTGACTTTTCTGCTGGCGACAGCCTGTGGGTTGATTGCCGCCAATCTTTATTATGCCCAGCCGCTTGCCGGCATCATCGGGGCGGAACTTGGTCTCTCCGCCGGCGCCACCGGGCTGATCGTGACCCTGACGCAGATCGGTTACGGTGTCGGCCTGCTGTTCGTCGTGCCGCTTGGCGATCTCGTTGAAAACCGCAAGCTGGTGGTCGGTTCCGTCTCGATGGCGGTGCTTTCCCTTGTGGCAGCGGCATTCGCGCCGCAGGCGGCCCCGTTCCTGATCGCGGCCTTTCTGGTCGGCGTCAGTTCCGTGGCGGTGCAGGTCATCGTTCCCTATGCCGCGCACATGGCGCCGCATGCCGTTCGCGGCCGGGTGGTCGGCAATGTCATGAGCGGGCTGATGGCCGGCATCATGCTGGCGCGGCCGGTCTCCAGCCTGTTGTCGGAAGTGGTTTCATGGCGCGGCGTCTTTCTGACGTCGGCGGCAGTCATGGCGCTTCTTGCCGTCGTGCTCTTCCGGCTTTTGCCGCCGCGCATGCCGGAGGCAAGGCTGGGTTACGGCTCGCTGATGGCCTCGATGGGCAGACTTGCCCTCCACACGCCGATCCTGCGGCGGCGGGCAATTTACCATGCCTTCCTGTTCGCAGCCTTCAGCCTGTTCTGGACCACGACGCCGCTTTATCTGAGCGGGCCGCATTTCAATCTGAGCCAGGGTGAGATCGCGCTGTTTGCGCTTGCCGGTGCTGCGGGCACAGTGGCTGCGCCAATTGCCGGGCGGATGGCCGATCGCGGCTGGACCCGTGCGGCGACTTTCCTCGCATTGGTGGCGGTAGCGCTCTCCTTCGTCGTCACACATCTCGCGCCCGAAGGCTCGCATCTGGCGCTCGCCATTCTGGTGGTCGCTGCCATCGTTCTGGATTTTGGCGTCACCACCAATCTGGTGCTTGGCCAGCGCGCCATCTTCACGCTCGGGGCGGAATTTCGCAGCCGTCTGAACGGCATCTATATGGCGACGTTTTTCATGGGCGGCGCAATCGGTTCCGCCGTGGGTGGCTGGGCTTATGCTGTCGGCGAATGGCAAGCCGCCTCGTGGATCGGTTTCGCCTTGCCGGTGGCCGCCCTGCTGTATTTCCTGACGGAAAAGCGCGACTGAAACGCCGCCAAATGAAAAAAGCCCGACGGACCAAACCGCCGGGCTTTTTCTCTTTTACTCCGGTCGATCTTATTCCGCGAATTCGACCACAACGCCGGGACGGACCATTTTCGCCAGTTCGGTCGCATCCCAGTTGGTCAGGCGGATACAGCCGTGGCTGTTTGTCTTGCCGATCTTCGAAGGTTCCGGCGTGCCGTGAATGCCGTAGGTCGGCTTCGACAGGGCAATCCAGACTGTGCCGACCGGGCCGTTCGGACCCGGCGGGATTTGCAGGATCTTGTCGTTCTGGCCCTGCTTGAAGTTGATCTTCGGATTATAGGTGTAGCCGGGATTGAGCGCGATGCGCTCGACCGTGTGCGTGCCGCTCGGCGAGGGCGTATCCGTGGAACCGATGGTGGCGGGATAAGCGGCGATCAGATTGCCGTCCTGGCCATAGGCGAAGACCTGCTTGATGCCCTTATGCGCGACGATGCGGGCCACCTGTCCCTTTTTCGTCTCGCCCGGATTGACCACCTTGATGATGGTGCCGGGCACCGTGAAGTCGATGCCGGGGTTCAGTTCCTTCAGATAGTTCTCATCCATATGGAAGCGCTCGGCGAGCGCCTCGGACGTGGAGGTGAAGGACAGAGCGGGCAGCTGCGACTTCTCGGCATAGTCGTCCGGAATGGAGGCGACATAGGGGCCGGCGGCATCGGCGGCGGTGATGGTGTAGTCGACGATCGGCATGCCGCCGGAAGAGCGCAGGCGTTCCAGAATGTCGTCGGAATTGTTCGGGTCCAGCTTTTCGCCGGTCATGTCCTGCCAGGCGGCAATGGCCTTGTTGACGTTGTCACCCATCTTGCCGTCGATAACGCCGGGCGAGATGCCTTCACGGTCGAGGAAAGTCTGCAGTGCGACGATCTCCTGACGGGAGCGATTGACCGGTGTCGTCACCGGTGTGTGGCGTTCGATCAGGTGATCCGGCTGCGGAACGGCGGCGGTGGTGCTTTCGCCGGGCATGGGCTGGCCGAGCGGCCCGCTTTCCACTGCGCCGGGTGCGGGAACGGAGCCGGTATAGACATTGTCGTCGGTGCCATCGCCACGATATTCGCGATAATCACGCACGCTGCCATTGTCCTGATAGCCGTAGTCGCGCTGTGGCTCACGGTACTGGCCGCCGGGGGCGGGCGGATAATAGGTGGTGTCGCGCTGCTGGCGCGCCTGCTGCCGTTGCTGCTGGTAACCGGAGGGCATTTCGGTGGCCAGCAGATTGCCGTACTGATCGTAAAACACCGTGCGACCCATGGCATCGCGGCTGATGACGATATCGCCGCGCTCCGGCATGAAGTCGAGCACGCGGCCATCCGGGGTCACCAGCATCGTCTGCTGGTCGCCATAACGCTGCTGCGCGCCAGCCTGTAGCGGGGCGAAAACCGACGCCAGCGCGACCGTCAGACCCAGAGCTGCGTTAAGAAACTGTTTCACGATTCTGCTATCCCTTGCTTGTTCACCGATAAACACACCGCAATCTTGACCCTATTGTGAAAAAGGTGAATTCGCGGTTAATGCAATCTTAATTTCCGTCACGACTAGTAGCGTTTCCGTGATTCATGCGTTTTTACCGTCACAGGGAGGTTGTCTTGCGTTCGTTTCAGGCCGGCAAATCGCCACGCATTTTCCTCGATGAAACCTCCGTTTTCGATATCGGCGCCTGCGTCGTCGATGGCATCGACATCGCGCCCGGCCGCGCCATTCCCGATGATGGCGATGCGCGCATCGACCATTCGCTGGAAGGCTTTCTCTTCACCTGCGGTCCCGATCATATCCGCCATCCCGAACCGATCGAAGGTGACGGCGAGGGGCGTCGATATCCGTTGCACGGGTCCTTTTCCTCGCATCCGGCAAAGATAGTCGCCTTCGATGTTCATGAGACCAATGCACTGACGCGCGTCGAGGTTCCCGTAAAGCTTGCCGATGACGGCACTGCGTTGCTGGAGCGGACATGGCGCATCGATGGCGAAAGCGGCGAAGTCAGCCTCGACGACCGGATCGTCAATACGTCAGACCGGCCGATGCCGGTGTTCCTGATGTATCACATGAATGTCGGTGCCCGTCTGTTTGACGATGCGGTGCGGCTGGAAGGCGCAATGCTGGATGGCGGCGGCCATGGCTGGCGTTTCGGCGAGGAGCCGGGCAATGTTTTCTGCGTTCCCGCCGGCAATGATGATTGGGCGGAATTGAAGCTCGGTCCCGTCGCGGCCATTGGCGGGAAGACGCTGACCGTGCGTTTTCGCACGGAGACGCTGCCCTATCTGCAGATGTGGCGCAACCAGCAGGAGCCGGCCAATGTGCTCGGCATCGAGCCGGTTTCGCATCGCTGGGTGGGGCGGAGCGAGCTTGAAGCTGCCGGTGAGTTCAATATTCTCCAGCCGGGTGAAAGCCGTTCCTTCGGCTTGCGTTTTTCCATCCTCTGAATGCCGTACCGAATGAGGACACCGCATCATTGACGCATGGGTTTTGAGCCCTTACATCGGATGCGGATTTCTAAGGGTGGCGAGAGCGTGCCAGCGGCGCGGATGCCGATTTCAGCGGAGGCATAAGATGGATATCAGGCGCATAGACGACGAATATTCGGTAACGGGACAGATCAGCGTCGCCGATCTGGATGAGGTCAAGGCACTCGGCTTCAAGTCGATCGTCTGCCACCGCCCGGACGGCGAAGAAGACGGCCAGCCGCTTTTCGCCGATATTGCCGAGCGCGCAGAGCAGCTCGGTATTACCATCATGCATGTGCCTGTCGGCCGTTATGGCGTCGACGCCGATGCCGTTGCCGGCATGGTGGACGCGCTGGACGAATTGCAGCGCCCGATGCTCGGCTATTGCCGTTCCGGCGCGCGCTCGACGGCAATCTACGAAAAAACCCATCACCTGCGCGGCTGATTTTTCGCGCATCATTTTGTTTTCAAATGCCAATCAACAGGAGTTCTCCATGACCATCAAGCGTATCGAGCCGGGCAAGCGCATGAGCGGCGCCGTCGTTCACGGCAACACCGTTTATCTGGCCGGCCAGGTTGGCGAAGGCACCAGCGTGACGGAACAGAGCAAGTCTGCGCTGGCTGAAGTCGACCGCCTGCTGGCCGCTGCCGGCTCCGACAAGTCGAAAATCCTGCAGACCATCATCTACCTCTCCGACATGTCCACCTTCGGCGAAATGAACGCCGTCTGGGAAGGCTGGATCGACCCGGCAAACCCGCCGGCCCGCGCCACCAGCCAAGCAGCACTGGCGACGCCGGACTACAAGGTTGAATTCATCGTCACTGCTGCTCTCTGAGCAATCATTTGATGTGTCATTAAAAAGGCCGGGTTGCGACTTGCAGCCCGGCCTTTTTGCTGCCGGAGTGTAAGTTGACCCCTGTAAGGCAAGGGCGTTAGTCTAACGTGGTCCGGATGGGCTGAATTGTGCCGCAAGGGCCGTTTCGCAGCCGTGCTGCTTGATTGCCGCGCCAAGTGCGTGTTCGTAAACTTGGCGAGCGCTCTCGATACGCGCGCGTCCGTTATCTGTCAGCACCGTGTAGACACCGCGTTTATCGTCGGGACAAAGGTCGCGAACGGTAAGTCCTGTCCGTTCCAGACGTTCGACCAATCTTGAAACAGAACTCTGGTTCAGACAAAGATGCGCAGCAAGATCCTGCATCCGCAATTCGCCGTCCGGTGAGATGAACAGCGCTTCCAGCGCACGATATTCCGAAAGCCCAAGTCCGCAAGCGGTTTGCATCGCTTTTCCGAGGTCGGATTCAACGTTGCCAACGGCCTGAGCAAGTTTCAGCCATGCATCGTGTTTCGGGGGCATATGGGCTCCGTGCTCCTGGAGGAAAGCTATCTTAGCCCATATGTATGTTCATACAATCATGTCTTCAAGTCGATGGAATTTGATCCGGCGATTGCTTTGTACTGTCAGCCAGCTTCAGCCACACGACACCGAAGATGATGATTGAAAGCCAGAATGTCTGGATGAGGTTTAAAGGCTGATCCAGCAAAAGACTGCCGCAAACCGCAGCGCCAACCGCGCCGATTCCGGCCCACACGGCGTAGCCAAGCCCGACGTCGATGGTCTTCAAGGCAACGCTCAGGAAATAAAGTGTCAGTAGAAAGAAAATCGCGGCAGCGATCGACCAACTAGGTATGGTGAAAGCCTTGCTCCCACCGACGCTTAGCGCGTAACCGATTTCGAAGCCGCCAGCAAGCAGCAGCATCAACCATGCGCGCCCGGCATTCGCTTTATCTTTCATGTCTTTATCCTTTCAGGCTTAAGTACTTGTCTTGATTGCCATGCTCGCTCTTCACGCTGCGCCGCTCAGTCGGAGGCCTATGACGCCGCCGATCACCAGAAAGATGCCGGTGATCTTCTTCCAATGCAGTCGTTGTCCGAAAAAAATCGCCCCCAGAACCACGATGCCGACGCCGGCAGCGGAGGTCCAGATGGCATAGCCGACCCCAACGCTGAAGGTGAGAAGCGCAAAACTGAGAAAAACCGTTGCGATTGCGCCGCTGATGAGAGTGGCCACGGTCCACCACGGGTGGGTGAAACCCCTGGCGTTTCCTGCTGATATGGCGACCGCGATTTCAAAGATCACTGCGGCCGCAAGATACATCCAATGCATTGTCATTCTCCGTTAGGATGGTTGTGTGCGTTGTTGGTCTAATCTCCCTCTCACCGTTATGTGGCCGATGGAGCATGCATTGCCCTCGCGCATGATCGCTCAGATCACACGTCATCTATTTAATTGCATGTACATGCATATAATTTGCGACAGCAGAGGTCAATATGTCTATGCTGAATTGGTAACGCCTGTTGTTGTGCGGGGCGGGGGAGGTGACTGCCACGCGACGGCGCGCTCCAGTGGCTGCATGGCGCCGGTTGATTGTAGGAACTCTGGAGGGAATACCGGTCGAGCCTGTTTGTCTGAGGCCCTTGGCGGGTTCACTCTGCAATCGGGGCTATGCGTTGCTCAAGTTCGTTCAATGCCGTCACCCTCTCCGCAAACCACAGCCGTGCCAGATCGCTGGCCGAGGCGAGATCGATACCATCCGGGTCGATGGAGGTGATCGTCCAGCGGCCGGCCTTTGCGCCGGCGAGAACTGCCAACCGCGACGCTTCGCCCTTGATGGCGTTGAGGCGGGTAGTTTCGCTTTCCACCACCGCCATCAGTTCCGCCGCGCCTGAGAGATCGGTGCGCAGGTCGGCCGGGGTGATGTTGCTGGCATTGCGGGCCGGGCCGCCATTGATCTGCACACCTTCCGTCCGCAGCCGGTAAAGCCTCGTGTCGGGAAGGGAGAGATAAAGTTTCGCTTTGGGGTAACGGGCAATGTAGCGCCTGATGGCGAGTTGTGTCTCATCCGGGCCGAGCTGTTCCACTTTGCCCACCAGTGTCAGCCGCCGCAGCGTCAGCGCATCGCCCTTGCCGAAGGGCGCCAGCGTCAGAGAGATGCGCGGATCGGCCTCCATGTTGCGGGCGTGCAGCGTTAGCCCGGCTGCGAAGAAGAATGGCGTGCCATCCGGCTCGATGCCGATATTGGTGGCGGTCGTATAGGGATAGCCGCTGACCGGATCGAGCGTGGCGAGCGCCGCCGTGCGGGATGTGTGCAGCACATCGCGGGCCACGCGTACCGCCTCGAAAGGTGCGCCGGCCGAGGGCTCAATCTTCGCGCCGCGTGGGGTGATGACGGGAGGGGCAACGTCCGGCATGTCTTATCCTGAGTTAGTGGATGCTGAGAGAAGCGTAAAACCTCTCCACGTCATGTTCGGGCCTGTCCCGAGCATCGGCAACCGATCGATTTAACGCGACGTGGTTGGATCCGCGGGACAAGCCCGAGGATGACGTCAAGCGAGCGTCAGGATTTACACCATGCCGGAGGCATGTCCATGCGTCATGTCAGCTTTTTGTCCTGATCTGTGTCAGCGTGCGCGTTGGCGTGATCGCTTCCGGATCCAGCTTCACCTCGATGATCGCAGGCTTGCCGCTCGCACGCGCCCGCTCGAAGGCGGCGGCGAAGTCTTGCGTTCTTTCCACTGTTTCGCCGTGGCCGCCATAGGCTTTGGCAAAAGCGTTGAAATCCGGGTTGACGAGATCGGTGCCGCTCACGCGGCCGGGATATTCCCGTTCCTGATGCATGCGGATCGTGCCATAGGTGCCGTTATTGACCAGCACGGTGATGATCGGCAGGTCGTAGCGCACGGCGGTGATGAATTCCTGTCCGTGCATCATGAAGCAGCCGTCACCGGCAAAGCAGATCACCTCCCGCTCCGGGAACAGGTGCTTTGCGGCAACCGCCGCGGGTAAGCCGTAGCCCATCGAGCCGGAGGTTGGCGCCGATTGCGTGTTGAAGCGGCGGAAGCGGTGGAAGCGGTGCACCCAGGTGGCATAATTGCCGGCGCCATTGGTGAAGATGGCGTCCTCAGGCACATTGGCTTCGATCCAGTCCATGATCGGACCCATCTGCACAGTGCCTGGGCCGGTCTGCGGTGGGGTGGACCAATTGAGGTAAGCCGCGTGTATGGCGGCCGTGCGATCGGCCCATGCGGCGTTTGCCGGCAGCGAGATGGAAGAGAGGGCGGCGACGAAATCATCCGGCGCGGCGCAGATCGCGAGATCAGGACGGTAAACGCGGCCAAGCTCTTCGGCTTCCGGATAGATATGGATGAGTTTCTGCGACGGGTAGGGGATGTCGAGCAGCGTATAACCGGAAGACGGCATTTCGGAGAGGCGGCCGCCGAGCAGGACCACGAGATCGGATTCCTTGATCTCCTTTGCCAGCGCCGGGTTGATGCCGATGCCGACATCGCCTGCATAGGAAGGGCTCAGATGATCGAACAGCATCTGGCGGCGGAAGGAACAGCCGACGGGCAGCTTGTGGTTTTCGGCAAATGCCCTGAAGCTCGCCACGCTCTCCTCGGACCAGCGCGTGCCGCCGATAATGAAGATCGGCCGTTTTGCCTCGCCGAGCATTTTCGCGAAGGCCGCGATCTGTGACGGGCCGGGATGCGCTTCGACGGGCGTGTAGGGCTTTGCCTCGGGCGCTTCTACCTCTTCCACCAGCATGTCTTCGGGCAGCGTCAGCACCACCGGGCCGGGGCGGCCGGAGGTGGCAACAGTGAAGGCGCGGGTGACAAATTCGGGGATGCGGCGAGCGTCGTCGATCTCACCCACCCATTTGGCGAATTCCGTGAAGGCGCGGCGATATTCCACTTCCTGAAAGGCTTCGCGCTCGCGGGCTTCGCGCTGCACCTGGCCGATGAACAGGATCATCGGAATGGAATCCTGCCTTGCGATGTGCAGGCCGGCCGAGGCGTTGGTGGCACCCGGACCGCGGGTCACCATGCAGATGCCGGGTTCACCCGTCAGCCGGCCCCAGGTGTCGGCCATCATGGCGGCGCCACCTTCCTGGCGGCAGACCACGGTTTCGATGCCGCTTTCATAAAGCGCGTCCAGCACCGCCAGATAGCTTTCGCCCGGAACGCAGGAAACGCGGGAGACACCATTGGCCTTCAGCGCTTCGACGATCAGTTGCCCACCGGTTCTTTTCATGGCGTCGTGGTCCTTTCGATGTTTTCCAGTTCGGCCAGCACCTGCGCCTGATGTTCGCCGAGCTTCGGGCTCGGGCGTTCATAGTGCAGCGGCGTCTGTGACATGATAATCGGTGTTCGCACACCGGGGATGACCGTGCCATCCTGAGCCTCGAGATCAACACGCAGGCCGCGTGCCTGAACCTGCGGATCGGCGAACATTTCCTCGATGGAGTTGATTGGCCCGGCCGGCACGGCGTTCTTTTCGCAGGCGGTCAGAAGATCGCGCTTCTGCCATTTCAGCGTTTCGGTGGAAATGATCTGCCGAACTTCGACCTTATGCGCCACGCGCGCCTTGTTCGTCGCGTAACGCTCGTCATCGGCAATCGCGCCTATGCCGAGGATATTGCAGAGGCGGCGGAACTGGCCGTCATTGCCGACCGCGAGGATGAGGAAACCATCGGCCGTCGGCACCACCTCATAGGGGGAAATATTCGGATGGGCATTGCCGAGCCGGACGGGCGGCTTGCCGGAGATCAGGTAATTCATGTTCTGGTTGGCGAGCACGGCCGACTGCACATCGAGAAGCGCCATGTCGATATGCTGGCCTTCGCCTGACCGTATGGCGTGGATCAGCGCGGCCTGAATGGCTGTCACGGAATAGATGCCGGTGAAGATATCGGCAACAGCCACGCCGGCCTTCATCGGCTGGCCGTCCGGTTCGCCTGTTATTGACATGAAGCCCGACATGCCCTGCACGATATAATCATAACCGGCGAAATCGGCATAAGGACCGGTCTGGCCGAAGCCGGTGATGGAGCAATAGATCAGCTTCGGATTGAGCGCCTTCAGGCTCTCGTAATCGAGGCCATATTTGGCAAGTCCGCCGCGCTTGAAGTTTTCGATGACGACATCGGCGGTGCGCACCAGCCGGCGCACCAGCTCGCAGCCCTCAGGCGTCTTCAGATCGGCAATGATGGAGCGTTTGCCGCGATTGGTGGCGTGATAATAGGCGGCGGAGAGGTTTTCGCCTTCCGCGCCTTCAACGAAGGGCGGTCCCCATGTGCGGGTGTCGTCGCCGCCTTCGGGGTTTTCCACCTTGATGACGTCAGCGCCCATATCGGCCAGCATCTGCCCCGCCCAGGGTCCGGCCAGAACACGCGCAAGCTCGATGACGCGAATGCCTGATAGTGGCGGTTTCCTGTTCGGCATGTCGGTCATCTGTCCCCCGGTCTTTTGTGCCTGCCGGTTATAGACCGCGCCTTGCCCCGCCGCATGTGATTTTATCTCATGGACTTATTCCGTTTTGGAACGGCACTAAACTGGGGCTGACACGGCAGCTTCGACATTCGTTGTGTTTTGAGAGTCCCCTAATTCCGTCATTCCGGCTCAAGGCCGGAATGACGGGGAGGGCGTTTTACTGTCATCCACGACGCGGCCGCACCAGGCGGCGAAATCCGCCGCTACCGCCTGCCAGCCGATCTCGTTCAGCGTCTCGTGCCGCATGCCCTTGTAGATGGTGTGTTCGACATGGCTGAAACCTGCCTCCCGAAACCGCTCTGCGAGCCAGACGATCTCCCTGCCGTCATTGGTCGCGGCGTCCTGATCGCCGCTGACCAGCAGAAGGGGCAATGTCTTCGGCAGACGCTCGATTAGTTTCGGGGCGCGATAGGAGAGTTCGAAAACGTCCTGCCACAGGGAAACGCTGGCCTCGAACTGGCAGAGCGGGTCTTGCACATAGGCGTCCACTGCCAGCCTGTCATGGCTCAGCCAGTCGGCATGGGTGCGCCTTTCCGGCATTTTTGCATTCCAGGCGCGAAAGGTTGCTTTCGGCAGGATGGCGCTTGGCACATCGGAGCCTTTCAGCATTTTTTCAAGCCGCAGCACCACCTGCGCGAGGCGGCCCATGACACCGGGATTGAGATTGGAATTCCAGATCGACAGGCCATCGAAGGCATCCGGATTGCTGACGGCGGTGTTGAGCGCCACGAGGCCGCCCATGGAATGGCCGAACAGGATGACCGGCAGGCCGGGATGTCTCTCGCCGATCATGATGCGCATCGCCATGACATCGGCGACGACCTTTTCCGCGCCATCCTTCCAGGCGAAGCGGCCGATCGGTGCGTCCGCCGCTTTCGTGCGGCCGTGGCCGCGATGGTCGTGGGCATAGACCTCGAAACCCTGTTTCGCCATGACACCGGCAAAACGGCGGTAGCGGCCGGCATGTTCCACCAGACCGTGGCAGATCATCAGCACGCCCCGTGCCGGTGAAACAGCCGAGGGCAGGTGGCGAAAGGCGATGGATGCGCCGGAAGGAGCCTCGAGCCTCTCGATCCGGCTGAAGGCGAAGTCATCAGTCGTCTCATTCATCGTCGCACCCAGCGTGTCATCATGTGCCTTGTCATAATCATGGGGTCATAATCGTGCCAGAGGTTGCCCCAAGGTCCTATTTACCCTACATAGCGGCAAATTTCCCGATACGTACTCTTAAAAATCCGATGTGGAGCATTCGCTACAATGGCACGTCAATTCATCTATCACATGGCTGGGCTGAACAAGTCCTATGGCGCGAAGAAGGTTCTGGAGAACGTTCATCTCTCCTTCTACCCCGATGCCAAGATCGGTATCCTCGGCCCGAACGGCGCCGGTAAGTCGACCGTTCTGAAAATCATGGCCGGTCTCGACAAGGAATATACCGGTGAAGCCTGGCTCGCCGAAGGCGCGACGCTCGGTTATCTCGAGCAGGAGCCGAAGCTCGACGAAAACAAGACCGTGATGGAAAACGTCATGGAAGGCGTGGCGCACAAGACGGCCATCGTCGACCGCTACAACGAACTGATGATGAACTACTCCGACGAAACCGCGGATGAGGGCGCAAAGCTTCAGGACATGATCGACAGCCAGAACCTGTGGGATCTGGAAAATCAGGTCGAAATGGCCATGGACGCCCTGCGTTGCCCGCCCGGCGACTCGGCCGTAACAGGTCTTTCGGGCGGTGAGCGCCGCCGTGTGGCGCTGTGCCGTCTGCTGCTTTCGCAGCCGGATCTGCTGCTGCTCGACGAACCGACCAACCATCTTGACGCGGAAACCATCGCCTGGCTGGAAAAGCATCTGCGCGACTATCCCGGCGCCGTGATGATGATCACCCACGACCGCTACTTCCTCGACAATGTGACGGGCTGGATTCTCGAGCTCGACCGTGGCCGTGGCATTCCTTACGAAGGCAACTACTCCGCTTACCTGCAGGCGAAAGCCAAGCGCATGCAGCAGGAAGCCCGCGAAGACGCCTCCCGCCAGAAGGCCATCAGTCGCGAAAGCGAGTGGATCGCCTCCAGCCCGAAGGCACGCCAGACCAAGTCCAAGGCGCGTATCAAGGCCTATGACGAGCTGGTGGAAGCCGCGGAAAACCGCCGTCCCGGCGATGCGCAGATCGTCATTCCGGTTGCCGAGCGTCTCGGCCGCGTCGTCATCGAAGCCGACAATCTGACGAAGTCCTTCGGCGATCGCGTGCTGATCGAAAACCTGTCCTTCAAGCTGCCGCCCGGCGGCATCGTCGGCGTCATCGGCCCGAACGGTGCGGGTAAGTCCACGCTGTTCAAGATGATCACCGGTCAGGAACAGCCCGATAGCGGTTCGGTGACTGTCGGTGAAACGGTGCAGCTCGGTTATGTCGACCAGAGCCGCGATACGCTGGCGGGTGACAAGACCGTGTGGGAGGAAATCTCCGGCGGCAACGATATCATCAAGCTCGGCAAGTTCGAAGTGAACTCGCGCGCCTATTGCGGCGCCTTCAACTTCAAGGGCGGCGATCAGCAGCAGAAGGTCGGCAATCTCTCCGGCGGTCAGCGCAACCGCGTTCACCTTGCCAAGATGCTGAAGGCCGGCGGCAACGTGCTGCTGCTCGACGAACCGACCAACGACCTTGATACGGAAACGCTGGCGGCGCTTGAAGAAGCGCTGGAAGCCTTTGCCGGTTGCGCCGTTATCATCAGCCACGACCGCATGTTCCTCGACCGTCTGGCCACCCACATTCTCGCTTTTGAGGGTGACAGCCACGTGGAATGGTTCGAAGGCAACTTCGAAGACTATGAAAAGGACAAGGTCCGCCGCCTCGGCCCGGAAAGCATCAAGCCCGGCCGGGTGAGCTACAAGCGCCTGACGCGCTAATCCTTTTCCACACCGCTTCAGAAAGGCCCGCCGCAAAGCGGGCCTTTTCTTGTGCAATAAATGGAGTTGATGGCGGCGCATTACAGTTTGCGCTTGCATCGAACGCCAGATCGACATAAAGATATCTTTATATCTTGATTAGCTTGCGAGGCGCGGCAGAGTGGCGTTCGGTCTGGACAAATTGGTGGATCTCCTGAAGGCGGCGGGTGAGCCGACGCGCTTCCGTTTGCTGGCGCTTCTTTCGGCCGGCGATCTGACGGTTACCGATCTTACTGAAATCCTCGGCCAGTCGCAGCCGCGCATTTCCCGTCACCTCAAGCTTTTGACGGAAGAGGGGCTGATCGAGCGTTATCAGGAAGGCGCATGGGCCTATTTCCGCTTGCGGCAGGATGGCGAGCCTGCCGGCGTTGTGCGGCAGCTGCTTGCCGCTGCATCGCCCTCCGACGCGGTTCTCCAGCGCGACAGCGAGCGGCTTGCCACCGTCAAGCGGGTGCGGGCAGAACGTGCACAGGATTATTTCAGCCGCAACGCATCCGCTTGGGACGAGTTGCGCCGTCTGCATGTCAGCGACGAAGCCGTGGAAGGCGCGTTGCTGAAGCTGGTGGGGACCACCCCGATCGATTCCCTTCTCGATCTCGGCACCGGCACCGGCCGTATCCTGCAGCTTCTGAGCGGCATCTATCGCCGTGCGATCGGTGTGGATGCCAGCCGCGATATGTTGTCGGTGGCGCGCGCCAATCTCGACAAGGCGGGCGTGGTCAATGCATCCGTCCGTCATGGTGATATTCTCAACCTGCCGCTGGAGGGACAGGATTTCGATCTGATCGTCATCCATCAGGTGCTGCATTTCCTCGACCAGCCGGAAATCGCGCTTTCCGAGGCCGCACGTATGCTGCGCCCCGGTGGGCGGCTGATCGTCATCGATCTTGCGCCGCATTCCTTCGAATATCTGCGCGATGAGCACGCGCATGTGCGGCTCGGTTTTTCGCATCCGCTGATGGAAGAATGGCTGAAGAAGGCCGGGCTTTCGCTGGAACGCGCTGTCGATCTTCATTCTGAAAAAGCGTCCGACGAAGCTCTCGACGTGACGATATGGGTTGCCCGCGACCAGCGGCTGCTGATGGCAGACGATGTGGTGCAAGAGGCCGTTTTACTTGCTGCCGGGAGGGCATGATATGTTGAGGTCGGAAACCGCGCGTCGTGATGGCGATATCCGGTTGTCTTTCGAATTTTTCCCGCCCAAGAATCCCGAGATGGAAACCCAGCTCTGGGAAACGGTTGCCGAGCTGAAGAAGTGGAATCCGGATTTCGTGTCCGTGACCTATGGCGCGGGTGGCTCCACCAAGGCGCCGACGCTGGATGCGGTGCGTCGCATGATCGGCGACAGCCATCTGCCGACCGCCGCGCATCTGACCTGCGTGGATGCCAGCCGTGACGACGTGCATCAGGTCATCGAAGAGTTTCGCAATGCCGGCGTTCGCCATTTCGTGGCGCTGCGCGGCGACCCCTCGACCGGTATCGGCACGGCTTACAAGCCGCATCCCGAAGGGTATGAGAATGCCGCCGCATTGGTGAGAGGCCTGCGCGAGATCGGCGATTTCGAAATTTCCGTTTCGGCCTATCCGGAAAAGCATCCCGAAAGCGCAAGCGAAGCTGTTGATATCGACATGCTGAAGCGCAAGGCGGACAATGGCGCGACCCGGGCGCTGACGCAGTTCTTCTTCGATAATGACGTGTTCGAGCGTTACATGGAGCGGGTGACAGCGGCGGGCATTACCATTCCGGTGGTTCCGGGCATCATGCCTATCCAGAACCTTGCCCAGCTCAAGCGTTTCGCCGGCCGCTGCGGCACCAGCGTTCCCGGTTTTCTGGATGAGCGTTTTGAGGGTTATGACGAGGATATGGAAGGGCGCGCCCGCGTGGCCGCCGAAGTTGCGGCCGAGCAGATCGCCGATCTGCAACGGCGTGGTTTCAACGAGTTCCACCTCTATACCATGAACCGTGCGCCGCTGGTCGACGCCGTGCTCGAAAATCTCGGGCTGGAGCGTCTGCGCCGCAGCGCCGCCTGATCCAGGCAACAGATTTCAGGCAGGAAAAAAGCGCAGGTCCCTAAGGATCTGCGCTTTTCAAACTCGTGTCACTACGGTTCTTCACTGCGTTTGGTCTTCACGTCTCGTCAGATGAAAAGCATCATCGCTACGAACAAAAACGCCAAACCGACTGCCAAGGCATTGAGAGATTTTGTAAGTCCCATGGGTGCCTCCTGTTGTTGACAGGGTCGATAATATGACCGTTTTGTGGCAGTTGAAAAGCGGTTTTTGTGATGCAGTGCAGCACGCTTTGGCTTGGTGTAAAAAAGAAAATTCTATAATATATTGAAAATAAAAGATTATTTTCTTATCACGCAGTGCTTCATATGTTTAAAAAAAGTAAATGACCGGGGTGTTATCCCCAGTCATCCGGTCGAGATTAACGATTTCCGCCTTGATTCCGGCTCACAGATTAAAGGCCTGGCAGCGCCGTTAAGATTGCTTAAAGCGCCTGCAGAAGCGCGGCCGACGGCCAGCCATCCGCGGGCATGCCGAGGCGCTGCTGCTCCTTCTGGATGGCGACGCGGGTGCCGGAACCGAGAATGCCATCCACCTTGCCGACATTGTGTCCGCGCGCCTCAAGCTTGGTCTGAAGCTCTTTCATGGTCGCGTCATCGAAGCCGGGCTCGGGATTGCCCTTGTTGTAGACAGGGGAGCCCATCAGGCGGGTGGCGAAATAGGCGGCCGACGTCGTGTAGATGAACGACTGGTTCCATTCCAGATAGATGTTGAAATTCGGATAGGTGATGAAGGTCGGTCCCTTGCGGCCCTGCGGCATGATGAGGGCTGCGGGCAGGGAGGCGAAGTTCCTGTTGCCGTCACGCGGGGTTACGCCCAGCGCAAACCATTCACCGGCGGTCAGCGGACCGCCGAGGCCGGATTTTTCCCAGGGCAGGTTTTCCGGCAGGGACACTTCCTGAATCCAGGGTTCGCCCTTCTTGAAGCCGAGATGCTGGATGAACTTGGCCGCCGTCAGAATGGCATCCGGGGCGCTGCTCTTGACGTTGATATGCCCGTCGCCGTCTCCATCAACGCCGAAGGCGATGATGTCCTTGGGCAGCATCTGCACCTGGCCGATTTCGCCCGCCCATGCGCCGGTATTGGTGGCGGGATCGAGGTCGCCGTGCTGGACCATTTCGATCAGCGCCAGCAGCTGCGGACGGAAAAGTTCCGGGCGACGGCAATCATGCGAGAGGGTCACCAGCGCGTTGCGGGTGTTGAAATCGCCCTGAACGGCGCCGAAATCGGTTTCCATGGCCCAGAAGGCGGCGATGACGCCGGCCGGTACACCGTATTCACTTTCGGCGCGGGCGAAGGTGGAGGAGAGTTCCTGCAGCTTCCTGCGGCCGATATCGAGGCGAGCCTGGCTGACGGTACGCTGGGAGAACTCCAGGAAGGTCTGGCGGAACACACCCTGCGCGCGGTCACGCGAGAGCACCTTCGGGTCGACCTGCGCGCCGGCGAGCGCCTTCTGGATCGCGTCGGCCGGAATGCCCTTGGCGAGCGCGTCGGCCTTTACGCCTTCAAGGAAGGCGCCGAGATCACCGCCGCAGGCAACCTGCTTGGGATCGTCAGGCGAGGCCACGGGTGGCGTGGCGAAGGCGGAGCCGGTGGAAAGAAGCGACAAAGCGGCGGCAAAAACGATGCTGCGCGACCGGAAGGTGGACATGGGAATTTCCTCAATGGGTTGTAGGCCCGCTTTACCCATATGTTTGCGACAAAAAAACGGGTCTCGCGGTCTGGCGACAGGTGAGAACGCGGTTTTTTTGAATGTGTTGCTTCTTGGCCGTGTTTATTTGGCGGAAGCGACCCATTTACGCCAGTTTTTCTCGCTGCCGGCAAAGACATTGATATCGGTCGGACCGTTCACGCCGGGCACGACGCCGGTTGCCGTATATTGCCAGAAGGCCCATTGCCGGTCTTCATAGATCTTGGTCGGATGCGCGGCGACGGAGCGCACCCAGAAATGATAGTCCTTGAACTGACCGACGAGATTGTCGCGGTGGAAATCGACCGAGGTATAGATGATCGGGCGTTTGCCATAATGCGCCTCGATTCGGTCGAGGAAACGCTGCATCTCGGCGCGAACGATGCCGGGCGCCGGGCGCATCTTGCAGGTGGGCGAGGCCGGGTTCCATTCCACGTCGAGAACCGGCGGCAGGGTGACGGCGTCCTTCGGCACGTTGCGGATGAACCAGTCGGCCTGCGCGTCGGCGGTTGAGCAGAAATAATAGAAATGATAGGGCGCGTGCAGGATATTCGCCGCTGCGGCGCTGCGCCAATGGTCACCGAATTTCGGGTCGATGCGGTCCGATCCCTCCGTCGCCTTGATGAAGACGAAGGAGACGCCAGACTTGCGCACGGTCGGCCAGTCGACATCGCCATTCCATTTGGATACGTCGATGCCATGCACCTCATGACGGTGCGGGTTGTTCATGCCGAAATCCTGCGGATCGGTGTCGGAAAATTTCGGCTTGGAAACGGATGCGGTTTCAAGCAGGTCATAACTCGTGGATGTGCAGCCGCCGATCAACAGCAAAGCCGACAAAAGTGCCGATAAACGCAGCCGCATTGGAACCCTGAAGAAAGTGTTGTCCATCCCACGGCCGCAAAAATGGCGCGCCGCATCTCCCGATTTACCCATAACATGGTAAACAAGCGGTTATGGCAAGAGGCACCACGCCTTTTTGCGCCCTGCAAGCCACTGGATTTGAAGCGATTTGCGTTTTTGTGGCGGCAATGGCCGATCAGCGCCGCAGGAAACGCCCCAAAGCCCACCGCTGCCGCTGCGCGGGCTGAGGTACTGAAATCCCTTCGAGAATCAGGCGTCGGCCAGGATGCGGCTGATTTTCGGTTGCTCCTGGGGCACGGGAAGCGTGATGACGGCTCGCCACGCATAACCGCGGGCGATCTCCTCGAATTCCAGATTGCCATCGAAACGACCGGCCATATTGGCCAGAACGTAACGAAGATTGGCGCGGGGCGTGACGTGAAAACGGGTGAGCCATGCCTGCAGAAGAGTGCGGAACCACTTCGGCAATTGCTCCTGCTGGCCGAAATCGACGATATGCAGGGAGCCGCCGGGTTTCAGGGCCGTGAGCGCCTGTTCGATCGCCTTTTCCCAGTCCGGTATCATGGACAGCGCGTAGGGGATCATGACGCGGTCGAAACCGTCGGGCTGACCGAATTCGGCGGCACGGAAGGCGGTGGCGTCGGCCACGCGCAGAAGCGGACGCTCTGCCTTGCCGGCAAAATTCTCGGATGCGGTCAGCAGCATTTCGGCGGAAATATCAAGGCCGAACAGTCTGGCCTGGGGAAATTTGCGGCTGGCCAGCAGCAAGTTGCGGCCGGTGCCGCAGCCGACTTCCAGCAGCGTGCCGCCCTTCGGCACGTCGAGACTGGAAATGGTCCTGTCGCGGCCGAGCAGGTAATATTTGCGGGTGATATCGTAGATATGCCGCTGATGGCGATACATGCGGTCCATCAGGCCCGCATGCGCGCTGTCTGCAAGGCCCACATTCTCGCCGATGGTTTTCATGCCATAGCCCTTTGATAGATATGGAAGCCGCCATAGATGGCCGAGCGGTCCATGGCGTTCAGCTCTTTCGAGCGCTCTTCGAGGTAGACCCACTGGTTGCGGATGTCGGTGGAGAGCCGGCCTTCGATGACGCTTTTTTCGGCGGCGGTGCGGAAGATGACGCGCGCGCCGGCAGCGGCGGTGCGGCTGATCTGCGACCATAATTCGTTGAGCTGCGCGTCCGTCATCCAGTCCTGCGCGTCGAGCAGGATATAGCGGTCGACGGCGCTTGCCGGTTTCTTGGAAAGAAGCTCGGTATAGGTGGCATGATGCACGGCGACGCGGGCGGTGTTGTTGCGGATCGTTTCGTAATATTCCGGCTTGAGATAGGCGGGCAGGGCACCCTCATGCGGTTCGGGATAACGGCGTGCGAAGGCCTGCCAGGCGAAATAATTGTCGCTGAGCGGGAAGTTGCAGGCAAGCTTTTCCAGCCTCTCCTTGAGCACGGCGGCAACCGTGCCGTTTGCGGACAGGCTTGCGAGCTCGTCATATTGGCGGGGCGGAATGCCGAGGCCGAACAGCGAGCTTTTGCGCTTCGTCAGCCAGCGCACCACCGGCTTGTCGAACAGCGGTGCGACCTTGCTGTCGAAGAACTGGCGCTGTTCGTCCAGTGTACGGCTGTTGGCCATTTCGGTGAGTTTTACGCCGTGCAGGCGGGCCATGAGGTGGCCGGCGCCGATGAAACGGCCGAGCAGACCGGTGCGATAGATATTCCGGTCAAACACAGAAATGCGGCGGCGGCCGGTCAGCGTGCGCTTCGACCAATAGGCCTTGGTCGTATCGTCGAGGTGGTCGGCGATGAAACGGTCATAGCCATGGCTGTTGCTGCGGGTATTGGCGCGGCCGAAGTGGCGCACGACATCCTGATGGGCGGGAAGGTGGCGGAAGGCGGCGAGCTTCAGCTTGTTGAGGGCGATGTGATGCGGGTTCAAATCCACGACATCGATGCTGGCAGGGTTGCGGGAGAGATAGGCCAGCATGTTGCAGCCGCCGGAGCCGATGGTGACGATGCGGTGACCTTCGCCAAGCTCCATCGCTTCCATGTCGATTTCCGGGTCTTCCCAGATTTGAGGGTAGACGAGACCGGAAAAAAGAACTCCGAAGAACCGTTCGGAAAGGCCGCTTTTCGAGAGTGCCTTGTGCTGGAGCAATGCGGACTTCAGTTTCGTGTTTTTGCTGAAGCCGGTCTTGGGTGCCGCACTCGTCATATGTTCACCTCTCAGTCGATTGAGAGGCCTCTACAGCCGTGACGCTACAGTTTGATGACAGGGCCTGTGGGCTGAGGCAGGAATCGAAAAGACGATGGGAAAGCGGACGGTGCCCCGGGTTGATGGCCAAGGTCCGTCATGCAAGCCATCCCCGGTTTTGAGCCGAAGAATCAAAGCCCGTTGCAATGGCAGGTTCCCGGGGCAGGCCCGAGGGTGGCGGAGGTGTTGTTTTCGAGGCTTATGGGCGGGCGTTCCGGCAGACCGCTCCTATTTGAACGGCATTCCCGGAACAGCCTGAAACCATTATTTGCGCAGAACGTGCAGCATGCCCTTGCGCTTGGCGTCGTAATAATAACCGCGCGCATAAAGGCGGACCGCGTTGTCGCGGTTGTTATCGGCGACAAGCCATGCGCCGCGCAGGTATTTGACGGCATATTTCAGGTTGGTTTCGGCATCGAACAGGCCAGACGCCGGGCCGTCGAAGCCCATGGAGCGGGCCGTGGCGTGCTTGATCTGCATCAGGCCGAAATGGCCGCCATTATAGGCGCCGGGATTATACATGCTTTCACGCTGCACCACGCGGTGTACCAGATCTTCCGGCACGTCATACATGGTGGCGTATTTGGAAATCAGCCCGCTCAGCTTCTCGCGTCCGGCTGGCGCCGATCTGAGCGGCGCCGTCATCGTTTCGTTCTGCCGGATGGCGGCAAGGGCGGCATTGGTGGGGCCGGCGGCATAGGCCAGAACCGCGCTGTCCGGCTTCGGCAGCGGAACGACCTTCCGCTCCGCCGTCAGTTCGGTGCCGATGGAGGGTGAACCGGGCGGTGGCGGCGCGGGCGGGAAGCTGCCCTTGACGGCAACCACCTGCGGCAGGTCTGCGGCGGCATTGTGGGGTGCGGACTTTGCCGCCATGTCAGCCGTTTCGATCGCGGCTGCGGCCGGAGCGGCGCCTGTCGGTGCGAGAGCCGCGGCCGTGGTCGGCGCAGATGTCATCACGGTGGCCTGCGCCATCTCGTTCTGTTGCGGTTGCATCTGGGCAGAGATGGCGGCCGCAGCGGCGATTTCGGATGCCGGCGGCAGTGCGACGCGGCCGCCCTTGACGGCGACGGCAGTCGGAAGTTCCGCAGGGTGAGAAGAGGCTTCGGCGGTCTGCGTTGCCTGTGCGGCCGGAGCGACGCCGGCCGGGGTCTCTGCCGTTGCCGACTGTGCGGCCGGCTGGCCGGAAGTGGCGGGGTGAACCGTGGCGATCTTCGGGCCGTCAGGCCCTTCCTTCGCGGTATATTCGATGCTGGTGCATCCGGCCAATGCCAGTGCCAGGCCCACGGTGGAAGACAGAAGAAGTGTCCTTCTTCCGCGGAATTTGCCCGAATTTCGCATGTTGCCGCCTTCGTTATGCCTGTCTTTCGATACCCCCGCGTCGAGCGAAGCAGGCAGTGTCCCGTCGATCCTTCATTAACCTATTGTAAGGAAAGCGGCAAGCCGGGAGTAATCTCCTGGTTTTTCAGGCCGCAATGCGCCTGTATCCGGCGCTGACGGCACGGCCGGAAATGAAGTGGGTACGGTATTTCGGCCTGATTTTTTTCTCGCCCGACATGCGGCGCACCAGCGCCAGCGTCGAGGCGGCAAACAGCGCCTGCGCCGTCAGCATGGCAAGTGCCAGCAGCAGGATTGCAGCCTGCGCCATGGCGAACGTTTCAACGGTGTTGCCGGAGGTGGAAACGAACTGTGGCAGCAGCGCCAGAAAGAATGCGAAATAGCGCGGGCGCAGCGCGGCGATGGCGTAACAATCGCTGAAAATGCCGATCCATGATTTGCCGGGTAGATTGTCGTTGTCGGCATTGGCTGCCTGGGCGGCGGGCGTGGCGAAGGTCCACAGGAAAAACAGCATGAGCCAGCCAATGCCGGCCCATTGCACGATTTCAACGAAGGCTTGCGGCAGATAGGTGAGGCCGGCCACCGGAATGGCTGAAATCGTCATGGCCGTGACGATGCCGAGGCCGCCGCCGCTGACAGAGGCGAAAATCGTCTTCCTGCCGCGAATGGCGGCATAGGAGGCAACAGAGAATACAAGGGGAGAGGGAAGTGCGAACACAACGGCACATGCTGCACAAAAAATCAGCCAGGCCTGTCCAGACATTCTCTTCCTCCTTGCCCTCCCTGTCGCCGTCTTATTTTAGACTATCGTAAAATCAGGCCGCTGTGAACGGCTGACCGACGTGTTCCATCACTTCGGTAAACCATTTTGCAGAGAGGTCGAAATGCTTTCCACCCTTGATACGCGGAAACTCGATGGTCCGCAATTTGCCTTTCTGGTCTTCGTCATGGCCGGTAACGCCGGAAACCTTGTTGAGGGCGCTTTCGACGGCGAGATCGACCATGCCCTGGATGAGGCGCAGGTCCTCGCCGTTGGCGGCGGCGGAACGGGCGAAATAGCCTGATTTCTGCACCATGGAGCGTTCGGCGCCGATGAGGCTCGCGAACTGCTTCTGGAACCAGCCACCGACATTGATGGTGTCGATCTTCACATGGCCGAAGGCATCGCGCTTGACAGCTTCGCCGGACGCTTCGCGTTCCGCGACGATGGAATCGAGGCCCGCACCTTCCGACACGAACAGGGTGACATAGCCGTTCCTGTCCATGATCTCTTTCAGACGCTCGGCTTCCGCTTCGATGTCGAAGGCCATTTCCGGCAGATAGATGCCGTCGATGTTCTTCATCTGCGTGTTCATCATCAGACCTTCGACATATTCATTGCCGCTGGTCTTCTGGATATAGGCGCGGGCGGTGGCGGCCGTCAGCCAGCCGCAATGGCGGCCCATGACTTCGTGGATGACGAAGGTCTTCGGCGCCGCACTCTGTTCGTTGCTGACATTGTCGAAGAAGGAGGCGCCGACTTCGGCAGCCGTCCAGGCGCCAAGCGACTGCTTGATCGGTACAACGTCATTGTCCACCGTCTTCGGCAGGCCGACGACGGTCAGGTCGTAACCGTTGGCGCCGAGATAGGCGGCGAGGTCGGCGGCCGTCGTGTTGGTGTCGTCACCGCCGATGGTGTGGAGAATGGTGATGCCGTCTGCGGCCAGCCGTTCGGCGGCGACGCGCAGCGGATTGTCGCCTTCCTTGACGAGGCCACGCTTGGCGCAATCGGCGGCGTTGGTGAGCTTGACGCGGCTGTTGCCGATCGGCGAGCCGCCATAGCGGTGCAGGAGATGCGCCTTCTCCCGCATGTCCGCCGTGATCTCGATACGGTCGCCGAGAAGCACGCCCTGATAGCCGGAGCGATAGGCCACGATGTCGATTTCAGGCGCGATGTCGCTATAGCGCTCGATCAGGCCGCCAACGGCCGAAGAGAGACAGGGCGCAAGGCCACCCGCGGTCAGCATTGCGACTTTCTGTTTGGCCATCATGGCTCTCCTTTTCACGTATACCCAAAGACATGTCTGGCAAATGGATGCGACAGCCGCGTGTAGGTGTAAAGTGAATTTATGAAGAAAAACGCCGATTTCTCGCGGTTTTTCAGCGGCTTGAGGAAACCCGCCGAATATAATCGTTTCAATCCGCGTCGAAGCCGCCACGCGCCCATGTCCGATTGCAGCGCCTGTGGAAAACCTCGGTTGCGCCGTTTCCCGCGCTCTTGTTCCTGAAGCAAAACTGTCGCAAAGATGAATAAAAGTTAATGCCGCTGGCCCCCTCGACATATTGCATTCGCGGCGATATCCCGTCATGCTTGTCGCCATGATGTTCGATTTCGCCTGTCTGCAAATTTCATCCCTGTGGGAACGGCTGCTCGGCGCAATCGGCGACGCGGCAGGCGGTGCGCTTGGGCGCGTTGTGGAAGCCATCCGCACCCTGTTCGAGGGTGACCCGGAAACACGCCGCAAAGTTTCCTTCTCCGTGGCGATCATCGCGCTCTCCGCAAAGATGGCGAAAGCCGACGGCGTCGTCAACGATGCCGAGGTGCGCGCCTTCCGGCAGATATTCGATTTTCCGGAAGAGGAAGCCAGGAACGTCGCCCGTCTTTATAATCTTGCCCGTCAGGATGTCGCCGGTTACGAGGCCTATGCGGAGCGGCTCGCGGGTCTGTGCGGTTCCGGCCATGACAATTGCGAGATGCTGGAAAGCGTCATCGATGGCCTGTTCCATATCGCCAAGGCCGATGGGCTGATCCACGAGCGGGAACTGGCTTTCCTTGGCCGTATCGCGGAAATCTTCCATATCACCGAAGATCACTTCGAAACGATCATGGCGCGGCACGTCCACATGGACGGGCGCGATCCCTACCGCGTACTTGGCGTTTCGCCTTCCGACGATTTCTCCGACATTCGCAAACGTTACCGTTCGCTTGTTGCCGAGCACCATCCGGACAAGCTCATCGCGCGCGGCGTTCCCATGGAATTGCATGCGGCGGCGAATGAGCGTATGGCGGCTCTTAATGCCGCCTATGCGGCCATAGAGAAAGAACGCCGCGTCGCATGAGTGAATGTCTGCCGGATTTTACCCCGGATTTCGGGGGCGCGGCCGTTGCGCCTTCGCCTAACCATGGCGAAAGGCTTGATGTGGCCGGGCCGGATATCATTCTTCTGCACTATACCGGCATGACGACCGCCGATGGCGCGCTGTCGTGGCTCTGCAATCCGGAAAGTCAGGTCTCCAGCCATTATTTCGTCTTCGAGGACGGGCGGGTTGTTCAGCTGGTTCCGGAAACCCGCCGTGCCTGGCATGCGGGCAAGAGCGTCTGGGCAGGGCATGAAGACATCAATTCCCGCTCCATCGGCATCGAAATCGCCAATAAGGGTCATCCGGGCGGTCTGCCTGAATTCCCGAGGGAGCAGGTGGCGGCCGTCATCGAATTGTGTCGCGATTGCGGCCAGCGATGGTCCATCGCGCCTGAAAGGGTGCTTGCCCATTCGGATGTGGCGCCGATCCGCAAGGTCGATCCGGGTGAGAAATTCCCGTGGGACATCCTGTCGCAGCACGGTGTCGGCCATTGGGTGGAGCCCGCGCCGATCCGCGGCGGCCGCTTTTTCCAGCGTGGTGACCATGGTCAGCCCGTCGAAGCACTTCAGTCGATGTTGTCCATTTATGGATATGGCGTTGAAATTACAGGCGCTTATTGCGAGAAAACCGAAGGCGCCGTTGCTGCCTTTCAGCGGCATTTCCGTCCGGCTCTGGTGGATGGCATCGCGGATTTTTCCACCATCGACACGTTGCACCGGCTGATTACCAGCCTTCCGAAATTTTCGGTCGCCTGAAGGCAGATTCTGGAAAAGCGTTCCCCGTTTTCCGGCTGTTCAAGTCGCTTTTTTTGTTGTGCCACAGATAATCCGCATTGAAGAAGTTTAAGAACGTCACTGCATGCGGTGACGTTCTTCAGGGGAACCTGCCGTCAATATCAATCAAGGAGACTGGACAGCGGAAAGTCGGGATCGACTTTCCGGGCGTTGAATATTTGTGTCGCTTCACTGTTACCGTCATCCGATCTGGAGACTTTTTCTACATATGAACAGGGTTGTTGTTGCTGTTGCAGCGGGTGTTGTTATGCTCGCTTCGCAGGCGGGGATTGCTTTTGCCAAAGACGAGGACGTCAAGACCAAGACCGTGACGCTGGAGACCTTCTTCCGCAAGTCCGGTTATCCCATTCCGGAAAAGAGCCTGCCTTCCTCCCTCAGGAACGATTATTCCGATCTGATCGTCAAATATGCCAAGCGTTACGGCGTTCCCACCAATCTGGCGCATGCCGTGGTTTCGGTGGAAAGCAAGTTCAACCCGAAGGCCCGCGGCAGCGCCGGCGAGGTCGGGCTGATGCAGATCAAGCCGGCAACGGCGCGCATGATGGGTTTTCGCGGTACGACAAAGGCGCTCTACGATCCCGAGACCAATATTCGCTGGGGCATGCAATATCTGGCAACTGCCCATCAGCTTGGCGGCGGCGAGGTTTGCGGCACGATCCTGCGGTATAATGCCGGCCATGGCGCCACGCGCATGAACCCGGTGTCCAAACGTTATTGCGGCAAGGTGCAGGCGCTGCTGGCCGGTTGAGACCTGCGCTTATCTTTTCCGGAAGCCTTTCCCGGAAAAGCGGCGCCGTTTTCCGTCCGGAAATGCGACCGCGCCCCATGGTTTTGCGAAAAGCGATTCCGGTTCGCGCTGGCATGCTGTAGTCAGGAGCAAATCTGATACGGAGCATGTCATGCCGGATTTCAAATATATCGTGGTCGGGGCCGGGATGATGGGGGCTGCGGCTGCGCGGCACCTTTCTGCGCAAACGGAAGGTGTGGCGCTGATCGGACCGGGCGAACCCGCCGATCGCAAGAGCCATAAGGGCGTGTTTTCAAGCCATTACGACGAAGCGCGTATCACCCGTGGGTTTGATGGCGACCCTGTATGGGCGGAACTCGCGCAGCGTTCCATCCGGCGTTACGCCGAGATCGAGGCCAAGAGCGGTATCCGCTTCTTTACCGAAGCCGGCTGCCTGTTTACCGGAAACGGCAAGGGGCTTGCGGGAGACTATGTGTCGCGGGCGCTTTCTTCGGCCGGTCGTCTCGGTCTTGGCGTGGAAACGCTCGGTGCCGATGCGCTGACTGGCCGGTTTCCGATGTTCGCGCTGCCTGCCGGTCACGGCGGCTACTTCGAGGCCCGCAATGCCGGCCACATCAATCCCCGCGCCTTGGTGAAGGCGCAGTGTTCTATTGCCGGGGCGCAGGGCGCGCATCTGGTGCGCGAAACCGCAGCGCATGTTCGCGATACCTCGCATGGCGTCGAGGTGATAACGCGGGAAGGTACTGTCCACACCGCTGAAAAGGTCATTGTGGCCGCAGGTGGTTTCACCAACATGGCTGAGCTTTTGCCTTCGCCGGTCGACATGGCGGCCACCGGTCGCACAATCGTGTTTTTCGAGTTGGATGAGGCAAGGCAGGTGATATTCGGCACCATGCCATCGACCATCGTGCTGGCGGAGACGGAGGATGACATCGTCTACATCCTGCCGCCCGTGCGGTATCCCGATGGCAAGGTCTATCTGAAGATCGGCGGCGAAAGCGAGAAGGGCAGGCTTGAGACGCTGGCCGAGGCGGTGGACTGGTTCCATTCCGACGGTACGCCGGGTGAGGTGGCATTCCTGACGAGGAAGGCCCTGTCGTTGATGCCCGAACTTGCCGGCTGCCCCGTGACTTCCGGCTCCTGTGTCGCATCCATTACCCGCAGCGGTTATCCCTATATAGGCTATACACAATCCTCCAATATCGCAGTTCTGACGGGTGGCAATTTCGTCTCCGCCAAGTCTTCGGATGAGATCGGGCGACTGGGTGCCGTGCTGCTTGCGAGCGGTCAACTGACCGAGGATGAATTCGCGGCCGAAATGTCGCCGGTTTTCGTCTGACATCCTTCTGCGAAGCGGCTACAAGGTTGCTACTGAACAGGGTGGATGAAGAGGGGCGGCATGTCGGGACATTTCAACTATATCGTCGTTGGTCGCGGCATGATGGGTGCCGCCGCCGCCCGCCATCTGGCGGAAACGGTGGATGGCGTGGCGCTGATCGGCCCCGGCGAACCTGCCGATATCAAATCACATCAGGGCGTTTTCGCCAGTCATTATGATGAGGCGCGGATTACCCGCACCATCGATGGTGATGCCGACTGGGCGCTGCTCGCCAACCGCTCGATTGCGCGTTATGCCGATATTGCCGCGAGAAGCGGCGTGGAATTTTACGCGCCGGTCGGTTGCCTGATGGTGGGGCCTCAGCGGGGCGGCGGCAATCCCTTTATCGATGATGTTCTCAAGGCAGCGACGCGGCTCGGTGTTTCGACGGAATTGCTGGATGGCGCAAACCTGAAAAGCCGGTTTCCCTATTTCTCTTTCGAGCCGGGCTGCGAAGGCGTCTTCGAAAGGGACAATGCCGGATACGTCAATCCGCGCGCGCTGGTGAAAGCACAGGCGGTTCTGGCGGAAAAGGCCGGCGTCACGCTGATCGACGATATCGTCGTCTCGACGCGGGAAGAGGATGGCCGGGCATCGGTGCGGACGGCTTCCGGTGCGGTTTATACCGCAGACCGGGTGCTGGTGGCGGCCGGCGGTTTCTCGATCACGAAAGACCTGCTGCCGCAGCCGGTCGCGCTCAATGTCTATGCGCGGACCGTCGCCTTCTTCGAGATTGATGAAGCCGATCTTGGGCAATATGCGGCCATGCCGTCGCTGATCTACGAGCCGCGCGACACCACGAAACATATCTATCTTTTGCCGCCGGTGCGTTATCCCGATGGCAAGTTCTATCTGAAAATCGGCGGTGATCCCGACGACAAGGCGGTCGGCAGCGACCCGGAAATCCGGGAATGGTTCCGGTCTGGCGGACGTGAAAGCGTGCGGGATCATCTTTCGGCCATCGTCGAAACACTGGTGCCTTCCGTCGATCTCTCGCGTGTCTCGATGGCCGCCTGTGTCGTCTCCAAAACCCGGAGTGGTTATCCCGCCATCGGTTTTACCGCCTCACCGCATATCGCGGTTCTCACCGGCGGCAATGGCACCGCGGCAAAGAGTTCCGACGAAATCGGGCGGCTGGGTGCCACGCTGCTGCGGGATGGAAAAATCGCCGATCGTGCTTTCATGACGGATTTCACGCCGGCATTTCTTTGATCCTTGATTGCGCTTTTCGGTGGCTTTCGCTCCGGAACATGGTTATGCAGCCCATGCCAGTTGGCCGGGCAGCCGCGCTTTACCAATGTCGAAAGACGGTAAGGTGAGGAAAGTCCGGGCTCCACGGAAATACGGTGCCGGATAACGTCCGGCGGGGGTGACCCCAGGGAAAGTGCCACAGAGAGCAAACCGCCATGCTTTGCATGGTAAGGGTGAAAGGGTGGGGTAAGAGCCCACCGCGCCGCTGGTGACAGTGGTGGCAAGGTAAACCCCACCGGGAGCAAGACCGAATAGGGATGACACGGGATGGGCGAAAGCCCGTTCACAGCCGGTTTCCGGGCCCGTCATCCGGGTGGGTTGCGAGAGGCGGCATGCAAATGCCGTCCCAGATGAATGGCTGCCACGTTCCGGGTCAAACCGGGGCCATACAGAACCCGGCTTACAGGCCAACTGGCGAATTTTCCTCAATATATGCAGCGGTCCTTCTGGATGCCGGGTCGCTTTGACCAATGCGCGAAGATGTATGATTAAATCATATGCCGTGATATGAAAGGCTAAGGAACGAAAGGCAGAACCATGCGCACTACCCAGGCTTTCAGCATCACTCTTCCTCTGGATATGGCCGAGATGGTCAAGGCAAAGGTAGCCTCTGGTGAATATGCGACGGAAAGCGAAGTTATTCGTGATGGCCTGCGCACCCTGGTCGCACGCGATGCAGCTGTGGAGCGTTGGCTGCAGGAAGAGGTCGCAGCCGCATACGATGCCCACAAAGCCGACCCGGACCGTGCGAAGCCGCTCAATGAAGGTATGGCTGAGGTGAAGGCGCGGATCGCCAAGGGCGAAGGGCGCACTTAGCATATTTCCACTTCATCTCCTTGTTTTTTAAATAATTCATAATGCAAAGCCGCTGCAGATTTTGCTGGAATTGCTTAAATGAAATATTACGTCGTTCGTTTGTCCCCTGAAGCGCAAACCGATCTGGTGCAAATCCACAGCAATGTTGTTCGCAAATCTGGCTCAGCTGTCACGGCGGATCGGTATATTGAGCGTGTTGGTGCTTTTCTCGCGTCGCTGAACGTATTCCCCGAGCGTGGCACGGTGCGCAATGAGGTGCGATCAGGGCTGCGCATAATCGGTTTTGAGCGAAGTGCCAGCATAGCCTTTGTCGTAGAGCACGATGATGTGGTTGTTCTCCGCGTCTTGGTCAAAGGTCAGGAGTTCGAAGGGGAGGCGCAGAGCTTGTGGCAGGGAGAGCCGGTCGCCGCTTCGCCCGATTGATTTTAGGTATTTTCGAATATTGGTGTTTGTTCTACCGCGTGGGAACGCAGAGGCGTTCAGTCACACTCTTGTTTCAAAAAAGAAAAACGTCAATTTCACCGCATTTTCATGTGCCGTGAAAGCGCATCTGTGCGCCCGAAGTAAACCATTCGTTAAACTTAACGGCTTATGAATTTCCGATGCGAAGTCGGTATCGTGCCGGCTTCTCCCATTGACGCCCATAGTGTCCCATGATATCCCAAATGCACACCACACTGGGTCGTGTTTTTGACCCGCAATCGCTGAAACGAGTGAGGAGCCTGCAAGGGGCTGCTGCAGGGCATGTTGCCCTGGCGCTTGGCGACGTGTCGTGCGTACCGGTGTTTTCTGTGGGGCGGATGGTTCGCCTGGCGGATTGCGGTTTGGGCGAGTTGAGTAATGGACCGCTTTTTATCGAACGTGACGAACAGGATCGACGCCAAGGGGCGCGTTTCGGTTCCGTCTCCGTTTCGTTCGGTGCTGGTGAGGCGCGGTATCCAGGAGCTTTATTGCCTTCAGGATTTCGCTTTCCCGGCAATCAGTATCGGCGGTCCGGATTTGCTGGAGCGCTACGAGCGGCAGATTGCGTCGATGGATGCCTTCTCGCCGGAGGCGAACGCGATGTCGCTGCTGGTTCACGGCGGCGGTGTCTTCATGAAGCTCGACCAGGAAGGTCGGTTGATGGTGACGGATTTCGTGCGGGAATTTACCGGCATATCCACCGAGGTCACCTTCGTCGGACGGGCGGATCATTTTCAGCTTTGGCAACCGCAGGCGTTTTTGGGCGCGCAGGCGGAAGCAAGAGCGGGGCGCGGTTTTTCGGCTGCTCGCCCCGCATAGGACGGGGACACGGAATGGCGGCGAATTCTGGCGGGCGATCTTCTGATGCCGATGGCGGACCTCAGCGTCACATCCCTGTCCTGCTTCGCGAAGTCATTGCCGCGCTTGAACCCGCATCCGGAAAGATCATCCTTGATGGCACTTTTGGTGCCGGCGGCTACACCCAGGCCATTCTCGATCAGGGTGCCAACGTCATCGCGCTCGACCGCGATCCGACCGCGATAGCTGGCGGTCAGGCGATGGTTGCCGCCAATGGCGGCAGGTTAAACCTCATTCAATCACAATTTTCCGATCTGGCGAAGCATGCGCCCGAGGGCGGTCTTGACGGCGTCGTACTTGATATCGGCGTTTCCTCCATGCAGATCGACGAGGCAGAGCGCGGCTTTTCCTTTCAGAAGAATGGTCCCCTCGATATGCGCATGTCCGCCTCCGGCGTTTCGGCGGCGGATGTCGTCAATCGTGCGAAAGTCGGTGATCTGATCCGCATCTTCGGTTTTCTCGGTGAGGAAAAGCAGCCGGGCCGCATTGCCCGCGCCATCGAGAAGAGGAGGGCGGAAGAGCCCTTCCGCACCACGCGTGATCTCGCCGGTCTCATCGAGATCGTCACGCCGCGCAAGGCGAAGGACAAGATCCATCCCGCGACTCGGGTGTTTCAGGCGCTTCGGGTTTTCGTCAATGATGAACTCGGCGAGTTGGCGCAGGCGCTTTTCGCTGCAGAGCGGTCCCTGAAGCCCGGCGGCCGGCTGGTCGTCGTCACGTTCCATTCGCTGGAAGACCGCATCGTCAAGAAATTCTTCTCCGACCGTTCCGGCAAGGCCGCCGGTTCCCGGCATCTGCCGATGGTCGAAGACAAGCCTGCCATTTTCGACAATATCGGCAAGCCGATGATCGCCGCCAGCGACGCGGAGGCGGAACTCAATCCGCGTGCCCGGTCAGCCAAGCTGCGGGCCGGTTTGCGCACGACCGCGCCAGCGCGCGCGGCGGATTTTTCGATCTTCGAGCTTCCCGATCTCGCCAGCCTGGAAAAGATGGGAGGCTGATATGCTGCGCACTTTCGATGTCATCTTGATGGGGGTCATGGTTGCTGCGGCCGTCGTGACCTATTCGATCAAGCACAAGGCCGATTTGAAGCTCGAAGAGGTCCGCAAGCTCGAGGCCGAAATCAAGCTCGAGAAGGATACGATCGATCTGTTGCGGGCCGACTGGGCGCTGCTGACGCAGCCGAACCGTCTGCATCGCCTCGTCAACGCCTATCAGGACGAGCTTGGCCTTTCGCCGACGCTGCCCACGCAACTGGCGCAGCCGCGTGAGTTGCCCATGCTGCGCTCGCAATTGCCGCAGCCGCCTGAGCCGGAAGGCATGAGCGTCGAGGATGTGATTGCCGCCGCCGTCAACGGTTCCAGGCCGGGCGCGACGCTTGGCGCAGCCACCAAAAAGAAATCGCCGCCGGCAGGCCAGATAGCCGCCAATGGCGCCCCGGTTCCGACGCCGAGGGCCCGCGTTTCCCGTCCCCCAGCGGCTCCGGCCGTCTCCGCCGTCGCCGGTGATGAAACCGATGACATGGATGACACGATAACAGGATCGGTGAACCGCTGATGTCTTTTCTCTCCCGCGTCATGGTTTTGAAGAGCAAGGCCCATTTTTCCGCCAGCACCACCGGCGTTTATACCGATCATGCGGCTTTCGAGGGTGCCCGCAAGAAGCGTGCTGCCCAGGCGAAAAGCCGGGTCGGTCTGATCATTTTCGGTTTCGTGGCCTTTTATGCCGTCGTGGGCGGGCGTCTCGTACAATATGGCATGGCGGAACAGGAAACCGTTTCGAGCATCGCGCCCGCAGACCGGTTGATGGCGTCGCGCCCGGACCTTCTCGACCGCAATGGCGAGGTTCTCGCCACCGACATCCGCACAGTCTCGCTGTTTGCCGAGCCGCATCGCATCGTCGATATCGACGAGGCGATCGAGAAGCTGCGCACCGTTCTGCCTGATCTCGATCAGCGTGGCACCTATCAGAAGCTCACCTCCAATTCCCGCTTCCAGTGGCTGCGCCGTCAGTTGACGCCCAAGCAGCAGAGCCAGATTCTGGCGCTCGGCATTCCCGGCATCGGCTTCCGTCCGGAAAAACGCCGGTTCTACCCGGGTGGCCCGACGGCGGCCCATGTGGTCGGCCACGTCAATATCGACAATCGCGGCGTGGCGGGCATGGAACGCTACGTTGACAGCCAGGGCCTCGCCGATCTGACGGCGCTTGGCATGACCAGCGACCAGCCGCTGGAACCGGTGAAGCTTTCGATCGATCTGCGCGTGCAGTCCATCGTGCGTGAGGTCGTGACTTCGGCCATTGCCAAGTTCCAGGCAATCGGCGCCGGCGCTGTCGTTCTGGACGTGCACACGGGTGAAGTTCTCGCCATGGCCTCGGTACCGGATTACGATCCGAACAACCCGGCCGAAGGCGCGAAGGAGGGCTGGCTCAACCGCATGTCGAACGGCACGTTCGAAATGGGCTCGACCTTCAAGTCCTTCACCATCGCCATGGGCCTCGATTCGGGCCGCGTGCGTCTGGGTGACAGTTTCGATGCCCGTTATCCGATCCGTATCGGCGGTTTCACCATCAAGGACTTCCATGGCAAGAACCGTATTTTGTCGGTGCCGGAAATCTTCCAGTTTTCGTCCAATATCGGTACGGCCAAGATCGCCGATACCGTCGGCACCGAAGGCCACAAGGAATTTCTGACAAAGCTCGGGCTTTTGACCCGCATGCAGACCGAATTGCCGGAGGTGGCGCTGCCATCGCAGCCGCGTGAATGGAAGAAGATCAACTCCATCACCATTTCCTTCGGTCACGGTGTTTCGACGACACCGCTGCAGACGGCGGTTGCCGGGGCGGCACTCGTCAATGGCGGCAAGCTGATCGAGCCGACCTTCCTGCCGCGCACCCGCGAACAGGCGGATCTGGTGGCCAAGCAGGTTCTGAAACCCACCACCAGCAAGGACATGCGTTTCCTGTTCGAATGGAACGGTGTGAACGGATCGGGCCGCAATGCGCGCGTCGACGGTTTCAACGTCGGCGGCAAGACCGGCACGGCAGACAAGGTCGTCAATGGCCGCTATGTCCGCGACAAGAACTTCAACGCCTTCCTGTCAGCTTTCCCGATCGACGACCCGCAATATGTGGTGTTGACCTTCATCGATGAACCGAAGACGGACAAAGGCAATGGCGCGGCGCTGGCCGGCACCTCCGCAGCGCCGATGGTGCGTGACATCATCGCCCGCACGGCGGCGGTGCTGGGTGTGAAGCCGAAGTTCGGCAAGGATGGCTCGGCCTTGCTCGTGTCTTATTGATTGTTAGAGCTTATGATGTTCCGGCGATTCGCGCCGGGGGGACAAGACGGACACAGTCGATGAATTTGCGAGATATATCCGGAAATGCGTTTCCGGAATTGAATGAATTGCTCCTGTCTGGAATAGGGGCGGTCGAAATCGGGGGGATAACCGCAGACAGCCGCAAGGCTCAGCCCGGCAGTCTGTTTGTGGCGGTTGCGGGCACGAAGGCGGATGGTGCGGCCTATGTGAAGGACGCGGTTGCCAAGGGCGCGGTTGCTGTCGTTTCCGGTCATGCGGTGGAGGCCGATGTGCCGGTGCTGGTCGTCTCCGACCCGCGGCTCTATCTTTCGCTCGCCGCCGCCCGTTTTTATGGAAAACAGCCGGAAATCATGGTTGCCGTCACCGGAACGGCGGGGAAAACCTCCGTCGCTTCCTTTGTGCGGCAGATATGGGCCTTTGCCGGCCATGCGGCCGCGCAGATCGGTACGACGGGTGTCATTGCGCCCGACCGCGAGGATTACGGCGCGCTGACAACGCCTGACCCGGTGACGCTGCATGCGCTTCTGGCCGAGCTTGCCTCCGAAGGCGTGACGCATGCGGCGATGGAGGCTTCGAGCCACGGCCTCGACCAGCGCCGTCTCGATGGCGTGAAGCTTGCGGCGGCCGGTTTTACCAATCTTGGCCGTGACCACATGGATTATCATCCGACTGTCGAGGACTATATGGCCGCGAAGATGCGGCTGTTCGACACGCTGATGAAAAAAGGCGCGCCAGCGGTGATTTTTGCGGACGATCCGTGGTCGGAAAAAGCAATCCAGGCGGCGCGCAAAGCGGGCCTCGATGTGCGAACCGTGGGCCGCAAGGGCGATTACCTGACGCTGAAACGGGTGGAGCATTTCCGTCATAAACAGATGATCGAAGTGCATCATGACGGCGTGATTCACGAAGTGGATATTCCGCTTGCCGGCGATTTTCAGGTGGCCAACGCGCTTGTGGCGGCCGGTCTTGCCATGTCCACCGGCGTTTCCGCCACTGTCGCGATGAAGGCGCTTGAAAAGCTGATCGGTGCGGCCGGCCGGCTGGAACTGGTGGGCCAGACGAAGAACGGCGCGCTTGCCTATGTGGATTATGCCCACAAGCCGGATGCGCTGGAAAATGTGCTCACTTCGGTCAGGCCTTTCACGTCGGGCCGTATCATCACTGTCTTCGGTTGCGGTGGCGACCGTGACAAGGGCAAACGCCCGATCATGGGTGAGGTGGCGACGCGGCTTTCCGACATCGTCATCGTCACCGATGACAATCCGCGCTCGGAAGATGCCGCAACGATCCGTTCCGAGGTCATGGCGGCGGCGCCGGGTGCACTGGAAATTGGCGACAGGTCGCAGGCGATCCACCATGCGGTATCGCTGCTTTCCAACGGCGATACGCTGATCGTCGCGGGCAAGGGGCATGAAGAAGGGCAGATCGTCGGTTCCGTGACGTTGCCGTTTTCCGATCATGAACAGGTGCGCACTGCACTGGCAGGGCTGGAAGGATCGAAGATTTGAGCTGGTTATGGACAGTCGCCGACATGATCGCCATCACGGCAGGACGCCCGGTGGGCAACCTGCCGACCGGAATCACCGGCATTTCCATCGACAGCCGGACGGTCAAGCCGGGCGAAGCGTTCTTCGCGATCAAGGGCGACCGGGTGGACGGTCATGACTATACCAGTTTCGCCGTTGCGAACGGGGCGGGTCTTCTGGTCGTGGCGGAGGGCAAGCTGCCGGCGCTCGGCCGGCTGACCGTACCGATGATCGTGGTGGAGGATGTACTTGCCGCACTCGGCAAGCTCGCCATCGCGGCGCGCGAAAGAACGTCGGCGCGCATCATCGCGGTGACGGGTTCCGTCGGCAAGACGACGACCAAGGAAATGCTGCGGCAGGCGCTTGCGCCATCCGGCCGGGTGCATGCGGCAGTCGCGTCCTTCAACAATCATTGGGGCGTGCCGCTGACGCTGGCGCGTATGCCGGCCGACACCGAATTCGGCGTTTTCGAAATCGGCATGAACCATTCCGGGGAAATCCGGCCGCTGGTGAAAATGGTTCGTCCGCACGTGGCCATCATTACCACCATTGCCCCCGCCCATCTCGGCAATTTCAAGGACATAGAAGAAATCGCCGCCGCCAAGGCGGAGATATTCGAAGGCCTGGAGGAGGGCGGCTCCGTCATTCTCAACCGCGACAATGCCCAGTTCGAGCAGCTTGAAGAGGCTGCGCAAGAGCAGGGTATCGAGCATATTCTCACATTCGGGCAGCACGCCAAGGCCGATTTCCGTCTGGCCGATTTCGAGAGCACGGTGACCGGTTCGACCATCTGGGTGATCCTGAACGGTGAAACCAGCGAATTGCAGCTGAATATTCCCGGCCGGCATATTGCCGATAACGCCATGGCGGTTCTCGGTACAGTTGCTCTCACCGGTGCCAATCTGGACCGCGCTTTCGAGGCGCTCGGCACGCTTGAGGCCGTGAAAGGGCGGGGCCAGCGCCACCATCTGGCGATCAATGGTGGGTCTTTCCTGCTGATCGATGAAAGCTACAACGCCAATCCGGCCTCCATGCGGGCGGCGATCGCCGTGCTGGCGGAGACTGAAACGCAGGGGCATGGCCGTCGCGTCGCCGTTCTCGGCGACATGCTGGAGATGGGCGAGTTTTCCGCGCAGCTGCATGAGGAGCTGGCCGGGCCGCTGCTTGCGGCCGGTATCGAACATGTCTGGCTGGCAGGCGAGGCGATGGCCGCTCTTCGCGATGCGCTGCCGGACAGCGTCACCGTCATCTGGTTCCCGACAACGGCTGAGCTTACCGATTTCGCCCTGCAATGGGTGCAACCGGGAGACGCGCTGATGGTAAAATCGTCACTTGGCCTCGGTTTCGGCAAGATTGTCGCCGCCCTGCTTGACAAGTATCCGGCATTCCCCGAGACGGAACGCCAAGTCTGAAATAGCCTTTTGAAAGGGCAAATATGCTGATCTGGCTCGTCGAACTGTCGGATAAAGTTCAAGTCTTCAACCTGTTCCGGTACATCACCTTCCGGGCGGGGGCGGCGATGTTCACCTCTGCGTTGATCGTCTTCCTATTCGGACCGGCGATCATCAACTCGCTGCGCGTGCGCCAGGGCAAGGGCCAGCCGATCCGTGCCGACGGGCCGCAGACGCATTTCAAGAAGGCCGGAACGCCGACCATGGGCGGGCTGATGATCCTTGCCGGTATTCTCGGCGGCTCGCTGCTCTGGGGTGACCTGTCGAATGTCTATGTCGTCGCCGTTCTGATGGTGACACTCGGTTTCGGCGCCATCGGTTTCTACGACGATTATCTCAAGGTCACGAAACAGAGCGACAAGGGTTTTTCCGGCAAGGCCCGTCTCGGCATCGAATTCCTGATCGCGGCGATTGCCGTGTTCTTCATGATGAAGATGGCGCTAGCCTCCGCACCGCATGGCGGCACGCTCGGCAGCTCCATCGCGTTTCCGTTCTTCAAGGAATTCGTGATCAATCTCGGCTATTTCTTTGTGCTGTTCGGCGCTTTTGTCATCGTCGGCGCGGGCAATGCGGTGAACCTGACGGATGGTCTCGACGGTCTCGCCATCGTGCCGGTCATGATCGCCGCCGCCACCTTCGGCGTGATCGCCTATCTCGCTGGCAACGCGGTTTTCGCCAATTATCTGCAGATCAATTTTGTGCCCGGCACGGGTGAGCTTGCCGTCATCGTCGGCGCAGTCATCGGCGCGGGCCTCGGCTTCCTGTGGTTCAACGCGCCACCCGCCGCCATCTTCATGGGCGACACGGGTTCGCTGGCGCTCGGCGGCCTCATTGGCTCCATCGCTGTCGCGACCAAGCACGAGATCGTCATGGTCATCGTCGGCGGTCTGTTCGTCATGGAGACGCTGTCGGTCATCATCCAGGTCTTCTGGTTCAAGCGTACCGGCAGGCGCGTCTTCCTGATGGCGCCGATCCATCACCATTTCGAGAAAAAGGGCTGGACGGAAAGCCAGGTGGTCATCCGTTTCTGGATCATCTCCGTTGGCCTCGCGCTGCTCGGCCTCGCCACCCTGAAGCTGAGGTGAGCGATGATCCCGGTCACGTCGTTCAAGGGTAAGAAGGTCGCTCTCTTCGGGCTCGGCGGTTCGGGCCTCGTCACGGCCCGGGCGCTGGTGGCCGGCGGGGCGGATGTCGTCGCTTTCGACGACAATCCCGACAGTGTCGCGAAGGCTGAGGCCGAGGGCATCGTAACGGCGGACCTTCGAACGATAGACTGGCCCTCGTTTTCTTCCTTCGTGCTGGCTCCCGGCGTACCTTTGACACATCCAAAGCCGCACTGGTCTGTGGACCTTGCGAAAGCAGCGGGCGTCGAGATCATCGGCGATATCGAGCTTTTCATCCGCGAGCGCCGCGCCCATGCGCCGGATTGCCCTTTCATTGCGATTACCGGCACCAACGGCAAATCCACGACAACGGCGTTGATCGCCCATATTCTCGGGGCATCCGGCCGCGATACGCAGCTCGGCGGCAATATCGGCACGGCGGTGCTGAGCCTCGATCCGCCGAGAGCGCAACGTTTTTACGTGGTCGAATGCTCGTCCTATCAGATCGATCTTGCACCGACGATCAATCCGACCGCCGGCATTCTGCTTAATCTGACACCTGACCATCTCGACCGTCACGGCACGATGCAGCATTATGCCGATGTCAAGGAACGGCTGGTGGCGGGCAGTCAAACGGCCATCGTCGGTGTTGATGACAGCCATTCGACACTCATTGCCGATCGCATCGAGCGCGCCGGCGTCAAGGTGGAGCGCATCTCCAAGCGCAATGTCGTTTCCGAAGGTTTTTATGCCGAAGGCAGCCGCATCCTGCGGGCACATGGCGACACGTCTTCGCTGCTCACCGATCTCGACGGTATCCAGACGCTTCGTGGCAGCCACAACGCCCAGAACGCGGCGGCGGCAATCGCTGCCTGCCTTGCGGTCGGTGTTTCCAAAGACGAGGTTCGCGCCGGTCTCAAATCCTTCCCCGGCCTCAAGCATCGCATGCAGCCGGTCGGCCGGCGCGGCAATGTCACCTTCGTCAATGACAGCAAGGCGACCAACGCCGATGCGGCAGCGCCCGCACTTTCAAGTTTCGACCGTATCTACTGGATCGCCGGCGGTCTGCCGAAGGCGGGCGGCATCGCCAGCCTTTCTCCGCTTTTCCCGCGCATCGCCAAGGCCTATCTGATCGGTGAAGCGGCGGCGGAATTTGCCGCGACGCTTGGCGAGGCGGTGCCTTACGAAATATCCGGCACGCTGGACAAGGCCGTGCAGCATGCGGCAGCCGATGCGGAAAAAGATGCGACGGCCGGCAATATCGTGATGTTATCCCCGGCTTGCGCAAGCTTCGATCAATATAAGAACTTTGAGATCAGAGGTGATTCGTTCGTCGCGCAGGTCGCGGCGCTCGATGGCATGACGATGCTGGTTGACTCTGGAAAAGGGGGCTGAAGGCCATGGTAAGCCGAGTTGATCGCGGTCCGGTCGCAGAGTGGTTCTGGACCATCGACCGTTTTTTTCTGGCGGCGTTCGTCGCGCTGATGGGCATCGGCCTGATGCTGTCCTTTGCAGCGTCGCCCGCGGTTGCCGAGCGTATCGGTCTCAACAGTTTCTTCTTCGTCGAGCGTCAGGCGATGTTCATGGTGCCGTCGCTGGCGATCATGGTCGGCCTTTCCTTCCTGTCGCCCCGTCAGGTGCGACGCGTGGCGGTCATCATGCTGATCGTCTCGCTGCTGATGATGATTTTCGCGCTGTTCTTCGGCATCGAGGTCAAGGGGGCGCGGCGCTGGATTTCCATCGGTACGTTCTCGATCCAGCCGTCGGAATTCATGAAGCCGGCCTTCGTTATCGTCTGCGCCTGGCTGTTTGCCGAACGGGCGCGCCATCCTGAAATTCCCGGCAATCTCTTCGCCATCATCACCTTCGGCATCGTGGCGGCGCTCCTGATCGCCCAGCCGGACTTCGGCCAGACGATCCTGACCTCCGTGGTCTGGGGCGGCATGTTCTTCATGGCCGGCGTACCGTGGTTCTGGATCATCATGCTCGGTGGCGTCGGCGTCGGCGGCATCATCTCCGCCTATCTGATGTTGCCGCACGTCGCCGGCCGTATCGACCGTTTCTGGACCGGCGAGGGCGATACATTCCAGGTGGATACCGCACGTGAGGCCATCATTCGCGGTGATTGGTTCGGTCGCGGACCGGGCGAGGGCATCGTCAAGCGCATCATTCCCGACAGCCATACCGACTTCATCTTCTCGGTTGCGGCGGAAGAGTTCGGCATCGTCTTCTGCATGTTCCTCGTTGCGATCTTCGCCTTCATCGTGCTGCGCGGCCTGTCGCACGCCTTCAAGGAAAAGGACGATTTCTGCCGCTTCGCCGTGGCCGGTCTGGTTCTGCAGATCGGCATGCAGTCGATGATCAATATTGGCGTCAATCTGGAGCTGATGCCCGCCAAGGGCATGACGCTGCCTTTGATTTCCTATGGCGGTTCGTCAATGATGGCGATCTGCGTGACCGCCGGTTTCCTTCTGGCGTTGACACGCCACAGACCCGAAAAGCGGGCGCAGGAGCGGAGTTTCTTCCGCGTCGGTTCCGGCGTTCCCGCGGAGTAAACGATCATGAGCAAGGGTATTGTTCTTCTTGCCGCCGGGGGAACCGGCGGCCATGTCTTTCCAGCCGAGGCTCTGGCGCATACGCTGAAGGCGCGCGGTTATCAGGTGCATCTCGTCACCGACAGCCGCGCCGAGCGTTATGCCGGCAAATTTCCGGCGGATGAAATCCATGTGGTGCCTTCCGCCACCATCGGTTCGAAGAACCCGATTTCCGTCGTGCGTTCGCTCTGGAAGCTGTGGGTGGGTCTTCGCGCGGCGCGCCGGCTGGTTGCGAAACTGAAGCCGGTCGCGGTTGTCGGCTTCGGCGGTTATCCCACCGTGCCGCCGCTGCTGGCATCGACCGGGCTTGGTGTGCCCTCCATCATCCATGAGCAGAATGCGGTGATGGGCCGCGCCAACAAGGCGCTGGCTGCCCGCGTGAAGGCGATTGCCGGCGGTTTCCTGCCGCCCGCCAACGGCCAATATTCCGACAAGACGGTGGCGACCGGCAATCCGGTGCGTCCGGCGGTGCTGGCGGCCTCGGATATCCCCTATACCCCGTCGCAGACGGGCGAGCCGTTCCAGCTCGTGGTTTTCGGCGGCAGCCAGGGCGCGCAGTTCTTTTCCAGCGCCGTGCCGGCAGCGATCTGCCTGCTGAAGGACGAGCAGCGCAAGCGTATCGTCGTGACCCAGCAGGCGCGTCCCGAAGACAAGGACAATGTGATAACGTCTTACCAGAAGCTTGGCGTCAAGGCTGACGTTTCGCCCTTCTTCGGTGACATGGCCACACGCATTGGCGAGGCCGATCTGGTCATCAGCCGTTCGGGCGCCTCGACGGTATCGGAACTCTCGGTGATCGGCCGTCCGTCGATCCTCGTGCCCTATCCGCATGCGCTCGATCACGATCAGGCCGCCAATGCGGCAGCGCTTTCGGCGGCGGGCGGGGCAAGCGTCATCAAGCAGGCGGAATTGTCGCCACAGAAGCTGTCCGGACTTCTCTCGGCGGCGCTTTCGGAGCCGGATCGGCTTTCTGCCACTGCGGCGGCGGCCAGGGCGACCGGCAAACCGCATGCGGCGGATGTGCTGGCCGATCTGGTGGAGGCGATTGCTTCCGGCCAGTCCATACAGGAATTCAAGAAGAATAATGAAGGAGTTGGGGCATGAAGATGCCGAAAGCCATAGGCCTTGTCCATTTCATCGGCATAGGCGGGATCGGCATGAGCGGCATTGCCGAAGTGCTTCATAATCTCGGCCACCGGGTTCAGGGGTCCGACCAGTCCGACAGCGCCAATGTACAGCGCCTGCGCGACAAGGGTATCGAGGTTTTCGTCGGCCATACCGCGGATAATCTCGGTGATGCGGAAGTCGTGGTCGTTTCCACCGCCATCAAGAAGAGCAATCCGGAACTCATCGCCGCGCGGGAAAAACACCTGCCGATCGTGCGCCGCGCCGAAATGCTGGCCGAGCTGATGCGTTTCCGCAATGCCATCGCCATTGGCGGCACCCATGGCAAGACCACCACGACCTCCATGGTCGCGACCCTGCTCGAAGCCGGCAATCTCGATCCGACCGTCATCAATGGCGGCATCATCAATGCCTATGGCACCAATGCCCGCATGGGCGAGGGCGAGTGGATGGTGGTGGAGGCCGACGAATCCGACGGTACCTTCCTGAAACTGCCGGCCGATGTGGCCGTTGTCACCAATATCGATCCGGAGCATCTGGATCACTACGGCAATTTCGATGCCGTGCGTGCCGCATTTCGCCAGTTTGTTGAGAACGTGCCGTTCTACGGTTTCGGCGTGATGTGCCTCGACCACCCGGAAGTGCAGGCGCTGGTCGGCCGGATCGAGGACCGCAAAGTCATCACCTATGGTGAAAACCCGCAGGCGGACGTGCGTTTTTCGAATGTGCGCATTGACGGCACGCGCTCGGTGTTTGACGTGGAAATCCGCCGTCGCCGCACCGGCAAGATATTCTCCTTCAAGGACCTCGTGCTGCCGATGCCCGGCCGCCACAACGTCTCGAATGCGACGGCGGCGATTGCCGTCGCCAACCGTCTCGGCATTTCGGAAGCCGACATCAAGAAGGGGCTTGCGTCCTTCGGCGGCGTCAAGCGGCGCTTCACGCTGACAGGCGAAGCCAACGGCGTGCAGGTCTTCGACGATTACGGTCATCATCCGGTTGAGATCAAGGCCGTGCTGGCGGCTGCGCGGGAAGCCTGCAAGGGCCGTATCATCGCCGTGCACCAGCCGCACCGTTACAGCCGTCTTTCCAGCCTGTTTGACGATTTCGCGCATTGCTTTAACGATGCCGACACGATTATCCTTGCTCCGGTCTATGCTGCGGGCGAAGATCCGATCGAAGGCGCAAGTTCGGAAGCGCTGGTTTCGGCCATCAAGGCCGCCGGCCACCGCGATGCCCGTTTTCTCGAAAAGCGGGAGGACCTTGCGTCACAGGTTGCAGCCATTGCGAATCCGGGTGATTTCGTGGTTCTCTTGGGGGCTGGGAATATCACGCAATGGGCAGCGGTGCTGCCTTCGGAATTGAAGAGCATATCAGGAAAGTCTGAATGAGACAGGTCGATGGGGTAAAATTGCTGGGGAGGCTCGGCGACGGGGTAAAGGAATTGCGGGGACGTCTGACACCGGATGCGCCCATGGACCGCGTGACGTGGTTCAGAGCCGGCGGCCTTGCGGAAGTCATGTTCCAGCCGCACGACACGGATGATCTGATTGCCTTCCTGAAAATTCTGCCGGAAGACGTGCCGCTGACGGTGGTTGGCGTCGGTTCGAACCTTCTGGTGCGCGATGGTGGCATTCCGGGCGTTGTCGTCCGTCTGTCCGCCAAGGGTTTCGGCCAGGTGGAGCTCGCCGGCGAAAACCGCATCAAGGCCGGTGCGATCTGCCCCGACAAGCATATTGCGGCCATGGCCATGGATAACGGCATTGGCGGTTTCCATTTCTATTACGGCATTCCCGGCTCCATCGGCGGCGCGCTGCGCATGAATGCGGGCGCAAACGGCGGCGAGACGCGCGAGCGGGTGGTGGAAGTCCATGCGGTTGACCGTCAGGGCAATCAGCATGTGTTGTCCAATGCGGACATGGGTTACAGCTACCGCCATTCCGGCGCCGATGCCGGCTTGATCTTCACCGGTGCATTGTTCGAAGGTTATCCCGAAGACAAGGCGAAGATCCGCGCCGATATGGACGCCGTGCGCCACCATCGCGAGACCGTTCAGCCGATCCGCGAACAGACCGGCGGTTCGACCTTCAAGAATCCCGAAGGTCATTCGGCCTGGGAACTGATCGACGAGGCGGGTGGCCGCGGTCTCGTCATTGGCGGCGCGCAGATGTCGTCGCTGCACTGCAATTTCATGATCAATACCGGCCACGCGACGGGTTATGATCTGGAATATCTGGGTGAGACGATCCGCAAGCGTGTGTTCGAAAAGTCGGGCATTCGGCTTGAATGGGAAATCAAGCGCCTTGGCCTCTTTATGCCGGGCCGCGAAGTGGAGCCGTTCCTCGGGGCATAAGCCCCGACGAATGCCTTGTACTGCAAGAAAATCCTGCTGTTGAACCGGCCGTTTCGTGTATCGTAACGGTCGATCAACGGTTTTTGCCATATTGTTTTCAGGAAATACGTGAGCGGATGAGATAAAGTCTCGCCCCTCCAATAATTAAATGCTTTTTTATTTCGAAATACCAACGACATTACGCGACTGGGCACTTTTGAACATGATGTTGGGTCTTTGGAAAAAAACGATCGAAATGATAAGTTTTTCGGTCGCCACGCCGGAGGGCCGCCGCCGGCTTGAGCCGCTGGAATTCTCCATTCGTATTGCGTGCCTCGTGACGCTCATCGTTATCCTGATGTGCACGGGTGGTCTGGTGTTTCTGGCGCAGTTCGGGCTGGTAACCGATCTCTTCAACGGGATCATGCTGAGCGTGACGCTCGGCGGGGCCGTTGCGTTTACGGTGACGTTGCTGGTCTGCTGGCTGAATGCCAGGGAGGTGCAAATTCTCGTGCAATCCCATGAGCGCTTCCTGCATCTGAGCCATACGGATGCCCTGACCGGCCTGAGCAACCGGCTCGGCCTTTATGCGGCATGCGCCAAACTCGGCAGCGATTATTGTGTCGCCTTTCTCGATATCGATCATTTCAAGCTGGTGAATGACAGATACAGCCATCTTGTCGGTGATCTCGTCATCTCAAGCGTTGCCCGCAGGATAAGGGAGCATTTTGATCCTTCTGCGCATGTCGCCCGTCTGGGGGGTGAGGAATTTGTCGTCGTGCAGGAAACCAGCCCGCTTGCCTTTTTGCAGATGTGCGAAAGGGTTCGCGCGGTCATCGAGACCACGCCGGTGGAGCATCAGGATCAGCGGATCACGGTGACGATTTCGATTGGCGTGGCCTTTCGCGGCGACGCCGACATTTTCGACAAGGTCATGCACAATGCCGATCTGGCGCTCTATCGGGCGAAAGGGGGAGGGCGCAATCGCGTGTGCGTGACCGGTCATGTGGAGCGGCGCCAGGCCGTGGCGTAAGCGTCGAAGCAGGCAAACAAAAGCCCGCGAAACGAAGGTTTCGCGGGCTTTTCAATGTCTGGCAGTCCGTTCGGATCAGACTTCGTCCTTGCGGGAAAGAAGAATGCAGGCGAGCGTGATGAGGGCGGATACGCAGAGGTAATAACCGACATATCCCATGCCGTAATTCACCTGCAGCCATGTGGCGATGTAAGGCGCCAGCGATGCGCCGAAGATGCCGGCCATGTTGAAGGTGATGGACGAGCCGGTGTAGCGCACGCGGGTCGGGAAAGGCGCGGCGAGTGCCGTGCCGATCAGGCCGTAGGTCATGCCCATCAGCATCATGGCAAGAGCCGCGAAGACGAAGATCGAACCTTCGCTGCCGGTCATCAGGGTAGGCAGCAGGAAGGAGAACAGGCCGATCAGCACTGTCGTCAGGATCAGGATTTCACGACGGCCGAATTTCTCGGCGAGCTTGCCGGCGATCGGAATGAAGATGCCGAAGACGATTGAGCCGAGGATCTGCACTTCCAGCGCGTCGAGGAACGGGATTTTCAGGACCTTGACGTTGTAGGACAGAAGATAGGCGGTGCCGATGTAGAACAGCACGAAAGTGGCCAGCGCCACGAAGGTGCCGAGCACGAGGCTGCGCTTGTGGTTGCGGAACAGTTCCGCGACCGGCACGGCCACACGCTCTTCCTTTTCGATTGCCTTCTGGAAGTCGGGCGTTTCGGTGATCGACAGGCGAACCCACATGCCGACCGCGATCAGGATGATCGAGGCGACGAAGGGAATGCGCCAGCCCCAGCTGAGCAGGGCTTCCTGCGACATGAAGTGCAGCAGGATCCAGAACACGCCGGACGAAAGGAACAGGCCGACAGGTGCGCCGAGCTGCGGGAACATGCCGTACCAGCTGCGCTTGCCGGGAGGGGCGTTTTCCGTGGCGAGCAGGACGGCGCCGCCCCATTCCCCACCAAGGCCGAAGCCCTGACCGAAACGGCAAAGCGCGAGCAGCAGCGGGGCCAGAACGCCGGCGGTCTCATAGGAGGGCAGGAGGCCGATCACGACCGTCGAGACGCCCATCGTGAGCAGGGCGGCGACAAGGGTGGTCTTGCGGCCGACGCGGTCGCCATAGTGACCGAAGACCACGGCGCCGAGCGGGCGGGCGAAAAAGGCGATGGAGAAGGTGGCGAAGGACGCCAGAAGCGCCGTCATCGGGTCATTGTTCGGGAAGAACAAAGTGGGGAACACGAGCACTGCGGCCGTGGCGTAAACGTAAAAATCGAAAAACTCGATGGTCGTGCCGACCAGGCTGGCAGTGAGAACTCGTGCAGGCGAATTTGTCTTTACAACGTTCGAATTGCCAGCTGTCGGCGATACCGGAGATATCGCGTCAGTCATGGTTTGGGTTCCATTTTGGAGGATTGCAATGTCATGCCTTGGGAGGCGATGTCTGCGTTAACGCAATTTTTGTTCCTATGGAATGCTGAAAAAGAAATAATGCAAATAATGTGATTGATGAATGCGACAGGCTTGGCCGTGGTGGCCGCGCTGCGGTCCGGCGATTGAGAGACTGATTCAGGCCGTGGATTTAAAACGCTGAAACGCCAGATTATTTTCCCTGGGGAATAATCCCGTCTGTTAACGTTTTGACCTTGCCTTCGTCGGGGAGCCGCAGCCCTGCCGGCGTGATTTTATTTCCGATCATTGAAAACCTGCATGTTGCAATCGGTGCAACTCTCTGATTCCAAGGAGGGAATCCGGATCGATGCTGATTCTTTAATGGAACTCGGCATGTTGGGCGCGGCGGTTAACGAAAGTAAACGATTCATTAACCTTAATGGCGTTTAACTGATCACAAGGATCATGTGCCAGAATCACCGTTCGTCAAATTCGGTCGGTTCGGGGGTGGTTCGTAACGGAGAGTTGGTGTCAGAGGTATCGATGGGCGGCAAGCACGTAGCTGTTCTTTTGGGTGGATTTTCGTCGGAGCGGCCGGTCAGCCTCTCGTCGGGCAACGCTTGTGCGCTTGCGCTCGAAGGCGAGGGCTACAAGGTCACCCGGGTCGATGTGGGGCGCGATATCGCCGCCGTGCTCGGTGAGCTGCGCCCGGATGTGGCCTTCAATGCGCTGCACGGTCCCTTTGGCGAAGACGGCACCATTCAGGGCATCCTCGAATATCTCGCCATTCCCTATACACATTCCGGCGTGCTCGCCTCCGCCCTTGCCATGGACAAGGCGCAGGCCAAGAAAGTTGCTGCCGCTGCTGGCATCCCGGTGGCTGCCGAGCGCGTCATGAACCGTTTCGATTTCACCAGCGAACATCCGCTTGCGCCGCCCTATGTGGTCAAGCCGGTGCGCGAAGGTTCGAGCTTCGGTGTTGTGATCGTCAAGGAAGACCAGTCGCATCCGCCGCAGATCCTCACCTCTTCGGAATGGCGTTACGGCGATCAGGTGATGGTCGAGCGTTATATTCATGGGCGCGAGCTGACCTGCGGTGTGCTCGACGGCGAGGCGCTGGGCGTCACCGAAGTGGTGCCGCTCGGTCACAATTTCTATGATTATGATGCGAAATATGCGGCTGGTGGCTCGAAACATGTCATTCCCGCAGAAATTTCACCGAAAATTTACCAAAAAATTCAAACACTGGCGGTTATGGCGCATCGGGCGATCGGATGCCGTGGCGTAAGCCGTTCAGACTTTCGTTACGACGACCGTTTCTCAGAAGATGGCGAAGTTATCTGGCTTGAAGTGAATACGCAGCCGGGCATGACGCCGACCTCCCTGGTGCCGGAAATGGCGGCCCATGCTGGCCGTTCCTTTGGTAACCTTGTCAGCTGGATGGTGGAGGACGCTTCGTGTTTGCGGTGACCGGCAAAAAGTCGACGGCAAAAAAGCGCGAACAATTCGCGGCGGCGGCCAGTGCCGACGACCGCATGGTGTTGCCGCGTCCTCTGCGTCGCTTCGTGCGTTTCGGTGTCAGCCTTGCGACCGGACGCATTCACATTCCCGCCCATACTGGCACGATTTCGGCTGTCGCCTTTTACGCGGTGACCGGGCTGTACGGCATGTCGCTCGGCGGGCACACCAATATCGTTACCCAGACCACGACATCGGCCGCGGGCTTCGCGGTCGAGGACGTGAAGGTCTCAGGCAATTTGCAGACCTCCGAGATCGAAGTGTTCCAGCTTCTCGGCCTTGATGGCAGCACCTCGCTGATCGCGCTCGATATCGATGCGGCGCGCCGCAAGCTGGTGCAGCTTCCCTGGGTGGAAGATGTCGATATTCGCAAGGTCTATCCGAAGACGGTTGAAGTTCGCCTGAAGGAACGTGAGGCCTTCGGCATCTGGCAGCACGGAACGGAACTGTCGCTGATCGAAAAAAGCGGCAGCGTGATTGCGCCGCTGCGGGACAATAAATTCGCCTCCCTGCCGCTCTTCGTCGGACGCGACGCGGAAACGGGTGCCGCCGGTTTCGTCGAGCAGCTGGCCGACTGGCCGGAAATCCGCAACCGTGTCCGCGCCTATGTCCGCATTGCCGGCCGCCGCTGGGATCTGCATCTCGACAACGGCATCGTCGTCAAGCTGCCGGAAGAAAACCTGCCGCAGGCGCTGCAATTGCTGGCGCGGCTCGATCTCGAGGAAAAGGTGCTGTCGCGCGATGTCGCCGCGGTTGATCTCCGGCTCGCGGACCGCACCACGATCCAGCTGACCGAGGGTGCCACGGAACGCCGCCAGGCCGCCGTCGATGCGCGCACCAAGGCTCTCAAGAAGGCGGAGAAGAACACATGAGCTTATTCGGTTCTTCCCATTTCGGTCTGCCTCGGCTGAAGCCGCTGTCCTCCAAGCGCAGCCACATCGTTTCGGTGCTGGATATCGGCTCGACCAAGGTCGTATGCATGATCGGCCGGCTGACGCCGCGTCAGGAAAGCGAAATCCTGCCCGGCCGCACCCACAAGGTCGAAATCATCGGCATCGGCCACCAGCGTTCGCGCGGTGTGAAATCCGGCGTTATCGCCGATCTTGACGCGCTGGAAGGCGTCATCCGTCTGTCTGTCGATGCGGCCGAGCGCATGGCGGGCCTTACCGTCGACAGCCTGATCGTCAATGTTTCCGCCGGACGCCTGGCAAGCGATATCTATACCGCGAGCATCGATCTCGGCGGCCAGGAAGTGGAAGCAAGCGATCTGCGCAAGGTTCTGGTGGCGGCAAGCCAGCAGTCCATGCGTCAGGACCGGGCGATCCTGCATTCGCTGCCGACGGGTTATTCGCTGGATGGCGAGCGCGGCATTCGTGATCCGCTCTCCATGTATGGCGATCTTCTCGGCGTCGACATGCATGTGGTGACCGTGGAGCGCACGGCGCTGAAGAACCTCGAGCTTTGCGTCAACCGCGCGCATCTTTCCGTCGAAGGCATGGTGGCGACGCCCTATGCCAGCGGTCTTGCGGCGCTGGTGGACGATGAAGTCGAACTCGGCTGCGCCGCCATCGATATGGGCGGCGGCACCACGACGATTTCGGTTTTCGCCGAAGGCCGGCTCATTCACACCGACGCGATCGGCCTTGGCGGCCATCACGTCACGACAGATCTTGCACGTGGCCTCTCGACACGAATCGAAGATGCGGAGAGACTGAAGGTGGTGCATGGTTCGGCTTTGCTGAATGGCGCGGATGAGCGCGACATGATTTCGATCCCGCCGATTGGCGAAGATGATCGCGATCAACCATCGCAAGTTTCAAGAGCCCTTGTAACCCGCATCGTGCGGGCGCGTATCGAAGAGACGCTGGAATTGATCCGTGATCGTATCCAGAAGTCCGGCTTCAGCCCCATTGTCGGTAAGCGCGTGGTCCTGACCGGCGGCGCAAGCCAGCTGACGGGGCTGCCGGAAACGGCACGGCGCATTCTCGCCCGCAACGTTCGTATCGGCCGCCCCATGGGTGTGGCTGGTCTTCCGGTCGCGGCAAAGGGACCGGCATTTTCAACCGCCTGCGGACTGATGATCTATCCGCAGGTGGCGGACATCGAAATTCATGCGGCGCAAGGCGGAATGTTCTCGCCGTTTGGTACGGGTAGCGGCCGGATAGCCCGGGTGGGGCAATGGCTGAAAGAGAGTTTTTGAGTGGCCTCGTGGCGTAAGCCGGAGGTTTCAGAGTTGAGTTTTCAAGAATCGGCCAGCGGGGCGATGCGGCCAGAGAAAGAAGGAATGCTAAAATGACGATACAGCTGCAAAAGCCTGATATCACCGAGCTGAAGCCACGCATCACCGTTTTCGGTGTCGGCGGTGGTGGTGGTAACGCTGTCAACAACATGATCACGGCCGGCCTCCAGGGCGTCGATTTCGTCGTCGCCAACACGGATGCCCAGGCGCTGACCATGACGAAGGCGGATCGGGTCATCCAGCTCGGCGTCAACGTCACCGAAGGCCTCGGCGCCGGTTCCCAGCCGGAAGTCGGCCGCGCCGCCGCTGAAGAATGCATCGATGAGATCATCGATCACCTGAACGGCACCCACATGTGCTTCGTCACCGCCGGCATGGGCGGCGGCACCGGCACGGGTGCTGCTCCGGTCGTCGCTCAGGCTGCCCGCAACAAGGGTATCCTGACGGTCGGCGTCGTCACCAAGCCTTTCCACTTCGAAGGCGGCCGCCGCATGCGTCTTGCCGAACAGGGCATCGAGGAACTCCAGAAGTCCGTCGATACGCTGATCGTCATTCCGAACCAGAACCTTTTCCGCATTGCCAACGACAAGACGACCTTCGCCGACGCCTTCGCCATGGCCGACCAGGTTCTCTATTCCGGCGTTGCCTGCATCACCGATCTGATGGTGAAGGAAGGTCTCATCAACCTCGACTTCGCCGATGTTCGCTCGGTCATGCGCGAAATGGGCCGCGCGATGATGGGTACCGGCGAGGCTTCCGGTCCGGGCCGCGCAATGCAGGCTGCGGAAGCGGCTATCGCCAACCCGCTGCTCGACGAAACCTCGATGAAGGGCGCACAGGGCCTGCTGATCTCCATCACCGGCGGTCGCGACCTTACCCTGTTCGAAGTCGACGAGGCTGCAACCCGCATTCGCGAAGAAGTCGATCCGGATGCCAACATCATCCTCGGTGCGACCTTCGACGAAGCGCTTGAAGGTCTCATCCGCGTCTCCGTCGTCGCAACCGGCATCGACCGTGTTGCCGGCGTCGGCGAACAGAACGTTGCCGATATGCGTGCCGCAGCAGCCGTTGCCAAGCCGCTTATCCGTCCTTCCGCGGCCGTTGCTTCCGCTCCGGCCGCAGTTCAGCCTGCTCCAGCAGTATCGCAGGCACAGAAGGCCGTAGACCCGATCGCCCAGACCATCCGTTCGGCGGAAGCCGAAATGGAACGCGAACTCGGTTTCGCCGCACACCAGCAGCCGGCTCAGGATTTCCGTCCGCAGAGCAAGCTGTTCGCATCTTCTCCGGCTGAAGCGCCGGCGGCTCTCCGTCCGGCCCAGCCGGTTCAGCAGGTCGCTCCGGCACCGGTTGCTCCGGCACCCGTCTACCATGCACCGGAACAGGTTGCCGCTCCGGCTCCGCGCATGCAGCAGCCGCAGGCACCGGTCTACCAGGAGCCTGCTCCGGTTGCCCGCCAGCCAGAGCCGGTACGCATGCCGAAGGTCGAGGACTTCCCGCCGGTCGTCAAGGCCGAGATGGAACATCGCACCCATGCCGCTCCTGCCGCCCAGGAAGAGCGTGGCCCGATGGGTCTTCTGAAGCGCATCACCAACTCGCTTGGCCGCCGCGAAGAAGAAGAAGTTCCGTCCGACATGATGGATGCACCGAGCATGGCTCCGCAGCAGCGCCGCGCACCGCTTTCGCCGGAAGCCAGCCTCTACGCACCGCGTCGTGGCCAGCTTGACGACCACGGCCGTGCAACGCCTGCCTCGTCCAGCCACCACGACGACGACCAGCTGGAAATTCCGGCCTTCCTGCGCCGCCAGTCCAACTAAAGGCGATTCCATCTGCCTCTTCGAACGCCCGGGTTTCACGATCCGGGCGTTTTGTTTATTTTACGTTATTAACGCTAAATTAATTCGTTTTTTCAAAGGCTTATGTGTGTAACAATCCGAAACGAACAGTGATTTGTCGTGGCACCTACATGTGCGTATGTATGAGCCTGGGTAAAGGAAAATACGGACTTGGCCGGTTGCCAAAACCGGCTTGAAAACTTGAACGGCGCCCAGGCGGCGCGGTTTGCAAAACAAGGCATATACGCATGACTATCGGACTGCTCGGATTTCAGACAACTATCGCACATGCTGTTCAGCTCAAAGGCATTGGCGTGCATTCCGGCAATCCGGTTTCGATGACGTTCCAGCCCGCAGAAGCCGGAACGGGCATCGTGTTTCATCGCCTTCATGACAATGGCAGCGTTACCGAGTTGAAGGCCGTTTCGGCCAATGTCGGCAATACCGATCTGTGCACCGTGCTCGGCCGTTCGCTCTCCCAGTCGGTGGCGACGATCGAGCACGTCATGGCTGCCATCTATGCCATGGGCCTCGACAACCTCATCGTCGAGGTTGACGGTCCTGAAGCGCCGATCATGGACGGCAGCTCCGCTCCCTTCATCGAGGCGATCGAATCGGTCGGCATCAAGAGCCTCGGCGTGAAGCGCCGCTATATTCGCGTCACCAAGCCGGTGCGTATCGATTCGGGTGCGTCCTGGGCGGAGTTCCGTCCCTATGACGGCACGCGCTTTGAGGTTGACATCGATTTCGACACGCCGCTGATCGGCAAGCAGTCCTGGAAGGGTGACCTGACGGCGGAGAGCTTCAAGAGCGAACTGTCTCGTGCCCGCACCTTCGGTTTCATGCGTGACGTTGAGCGCCTGTGGGCTGCCGGTTATGCGCTCGGCTCTTCGCTCGAGAATTCCGTCGTCATTTCCGACGATAACAGCGTCATCAACATGGAAGGCCTGCGTTACGCCAAGGACGAATTCGTCCGCCACAAGACGCTGGACGCCGTGGGCGATCTGGCGCTTGCCGGCGCGCAGTTCATCGGCTGCTACCGCTCCTATCGCGGCGGCCACAAGGTCAATGCGAACGCGCTGAAGGCTCTTTTGAGCGATCGTACGGCCTATGAGATCGTCGAGGCGCCGGCCGCCCGCAACCAGATGGTGCGTGCCCGTGAGTTCGTCGCGGTCAACATGCCGGAATTCGCACCCTGGTCTGCCTGAGTTTGTTTGCAGGCTATCAATTGACAGGAAAAGCCGCTCCTTCGGGGCGGCTTTTTCGTGATGCAGGACAAGATGTTTCGTCATATCGCCTGATATTCATGCGATTGCGCGCGCGGATGCCATAAAAATGCGTTAATGCGTCATCATTGCGTTGCCCTGCGGATGCTTTTATGGCTAGAAACGCCAGTGCAAAGCCGATGCTTATGTATTTGCGCGGGAAGTGGGAACTGTCGAATGAAGCATGTAGGGTCTGGTGCGATGAAGGGTACGATGCGGGGGATCGCCGTTTCGTTGTTGTTGGTCGGTGCAAGTGTCGCCGTCACGGCCTGCCAGTCCGATCCGGATATCGACATTACCAAGCTCGGCGTCGAGACCGATCCGCCTGACGTTCTGTACAAGCAGGGGCTTGCCAACATGAACGCCGGCAACATGACGGAAGCCTCACGCAAGTTCGAGGCGATCGACAAGCAATATCCCTTTACCGAATGGGGCCAGAAGGCGCTTGTCATGCAGACCTTCATTGCCACGCGTACCAACAAGAACGATGTGGCGATCACAACCGGCAGCCGGTTCCTGCGGCAATATCCGCGCTCCAAGGATGCCGCTTATGTTCAATACATGATCGGCCTTGCCTATTCGAAGCAGATTTCCGACGTGACGCAGGATCAGCGCGCCGCGCAGCGTACCGTCGAGGCGATGAACAAGGTCGTCAACGACTATCCCGATTCGGAATATGTCGCCGACGCGCAGGCAAAAATCCGTTTCGCCCGCGACCAGCTCGCCGGCCGCGAAATGCAGGTTGGCCGCTATTATCTTGAGCGCAAGGAATATCTCGCCGCCGTTTCGCGTTTCCGTATCGTCGTCGAGCAATACCAGAACACCAACCAGATCGAGGAAGCGCTGGCGCGTCTGACGGAGGCCTATTACGCGATGGGCCTGACGGACGAGGCGCAGACCGCGGCCGCCGTTCTTGGTAACAACTATCCCGACAGCCAATGGTATGCGGATTCCTACAAGCTGCTGAAGGGCAGCGGGCTGGAGCCGCGGGAAAACAAGGGGTCCTGGATTTCGCGCGCCGGCAAGAAGCTTATCGGCGCCTGAGACGGGGCATAGGCCATGCTGGTCCAGCTCTCGATTCGCGATATCGTCCTGATTGAAAGGCTCGACCTCGGTTTCGAGGCGGGCCTTTCCGTGTTGACGGGGGAAACGGGCGCGGGCAAATCGATCCTGCTCGACAGTCTTTCATTGGCGCTCGGTGGCCGCGGCGATGGCGGCCTTGTACGGCACGGCGAGGACAAGGGGCAGGTGACTGCCACGTTCGAAGTCCCCAATAATCATCCGACACGGCTTCTTCTGCGGGAAAACGGTCTCGATGACGACGGTGACCTGATTTTTCGCCGCGTGCAATCCTCCGACGGACGTACCAAAGCCTATATCAACGATCAGGCCATCAGCGTGCAGATGATGCGCCAGCTCGGGCAATTGCTGGTCGAAATCCATGGCCAGCACGATGATCGCGCGCTTGTCGATACCGATGCCCACCGCACGCTGCTGGATGCCTTTGCCGGGCTGAGCGATGAAGCCCGCGCTGTTCAGGGTTTCTACCGCACCTGGAAAGACGCCGAGCGCGCGCTTAAGACCCACCGCGCCAAGGTGGAGGCCGCCGCCCGCGAGGCGGATTACCTGCGTTCTTCCGTCGAAGAGCTGGAGACACTCTCGCCGCGTGATGGTGAAGAGGACGAGCTGGCCGAGCGCCGGGCGGTGATGCAGAAATCTGAACGCATCGCCGGCGATATCGCTGAAGCGAGCGAGTTTCTGAATGGCAATGCTTCGCCCGTGCCTGTCATCGCATCCATGATGCGCCGGCTTGAGCGCAAGAGCCACGAAGCACCCGGCCTGCTGGAAGACACCGTGCAATTGCTGGATGCCGCGCTGGACAGCCTTTCCAATGCGCAGATGGAAGTGGAGGCGGCGTTGCGCCGCACCGAATTCGATCCGCGTGAGCTGGAGCGGGTGGAGGAGCGACTGTTCGCGCTGCGCGCCGCCGGCCGCAAATATAATGTCGCGGTGCCTGACCTGCCGGCTCTAGCCGAAAAAATGGTGGCTGATCTCGCCGATCTCGATGCCGGTGAGGAAAAGCTCGGTAAGCTGGAGGCCAATCTCGGCGTCGTCAAAGCTGATTTCGACCGTGCCGCCCAGTCGCTGTCCGACAAACGCCGCCATGCGGCGGATGCACTTTCCGGTGCTGTGATGGCCGAGCTGCCGGCGCTGAAGCTGGAGCGGGCACGGTTTACCGTCGAGGTCACCTCCGATACCGATCAGGCGACGGCCGACGGCATCGATACCGTGGAATTCCACGTCCAGACCAATCCGGGCACACGGCCGGGACCGATCATGAAAGTCGCCTCGGGTGGTGAATTGTCCCGTTTCCTGCTGGCTTTAAAGGTTGCGCTGGCGGATCGCGGTTCGGCGCCGACCCTGGTGTTCGATGAAATCGATACGGGCGTCGGTGGTGCCGTGGCGGATGCTATCGGCCAGCGGCTGCGTCGCCTGTCGAAGACGGTGCAGGTTCTCTCCGTCACCCATGCACCGCAGGTGGCGGCGCGGGCGGCGACCCATCTCTTGATTTCCAAAGGCCCATCCGGCGATGGCAGCGAGCGCATTGCCACCCGCGTGGCGACGATGGAGCCGAAACACCGCACCGAAGAGATCGCCCGCATGCTTGCCGGCGCATCGGTAACCGACGAGGCGAGGGCTGCGGCGGCCCGTCTACTGGCCGCCAAGGACTGATCGTTCGCCAAAGCGTTGCGAGAGCACCTTCGGCATTGTGGGTCTTGTGAGTCTGGCGGCAAAACTGATTTTATTGCTGCTTTATTTCGGCTAAAAGCGTTCGGTAATTCCGAAAAGAGGCCGACATGTCGAAAGACCAGATTCCCGTCGAAAACCTGACTGAGCTTGAAGCCTCTTCCGAGCTGGCATTTCTGGCAGCCGAGCTCGCCCGTCATGACGCGCTTTACCACGGCAAGGACGCGCCGGAGATTTCCGATGCTGACTATGATGCGCTGAAGCGGCGCAATGATGCCATCGAGGCGGCTTTCCCGGCATTGGTGCGGGCTGACAGCCCGTCGAAAAAAGTCGGCTTTACACCGCTGCCGACCTTTGCACCCATCGTGCATGCCCGCCCGATGCTGTCGCTCGACAATACATTTTCGGAAGAGGACCTGCGCGATTTCGTCAGTTCCGTCTATCGTTTCCTCGGGCACCTGCCTGACGATTCCATCGCCTTCACCGCTGAGCCGAAGATCGACGGCCTTTCCATGTCGATCCGCTATGAGAAGGGCAAGCTGAAGACGGCGGCGACGCGCGGCGATGGCACGACCGGCGAGAACGTCACCGCCAATATCAGGACCATCAAGGAAATCCCGAACGAATTGCCTTCGGACGCGCCCGATGTGGTGGAGGTGCGTGGTGAGGTCTATATGGCCAAGAGCGACTTCATGGCGCTCAACGCCCAGATGGAGGCCGAGGGCAAGCAGACCTATGTGAACCCGCGCAACACGGCATCCGGTTCGCTGCGCCAGCTTGACGCCAATGTGACGGCGAAACGCAAGCTGCGGTTCTTCGCCTATGCCTTGGGTGAAGTTTCAAATGGCGGCCAGCCGGCGCGGATCGCCGATACGCAATATGGCATCGTCGAGAAATTCCGGGAGTGGGGTTTTCCGGTCAATCCGCTGATGAAGCGATTCACCTCCGCCCAGCAATTGCTTGAGCATTATAATGAAATCGGCGTCGCACGGCCTGATCTCGATTATGACATCGATGGCGTTGTCTACAAGGTCGACCGGCTTGATCTGCAGGAGCGGCTGGGCTTTCGTTCGCGCAGCCCGCGTTGGGCTACGGCGCACAAGTTTCCAGCCGAACAGGCTTTCACCACGGTCGAGAATATCGAAATCCAGGTAGGGCGCACCGGGGCGCTGACGCCGGTGGCGCGCCTGACCCCGATCACCGTCGGCGGCGTCGTCGTCACCAATGCGACGCTGCACAATGCCGATTATATCGAAGGCATCGGTAACAGTGGCGAGCGCATTCGCCCAGAGGATCATGACATTCGCATCGGCGATACGGTCATCGTGCAGCGCGCCGGCGATGTCATTCCGCAGGTGCTGGATGTGCTGCTGGAAAAGCGCCCTGCTGAAGCGGTGAAATATGCGTTTCCGGAGAAATGTCCGGTCTGCGGCAGCCATGCGGTACGCGAACGTAATGAAAAGACCGGCAAGCTCGATTCGGTCACGCGCTGCACTGGCGGTTTCGTCTGCCGGGCGCAGGCGGTGGAGCACTTAAAACATTTCGTCTCGCGCAATGCCTTCGATATTGAAGGGCTGGGCACCAAGCAGATCGATTTCTTCTTCGAAAGCGATGATCCGGCGCTCTCGATCAAGACTGCGCCCGATATCTTTACGCTGAAGGCGCGGCAGGAAGCATCCCACCTGACCAAGCTCGAGAATATTGACGGTTTCGGCAGGGTCAGCGTCAGGAAGCTGTTCGATGCCATCGATGCCCGCCGCGAGATCGATCTGCATCGGCTGATCTTTGCGCTCGGCATCCGTCATGTCGGCGAGACCACGGCGAAGCTTCTGGCGCGCTCCTATGGCACCTATGAACATTTCGAAGAGGCGATGAAGGCGGCGGCGGATCCGGCAAGTGACGCCTGGGCGGAGCTCAACAGCATCGACGGTATCGGCGAGGTGGTGGCCCGTGCCATCATCGAGTTCTACAAGGAACCGCGCAATCTCGACGTCATCGACCGGCTGATACGGGAGTTGCAGCCGAAGGAGGCCGAGAAACCTTCGACTGAGGGCAGTCCTGTGGCAGGCAAGACGGTGGTCTTCACCGGTTCGCTGGAAAAATTCACGCGGGATGAGGCAAAAGCCCGGGCTGAAAGCCTCGGCGCGAAAGTGGCTGGTTCCGTTTCGAAAAAGACGGATATTCTGGTGGCCGGGCCGGGGGCGGGCTCCAAGCTTGCCAAGGCGATGGAACTGGGCGTGCAGACCATGGACGAGGATGAGTGGCTGGCGCTGATCGGCGGCTGATCTGCCGTCATCACCCTGTTGTCCTGCACCGCCAGAGGTTTGCGCCTGAAACGGGGAACGCATCATGGATGACCGCATTGTCGTCACCGTTCAGCAGGTCCGGGCGCTGATTGCCAGCCAGTTTCCGCAATGGGCGGCGCTCGATGTTCGGCCGGTGGAATTGAGCGGCTGGGACAATCGCAGCTTCCGCCTTGGCGACGACATGCTGATCCGCATGCCAAGTGCTGAGCGTTATGTGGCGCAGGTGGAAAAGGAACATCGGTGGCTGCCGGCCCTTGCGCCGTTCCTGCCGGTTCCGATTCCCGCACCCTTGGCGCTTGGACAGCCGGGTGAGGATTATCCGTTCTGTTGGTCCGTCTATCGCTGGCTGAAGGGTGAACCTCTCGCCCGGCAACTGGACAGTATCGATCTTTCGGCCATCGCCAGCGATGTTGCGGGGTTTTTGAACGCCCTGCATGACATCGATGCTTCGGATAGCCCCCTTGCGGGCGCACATAATTTCCATCGCGGCGGATCGCTGGCGGTCTATGATGGCGAGGCGAGAGCCTCGGCGGCGCGCCTTTCCGATGAGGTGGATCAGGGGCTGGCCATGGAGATATGGCAGCTTGCGCTTTCGAGCCGTTGGCAGGGGCAGGGCGTGTGGGTGCATGGCGATATCGCCGAGGGCAATCTGTTGGTGCAGGACGGGCGCCTGTCGGCCGTCATCGATTTCGGCAGTTCCGGCGTCGGCGATCCGTCGTCCGATCTCATTCTCGCGTGGAATGTGCTTGATGCGGAAAGCCGGGCTGTTTTTCGCCGGGCGCTGGATCTGGATGAGGCCACATGGCAGCGCGGGCGCGGCTGGGCACTGTGGAAGGCGTTGATCGTACTGGATGCCGAGCGCGGGCGGAACGAAGAAATGGCCGAATGGTCGCGGCGAACCATTCGGCGCGTGTTTGAGGATCATTGCTTGGCCGTCTAAACCATTACCGCAGACGCGCCATGCAATAGGCATCGATATATTCGCCATCGCGGAAGGCGAAGGATTTCAGATGGCCCTCGACCTCGAAGCCGAATTTGCGATAAAGCGCCAGCGCCGGCTCATTGTCGGTGAAAACGGTCAGTTCGATCCTCTTCAGGTCCAGCCAGCGATCCGCAATGGCGAGGATTTCGCCGATCATGGCGCTGCCGATTCCCCGTCCCGTATAGGCATCATGAACACCCATGCCGATGCTGCCCGCATGGGCCCGGCGGTTGGTGTGGCGCGTCAAGCCGATATCGCCGACGATCTTGCCGTCGAGGATGGCGACCAGCGCAAAGCTGTTGGCCGACTGGGTTTCGATCCCCTTGCGAATATCTTCCGGATTCTGATGTGGCCAGCGCAGCGTCCCGTTGCGAAATCCGGCCATGTTGTGCAGTGCCGTTATCCCCGGCGCATCTGCCGGGGTGCGGGCGCGGATGCACAGGCCTTCGGGCCAGCGCGCATCGGGGTCCAGGGGTGAGGGTATATCGCATTCCGGCATGTCTGCTCTCCTTGGGTTTTTCAGCCGAGGCAGAGCGGGAACACCAGACCCTGCCAATATGCGGCAGGGTGGTGGACGGATGACCAGTTGACTAACGCACTGACACCGCCACGCGCCCTGCGGGGCGAATGGTCACGGCGAGATGCATGTGGGTGGCAAAACTGGTCATGGCGGCATAAGGCCAGAGGAGCCGCCGGGCGTCAAGACGGCACGGAAGCGTTCATTGCCGGAAAACATCGGGGTGAGAGGAAAAGAACGAGGCCGTTCTCTCGCAAGTCGGCCTCGATCGTCCGGCCTCATTGCAGCCGTTGGCGCGGCTGGCGCAATCTGGAAAGCAATCTGCCATCGATTGCGGCAAGACCGGCAGCGATCATCGCCATGCCGGCGAAATGTTTCATTTCCAGTTGCTCGCCGAGAAGCAGCGAACCGAGCAGGATGGCGCTGACGGGAATGAGGAAGGTGACGAGGGCGAGATTGGTGGCGCCGGCGCTGGCAAGAATGCGGAAGAAGATGAGGTAGGCGAGGGCTGTTGACAACAAGGCGATGCCGATCAGCGCGCCCCAGGTGCCGAGGCTTGGCATGGCGAGTGTCCATGGCCTGTCGACGAGAAGGGCGACCGGGATCAGCATCAGCGTCGAAGAGGATATCTGGCCGGTAGCGGTCATCAGCGGCGGCACGCCCATGGCCTTGAAGCGGCGGCCGAATATGCCCGCGAAGGAATAGGAGATGGCTGCGCCAAGAATGGCGATCTGGCCCCAGAGGCCGGATGATCCGCCAAAGGCTGCCGGACCGATCATTGTCGCCACGCCGGCAAAACCGATCAGCACGCCCACGAGCTTATTGCCCGTCATCTTTTCGTCAGCGGTCAGAAAATGCGCGACGATGACGGTGAAAAGGGGCGTCGTGGCGTTGAGGATCGAGGCAAGCCCGCTGGCAATATGGGTCTGGCCCCAGACGATCAGGCAGAAGGGAATGATGTTGTTAAGCAGCCCCATGCCGAAAAAGGCGCGCCACACCGCCCATTGGCGCGGCAGTTGAAGGCCCATGATACGGCAGACGATGAGAAGCGCCGCAGCGGCAAGCGTGACCCGCAACGTGACGATGGTGACGGGCGGCAGTTCCTTGACCGCGACGCCAACGAAAAAGAACGATCCGCCCCAGAGCAGCGAGAGCGCTATGAGCATTACCCACTCTCGGGCATCCATCTGTTTCTGTATCGCCATCATCGTCTCCCACGCTATATGAATATCGACATGATTGCAGGGAGGCACGCTGTCATCCACCCGATATCGGTTGAGTTTACCTCAAGCCGATATTGCGGCCTTTTCTCCGCCCCCATATCCTGTTGCGTCTATTTACTCCCTGTTTTATTGTGTTTTCAAACGATAGTTTCTCTCGCGATAATTGAGCCCAGCTAAATCATGGCAACGGAACTTCCATCGCTTAAAGGGTTGCAGGCCTTTGAAGCCGCGGCGCGGTATCGCAGCGTCACGCTTGCTTCCAACGAGCTGAACGTCACCCCCGGTGCGGTCAGCCTGCAAATCCGGGAGCTGGAGACGCGGCTTGGCGTGCAGCTGTTTTTCCGCAAGCCGCGCAGCATTCAGCTGACGCGGGAGGGGGAACGTTACTACGGCGCGCTTCGCACCGCCTTCCGGATGATGCGCGAGGCGACGGCGGAACTGACGGCACGCTCCGAAATCACGGTTCTGACCCTCAGCTGCACGCCGACTTTCGCCATACAATGGCTGATGCCGAGATTGCCGGCCTTTCAGCAGCAACATCCCTATGTGGACGTCCGCATCAGCGTGACCAACCGGCTGGTGGATTTTTCGCGGGACGATGTCGATCTGGCGGTGCGGCACGGTTTTGGCCGTTATGAAGGGCTGGAGAGCATCCGTTTCATCGATGACAGCACTTTGCCGGTCTGTTCGCCGCAGCTTCTTGAGAAATACGGACCGCTTCAGGAGGCGGGAGACCTGAAAGCCGTGCCGCTTCTGCATGATGAAAACCGCAATGAGTGGCGGCGCTGGCTGGAGGCGGCCGGAGCATCCGATGTCGACGCCTCCGGCGGCACGGTCTTCATCGACAGCAATGGCGCGCTGGATGCGGCGAAAGCCGGGCATGGCATTGCGCTGACCCGCCGTTCGTTCGTTTCCCGCGAACTTGCGGAAGGTGCATTGATCGCGCCCTTCGGGAAAGACATGGCCAGCACGCTTGCCTATTTTCTGGTTTATCCGCGACGCATGCTTGATAATCCCGATCTGGTGACGCTCATCGAATGGATGCTTTCGCAAGCGCGTTCAGCCGAGGCCGGTTCTCTTTGATGCCAATCCGGTCTATGCCGGAATGAAACAACGGGAATCACTCTTGAAAACCATCGCCATCGATTTCGAGACCGCCAATGAGGAACGGGGCAGCGCCTGCTCCATCGGGCTTGCGTGGATAGAAGACGGTAATATCGTTCGTGTCGAGGAACGTCTTATCCGCCCGAAGGACATGCGGTTTTCATCCTTCAACATTGCCGTGCACGGAATTCGGCCTGCTGATGTCGAGGATGCGCCGGAATTTCCTGAGGTGATGGAAGAGTTCATTGATGACTTCCATGGCGCTACCATGATCGCCCATAATGCCGCCTTTGATTTCAGCGTCATGCGGGCGTCCTTCGACAAATATCGGCAGCCCTATCCTGATCTTTCCTATCTGTGCAGCGTCAAGATTGCCCGGCATGTCTGGCCACATCTGGAATCGCACAAGCTGAATGTGATTGCCCATCATCTCCAGCTGCGCTTCGTGCACCACAATGCCGCCGAAGACGCGGTTGTCTGCGCTGCCGCATCGATTGCGGCGGCGAAGGCCTTGCGTGTCGCCCATATCCGCGATCTGCCGGAAAAGATCGGCATGGTCGCCGGCCGTCTCACCTCCACCGGCTACCAGCCCTGCAGCATGAAAAAACGCGCCGTCGCCCGGGTTGCTTAATGGTGTCGCCCACCTATGTTTGAAGCAGCGTAACGGAGAAGATGCGATGACGATGAAAACTCTGTCGGGTTTGTTTGCGGGCTTTCTGGCATTGCTTCCGGTGACAGCGGCGCATTCGCAGGTCGTGGGTGAAGTCGGGGTCGACTGGATCGGCAATGATATCGTCATCGAGGCGATCGCCGATCCCAAGATCAAGGGTGTCACCTGCCACGTTACCTATTTCGAGCGTGGCGTCATCGACCGGCTGAAGAACGGCAACTGGTTCGAAGACCCATCCAACAACGCCATTTCCTGCAGCCAGACGGGGCCGGTGGAGATCGGCGACATCGATCTGTCGAAGGGTGGGGAAGAGGTATTCCGGCAGGGCATGTCGCTGGTCTGGAAGAAGCTCGTCGTCAGCCGCGTCTATGACAAGGCCAATGGCACGCTGATCTATCTGGTGCATGCGCGGGAACTGACGGACGGTTCGGCCAAGATGGCGATTTCCACGGTGCCGCTCTATAATCAGCAGGTGACGTGGCAGAAGGGCAAGCCGTGAGCTCTTCCGGTATTTTGGTAAGAAATTACAATGCATTAGCCGTTGTGCCGGACTTGGTCCGGCATTCAGCCACGACGCGTCCGCGTCGTGAAGGGGCTCTTTCGCGATCAAAGACTTGATCGCGCTGGACCCCGGATCAAGTCCGGGGTGATGGGGTGGGGGGCTCAGGTGGTGCCAAACCCTAAGGTTCTGCATGCAGCCCGCATGGCTTCAGCTGATCAGGCCGCTTCGCGCGCCAGCTCGTCCGCAATGACGGTGTCGAGGTTGAGGAAGCAGACCATGCTCTTTTCCAGCGCCACGATGCCGCGGCAGAAGCTGCGCTGTTCTTCCGGAATGATATCCGGCGCGGGCTGCAGGTCTTCGGAGCGGATGGTCATCATGTCGGAGACCTGTTCCACCAGCAGGCCGACCAGCTTGCCGCCGATATCGGTGACGATGATGGCGGAGCGCTCGGACGGCTCGGTCATCTTCATGCCGAGGCGGCCGGCCATGTCGATGACGGGAATGACGGCGCCGCGCAGGTTGATGAGGCCGAGAACATAAGGCGGCGTGTGCGGCATCGGGGTCACCGGCGCCCAGCCGCGAATTTCGCGGATCGCCATGATGTCGATGCAGAATTCCTGATCGCTCAGATGGAAGGAAACGATTTCGAGATATGCGCCGGATTGCTTGATGGCGTTGGACATGACGGCAGGTTTCCTCTGATGGCTCTCTAACAGGCCCGCGCAGGATTGAGCTTTATGCGGTGGCCGGCATGGACCGGGAGACATCATGTCGAGGCTTCAAAAACCGCTGCGATCATAATGCGCAGCAAGATTTTAAACTTTCCCTAACAATTGCCGCTGCCGGATCGTCGAAGCCCAGTATTTTGGCGGTTTTCGCGCTTGCGCAAACAGGTTATAATAGAAGCATGAAGGCACTCACGTCCCATCCGCTGAAGTTTATTCTGGCAAGTCTTGCCGCTGCGGCTTCGCTTGCCGTTGTGCTTCTTGCCTTTGACGGCTGGGTGCGGCACAGCACGGATATTTTCCTTTCCACCGTGCAGAGCGGTATCGCCTGGTGTCTGTGATCGTTTGGGCCGTCCGCGCTTTGTGACAAATCAGCGCGGTTCCCGCAAATACGTCCAGTTGATTTGCCGTCGCCGTCGCCGTTCGTTATCAGTCTGCCAGGGCTGGCGACATGCCGCCGGCTTTCGGGGTAGGATTGGACAATGAGAAATATTCGCATCGTATTGTGGGCCGTGGTGGTCGTTCTCGCCGGTGTCGTCAGCTGGCTGACGATCGAGATGACGAAAACCCGTGAGCAGATGGTGGAAACGGCCTATGGCGTGCCGTTCGAACTGACGGCGCAAAACGGCCAGCCGATCACCGAAAAGGCGTTTCAGGGCAAGCCTACGGCCTTGTTCTTCGGTTTCACCCATTGCCCGGAAGTCTGCCCGACGACATTGTTCGAGCTGAACGGCTGGATGGAAAAGGTGGACCCGGCCGGCGACAAGATGCAGGCCTATTTCGTTTCGGTCGATCCAGAGCGTGATACGCCCGAGATCATGCAGCAATATGTTTCCAACGTTTCAAAGCGGATTACCGGCATTACCGGTCCGGCCGACAAGATTGCCGAGACGCTGAAAGGCTATCGCATCTACGCCAAGAAGGTGCCGGTGGATGAGAAGGATCCGAATGGCGATTACACCATGGATCATACCGCCTCCGTCATCCTGCTTGATGCCAAGGGCCGTTTTTCAGGCACCATCGCTTATGGCGAAAATCCTGAAGTTGCCGAGCAGAAGCTCCAGAATCTTCTGAAGGGCTGATAGAGCCGGCATAATTGCGCCAGGCTTATTGGACTGGCGCAGCTTTTGTGGCAAAGGCAAGACAACAACCTCAGCCAGAGAAAGCAGCCCGCCGTGAGCGAAATCCGACTTTACGTCACCACGACCGAAATCAAGGCCGGCGAAATCCTCGATCTCATGTCGGATTATTTCGGCGAGGAGGATGTTGCGATCGCCACGACCGAGGTGGATGAGAAGCGCGACATCTGGGAAGCCTCCGTCTATCTGATGGCCGAGCAGGAGGATGAGTTCCGCGAGCGTGTCGGCGCTTTGCTTGCACCTGCATTTCCCGGTCTTGTCATCGAAAAAGAGATCGTTCCCGATGTCGACTGGATCGCCAAGTCGCTCGAGGGGCTGAAGCCGGTCAGGGCAGGGCGGTTCATCGTGCATGGCGCGCATGATCGCGACAAGGTGCAGCCGCACGATCTGGCTATCGAGATCGAAGCGGGGCAGGCTTTCGGCACCGGCCATCACGGCACGACGGCGGGTTGCCTTGAGATGATCGAGGATGTTCTGCGGGCACGGACGGTGCGCAACGCGCTCGATCTCGGCACCGGCAGCGGCGTGCTGGCGATTGCCGTGCGCAAGATGCGCCCCATTCCGGTGCTGGCGACGGATATCGACCCCATTGCCGTCAAGGTGGCCAAGGAAAATGTACGGCTGAACGGCATCGTGTCAGGAATGGCGCTGGAAACCGCCCCCGGTTTTCACTCCGATGCTTTCCGCAAGCATGGTCCATTCGATCTCATCATCGCCAATATTCTGGCGCGGCCGCTGATCAAGATGGCGCCGCAGCTTGTCACGCATCTGGCGCCCGGCGGCACTGTCATCCTGTCGGGTATTCTTGCGTCACAGCGCTGGAAGGTTCTCGCCGCTTATAATGGCGCTCGGCTTTCCCATATCCGCACCATCTGGCGCAACGGTTGGGTGACGCTGCATCTGCGCAAAGACTGACGCTCTTTCGACCTTGCTTTGGGCAAAAGAAAAGGCGGCGCTTTCGCGCCGCCTGGAACCCGCGAGCATATGGGAGGATCTTGCTCAAGCGGGTCGACGTATTCCTGTTCAGACGCGGTGGAGGGAGGATCGCCGCGCCTGACGTGATCAGAATACGTAGCTGGACTTTGCCTTGCGACGCAGATCGGCGCGGTTCATGCCCAGCGCTTCGAGCGACTTGTCGTCAAGGTTCAAAAGCGCTGCGTTGACGTGGCGGCTGACCTGACGCTCGCGTGCTTCAACAACACGATCGAAGGCGGTGCGGAGGAAAGATTTTGCCATTGCTTCAAATCCCTTTTTGCCAGGAGAGCGTCTCTCTCGCTGTGTTGATCCAGATATAAGCGATGTGTTTTTGTTTGGTTAGAGAGGATATCTCACGGTAGATATGCGTTTTTCGCATATCATATCGCATTCAGTATTACTTATTTTGCGAATTATGCACAATTTATCGTCGAAACCGGGGCTGTCATATATGGCTTGAAACGGGGTTTGCCCGCATGGCATTGTCGATGCGCGCCAATGATTTGACGGCGCGACAGAACCGCTTTTCTCATGACAGTTCCCGAAAGACGCCCATGTTCCAGACCTTCGAAAACAAATCCGCGCCGCAATTTGGCAAGGCCCGTGTCGAGGCGCTGCGCGCCGGTTTCGACGCCCTCGGCATTGACGGTTTTCTGGTGCCGCGGGCCGATGAATATCAGGGAGAATATGTGCCGGAATGCGCCGAACGCCTGTCGTGGCTGACGGGGTTCACCGGTTCGGCCGGTGTTGCGCTGGTGACACGCGCGCAAGCGGTGGTGTTTGTCGACGGCCGATATACGACGCAGCTCAAATCCCAGGTCGATCAGTCCGTGTTTACCGGCGGCGATCTCGTGGGCGCGCCGCCGCCTGTCTGGCTGTCCGAACATGCCACGCAGGGCTTCCGGCTCGGTGTCGATCCGTGGCTGCATACCGGCGCGGAACTGAAGCGTCTGGAAAAGGCACTGGCAGGCAAGGGTGGCTCCGTTGTCCTGCTGGAACGCAATCCGCTCGACGCCCTGTGGCAGGATCGTCCGTCCGAGCCGCTGGAACCTGTCGTCATCCAGCCGGAAGCCTTTACCGGGGTACTCGCGAAGGAAAAGATCACGCTGCTGGCGGAGACGGTTTCGGCAAAGGGCGCGGATGCCCTGCTGGTTACCGATCCGTCCTCCATCGCCTGGATTTTCAATATTCGTGGCAATGACGTGCCGCATACGCCGCACCCGCTTGCCCGCGCCATCATCTATGCCGACGGCAGGGCGGATATTTTTCTCGACAAACGCAAGACCGGCATCGAGGCCGAGGCCTATCTGGCGCAACTGGCGACGCAGTTGCCGCCATCGAAGATTGCGGACCGCCTGCATGCGATTGCCAGCGCCAAGGGCCGGGTCATGGTCGATGCCGATCTGACGCCGGTGGCGTTGACGGGCGCAATCGCGGCGGCGGGCGGTACATTGGTCGAGGCGGCCGATCCGGTCCGCCTGCCGCGCGCCTGCAAGAACAGGGCGGAGCTTGCCGGTTCTGCCGCAGCGCACGTGCAGGATGGCGCGGCCATGGTCGAATATCTGAGCTGGCTGGATCGCCAGCAGCCGGGCAGCGTCACCGAAATCGCTGCGGTCAAGGCGCTGGAGGCAGCGCGGGGCAAAGTGGGGCAGGCGATGCAGAACCCGCTGAAGGATGTGTCTTTCGACACGATTTCCGGCGCTGGCGAACATGCCGCCATCATCCATTACCGTGTCACCACCGACACGGATCGCACACTTGCCGATGGCGAGATGTTCCTCGTCGATTCCGGCGCGCAATATGTCAACGGCACTACTGATATCACCCGTACCGTCGCAATCGGCACGGTGCCGGAAGAGCAGAAGCGTTTCTTCACGCTGGTACTGAAGGGGGTGATCGGCATCAGCACCGCACGGTTTCCGAAGGGAACGCGCGGTTGCGACCTCGATCCCCTGGCGCGCATCGCGCTGTGGAAGGCCGGGGCGGATTATGCCCATGGCACCGGCCACGGTGTCGGTTCCTACCTTTCTGTGCACGAGGGACCGCAGCGTATTGCAAGGCTTTCGACGCAGGAGTTGCTGCCGGGCATGATCCTGTCGAACGAGCCGGGTTATTACCGCCCCGGCGCTTTCGGCATCCGCATCGAGAACCTGATCTATGTGCGTGATGCGCAGGAGGTGGCCGGCGGCGACCAGCCAATGTTCTCCTTCGAGACGCTGACCTGGTGCCCCATCGACAACAGGCTTGTGGTCGTGTCGCTCCTGACCGACGAGGAACTCGACTGGCTGAACGCCTACCATGCCGACGTTCTGGAAAAGCTCTCTCCGCTGATCACCGATGAAGAGGTGAAAGCATGGCTTGTTGCCGCGACCAGGCCACTGGAGAGGATCGCTTAAAGCTGCCCGAAATGCCTGATGGCGATGACGACGGCCCAGCCGATTGCCAGCATCGTCAGGCCGGGAAACCGCAGGCAGACCAGAAGGGCTGCCACCATGCCGATCTTCACCTCGTATCCGCCTTCGAAAAAGGCGGGTGCGACGAGCGTGGTCAGAACCGCAACCGGTACGGCGTTAAGTCCGGCTTCCATGCGCGGCGGGATGGATTTCATCCGCGTCATCAGCACATAACCACCGATGCGGGTGAGATAGGTGGCGATGGCGGCGAGCGCGATCAGGATCATCGTGTCGGTATGGAGCATGTCGCTCATGGTGTTTCCACCCGGTTTTCGGCGTTCGCCCCGCCGGCTGGTTTCGGCGGATAAAGGACGGCAACGAGAATGCCGGCAATCGCGCCGAGGCTGACATGCCAGGGCGAGCCGACGAAATGATAGGCGACCGTCGCGCCGGCTGCGCTTGCCAGCATCACGGGGTAGAAATTCTCCCGCTGGCGGAAGCTCAGGACCATGCCCATGAAATAGATCGGCAAAAGCACATCGAGGCCGATGGCCTTCGGATCGCCGACGAGATTGCCGAGCGAGGCGCCGAGAATGGTCATGGCCAGCCACAGCACATAGACCGGTGCCGCAAAGCCCATATACCAGGAAAAACCGACCGTGCCGGTGTTCTCATATTTGCGGACCGATTCGGCGAATTGCGGATCCACTAGCACAAAGAAGCCGGCAGCTTTCTGCATCAGCGACCAGCCGGAGATCATTCGGGCAATGGCTGCCGAATAAAGGATATGGCGGAAATTGACGGCGAAGACGGAAAGAACGATCAGCCATGGGGCGACCTTCTGGCCAAACAGTTCGATGCCGACAAGCTGGCTCGCGCCGGCATAGACGGTGCCGCTCATGATCGTGGCTTCGGTGACGCTCAGGCCGTTATCGACTGCAACCGCGCCGAACAGCGCACCAAAGGGGGCGGCGGAAAGGGCGATCGGGAAACCGGTCCGCAGCCCCTCGCGAAAATCTTTATTGAACATTCTCTGGAAACTCCTTGCCGCCGCTCTATCGCCGTCCCGGCCGGCTGGCAAACGAATTGCATGAATGGATCGATTGATTCCCTTGAAGCTTCCGTTACGGTAACGCCCGCGCGATATTTCGTGCCTGAAATCGGATCATGGAAGACAGATGCTGGAAAAGCAGGAAAAGGCCGCGCTGGCCGCACGGATAAGGGATTACCTCGCCCGGGAGACCGAAACCGAAATTGGTCTTCTGCAGGCTGAGATCTTCGTGGAATTTCTGGCCGAGGAGGTCGGATATGTTTTCTATAATCAGGGGCTCAAGGATGCACATGCCGCAATCCTGAGACGGCTTGAGGACGCGGCCGGTGATATCGACGTCTTGGAGAAACCAAGGCGGCGCTGACGGAGCTTTCCATACCTCACGCCTGTGGCCGGCAGAACAGTGAGATCAGTCGCGCAATATGTCGCGGCTGTTGACGATTGCGGCGCCCTTTTCCCGCATCTCCGCAATCGCGGCCTTTATGCCCTGCGGATCGATGCCGCGGCTTGCATCCTCGATGAAACGGACCCTGACGCCGGGTAGCATGTCGAGCGCATCGAGCACCGAAAAACTGACGCAATAATCGGTGGCGAGGCCGCATATGTCGAGCTGCGTCACGCCCTGACGCGCCAGATAATCGGCAAGGCCCGTCGTCGCCGACTGGTCGTTGTCGCGAAAGGCGGAATAGCTGTCGACGGCGGGGTTTTCGCCCTTCTGCTGAATGTAGTCGAATGCCTCCGTCTTCAGGTCGGGATGGAATTCGGCATCCTGCGTGCCCTGCACGCAATGGTCCGGCCACATCATCTGCGGTTTGCCGGAAAGTTCGCCCATGTCGAAAGGTTTCCTGCCGGGGTGCTGCGAGGCGAAACTGCCGTGGTTTTCCGGGTGCCAGTCCTGCGATGCGACGACGAGATCGTAACCGCCATTGTCGATCAGGGCATTGGCGGCAGGCACGACCCTGTCGCCTTCGGCAACGGCCAGATTGCCGCCCGGGCAAAAGCCGTTCTGAATGTCAATGAGCAGCAGCGCCTTCATGATGTGCCTCCCTTTTTGCCAGCAGGATGCCAAGCCGGCTTGGGCGGATCAAGTGCCCTTTCAACCTTTGTGCCCGTGACGGGCGCTCGCCCCGTCGCAGTCCTGCCGTATTTGCAGCAAATTTCCGGCCAAGTCGGAATTTACCTGACGATGCGGCGACGGAAATTTTAAAGGCCGATGGCGCCCCGCAGGGGCCTTCTTCCGGGACGATGTGGTGCAGATGCACGCTATGCCCGTGTAAGTCATTGTTTTGCCTTCGCCCTACAATGCGCAGACCTTAACGAAATATTTTTGCAGGGACTCGTAAACACTTTGGTTACCATAATTCGTCATGCTTCGAACCAGTCAGTTCCGAAACCGGCGTGGTGTTTACCCGCTCTTCGGATGCCCCAAAATCCCACCGGCATCGGCCGGGTGTGCGTGAACGGTTCGAGTAACGAGTATCATGGCGTTTTCTGCTGCGGCCTATAATGGCGCCGGTCTTGCCGGCCCGTCTTCCGTCAAGAGAGACAAATCATTTTCGCTTGGCCGAATGTCCGCGCTTCTTGGTGGCGGCGCTTTCGCCGGGCTGTTCGCCTTTGCCGCCTTTGCTTCGCTGCACAGCATGGCGGCCGCCTCCCACGGTGTCGGGCAATTTGAAAAGACGCTGGTGGCAAGGCTCGATTCCGCCACGGCTGCCGCCCCTGCGGCTGGGCGGGATATTCACGTCCGCAAATTCTCGCGCCTGAGCGACCACAGCCATGGCCAGCAGAAGGCGGTTCGTCTTGCCGGCATCATGCCCGAAATCGGTGCGAAGGAATTCGGCGAGCGTTTTGGCGCGGCGGTGAATGCGAAGGGGCAGGCGACGGTCAGGGAACTTGCGGCGCTGCGGCCTTCGGCAATCGTCGATTCGGCGCTCGGACGCACCTCCGAGGTCGCCTATCGGAGCCCCGCCTCGCAACATCCGGCATTTGAAGTGGCGCTGGCGCGGCCGCAGATCGAGGAGGAGGCCAACAGCCTGCTTCCCGACGATGTGCCGCTGCCGAGCTTCCGCCCCGAGGTTGCTGCGGCTGAGACGGTGGAGCCATCACCGCGTCCCGCCGCATCTTCCAGGGCGGAGGAACGCGTCCCCGCTGTCGCTTCCGCCCCGGATTTCGATGCGCCGGTTCCGCTGCGGGCCCCGCAGGCGCCGAAGCAGAGCACCGGTGCCATGCTCGCCTTTGCGAAGCCGGACAATCCGATGCGTGAGCCGAGCAAGATGGATGCTGTTCCGTGGCCGGACCGCGGCAACGGCACGGCGATCTACGATATTTCCTCCGGCGTGGTGCACATGCCAAACGGCGAGAAGCTGGAGGCGCATTCCGGCATCGGCAAGATGCGCGACAACCCGGATTACGTTCATGTGAAGATGCGTGGCTCGACACCGCCTTCCAGCTATAAGCTGACGATGCGCGAGGCCCGTTTCCATGGCGTCGAGGCCATTCGCCTGACACCGGAAAACGGCGTCAACCCGCATGGCCGCGACGGCCTTCTGGCCCATACCTACATGCTGGCGAAACGCGGCGAATCGAATGGCTGTGTCGTGTTCCGGGACTATTCCCGCTTCCTCGCGGCCTTCAAGCGCGGCGAAGTCAAACGCATGGTGGTGGTGCCCAAGCTCAACGGCAATCGTCCCACGCTTGCCAGCGGCGGCAGCAAAAGCGGTGGCAAGACGCTGTTCAGCATGTTCTCGCGCGGCAGCGATTCCTGAGGCTGCCCGAGTTTTGTCAGCGGCCGCGCCGCTGTGTCAGTACCATGCCGGCAAGGATGAGAAGAATGCCGAGCGCGCTTGCCCAGATTTTCGGCGGATGATCGCTGAAAAGATCGAGCACGACGCCTGATACCATCTGGCCGCTGATGACCAGAAGGGCGGTGTTGACCGCGCCGATGCGCGGGATGAGCCAGCTTCCCGAAGCGATGAAGACGACACCGATCGGGCCGCCGATGAAGGCAAGCCAGGGGGCATCGGCCGCGCCCGGCGGAATGAGGCCGCCGACGATGAGCCCGATGACGGTCAGCACGCCAAAACCGACAATATGGTTCCAGAAGGAGGCGATGAGCGGTGAGTTCGACAGGCTGAGACGGCCGTTGATCTGCCGGCTCAGCGCCACGAACACGCCACCCGTAAAGGCCATGGCGATCCAGATAATCATGCCGTTCTCCCGACGAGAATAATAAGTGCGCTGCCGCAAAGGATCAGTGCCACCGCCGCCATGTCCCGCATGTCCGGTCGTCTTTTGGGCAGGCCGAAGAGGCCGAAAAGATCAGCCAGCAGGCTGAAGATCACCTGTCCGCCAAGACCGAGCGCAATGGTGCCGGAAAGCGCCAGCGGCGAATTGACGGCGGTGGAGGTGAGGATGACGATGGCCGCACCCACGACCCCGCCGCAATAGGCCCAGAGCGGCGCTTTCGGTTTTGCCGGTGCCGCTGGGTCTGTCTTCGGGCGCATGATGGCGAGATAGATCAGCGCCGCCACCGTGCCGGTGCCATGCGCCGTCCATGAGGAAAACAGCGCGCTGCCATAATGGGCAAGCTGGCCGTTGAAATGGACCATCAGCGTCAGGAGGCAGCCGCTGGCGAAGGCGGCGGCAAGATGCAGCGGGTTGAGGCGGGGATGCGTCGTATCTGTCATGGCGGGCCGGGAAAGCTGAAGAGGAACCTGAGCTTTAGCTGATATGTGCCTGAAGCGGAATCGAATTGCGCCTCTTCTTTGCCTTGGGCGACATTATCCTGTGCGCTACGGAACCAGCGACCCAGCCGCGCATTGTTCCAGCATGAAGAAAACGACGCGCAAGCCATTGAACCGGATGACGATTTTTGTCATTTCGATTTTCATTCTCGCAGCCATGGTGGCTGCGGTCTATCTCATCGGCTTCATGCCCGGAGAGATCTGAGCCCGCCGCTCAATCTCCGGCAGCGGCAGCTTTTCGCTTGCCGCCTTCCATTGCCACCCGTGCTTTCGCCACCGCAAAGCGGAGGCCGCGCAGGAGAAAACGGCTCGTTTCCAGATAGGCGCGGTAGGGCAGTACCGTGAAATAACGCCAGCGCGGCAGGCGATAAATGCGCAGGTTGTTCTGGATCTGGCTTTCACCGTCCGCATCCTGCGTCGCGCAGAGCGGGTAGATGAAGGCTCCCTTCAGGCCCGCGAGATATTCCAGATCAAAAGCGATATCGTAGGCGAGCCGCATGGGAATGAGTTTCGAGATCCACCGTCCGGCGCGGCGATTGACGAGATAGGCCCCAGATCCTTTTTCGCGGGTCAGTGCGATGGCGAGCGAACGGCCGCCGGCGAGCGGGCGAAACGGAAACTTCCGGCCATTGCTGACCGTGGTCAGCCGCAGCAGATCCCAGTCATCGCCGTTCAGCGCTGCCTCGTCGAGTGCATCGAGAAAATCATGGTCAAAGACGACGTCGTCTTCGAGGATGAGCGCGATATCGGCATCGCTGTCCATGAACTTATTGGCGCAGGCGACATGGCTGAGATAACAGCCGATTTCCGGCGGCGAGGTACGGCGGCCATGCATGAGCATGTAGGAAATCTCGCTGAATTCCGGGATCGGATACTTCAGCTCCCTGCCATTGACACCGGCCACCCGCTCCGCCTTCAGCCCCATGGCATCAAGCCGGGTCGTCATGTCCTCAAGGCGCCTGGTGGCACCGTCCATGTTGATCAGGAAAACGGCAAGCTTGCGCTGGCTTTTCGGTAAAATATGCAAAGCGGTCCTCGCCCGGTTTTCACTGTCGTGTAGCAATTCCTTTATTGCAACGGCTTGAGGCGGGCTATGGAAAAAGCTGTCTTGAACCTGTCTTAATCGTGCGAATCAAACCTTTTCCACAAATCCGTCCAGCACCCGTTTCTGCCCGGCGCGGTCGAAATCGATGGTCAGCTTGTTGCCCTCGATGGCGGAAATATTGCCGTTGCCGAATTTGAGGTGGAAGACGCGGTCGCCGACAAAGTATTTCGATGGCGTGTCGGCCACGGATTTCGCCACCAGCTCGCCGTCGATGGTGCGGGTGCGCGGGCCGCTTTCGCCATAACCGATCCGTTCGACCGCATGGCCGGAGCGGGTGCCCCAATTGTCGCGGGTGGCGTCGCTGCGGTTCTGCTGCGCACGCTTCCAGCCGGGGGTGGAGTAGTTGTTGGCGAAGGGATCGGCCTTGTCGAATCGGGACTGGCCATAGCCACCGCGGCCGCCATAACCGCCGTAACTGCTGTCGGACGCCGCCACATCCACATGGGCGGGTGGCAGTTCATCGAGGAAACGGGAGGGCAGGGTGGATTGCCACAGCCCGTGAATGCGCCGGTTCGATACGAACCAGATATGGCAGAGCTTCTTGGCGCGGGTGATGCCAACGTAAGCGAGACGACGTTCTTCCTCCAGACCGGCGCGGCCGCCTTCATCCAGCGCCCGCTGGTGCGGGAACAGGCCTTCTTCCCAGCCCGGCAGGAATACGGTGTCGAATTCTAGACCCTTGGCGGAATGCAGCGTCATGATGGAGACGGCATCGAGATTTTCGTTCTGCTCGGCATCCATGACGAGGGCGACGTGCTCAAGGAAGCCGCGCATACTCTCGAAGGCTTCCATCGAGCGGATGAGTTCCTTGAGGTTCTCAAGTCGTCCGGGCGCTTCTGCTGTCTTGTCGGCCTGCCACATGGCGGTATAGCCGCTTTCGTCGAGAATCTGCTCGGCAAGCGTGGTGTGTTCGGTGTTTTCCAAGAGGCCCTGCCAGCGGCGGAAATCCTGCACCACGTCGAACAGCGCCTTGCGCGCCTTCGGTTTCAGCTCGTCGGTCTCGATGATGTCCGCGGCTGCGGCCAGCATCGGAATATCGCGGGCGCGGGCGTAATCGTGCAGATTGCGGATCGTCGTATCGCCAAGACCGCGCTTCGGCGTGTTGACGATCCGCTCGAAGGCAAGATCGTCGGCCGGCTGGCAGACAAGGCGGAAATAGGCCATGGCGTCGCGGATTTCGAGGCGCTCATAAAAGCGCGGGCCGCCAATGACGCGGTAATTGAGGCCGAGCGTGACGAAGCGGTCTTCGAATTCGCGCATCTGGAAGGAGGCGCGAACGAGAATGGCCATGTCGTTCAGATTATGGTTCTTGCGCTGAAGCTGTTCGATTTCCTCGCCGACCGCGCGGGCCTCCTCCTCGGAATCCCAGGCGGCATGCACCACGACCTTTTCATCGTCAGGACTGCTGCGTTCGGTAAACAGCGTTTTGCCGAGGCGTCCCTCGTTATGGGCGATCAGATGGCCGGCCGCGCCGAGAATATGTTCGGTGGAGCGGTAGTTTCGCTCGAGCTTGATGACCTTGGCGCCCGGGAAGTCCTTGTCGAAGCGGAGGATATTGTCCACTTCCGCGCCGCGCCAGCCATAGATCGACTGGTCGTCGTCTCCAACGCAGCAGACGTTCTGCGGTTCGCCCTTGGCGCGCTGGGCCAGCAGCCTGAGCCACATATATTGCGCCGTATTGGTGTCCTGATATTCGTCCACCAGAATGTAACGGAACTTCTGGTGATACTCTTTCAGAATATCGGTGTGGCGGCGGAAGATGCTGATCGGGTGCATCAGAAGGTCGCCGAAGTCGCAGGCGTTCAGCGTTTTCAGCCGGTTCTGATAGGCGGTGTAAAGTTCGCGGCCCTTGCCGTTGGCGAAGGCGCGGCTGTCGCCCTCCGGAATATCCGGCGGCGTCAGGCCCTTGTTCTTCCAGCCGTCGATCATGCCGGCGAACTGCTTTGCCGGCCAGCGCTTGTCATCAAGACCTTCGGCCTGGATGAGCTGCTTGATCAGCCGCACCACGTCGTCGGTATCGAGAATGGTGAAATCCGATTTAAGACCGACGAGTTCGGCATGGCGGCGCAATAGCTTGACGCCGATGGAATGGAAGGTTCCGAGCCAGGGCATGCCCTCGACAGCGCCGCCGACCAGAACGCCGATACGCTCTTTCATCTCGCGGGCAGCCTTGTTGGTGAAGGTGACGGCAAGAATCTGGCTCGGATAGGCGCGGCCGGTCGCCAGAATATGGGCGATGCGGGTCGTCAGAACGCGGGTCTTGCCGGTGCCGGCGCCGGCGAGAACGAGAACGGGTCCGTCCAGCGTTTCCACGGCATCGCGCTGTTCCGGGTTGAGGCCGGAAAGATAGTCAGGCGCGGCACGCGTCTGGTCGCGCGCCGCCATGGCGCGGGCGGCAATGCCAAGCCCGCCGCCGCTTTCCGCACCGGCATTGTTCGTCGCCCTACGCGGCGCCACGGGTTCCTCATCGAAGAACGGCATATCGTCAAAACTGTTGCTCATGCGGCCCAATGTAGTGATTCGGGATATAAAGGCCAGAACCGTGTTCTGCTTTTATTCCGGTATCGTCAGTCAAAACGCCTATTCCAAGGCATTTTTTGTATCACGTCTGCCTGTCGGCGTCGAAAGCGGCGTCAACGGGCACTTGCAGAGCCACAGCAAGCTGGTTGGTTTTTGCGGCAAGCGCGATGACGCGCAGCAAATCGGCATGCTGCTCTTTCGTCATGCCCTTGGCTTTGGCGGCGGCCGTGTGGGAATGGGCGCAATAGGAGCAGCCATTGGTGACGGAAACGGCGATATAGAGCATTTCCTTCACCACGGGATCGAGCGCCGAGGGTGTCGCCATCACCTCCTTGACTTCACCCCAGGTCTTTTCAAGCAGATCGGCATCGAAGGCGAGGTAGAGCCACATATTATTGATGAAATCCGATTTGCGGGTGGCGCGGATATCATCGAACACCGCCTTGACGCGCGGGTCGGCTTCAGGATTCTCGGCTTTCGTCACGGTGCTCATGGTTCCTCCAGTCGTGTTTCTCCGTGGGGCAGATTATCCCAACGGAAGATATTTGCGACAGGATTGCGCGGAAGGATTGCCGGCCGGCTGCATGGCGCGGCAATTGCGCCCAAATTACAATTACGTAAGGAACGGATTTGTGCGTTGCCTTGCCCCCGCCAAGCAGGAATACTGCACCTGTCCCGGAACGTGTCGTTTTCGGGAATGTATCGTGCTGCGCGGATCAACCGGAGAAATACATGCGGGTCTGGAAACAGGTGGGTGTCAGTCTTGCCGTGGTGGGAGCCGGGCTCTGTCTCTGGGGCTTTTATTCGCCCGAAGCCCGCAATGTGCTCGCCGCCATCGGGCTCGGCAAAATGCCGGCCGGTGCGATCGAGGTGGCGGCATCCGGCGCCGGAACCTCAGGCGCGCCATCGGGCCAGAATGCCGGCGGCGCTCGCCGCAACGGCAATGCCACTCTGGTGGTGACGGCTCCGGTTAAAAAAGGCATGGTCAATGACCGGCTGAACGCTATCGGCAACGGCGAGGCGATCCAGTCTGTTGTCGTCATGCCGCAGACCTCCGGCACGCTTTCGGAAATCCGCACCTCCTCCGGTGCACGCGTCGTGAAAGGGCAGGTGCTCGCGCGGCTCGATGATGAGGAGCAGGTGATCGAGCGGGACAAGGCGCAGGTGACGCTGCGCAGCGCGGTCGAAAAATCGAATTCCTACAAGAACCTTAAATCCGTTTCCCGCCTTGATGTGCTGGATGCGCAGATTGCCGAAGAGGCCGCCAAGCTTGCGCTGAGCACCGCCGAGCTTAATCTCAAGCGTCGCGACATCGTCGCGCCCATCGAAGGCGTGGCCGGTATCGTCGCCGCCAATATCGGCGACAACGTTACCACGCAGTCGACCATTGTCAGTATTGACGACCGCTCGGAAATTCTCGTCAATTTCTGGGCCCCCGAGCGCTTCGTGACCGCGATCAAGGTCGGCATGCCGGTGGAGGCGACGTCGATTTCCCGGCCCGGCGAGACCTTCAGGGGCGAAGTCGAGGCGGTCGACAACCGCGTCGATGAGGCAAGCCGCACCATCCGCATCCGGGCGAAATTCGGCAATGAGAAGGATGAACTCAGGGCCGGCATGTCGTTTGGCGTCATCATGCGTTTTGCCGGGGAGATCTATGCCTCGGTCGATCCGCTTGCCGTGCAATGGGACGCGGAAGGCTCCTATGTCTGGCGCGTCACCGAGAACAAGTCGAACAAGGTGCGGGTGCAGATCGTGCAGCGCAATCCAGATGCCGTTCTCGTCAAGGCCGAGCTGGCGGAAGGCGAGCCTGTCGTGATCGAGGGCCTGCAGCGCGTGAGAGAAGGCGGCGCGGTCCGCGTCGGCAACCAGCCGAAGCCTGAAGAGGTCGCCAGCCAATGACGACGCATCCGCCTTCCGGTCAGGATTCCAAGCTCGCCTTTACCGCATTGTTCGTGCGCCGGCCGATTCTGGCGGCGGTTCTCAACACGCTGCTGGTCGTTGCCGGCCTTGCCGCGCTGGTTGGCGTCGAAGTGCGCGAACTGCCCGATGTCGACCGGCCGACGATCAGCGTCAGGACCACCTATGAAGGTGCCGCGCCGGAAACCATCGATCAGGAAGTGACGCAGACCATTGAAGGTGCTGTCGCCCGTGTCAGCGGCGTCAAGTCCATCTCGTCCAACTCGCAATTCGGCACCAGCCGCGTGACGCTGGAATTCGGCGACAATGTCGATCTGGCCGTCGCAGCCAACGACGTGCGCGACGCCATCGGCCGCGTCACCAATCAGCTGCCTGACGATGCCGACGAACCGCAGATCATCAAGGCGGATTCCGACAGCCAGCCGATCATGCGCCTTGCCGTCACCTCGACCACGCTCAGCATGGAAGACCTGACCAAGCTGGTGGATGACGAGATCATCGATCGCCTGGCCGCCGTCGATGGCGTGGCCGATGTGGAGCTCTACGGCGATCAGGAAAAGGTTTTCCGGGTCGATCTCAATCAGGCGGCGCTCGCCAGCCGCGGTTTGACGGTGACCGATGTTTCCAACGCGCTTGCCAGCGCGGCCCTCGACGTGCCGGCGGGGTCGCTGAAAAGCACGACGCAGGACATCGTCGTGCGCGCCACGGCCAGCCTGACGAAGCCTGAGGATTTCTCCAATCTCCTGATCAAGAACAATATCCGTCTCAGGGACGTGGCAACCGTCATGTTGGGTGCGGATGATGAATCCACCTCGCTGCGCTCCAACGGCGTGCAGGGTGTCGGTCTCGGCGTCATCCGTCAGGCGCAGTCGAACACGCTCAATATTTCAACCGGCGTAAAAGCCGCCGTCGCCGCCATGTCGGCCAATCTGCCTGAGGGTACGCGTATCGTCGTCACCAGCGATGATGCCGTCTTCATCGAAGGCGCGCTGCACGAGGTGGAACTGGCGCTCGGTCTCTCGGCGATCATCGTCGTTGTCGTGCTTTATCTCTTCCTGCGCGACTGGCGTGCGACCCTCATTCCGGCGATCACCATGCCTGTCGCGCTGATCGGCACTATCGTCGCCATCTATATGGTCGGCTTCTCGGTCAATATCCTGACCCTGCTTGCCATCGTGCTGGCGACGGGCCTCGTGGTCGATGACGCCATCGTCGTGCTGGAAAACATCGTGCGCCGCCGGGCGGAAGGCATGGGGCCGCGGGCCGCCGCCGTTCTCGGCACGCAGGAGGTCTTCTTCGCGGTCATCGCGACGACGGCGACGCTCGCCGCCGTGTTCATTCCGCTTTCCTTCCTGCCCGGCCAGCTTGGCGGCCTGTTCCGCGAATTCGGTTTCGTCCTGGCCTTTGCCGTGGGCTTGTCATCGATCGTGGCGCTGACGCTCTGCCCGATGCTGGCTTCCCGCATGCTGAAGGAGGGGCTGAAGGAGCCGACGGGACCGCTCGCCTGGTTCGGCAATGTCTTTGCCTCCACCTACAAAACGACGCTTTCCGCCTGCCTCAACAATCCGCTGATCGTCATCGTTGTCGCGCTGATCTTCTCAGGCCTGTCATGGATCGCCTTCGGCATGATCCAGAACGAACTGACACCGCGCGAAGACCGTGCCTCGATCATGATGCGGGTCACCGCGCCACAGGGCGTCAGCCTCGAATACACCCGCGACCAGCTGCAACGGATCGAGGAAAACCTGCAGCCGCTGCGCGACAGTGGCGAAATCCGCAATATCTACTCCATCACCGGCATGAACGGTTCGTCCAATACCGGCTTCATGGTGTTGACGCTGGCGCCTTGGGCCGATCGCGAGCGGACGCAGAACCAGATCGCCGCCGATGTCACCTCCGCCGCCAACAAAGTTCCGGCGCTGCGCGGCAATGCGATGCAGCCGAACAGCCTTAGAATTCGCGGCGCCGGCAACGGGTTGCAAATGGCGATGGTCGGCAGCAATTATGCGGCGCTGACGGCGGCGACACAGAAACTGCTGCTTTCCATGGAGGAAAGCGGCCTGTTCGACACGCCGCGTTTTGACAACGAGCCCAACCAGGCGCAGCTTTCCGTTTCCATCGACCGCGAACGTGCGTCGGATCTCGGCATCGACATCACCGGCCTGTCACGCGCCATGCAGTCGCTGCTGGAAGGGCGCTCGATCGTCGATGTCTTCGTGGATGGCGATGCTATCCCGGTGCGGCTTCTGTCCTCCACCCGGCCGATCAACGATCCGACCGATCTTGAAAACGTCTTCCTGAAAACGGGCGACGGCAAGATCGTGCCGATGTCGGTTATCGCCACGCTCAGGGAAAATGCGGTTGCGCCGCAGTTGAACCGCGAACAGCAGCTTCCCTCCGTCGGCTTTACCGCCAACCTCAAGGATGGCGTTTCGCTCGGTGCGGCGCTGCAGAAGGTGAATGAGCTTTCGCAATCCGTGCTGCCGCCCGGCGCGCGCCTGCTGCCGCTCGGCGAAGCGGCGACGCTGGAGGAAAACTCGAGTGGCATGTTGCTGACCTTCGGTTTCGCCATCGCCATCATCTTCCTCGTGCTGGCCGCGCAGTTCGAAAGTGTGCTGAGTTCGGTCATCATCATGTCGACGGTGCCGCTTGGTCTTGCCTGCGCGGTGATTGCGCTGCTGGTCACCGGCTCGAGCCTCAACGTCTATAGCCAGATCGGCCTTGTGTTGCTGGTCGGCGTGATGGCGAAGAACGGCATTCTCATCGTGGAATTCGCCAACCATCTGCGCGACCAGGGTGCCACCGTGCGCGAAGCCATCGAAAAGGCCACCAGCATCCGTCTGCGCCCCGTCATGATGACGATGATCGCCACCATTCTCGGCGGCGTGCCGCTGGTGCTGGCGCAGGGGGCGGGTGCGGAAGCGCGCATCGCGCTCGGCTGGGTCATCGTCGGCGGTCTCGGTTTTGCGACGCTGGTGACGCTTTACATCACCCCGGTCTCCTACCTGCTGATTGCCCGCTTCGCCAAGCCGCAGGCGGATGAGGAAATCCGCCTCCACCGCGAACTGGAACTTGCCGCCCGCCGCAAGGCGCTGGAGGAAGACAAGCCGCTGCTTGCGGCGGAATAAAAGTCTATGGGCAAGCCGAAAACCGACTTGCCCATTTTAGAAACCATTAAGTCCTGTTTGTCTCAGGCGACAAACAGGAAATCGTTTGCGGAAAGACTCGCAACGGAAACCCCGACCAGAGACAGGCTATCCGACGGAGTGAAGTTGATCACCGTCGATCCGTCTACGTCGTTAAACAAAGTGGCAAGATCAGAGAACTCGTCGATGCCGCTAAATCCTGTGATTTCGATCACATCCCCACCAGTCACTGAGAAATCAGCAATCACATCGTCTCCGAAGCTGGTGCGAAAGATGAAGGTGTCGCTCCCGTTTCCGCCCTCGAGTTGATCGTTGCCAAATTCGCCGGAAAGAAGGTCGTTGCCGTTTCCGCCTTGCAGGTTGTCATCGCCATCTTCGCCGAAAAGTTTATCGTTTCCGTCTCCACCGGCGACGGTATCGTTGCCAAAGCCGCTATAAGCCACGTCGTTTCCTCTGCCCAAATCGATCACATCATTTGCGCCATCGTCGGTCGTGTCTCCGGAATTTTTCCCTGCCAAATATAGCGTATCGGCGTTATCTGAGCCTCGAAACCTGGCGATGTCGGTGATTTGGACCTTCGTAAAGTCGAGGGTACCACCGAGATCATCAAATTCGATGCTGACATTTGTACGGCCAGCGCCTTTGATTTCTTCGATGTTGCGGATCGAGCGAATGCCGATGCGGCTTTCGTTGAAACTTGCCTCAATAATGTCATTTCCGGAGCCGCCGTCAAAATCCGTGCCCATGAGAGACGCACGGTTCGCATAGAAGATGTCATCGCCCGCGCCGCCTGAAATAAACATTTCGAAGCCATAATTGAGGTAAATTTTATCTGCGCCATCACCGCCATCGACCGTGGTGCGCGCGGTAATATGACCTATTCCAAGAACAATGGTGTCATCACCCATATCGCCATAAATGGTGTCGGCACCGCCACCGCCTTCAATACGATCGTTGCCCGAGCCGCCATCGATTGTGTCCAACCCTATGTACCGAAAATAATATCGTCTCCTGCTTCCCCATAAGCATAATTCCGCAAGGGGTTTTGCTCGAGATAGATTGTATCGTTGCCGTCACCGCCCCATACGCGGTCATATCCGGGCAACCATCCGCCGCCCGCATAAATGACGTCGTTGCCACCGTTACCGCGGAGTTCGTCGTATCCTCGTCCGCCGTAAATTATATCATCATAAGGAGTGCCGCTGTAGACATCAGCTTTGTCGCTTCCGGTATATCTGGCCATATAATATACTCCTGATATATATAATTAGTTAAAATGCATACTTATGGTTGCGTGTTTGGCTGTCTCTGTCGAGGGGATTTTTGTGAATATTGCAAGACAAGTTAGGGCCGCACGGGCATAGATGTATGCTCCTTGCGAATGCCGTTTCATTTGCCGTTACATTCGGGGTTTCTGGAAGTTGCCGAAGTGTTGAAAGCGGACTTTTAGTGGCGGCGGTCGTCGCGGAGACTGGTCAATTCCCTCCATTCGGACGATAAATCTGAACACCTTTGTACGATAGTTTAAAGGCTCCGACGCTAATCCTACCAGCGGCATCCGTCTCAATCAGATTTCCTGTTCTGTCGTAGCTCCTGAACAGGCTGGAAATCGTCTGATCGAGTTGATCCTTGGCGCGTTTTTTCCAGTAATTATTGCTTTCCTCGAGCATTTTAAGCGTTGCCCGCTGTTTCTCCGTCAAGGTTTCCGGATCCACTCGTTGGGTTTTAGCTTTGTGGGTGCTGTTATAGAAATCGATTGCATTCTGAAGTGTCTGTATGCTTCCGGGAACGCCCATAGCGGCATAGGTCGGGTTGTCCAAGCCAGACATATAGGCATCGAAATCGACGCCGTGTAATGCCCAACTTTCCCTCTGTTCCCGCTCTGAAGCGTTGTTCTGTGCTTGACTTACCGCTGCAAAATATGCCTCCGGCGTTAGGTCATAGACGCTTTCTTTCGTCATGCCTTCGGGAACGAAATTGCGGGTTACGTCTTCAGGCCGTATGCCAGGAATGAGGATGGCCCGTTCGAACCGCAACCTTTCTCCCCACAAATCCACTCTGCTGGAGGCAGGGGAAAGGTCGAGGCTGGTGGTCCGGATGAGTTCCGCTGCCCAGTCATGTTCCCCCTCGGCGCCTAAGTTGCTTTTCGCGTTATCAGCGTCGGCGGTGACTTTCGCCGACATGTTGTCGATCCTGCCTGTCCTGTCGTAGGTGAGGTCGCCGGTTTCGTTGTCCGGGTCGGACGCAAGCAGAGCGGTTAGAGGATCGACACCATTTATGGCGTGTGAGGGGTTGTTTGTCCGGTCTACTCCAGAGCTGTTTTCTGTCGACAGCCGAAAAGAACTCAATGTAGCGAAGGGCTGACTTGTAATTGCAGTCATCTTGAAACCCTGATGTTTGAACGCGGACCTGCTTTTCCAAGATCCGCATTCCGGTTGTAATTCATATGCATTTATGAGTATCGATGAATAAATTCACGTATAAGGTGTATACGGGGCGGAGCTTGCTCGGGGCTGGCAGTCGCCGAGTTCCGGAGCATTGGCAGTAGCCGTTCGTTCTTGCCGCGCAGGCAACTGATCGGCTGGACAAAGCGTTAACCTTATCCCATACCACCTGACGGAATTTCGTAACGGATCGAATCCGTTACGGGCGGATGTTGCGGTGGAGATGGATGATGGCGCTGAAAGATGTGGTGGCGGGCAAGCGGAACGAAGAGGGTATCGCATCTGCGCTCGCGGTGCTGAAGCAGCAGCTTGGTGACAGGCTCCAGACCGGGCAGGCGTTTCGCGAGCAGCACGGCCACACCACCACCTATCTGACCCTGCAGGCGCCTGACGGTGTTGTCTTTGCCGAAAACGCCGATGATGTGAAGGCCGTGGTGAAGGCTTGCGCGCAGTACAAGGTGCCGGTCATTCCGTTCGGAACGGGGTCTTCGCTCGAAGGCCAGGTGAATGCCCCCAATGGTGGAATCTGCATCGATTTCAGCCGGATGAATCGTATCATTGAGGTGAATGCCGAAGATCTTGACGTGACGGTGGAACCGGGCGTGACGCGCGAGGACCTGAATGTCCATCTGCGCGATACCGGCCTGTTTTTCCCGATCGATCCGGGTGCCAATGCCTCGATCGGCGGCATGGCCTCGACGCGGGCGTCAGGCACCAATGCCGTGCGTTACGGCACGATGAAGGACAATGTGCTGGCCGTCACCGCTGTCGTCGCCAATGGCGAGGAGGTCCGCACCGCGCGGCGCGCCCGCAAGTCTTCGGCAGGTTACGACCTGACGCGGCTTTTTGTGGGTGCGGAGGGGACGCTCGGCGTCATCACCTCGGTCACACTGCGGCTGCAGGGCATACCGGAAAAGATCGCTGGTGGGGTCTGTACCTTCGACAGCATCAAGGCAGCCTGCGATGCGGTCATCATGACGATCCAGATGGGCGTTCCGGTTGCCCGTATCGAATTGCTTGACGAGGTGCAGGTGCGGGCCTGCAACGCCTATTCCGGCCTGAACTACGCGGAAAAGCCGACGCTGTTCGTGGAGTTTCACGGCACGGAGGAGACGGCGGCGCTGCAATCGCAGCAGTTCGCCGAAATCGCTGCCGAATGTGGCGGCGTCGACTTCCGCTGGACGAGCGATGCGGCCGAGCGCAACAAGCTGTGGAAGGCGCGGCACGATGCCTATTGGGCCTCGCGGGCGCTTGCGCCCCATCTCGACGGGCTTTCCACCGATGTCTGCGTGCCGATTTCGCGGCTGGCGGATTGCGTGGTGGAAACACAGCGGGACATCGAGGAAAACGGCTTTCTGGCGCCAATCGTCGGCCATGCGGGCGACGGGAATTTCCACGTCCTCATTCTGTTCGATGGCAAGGATGTGGAAAGCGTGGCGAAAACGGAAGCCTTCGTCGCCCGCCTCAACCGCCGGGCGATTGCCATGGACGGCACCTGCACCGGCGAACACGGTATCGGCCAGGGCAAGATGAGTTTTCTCGCCGAAGAGGCGGGAAATGCGCTGGATCTCATGCGCGCCATCAAAACGTCGCTCGATCCGGATAATATTTTCAATCCGGGCAAGTTGTTCCGTCTTGTCTGATCATTCTCACATTTGATTGGTACAAAAGGCTGCTTGCCGTTAAGGCAGAAAAGAATAGGTTTGCAGCGTTCGCGAAGGGAGATGCAGGTCAGTGCTCGGGCGTATTCTGGTTTTTCTGGGCGGACTGCTGGCCTTGGTGCTGTTTTCGGCGCTGCTCATTCCCTATTTTGTCGACTGGACGGATTTCCGCCGCGATTTCGAGGATCAGGCAAGCCGTATTCTCGGCAAGAAGGTGGTGGTGCATGGCCGGGTCGAAGCCCGAATCCTGCCTTTCCCTTCGGTAACCCTGCATGATGTGCGTGCGGGAACGGATGCGGACGGCTCGCCGCTCATCCAGGTCGCCCGTTTTTCCATGGATGCCGAGCTTGCGCCGTTCCTCTCCGGTGAGGCGCGCATCTTCGACATGCGTATCGAGGAACCCAAGGCCAAGATCAGGCTCTTGAAAGACGGCACGCTGGACTGGATGCGTGGCAGCCGGGCGGAAATTCCCGCCCGCACCGTGGTGCTGGAAAGCGTGCAGATCGAAGGCGGACAGATCGAATTCATCGATGAGCAATCCGGCCGCAACCGTGTCGTGACCGGTCTCAGCGCCGACATGTCCGCCAATTCGCTGGCCGGCCCGTGGAAGGCGGAAGGGCGTGCTGCCGTCGACGGGCATCCGGGTTCCTTCTCCCTCTCCAGCAGCGAGCCCGATTATGCCGCCGGCCGCATGGGGCTCAGGGTGCGGCTGGTGCCGGACGAGCATCCGGTCGAGGTCGATCTGGACGGTGCGATCGCCGCGGCCGCGGGAAAGCCAGCCTATAGCGGCTCGTTCTCCTTCATCTTCCGTGAAGACGAAAAGCAGAAACAGGCCGGACCGTCGCTATTTTCCTCGCCACGCACCCGCGGCAGTTTCGAACTGACCAATGAGAGCGTGCGCATATCGAGCTACCGCATGGAACTCGGCGGCAGCGAAAATCCCTATGTCGTGACCGGGGAAGCGACGCTCGATACCGGTGCGAAGCCGGAGTTCCTGCTGACGGCGGATGGCCAGCAGATCGATGTCGCCCGCTTCGCGCCACCCGTCGTGCAGACGGGCAAGACCTCGCGCCAGCCCACCGTTTCGGTGCGACAGCGCATCGAGGCCTTTGCGGCCATGGTCGCCCGCATTCCGGTGCCGCCGGTGCCGGGCAAGGCCAGCATCAGTCTTCCGGCCCTTGTTTCCGACGATACGACCATCCGCGACATCAGGCTGGATGTGCGCCCGGAAGGCAGCGGCTGGCAGGTGGTGAATGCGGTTGCGACGCTGCCGGGCAGGACGCAGCTGGAAGCCAAGGGATCGCTGACACTGCTTGGCGGTCCGGCTTTCAATGGTAATCTGCTTGTGGCCTCCAACCAGCCCTCGGGGCTGGCCAACTGGCTTTCCGGTTCCGTCGATCCGGCAATCCGGCAGCTCAACGCCGCCGGTTTTTCCGCCGATGTCTCATTGACGACGCTCAACCAGCGTTTCGACAATCTCGAGCTTGCCATAGGCGAGGCATCGCTGAAGGGCGAGCTGGAACGGCGCTCCGACGGCAAGACCTCCAATCTCTCCATCGATCTCGCCGGCAACGAAATCGACCTTGATGCCCTGAAGGCACTCGGCAGCCTGGCGCTTGGCGATCAGGTGGGAAGCTCGGTTCTCGATCATCGAATCAATGCCAAGTTCAAGGCCGACCGTTTCAACATGGCCGGCGTGACCGCCAATCATGTGGAGACCGCCTTCAGCATGGCAGGCGGCATCCTGACGCTCGAAAACATGACGGCGGGCGATATTGCCGGCGCCGAGGTGCGGGCCAGGGGAGAGCTGCAGGGCTCGCTGCTCAAATATGCGGGCAAGGGTACGGTGAACCTGCATGCGGCGGATATGCAGCCGTTCTTCACCATGCTGCAGCAGAAATTGCCTGATCACCCGTTCCTCGGGCGTCTGGCGGCGAGCGCACCCTGGTACGCCAATTCCGACCTTGCCGTGGATGTTTCCGTCAACAGCGAAAATGGCGGGGCCAATGTGGCCGTTTCCGGTACCGTCAATGGCAGCCGTCTGTCGGCCGTTGCCAAGATGCCGGATTTCCTGTCGATCACCGATGATACCGCGATGTCGCTGGAAGCGGTCCTGAAAAACCAGTCGACGGCGATCCTGTTCGGACAGGCGGGGCTTGACCCGCTGCCCTTCGATGCGGATGGCGAGGGGCTTCTCTCAGTCAAGCTCAATGGCACGCTCGGTTCGCCCGCCCAGACCGACATACGTTTTTCGACGGAGCGCACGCATTTTTCGATGAACGGCTCCTTTGCCGTTGCGGCCGCCAATTTCGGTGAAGGCAGTGCCGATGTGGCGCTCGAAAGCGCTGATATAGAGCCATATCTCATCATGAATGCGGTGGGGCTGCCTCAGCTCGGCGGCGGCATGGCCGTGAAGGCCAATGCGAAAATGGCCGTCGATGGGCAGAAAATCGCTTTTTCCTCCGTTGGCGGGCAGGCCGGTGGCAATCCGTTCTCGGGCAATCTCGTCATTCAGCGAGCCGCGCCTTATCCTGTCAGTGGCGATCTTGCGCTCAGGACCGTCGATCTCGCCTGGCTGGGCGATGCGATCTACGGGCCGGTGATCGATCCGGAAACCGGTGCGCTCAATGCCAAGCCGCTGGCCATGGCTGCTTTCCCGCAGCTCAAGGCCGCGCTGTCGCTGAAGGCGGAGAATTTCGAAGCCGGGCCTTTCGGCACGATCACGGGTCTTGCGGCCAAGGTCACGCATGATTCGGGCAGTCTTGCGCTGGACGATGTCACGGGCGGCTTCATGGGCGGTAAACTGACCGGCCGGCTGGCCATGTCCACGGGCGAAGGGGCGGGAATTTTCCGCACCAAGATCGCGGTGGCCGATGCCAATCCGGAGCCGATCCTGTGGGCGAATGCCAATGGGCCGGTTGCGACCGGCCGGGTGGCGATCGACCTGACAGCCGAATCGACCGGCAAAAGCGTCGGCGAGATTCTGAAATCTGCCGGCGGCTCAGGTGAAATCCGTGCCGGCGGGCTCGTGCTGAAGGGGCTCAATCCCGGTGCCCTGCCGCCGATCCTGCAGGCGGCCGATGGTTTGCAGCAGCCGATCGACGCGCCCAAGGTTCGGCCGCTGGTGGATCAGAGCCTGTGGCAGGGTGAAATCGGGCTTGGCGATGTGGGCCTGCCGTTCTCGCTGAATGGCGGTGCGCTTCATTTCCAGAATCTGCGTGCCGGTATCGATCCGGTGACGCTTGCCGGCGATGCGACCGTCGACCTTGCCGCATCGACCGTGAACGGCGATCTCGATCTTCTCTTCAATCCGGGTACGGAAGCCGTTGCCGGGGCCGAACCGTCGCTGCGTCTCAACTATAACGGCCCGCTGGCCGCGCCGGCATTGACGACCGATGTTTCGGCGCTCAGCAATTACCTGTCGCTGCGGGCTTTCGAAAAGGAGCGCCGTCGGGTGGAGGCCATGCAGGCCAGCGTTCTTGAAAAGCAGCGCCTGCGCCGCGAAGTGGCGCTCTACCGTTCTCAGGCGGCCGAGCGGCAGGCTGAAAAGCAACGGGTGGAGGCGGAAGCCAAGGCCAAGGCGGAAGAGGAAGCCCGCCAGAAGGCTGCGGCTGAAGAGCGTCTTCGTCAGGAGAAGGAACAGCAGGAGCGGTTGCAGCAACAACAGCAGCAACAGCAGCAACAGCAACCCGTGCCGGAGCCGCAATCGGCACCGATGCTGGTGGTGCCGCCGACCGAAAATGCGATCCGGGAGTTGGCGCCGGAAAACGCGCCGGCCAATCGATAGGCCGTTTGAAAAGCTGGAGCACACCGGTCCAAACGAAATCGCCGGAGGTGCTCGAGCCTTTTGTTTTCCCGCATTTTCCGGACGTAGAACCGCCACGCACTTTTACCGGACATGCTCTGAGGCGGACCACTCTCCAGATTGCTCTATCTGGATATATCCCTGAAGCGGCATCATCTTCCGGTTCGCACCGGGAATGCGTGCCATTGCCGCGCCAGTTGCGAATCCTCAGTCCAACCCGGAGACGATTGTCGGACCAAGCTTCGCGATATTGTCTGGGGACGAATCTGATGCGGTCCTAGGCCTGCTTTTTCTGCCGCCTGTGACCTGCCCGGCAGCCGGCTAGATCCAGCTTTCGCGTTCGCCAAAGGGCGTGCTGGCGTCGAAGTTCTTCGTGCCGATCCTGCTGCTCTCGCCGGATAGGCTGGGCTTATCCGCACTGCCGGTTGAAGATGTGGACTTATCGGCGCTGTTTTCGAGGGCTTCAAGCTGCGCCTTGAGCGATGCGATGGCGCTCTTCAGCTCCTCCTGTGCTTTCGCTTCGGTGGTCTGGGCCAGTTCCGACTGCTTTTCGGCAATCTGGGCTTTCAGTTCGGAAACGCTTGAAGAGGAGGTCGATGAAGAAGAGAGAACGGAAACAGCGATGCTTGTTCCGGAAACGGCAGAAACCATGGGTCGCCTCGTGGCGGATGTGTGGATTGGAAAGGTATGGAATAAAGATCGAAAACAAGGCTACGCAATACGGGAATGCCTTGCAGCACAAATTAGGCCGCGAATGTTTAATGAATGCTTTCACGGCGTTACGAGTTTTTGGCAGGAATATTTGTAGTTGCCCGGAGAAAGAGCGGAAGCGGCGAGCCCGTATCGCCGGCCGGCCGGAAACGTTTACCGGGTCTTGAGCCAGTTCAGCACATAGACGCGCAGGGACGAGGACAGATTGCTGTCGGCGGGCCTGTTGTCATCTATTTCCGCCAGCAGGGCGGCGAAGCTGATCTTGCGCTTTTCCGCAATCATCTTCAGCTCTTCCCAGAAGGCGTCTTCAAGTGAAATGCTGGTGCGGTGGCCGTGCAATGTTGCTGAATGCTTGCGGATCATCAGATCGGCCTCCGGCTGGAAATCTGAATCATGTTTCGCCGGCAGGCCTCTGTCTTGCGGTTGGTTTCGATACTGCGGTGCGCTGGTTGCGGCAGCCCTGATACGTCAGTCCCTGTCGGTCCCGCCATCGTCCTTTTCGAGCCGGCCCTGGTCAAGGCGCTTTTCGGCTTTCTCGTTAAGGGCGGAGGTGAGGTCTTTTTCAGCCTTGGTGCGGCCGAAGGACAGGCGGTTCTGTTCCGCCTGCTTTTCCTTTTCGTTACGGGCTTTCTGCTTGCGAAACTGACGCAGATTGACGATATCGGCGGCCATGCGGATATGTCTCCCCGTGTTTCCTAATGTTGGGACAAAAGGCCGTTATTGCTTCTTGCGGAAAGCATCGAGCGAAACGACGGAGCCTTCCTTCTTTTCTTCACCGGTTTTGGGCGTCTCGGAAGAAGCTGCCGGCTTTGCTTCGCCGGATACGGGGTAGGCGGTGATTTCGGCTTCTTCCATCTCTTCCTCGTCGGCCAGCGGCACGTCGAACTCAAGCTCGAAATTGACGGAAGGATCGTAAAAACCGCGAATGGCGTTGTAAGGGATAACCAGCTTTTCCGGCGTATCGGAGAAGGACAGGCCGATTTCGAAGCCGGTTTCCGTAACCTTCATGTCCCAGAACTGGTGCTGGATGACGATGGTCATCTGCTCGGCATATTTGGCCTTGAGGTGCTGGGAAATCCGCACGCCCGGTGCGCCGGTCAGGAATGTGATGAAGAAATGGTGGTCGCCGGGAAGGCGGCCGGTGGCGGCCACTTCACCCAGAACCTTGCGAATAACGCCGCGAAGGGCATCCTGTGCGAGAATGTCGTAACGGATATGATCCTGCCCCATGCGGTCCTGTCTTTCCCTTATTCGAACGTCTTTTAATGCGCTGCGCGCCTTGCGCGCCAAGGACGCTGTAACAGTCTGAATCTTCGCACAATCCTTAACCGGATGTTGAACTCGATCCAAGCGGCTGCGCGTTGCCCAAGTATACGCAATGTCCTGAACGGCAGCAACGGAAAAGCCGATGCCGTCCGCAAGTCAGCTATCATATAACCAATTCAGGCAAAATGGAGAAGGTGGAGGTTTCTGTTGCCAGGTACCTCCGAACCCCGCCTCACGGGGCTAACCGTGAGGGCTTTAGAGCGGAATTCCCGCACCGCCATTAGGCAGCGAGAGCATATTCCTTAGCGTTGTTGTCGTTTGCAACTACACTTGTGACCCGATAACGGCGGTATCATGCCGAGCAAAAGTTCGATCTTTACGCCCTTGTCGATCCTGTTTCGCCCCCATCAAAAGCCGGCCTTCTTCCAGAGAGAGCCGCCGGTTTTTGGTGGAGGCGCCGGGTACCGCCCCCGGGTCCAATAGGTTTATTACACCGACCGTTTATCGCCATAGCCGGGTTGCCCCGGCAAGGCTCATATAGGCGTTTCGCCCGGCGGAGAAAAGGGGGGGCATGACAATTCCATGAAAAGGTTTCGTGATTGCGTCTGGCAGTTTAGACAATTCTTGACGACGAGGGATTGCTGTCACATTCTCCATGCAACCGGTCATTAGAAGCAACACCGGGCCGGGGATACACGAAGGAGTGGACATGACTGACTATCTCGCAGATGTGAAGAAATACGACGCAGCAGCCGACGAAGCCGTGGTCGGCAAGATCGTCAAACATCTCGGCATTGCCTTGCGCAACCGGGATTCCTCGCTGGTGTCCGCTTCCGATCCGGAAGAACTTGCGCGCGTCAAGGCGAGCTGGTGCGGCAAGAAGCTCGGTATCACCGACGATAGCGCCGACAAGGCGATCGACGCCGTCTGCAAGATCATGGCAGGTGACCGCTCCAAGTCGCGCGTGACCTTCTATTATCTGGTGGCCAAGGAACTGGGTAAGCTCCAGTCGCTGTGATTTGAGCCGGGGATAAGCCCGCATTAGGTGATTGGTTCTGCCGCCATGTGCTATTATATTCCCTGATATCAGGGAATCGGCGGCAGAACGTATGAAACAATATCTCGATCTTCTCCGGCATGTCATGGAAACCGGCTCCGACCGCGGAGACCGCACCGGCACGGGTACGCGCTCGGTCTTCGGTTACCAGATGCGCTTCGACCTTTCCGAAGGTTTTCCGGTTCTCACCACCAAGAAGCTGCATCTGCGCTCCATCATCCATGAATTGCTGTGGTTCCTGAAGGGCGATACCAATATCGCCTATCTCAAGGATAACGGCGTTTCCATCTGGGACGAATGGGCCGACGAGAATGGCGATCTCGGCCCGGTCTATGGTGCGCAGTGGCGTTCCTGGCCGGCGCCGGACGGCCGCCATATCGACCAGATCGCGCTTCTGATCGAGGGTCTGAAGACCAACCCGAATTCCCGTCGCCATATCGTTTCGGCGTGGAACCCGGCGCTGGTGGACGAAATGGCGCTGCCGCCCTGTCACTGCCTGTTCCAGTTCTATGTTTCCGATGGAAAGCTGTCCTGTCAGCTCTATCAGCGCTCTGCCGACATCTTCCTCGGCGTGCCGTTCAACATCGCCTCCTATGCGCTGCTGACACTGATGGTGGCGCAGGTCACGGGCCTGAAGCCGGGTGATTTCGTTCATACGCTGGGTGACGCGCATATCTATGCCAATCATTTCGAGCAGGCGCGGCTGCAGATGACCCGCACGCCGAAGGCCCTGCCGACGATGCGCATCAACCCTGACGTAAAGGACCTTTTCGGCTTTAAGTTCGAAGACTTTACGCTGGAGAACTACGAGGCCGATTCAAGCATCAAGGCGCCGATCGCGGTATGAGCGGGCCGCGTGTCACCCTCATCGTCGCGGTTTCGGAAAACGGTGTCATCGGCCGCGATCTCGACATGCCGTGGAAGCTTTCCACCGATCTGAAGCGCTTCAAGGCGATGACGATGGGCAAGCCGCTCATCATGGGCCGCAAGACGTTCCTGTCGGTCGGTGAACGTCCTTTGCCGGGGCGGCCGCATATCATCATCAGCCGCAATGCGGATTATCGGCCTGACGGCGTGGATGTCGTTTCGTCGCTGGATGAGGCGTTCAAGCTTGCAAAGACGAAGGCTGCGGAGCTGGGTGTGGACGAGGTTTTTGTTGCCGGCGGCGGCGAAATTTACCGTCAGGCCATGCCCTTCGCCGATCAACTTTCCGTCACCCATGTCGCCGTAAAACTCGATGGCGATACTTTTTTCCCGGAAATCGATCCCGCCGTCTTTGAAAAAATCGAGGAAAGTGCCGTTCCGGCAGGGGAAAAGGACAATTATCCGGTTCTGTTCACCACTTATGTGAGAAGAGCCGCGTCAAAGTGAACTATTTACCGCGATTGGGTATTTAGTTACCACCTCTGCGTTGAAACGGACGCTTCTCCTTCCTATAACGGGTCGATATTCCCGCCGCACGCGAGCAATCGCTTTCGAACGGAACCGGGAGAGGCTTTTATAAAGAGGTATTGATGCCCTGGAGCAATCAGAATGGCGGCGGCGGCCCTTGGGGCGGCGGCGGTGGAGGAAACAACCAGGGCGGCGGTGGCGGCCCGTGGGGGCAGGGGCCTAACCGGCCTCGCGGCGGCGGTGGCGGCAATAATGGCGGCCCGCCCGATCTCGAAGAGATCATTCGCCGCAGCCAGGACCGTTTCAAGAATGTCCTGCCTGGCGGCTTCAATGGCGGCGCGGTTGCGATCCTCGTGCTTGTCGTTCTCGTTTTCCTCGGCATCCAGTCCGTCTATACCGTTCAGCCGGACGAGCGTGGCGTGGAGCTGCGTTTCGGCCGTCCCAAGGACGAAATCTCGATGCCGGGCCTGCATTTCCATCTGTGGCCGATCGAGACGGTGGAAATCGTCAAGGTCACCGAGCAGCAGCAGAATATCGGCTCGCGCGCCTCGTCTTCCTCGTCGAGCGGCGTGATGCTGACGGGCGACCAGAACATCGTCAATGTCCAGTTCTCGGTGCTCTATACGGTCTCCGATCCGAAATCCTATCTCTTCAACGTCGACAGCCCGGCGGAAACCCTGCAGCAGGTTTCCGAAAGCGCCATGCGTGAAGTGGTTGGCCGTCGTCCGGCACAGGATATTTTCCGCGACAACCGTCAGGCGATCGCGGCGGATGTGCGCACCATCATCCAGTCCACCATGGACGGTTATGGCGCCGGTATCTCCATCAATGCCGTGGCCATCGAAGATGCGGCGCCGCCGCGTGAAGTGGCCGATGCCTTCGATGAGGTGCAGCGCGCCGAACAGGACGAAGACCGCTTCGTTCAGGAAGCCAACCAGTACGCCAACCAGAAGCTCGGTGCCGCACGCGGTCAGGCCGCGCAGATCCTCGAAGAGGCGAACGCCTACAAGTCGCGCGTCGTCAACGAGGCACAGGGTGAGGCACAGCGCTTCGTCTCCATCTATGACCAGTATCGCACGGCGCCTGATGTAACCCGTCAGCGCATGTTCCTGGAAACCATGGAACAGGTGCTCAAGGGTTCCAACAAGATCATCATCGACGAGAAACAGGGCGTGGTGCCTTATCTGCCTCTGAACGAGATCATGCGCAACAATCCGGGCGCAGCACAGCAGGGAGGCAACTGATATGAGCAACCGTCTTACGGCCGTTCTCGTCGGTCTCGCCGTCCTGCTTTTTCTTGGCTATTCGTCGATCTTCGTGGTCAACGAGCGTCAGCAGGCCATCGTCGTCCGCTTCGGTCAGATCCAGGATGTGAAAACGGCGCCGGGCCTCTATTTCAAGCTGCCCTTCGCCTTCATGGATGCCGACCGGGTACAATATATCGAGAACCGGGCGCTGCGCTTCGATCACGACAACATCCGTGTTCAGGTGTCCGGCGGCAAGTTCTACGAGGTAGATGCCTTCGTGGTCTATCGCATCACGGATGCACGCCGCTTCCGGCAGACGGTCTCGGGTGACCAGATGTCGGCGGAATCGCGCCTGCGCACCCGTCTCGACGCCTCGCTGCGCCGGGTCTACGGTCTGCGCGGCTTCGAATCGGCGCTTTCGGACGCACGTGCATCGATGATGCAGGAAGTGCGTGACGATCTGCGTCCCGACGCGGAATCGCTCGGCATCAGCATCGTGGATGTCCGTATCCGCCGTACCGACCTGACGCAGGAAGTCTCGCAGCAGACCTTCGAGCGCATGAAGTCGGAACGTCTGGCCGAGGCCGAATTGATCCGCGCCCGTGGTAACGAAGAGGCGCAGCGCCGCCGCGCCATCGCCGACCGTCAGGTCGTCGAGCTGGAATCCGACGCCCGCCGTCAGTCCGAAGTGCTGCGCGGTGAAGGCGATGCGGAGCGCAACAAGGTGTTCGGCGAGGCTTTCCAGCGCGATCCGAACTTCTTCGAGTTCTATCGCTCCATGTCTGCCTATGCCAACTCGCTGAACGGCAACGGCACGACGCTGGTCCTGTCTCCGGATTCGACCTTCTTCCGTTATTTCAACAATATCGACGGCGCGGCGCCTGCCGCTCCGGCCGCACCTGCGCCAGCACCGGCGAACTGATAGCGGATCAAATGATTTTGGAGGGGCCGGTTTTTACCGGCCCTTTCTTTTTACTCCGTTTTCGTGCCAATGCTGTCGACAGGGGCAAGCATCATCCGCCTGTTCACGAAAAGGTATTTTTACACTTCATCATTCCGCCTTATGCTTTGTCGATATATGCAGGGCAGGACTATTTGAAACGCGAGGACGCTTATGGCCGTGACCCTTCTTTCGCCTTTTCGCAGCAGCATTGCCGCAGTCGCGGGCATCGCACTTGTGGCGGGTAGCCTTTCGGCGCCGGTTGCAGCGAGAGCGCAGAGCCATGGGCCGGAATCGGTGGCCGATCTCGCCGAACCGCTTCTTGATGCGGTGGTGAATATTTCGACGTCGCAAAACGTCAAGACCGAGGGCAAGGGGCCCGTTCCGCCGCGTCTGCCGGAAGGGTCGCCCTTCCAGGAATTCTTCAAGGATTATTTTGACAGCCAGAAGCCGGAAGGTGGCGAAAAGGTCAATTCGCTGGGCTCGGGTTTCGTCATCGATCCGGCCGGTTATGTCGTCACCAACAACCACGTCATCGAGGGTGCTGATGCCATCGAGGTGATTTTTCCGAACGGCTCGAAACTCAAGGCGACGCTGGTTGGCACCGATACCAAGACCGACCTTTCGGTCTTGAAGGTGGAGCCGAAAGCGCCGCTGAAGGCGGTCAAGTTCGGCGATTCGCGCAGCATGCGCATTGGTGACTGGGTGATGGCCATCGGCAATCCCTTCGGGCTTGGGGGATCGCTGACCGTCGGTGTCATTTCCGCGCGCGGCCGCAATATCAATGCCGGTCCCTATGACAATTTCATCCAGACGGATGCGGCGATCAACAAGGGCAATTCCGGCGGCCCGCTCTTCAACATGAAGGGCGAGGTGATCGGCATCAATACGGCGATCATTTCGCCGAGCGGTGGTTCGATCGGCATCGGTTTTGCCGTGCCGACGGAACTCGCGCAGAATATCGTGCAGCAGCTGATCGAATTTGGCGAGACGCGCCGAGGCTGGCTCGGTGTTCGCGTCCAGCCTGTTACTGACGATGTGGCCGCGAGCCTCGGCATGGACAGCGCCAGGGGGGCGCTGATTTCCGGCGTGGCCAAGGGCGGGCCGGTGGAAAACGGCCCGATCCAGGCCGGCGATGTCGTGCTGAAATTCGATGGCAAGGATATTCATGAAATGCGTGATCTCTTGCGGATCGTGGCGGAAAGTCCGGTCGGCAAGGAAGTCGATGTTGTGATCCTGCGCGACGGCAAGGAAGAGACCGTCAAGGTCAAGCTTGGCCAGCTGCAGGATACCACCGACGAAAAAGCCGCCACCGAAGACCCGCAGGCCGAGGATGGTGATGGCGGGATGGTGGCGCCGGAAGACGATGGCGGCACCGACGATCAGGCGCAGGACCAGACGCCGGAAGTGCGCGAGGCGCCGCAGAGCGTTCTCGGCATGAATCTGGTCGTGCTCAGCAATGAGTTGCGCACCGAAAAGGGCATTGCCGAAAGCGTCGAAGGTGTGCTGGTCGCAAGTGTCGATCCCGGTTCGACTGCCGAACAGAAGGGCATGAAGGCCGGCGATATCATCGTCGAGGTCGGTCAGGACTTCATGGAGGTTCCCGGCGACGTTCTGGTCCGGGTCAACGGTCTGAAATCCGAAGGCCGCAAGAATGCACATATGATGGTTGCCGATGCCCAGGGCAATCTGCGCGTTGTGGCGTTGCCGCTGGAGTAAGCCGCTTTCCGCCCGGTCCGGCAGGAATCGGGTGGTTACGATCCCGACCTCTCTCTAATCCTTGGTCTCCATCAAAGGAGGCCAAGGATATGAAATTGCTCGAAAACAAGGTTGCCATCATCACCGGCGCGTCATCCGGCATCGGCCGGGCGACGGCAAAGCTGTTCGCCGCTCAAGGGGCAGCTGTCGTTATCAATGCGCGGGGTGCTGCGGCTCTGGAAGAAGTCGCCGCTGAAATTCGCGAGGCTGGCGGTCGCGTCCATACGGTGGCGGGCGATGCCGGTGTTGCCGAAACCCACTACCGGCTTACGGATGCGGCCGAGAGCGTCTTCGGCGGTCTCGATATCGCCGTCAATAATGCCGGGGCGGTCGGGGTCATGAAGCCGCTGGCGGAGATTTCGGCCGAGGAATGGGAGCATGTGTTTAATGTCAATCTCACCTCTGCCTTTCTGGGCGCGCGTTGCCAGATTCCGCCGATGTTGACGCGGGGTGGCGGGTCCATCGTCTTCACCTCGAGCTTTGTCGGTACCAGCGTCGGCATACCGGGCATGACGGCTTATGGGGCTGCGAAGGCGGCGTTGATGGGGCTCGTAAAAGGCGTTACCGCCGACTATGCCGTCAGGGGTATCCGCGCCAACGCGTTGCTGCCCGGCGGGGTCGATACACCTGCCGCCGGAGACGCGGCCCAGAAGGAATGGGCCGCCGGCCTGCATGCGATGAAGCGCATCGCCGAGCCGGAAGAAATTGCGCAAGCCGCGCTTTTCCTCGCCAGCCCGATGGCGAGCTTCGTGGCCGGTTCGGCGCTATTTGCCGATGGCGGCAACGCGGCGGTGAAATAAACTCCGGAACTGGTGGGCGGGGCGTTACCGCGTCCGCCATTCCTCCAGCGTCAGCGCATAGGTCACGTGTGGTCGCAGATGGGGGTGCGTTTCTTCTGGTACGCGCGGATGATCGAAATCGCGGGAGGGGTCGCGCTTCAGGCCGATACGCTCCATTACCGCCGTCGAACGCTGGTTGTTATGGACGGCGAAGGAGACGATTTCCGGCGTTTCCTTTTCATCGAAGGCCATGACGAGCAGCGATTGCGCGGCTTCCGTCACATAGCCGTGCCCCCAGAAGCGGGTGGCGAGCCGCCAGCCGATCTCCATGGTTCCGAGCGGGAAGGGCGGGTCGAGGTTCATGACGGGCGATATGCCGCAAAAACCCATAACCTCGCCGGTCTCGCGCAATTCCATGGCGTAGAAGCCATAACCGCTGCCACGGATCATGCCGTTGATGGTTTCCAGTACGGCGTCCGCTTCCGCATGGCTGCGGCGGAAGGGGAAAAACTCCATGACCTTTTCGTCGGCATTGATTTCGCGGAACAGGTCACGATCGCTCTCCTTCCACTCGCGCAGAATGAGCCTTGGTGTCTCGCGGATGATCATGGAGTGACAAAATCCGTCTTGCGATAGCCCTGAATGTAAAGAAGCGCGGTCAGGTCGCCGTGGTCGATGCGCATCTGCGCTTCGGCGGCCACGGCCGGCTTGGCGTGCAGGGCAACACCCGCGCCGGCCAGATGCAGCATGCCGAGATCGTTGGCGCCATCGCCGACCGCCATTGCCTCTTCCGGCGAGATGCCGAGCTTTGCGGCGATATCGTTCAGCGCATCCACCTTGGCCTGCTTGCCGAGGATCGGCTCGGCCACCGTGCCGTCAAGCTCGCCATTGGCTTCACCGAGCAGATTGGCGCGGTTCTCGTCAAAACCCAGCATGGCGGCGACGCGGCCGGTGAAGACGGTGAAGCCGCCGGAAACGAGGGCGGTGTAATAGCCTTTCGCCTTCATGGTGGCGATAAGCTCCCTGCCACCGGGGGTGAGGGTGATGCGCTTTTCGATGACGTCGTCGATGACCGAAACCGGAAGGCCTTTCAGCAGCGCCACACGTTCGCGCAATGCCGGTTCGAAGGCGATCTCGCCATTCATGGCGCGGGCGGTAATAGCGGAGACCTTGTCCTTCAGACCGACTTCGGCGGCCAGCTCGTCGATGCATTCCTGGCCGATCATGGTCGAATCCATGTCGGCGATCAGCAGTTTCTTGCGGCGCTGATCCTGCTCCTGAATGACGATATCGATTTTCCGGTCGATGATTGCCAGGCGCAGGAGACGATCCGCCGTCGCCATATCCGTTCCTTCGGGCAAAGCGATATCGCAGGCGATGCCATCCGCCAGCCAGTAAAGGCCTGACGCATTGACGGCCTTCGCGGCCGCTTCGCCGAGGGCCGGTGTCAGAACAGGATTTGACGGATTGGCGATAAGCGTGGCAACGAGAGCCATGATGAAAAACCTTGATGAGAATTTTGATGCGATCCTGATAACCGGCCCGACGGCAAGCGGCAAGTCCGCGCTTGCGCTTCGTCTGGCGCGGGAGCGTAACGGTGTTGTCATCAATGCCGACAGCATGCAGGTTTACGATACGCTGCGGGTGCTGACCGCCCGGCCTTCGGAAGAGGAAATGGCGGGGGTGCCGCATCTTCTCTACGGCCATGTGCCGGCGCGCAACCTCTATTCGACGGGAGAATGGCTGCGGGATATCTCCGCCCTGCTTTCCGACTTGCGCGGGCAGGGGCGTTTTCCTGTCATCGTCGGTGGCACGGGGCTTTATTTCAAGGCACTGACGGGTGGCCTCTCCGACATGCCCGCAATTCCCGATGACATCCGCGAGGGTTTTCGCGCCCGACTGGTCGCGGAAGGGGCGGCGACACTTCACGCCGAATTATCCCGCCGTGACCCGGCCACGGCGGAAATGCTCCAGCCGGGAGACGGGCAACGCATCGTCCGGGCGCTGGAAGTGCTCGAGACGACCGGAAAATCGATCCGGGATTTCCAGCAGGCCCGAGGCCCGGTGATTATCGATCCCGACCGCGCACAAAAATTCGTCGTCCTGCCGGAAAGGCCGGTGCTTCATGAGCGCATCAACCGGCGTTTCGAGGCCATGATGGACAGCGGCGCGGTGGAGGAGGTGGAGGCGCTTCTCGCGCTCAGGCTTGCGCCCGACGCAACGGCGATGAAGGCGATTGGCGTTGCCCAGATCGCCGATATGCTGGCCGGACGCATGGGTGAGGCCGAGGTGATCGAAAAATCGGCCGCCGCAACCCGCCAATATGCCAAACGGCAGATGACCTGGTTCCGCAACCAGATGGGAGAAGACTGGACCCGCATCCAGCCCTAAAGGCCGGCGTCAATCCTTGCGGTAAAGACTGCCGAGCGGTTTTTTCAGCAGGCTTTCGCGCAGCGAAGGGCGTGTATCGGCGGGCGGGCCGCTTTGCGCCTGCATCTGGAAGCCGGCCTTGCGCAATTCGTTGACGGCTCCCGAGGCGCTGTCCGTCCTCGCCGGATTTTGCGGTGCTGGCGGCGTGCGGCCGGGCAGCATGTCGGGGCGATAGGGCTCGTATCCCCCTTCCGTCGTCGGACCCAGTTCACGCTTCCAGCTGTCGATATCGTCGGCCTTCCCATGGGGCGGCAGCGCCTCCTGCTGATCGGAGAAGGCCGCCTCGACGCTTTGCTGGAAGCCGGTGATGACCGGTCTGGCTGCGGCGCGCATGCGGGTGACGATGTTGTTCAGGTCGACGGTATCCGGCGTCTCGTGGGGGGCGTGGCTGACCGTACCGCTCGCCTTCGGCAATTTACTCATGGGCACCCGGTCGAAGCGCATGCGCATCGGCACACCGACAGCCTCGCCGAAGGCGATGGCCTCACCATTGCCGATGGACGACAAAAAGCTGGTGGTCGAAGCCGAGGCGTTCGGAACGGCAGACAGGATGATCTTCTGGTCGATCTCGTTCGAGAGCCGCATGGCGAAAACGGTCGAGCACTGCGACAGGATGGTCTGGTCCAGTTCGCTCGGCCGCTGGCTGATGACGCCGAGCGAAATGCCGTATTTGCGGCCTTCCTTGGCAATCTGGGCGATGGATTGCCGGGTGGGGAAAAAGCCGCGTTCGGGGTCGGCGGGAACATAACGGTGGGCTTCTTCGCAGACGACCAGCATGTGCAGCGATCCGCGTGCGAGAACGGCAAGCTCGAAGGACATGCGGCAGAGGACGGAGACCACCGAATTGACGACTTCGGAGGGAATGCCCGACAGCTGGAACACTGAAATCGGCCTGCCTTCGCCGGGAATACGGAAGATATGCGCCACCGTCTCCAGAATGGTGTCACTGATCGTATTGCTGGAGAACATGAAATTATAGCGGGGGTCGTTGATGGCCGAGAGGATGCGGCCTTTCAGCGAACGCAGCGCCGGCTTTTCGCCGCGCCCTTCCAGCCGCCCGATGCGCTCGTCGATGAAGGCCAGAAGATCGGCCATGCGGTAGGGGATCGGCGTGTCCGGCGTGATTGCGCTCTTGTCGGAGGTGCGGCGGACGGCGGAGCCTTCGGTACCGCGAAATGCCTTTTTCGCCTCCGGGATGACTTCGCGCAGAACATCCATCTCTTCCGGCACGGGTTTGCGGCCACGGAAGATCACCTCCGTAAATTCCTCAAGGCGCATCAGCCAGAAAGGAAGGTCGAGCGTATCGGTATCGATGACGACAGAATGATCCGGAAAAGCGGCGGCGAATTCGTTATGCGGATCGAGAATGAGAACGCGCAGTTTCGGGTCTGTCTCGATCGCCTTGTGCAGCAGCAGGGACACCGCGGTGGTCTTGCCCACGCCTGTCGAACCCACGACCGCGAAGTGTTTCGAAAGCATCTGGGGAATGCTGATGGAGGCACCGATCGTCTCGTCCTGCGTCAGCTTGCCGATGATGCAGCTGTCGCGCTTGCCGCTGTCGTAAATCCTGGCGAGGTCACTGGTGCGGATGCGATGCGCTACCGCACCGAGATAGGGGTAACGGGAAATGCCGGAGGAGAAGCGTTCGCTGCCGTCTTCGGTACGGTAGACTTCTCCCACCAGTTCCACGTCGATCAACAGCCTGTTCGCCCTGTCCGACGACCAGTATCTTTCATCGGTGCGCATGGCGAAGACCAGTGCCGCAACACGGCTCGTTCCCATTTCGATGGAGATCAGGCGTCCGACGGACCAGAGCTGCGCAATATCGGTGGAACCCGGTTCCGTTTCAGCGGCGATTGTCGCATGGGCACCGTCGCAGGCGATGACACGGCCAAGCATGCGGTTTGCCGGTTGCTGATCGGATCGCCGTTCGTTTTCGTCCGCGCGGGACGCTTTATGAATCTCGCTATTGTTCACATCGTATCCCGGGACATGCGGATGATCGCGGTGGTTCGGGCAGTATCTGCGTCTTCGAGAATAAAAGATTATATTTAACAACAGGTGTATCAATCGCGTTCGAAAATTTCGTGGGCCTATGCTTTTTCGCAATAAAAGAAGCGGCCGCCGATTTTTTCCGCAATATGCGTTGACGACAGGCGCTTTTCTGGCTAACACTCCGGCCCATGAAAAATCTTAACGTACTTATCGTGGTGGGACGGCGCATGGGCAGGATGGTGTAACCATCCGGCGAAAGCACCCATGCGCTGAACGAGGCTCCTCTAGGGGCCTTTTTTTATGTCTTCAAACAGGCCCTCGGGCTCCTCGATATCCAAAGCCAAAGCGGGATGGAAACAGGCAATGACGGATAAGGACAATACGGAAAACAGCAATCGCATGACAGGGGCGGAGATCGTTCTGCAGGCGCTGAAGGACAATGGCGTCGAGCACATCTTCGGTTACCCTGGTGGTGCCGTGCTTCCGATCTATGACGAGATTTTCCAGCAGGAAGACATCCAGCACATTCTCGTGCGCCACGAGCAGGGCGCCGGCCATGCGGCCGAAGGTTATGCCCGCTCCACCGGCAAGGTTGGCGTCATGCTCGTCACGTCCGGCCCCGGCGCGACAAATGCGGTTACCCCGCTGCAGGATGCGCTGATGGATTCCATTCCGCTCGTCTGCCTGTCCGGCCAGGTTCCCACCACGCTGATCGGTTCCGACGCGTTTCAGGAATGTGATACCGTCGGCATCACGCGCCCCTGCACCAAGCACAACTGGCTGGTCAAGGACGTCAACGAACTGGCGGGCATCATTCATGAGGCTTTCCGCATCGCGCAGACGGGTCGTCCCGGTCCTGTCGTCGTTGATATTCCGAAGGACATCCAGTTCGCCACCGGCACCTATACGCCGCCTTCCGCCTCCGTTCAGCAGAAGAGCTACAAGCCAAAGGTTCAGGGCGATCTGAACGCCATTCATGCGGCCATCGAGCTGATGTCGAAGGCGAAGAAGCCGGTTTTCTATACCGGCGGCGGTGTCATCAATTCCGGCCCGGAGGCAACCCGTTTGCTGCGCGAACTGGTCGAGCTGACCGGCTTCCCGATCACCTCGACGCTGATGGGTCTCGGCGCTTATCCGGCTTCCGGCAAGAACTGGCTCGGCATGCTGGGCATGCACGGTTCCTACGAAGCCAATATGACGATGCATGATTGCGACGTTCTGGTCTGCGTCGGCGCGCGTTTCGACGACCGAATTACCGGCCGTATCAATGCCTTCTCGCCGAACTCCAAGAAGATCCACATCGACATCGACCCGTCCTCGATCAACAAGACGGTTCGCGTCGATGTTCCTGTTATCGGCGATGTCGGCCATGTTCTGGAAGATATGGTTCGCCTGTGGCGCGCTTTGCCGAAGAAGCCGGAGAAGGCGCAGACCGCCGACTGGTGGGCGCAGATCGAGCGCTGGCGCGCCCGCAATTCCTTCGCCTACAAGAATTCCAAAGATGTCATCATGCCGCAATATGCCTTGCAGCGGCTTTATGAGGCTTCGAAGGGACGCGACACCTACATCACTACCGAAGTCGGCCAGCATCAGATGTGGGCGGCGCAGTTCTTCGGTTTCGAGGAGCCCAATCACTGGATGACCTCGGGCGGTCTCGGCACCATGGGCTACGGCCTGCCGGCGGCCATCGGCGTTCAGGTCGCGCATCCGGACGCACTGGTCATCGACATTGCCGGTGACGCCTCGATCCAGATGTGCATTCAGGAAATGTCCTGCGCCATCCAGTACGGCCTGCCGGTGAAGATTTTCATTCTCAACAACCAGTATATGGGCATGGTGCGCCAATGGCAGCAGCTGCTGCACGGCAACCGCCTGTCCAATTCCTATACGGAAGCCATGCCTGATTTCGTCAAGCTGGCGGAAGCCTATGGCGCGGTCGGCATGTATTGCGACGATCCGAAGGAACTGGATGACAAGATTGCCGAGATGATCGCGGTCAAGAAGCCCGTCATCTTCGATTGCCGCGTTGCCAATCTTGCCAATTGCTTCCCGATGATCCCGTCTGGTAAAGCCCATAACGAGATGCTGTTGCCGGACGAGGCGACGGATGAAGCGGTTGCCAACGCCATTGACGCCAAGGGCCGTCAGCTAGTCTGAGCCGGGAGAGGAAAAGGACATGAACGCACACCTACAACCCACCGGCTCCGCCTATTTCATCCAGAAGGAAACGGCTGCCGTCGAAAATCACACGCTGTCGGTTCTGGTCAGCAACGAGCCGGGCGTTCTCGCCCGGGTCATCGGCCTGTTCTCCGGCCGCGGCTACAACATCGAAAGCCTGACGGTTTCGGAAACGGAACATGAGGCACATCTGTCGCGCATCACCATCGTCACGCGCGGCACACCGATCGTGCTGGAGCAGATCAAGGCGCAGCTGGAGCGTATCGTGCCCGTGCACCGGGTTCTTGACCTCACCGTTCGCGCCCGCGAGCTGGGACAGGAGCGGCCGATCGAGCGCGAAGTGGCGCTTATCAAGGTGGCTGGTACGGGCGAAGTTCGCGCCGAAGCGCTGCGCCTTGCCGATGCGTTTCAGGCCAAGGTGGTGGATGCGACGGTGGAGCATTTCATCTTCGAAATCACCGGCAAGTCGTCGAAGATCGACCAGTTCGTGGCGATCATCAAGCCGCTCGGCCTGATCGAGATCTGCCGCACGGGCATTGCCGCGATGAACCGCGGTTCGCAGGGGATGTAATCTCCCTGTTCGGCGCAGATGCCGGAATATAAGCCCGCGGTTCGCCGCGGGTTTTTTTATGCGCTTCGTCTCCGCCAATCAATATTCAACCATATGGTTGACTTTTGTGGTTGGCAGTCTATATTCAACAACATGGTTGAATTATCTGTTCCACAACTCGACACTGTCTTTCATGCTCTTGGCGACGCGACGCGGCGCACGATGCTGCGTGACCTTTCCCTTGGCGAGCGAACGGTAAGCCAGTTGGCCGAGCCGTTCGACATATCGCTGGCTGCGGCTTCCAAGCACATCAAGGCGCTGGAAAATGCCGGGCTTATCCGCCGCGAGGTGAGGGGGCGCACCCATGTTTGCCGGCTGGCGCCGGAACCGCTGGCGCAGGCGCATGAATGGCTGGGCTTCTACCGGCAGTTCTGGAACAGCCGTCTCGATATTCTTGAGCAGATGCTCCGGGAGGACGATCAGGGAAAAACCCCTGCAGATGGAGGAAATGACAATGGCTGATATTGCAATGGCTGACACCTATGGTCAGCTCGTGGAGCCCGCAACCCTGAAGATCGAGCGGCTGTTGCCGGGACCGATCGAGCGGGTGTGGGCCTATCTGACGCAAAGCGATCTTCGCCGCCGCTGGCTGGCATCGGGCGAAATGCGGCTGGCACCCGATGCGCCATTCGAATTGGTCTGGCGCAACGACGAGCTTTCAAATCCGCCCGGTCGCCGGCCGGAGGGCTTTTCCGAAGAGGAAAAGATGGCATCCCGCATCATTACCGTCGTTCCGCCGCATCGCCTTGTCTTCAGCTGGGGCGAAGGCGGCGAGGTATCGATCGAGCTTCAGGCTCTGGGCAAGGATGTGCTGCTGACGCTGGTTCACCGCCGGCTGGTTGACAGGAAGACCAGGCTCGATGTCAGCTCCGGCTGGCACGCGCATCTCGATATTCTCGCGGCCCGCCTTCAGGAGAAGGAACCGGGACCTTTCTGGGATGCCTGGCTGGCGCTGCGGAAAGAATACGAGCAGCGCATACCCTCATAAGATACGCTCGGCCCACGGGCCTGACGGCGCGGCTTGCCGCGCCGTTACTGGCGGTTCCGGTGGCGCGGCGGTGTCGTCCCGCTTCTCACGTTCCGATTCAACCGCTTCAGCACCTGATTCCGGAATGTCTCTTAACCCCATGTTCCGTCAGAGCATTTCCAATACTGTCTTGCGCGTCGGTGGCGGGAATGCGGCGTCGAGGGCGGCCCAGTCTTCCTCGGTTATCTCAAGATCGGTCGCGCCGCGATTTTCCTCGACGCGGGAGGCGCTGGCGGATTTCGGGATGGCGATGACGCCATCTCTCTCCAGCAGAAAGGCGAGCGCCAGCTGCGCCGGTGTCGCCTGATAGGCCTTGGCGATGCGGATGAGTTCGTGGTTCTTCAGGATGCGGCCCTGCTCTATGGGAGAATAGGCCATCAGCGGCACGCCATGCTGCTGGCACCAGGGCAGCAGCGAAAACTCCGGCCCGCGCCGGGACAGATTGTAAAGCACCTGATTGGCGGCGCAGTTTTTGCCATCTGGCACCGCGAAAAGCTCCTCCATGTCGTCGGTATCGAAATTGGAGACGCCCCAGTCGCCGATCTTGCCATCCCTCTTCAGCCTTTCGAAAGCCGCCACGGTTTCTGCGAGTGGGTGCTCGCCGCGCCAGTGCAGCAGATAGAGGTCGATATGGTCGGTGCCGAGCCTTGCAAGGCTGCGCTCGCAGGCCTCCACCGTGCCTCTGGCGCTGGCGTTCCAGGGATAGACCTTGCTGACCAGAAACACGTTGTCCCGGCGGCCGGCGATTGCCGTGCCGACCACCTCTTCCGATCGGCCGTCCGCATACATTTCAGCCGTGTCGATCAGCCTCATGCCGAGATCGATCGCCCTGCGGATGCTTTCGACTTCCTGTGGTGCGGATGATCTTGTCTCCCCCATGTTCCAGGTGCCGAGGCCAAGGGCTGGAACCTCTTTTCCGGATGGAAGGCTAACGGAAGGAATGTCGTCATACATCGTTTCGCTCCAGCGTTGTCGACTGAGAATAGCCCTTTGCTCCAACTTCTCAAACCCGGCATGGCGGGGATCGATCCATCAAAAAAATTGACCCCGTCCATCTGTCTGGTGGGGTGGTCTGATGATTATCCCATGGCTAGGGTCCCCAGCACAGGAGAGACCATGACCGTTGAAACTTTCGTTGCCCTGGTGCTGTTTGCCTTCACCACCTCCATCACGCCCGGCCCGAACAATATGATGCTTTTTGCTTCCGGCGTGAATTTCGGGTTCCGCCGCACCATTCCGCATATGCTGGGTATCGGGGCGGGGTTCCTGTCGCTGTTGATCGGGGTCGGTTTCGGTCTCGGGGCGCTGCTGCATTCGGTGCCGCTGCTCTATACCGGGCTGAAATTCGCGGGCGGGCTCTATCTCGTCTGGATCGCGTGGAAGATCGGCACTTCCCGCAGCCTGAATGAAGATACGGCCGCTACGCAGCCGATGAGCTTTCTTGCCGCCGCCGCGTTTCAGTGGGTCAATCCCAAAGCCTGGGTGATGGCGGTGACGGCGATGGCGACCTATACCAACGAGGCGCAATATTTCGTCACTGTTCTGGTCGTCGGTGTGGCCTTCGCCGCCGTCAATCTTCCCAGCGTTTCCACCTGGGCCGGTTTCGGCTCTGCGCTGCGCGACTGGCTATCCGTGCCGGTGCGGCTCAAATGGTTCAACATCACCATGGCCGTGCTGCTCGTCATCAGCCTCTGGCCAATGCTGAAATAACAGTCTTTACGTCGGGAATTGCCGGTAACATTCCTCGGCGATCGCCTGCACCTCGTCGCGTGTCAGTTCGGCCGACACGGCGTAACCCAGTTCGTTGTCGATCCAGTAGAAGGTCTCGATGCCGTCGGCGCTGGCCATACGGAAACTGGTGGTGCGGTTTTCCTCGTTGTGGCCGATCAGCACCGTCACCCGGCGGCCGGTCTTGTCCTGATACATCAGCATCGCGCCCGGCTTGCCGCTGACGGGGATGAGGCGTCCACCGACGAGGTCATAGCCGATCTTCGAGAGATCGGGGATGGCGAAGGGATAGCCGAGCCGCTTGCCGAGCCATGTCGCGAGATGCTGCTGCTCTCCGGCGCCGACTTCGACGGGATGGCGCACCTCGCTCGCATAGATGAGATAGGCGGATTTCGCCTGTGCCGGAATATCCGTCGTCAGCGATGCCAGCGTCACGTCCTGGGGGGTGGAAAAAGACGATGGCAGAAGCCTGCCGGCTGCGGCACCCGCGACGAAGATCATGAGGGCCGCCGCCGTTTTCAGGAGAGCCGGTTTCCGCCGCCATGGTTGGCCCGGTTCTTGCGGGCCAAGCAATGATGCATCATGCGGATGTGCGGCTGCATAGGAAGCGAAGGCATTGCGAAGACTATCGGCCTGTTGTTTCCAATCCTGCACACGGGCCTGTTCTTCAGGTCTTTCTGCGAGCCACGCCTCGACAGCCGCGCGGTCGTCGTCGGAAAGAAGCCCGTCGACATAGGCGTGCAGGTCGTCTTCGGTTATGGCGTCGGGCCGTTTCATCGTGGTCTCCGCAGGGGAATGATATTGTCCGCCGCCAGCTGCTGGCGAAGGGTTTCGCGGGCGCGGGACAGTCTGGACATGACGGTGCCGAGCGGGATCGACAGCATCTCGGCCGCCTCCTGGTAGCTGTAGCCTTCCACCGTCACCAGCATCAGCACAGCCCGCATATCAGGCGCAAGAAGGGCGAGCGCGCCGTGCAGCCGGTCATTCTCCAGCGTATCGGAAAGCGTGTCGGCGACGGCGATGGTTTCATGGCCCTCGAGGCTTTCTGACGGGTGACGTTTCTCGGCGCGATAGCGGTTGCGATAAAGATTCGTCATTATCGTGTAAGCCCATGATTTCAAACCTGTTCCGCGCCATTGCCTTTTATTGGCAAGGGCCTTTTCCACGCAGTCCTGCAGAAGGTCCTCGCCGTCGGCGTCGGAGCGGGAAAGGCTGCGGGAATAACGGCGCAGCATGGGTATCAGGGCCAGCATCTCCGCCTCGAAGCTGCCGGCTGCGGGGGAGAGGCTCCCCCGCGTTTTTCCAGTCATGCCGTCAAGGTTTTGCGGCATCCCATACACCGTTCATGCCATCGCCGGTGGCGTCGCCCTTCTTGGTATCCTTGATCCAGTAATAAAGCGGCATGCCGTCCTTTGCCCACTGCATCTTGCCATCCTTGCGTGTCACGAGGGAATAGGCGCCTTCCGCTTTGTCGCCGGTGGCCGCGAAAAACGGCGGCCAGTTCGTGGCGCATTTGTCATAACAATTGGATACGCCCTTCTTGTCGTTCTTGAAAGTGTAGAGCGTCATGCCTTTTTCGCCTGCCAGCACATTGCCTTTGGCGGTCTTGACCGTTTCGACCGCAGGGGCGGCATAGGCCGTTCCGGCAAAGGCCAGAATGAGGGCGGGAACGATAAAGCGGATCTTCATGGACATATCCTCCTTGGTTCGGGCGGGCTCAAGCCGCCAGCACACCAAGAGACACCGCAGGCGGCGGCTTTATTCCACGGGATCGCGAAATTTTCGCGATTTTTAAACTTATCCATTGAGCTAAGTGTTGCGTCGTGATAGTTAGCCTTATGGAAAACTATTCAGACGCGCTCGACGATATCTTCCAGTCTCTTGCCGATCCGACCCGCAGGGCGGTGATCCTGAGGCTGGGCGGCGGGGAGGCGAGCATCGGAACGCTGGCCGAACCCTTCGACATGGCCCTGCCTTCCTTCATGAAACACATTCGCCAGCTGGAAGAGGCCGGGCTGATCGTGACGCGTAAGCAGGGCCGTGTCCGGTTCTGCTCGCTGGAGAAACAGCGGTTTTCCATGCTTGACGGCTGGCTTTCGCAACAGCGCGCCATCTGGGAAGGCCGCACGGACCGGCTCGAACAATTCGTCATGGCGCAACAGGACAGGATGTCCGGCAAAGGGGAGAATGAGCAATGACCGAGACTTTCAATCCCGATCTCGATCTGAAGATTTCACGCATCATAAGGGCGCCGCGCCGGCTTGTGTGGAATGCATGGGTGGACAAGAACAGCCTTGAACAATGGTGGGTGCCACATCCCGGCCAGTGCCGGGTGGAAAAAATGGAGCTTTATCCCGGCGGCGCCTTCGAGACCCGCTACAGCGAGGATGGTACGACATTCGGCGACCATATCAGCGGCTGTTTTCTGGCGGTGGATGATGGGGAGCGTCTGGTTTTCACCGATGCGCTGATTGCGGGTTTCCGCCCCTCCGCCCAACCGTTCCTCACCGCCGTCATGCAGTTTCGCGATCATCCCGAGGGCATGGAATATGTGGCCTATGCCATGCACAGAAACCCCGGGGATCGCGACCGGCACTCCGAGATGGGGTTCTTCGACGGCTGGAACACGGTTGCGGAGCAACTGGCGCAGCTTGTCGAAAAGCAGGCGGCCCATTGAACGGCATCAGCCGAACAGGGCAATATCCGGCTTGTTGAGCATCAGCCAGATGATGCCGAGGACCGCAAAGAAAGCGGGGAAACCGCAGGCGAACCAGATGCGGTAAAGACCGAACCATTGCGCCGGCAGGGCCTGTCCCGTGGCGGCGCAGTCTCGGGCGATATTGCGCAGTTGGATCTGTATCCACACCACCGGCAGCCAGAAAATGCCGGTGAAGACGTAAAGGCCAAGCGAAAGGGCGATCCAGCCTTCGGTCAGCGGCCAGCCGATGGTGCGCGCGAGAAAATAGCCGGTCACCGGCTGGACGATCGCCGCCGTGGCGGTGAAGATCGTATCGGCAATGACGACCGTGCCCGCCACATGCGCGATCAGTGCCGGGTTTGCCGTTCGCCGTGCCATGACCATGAAAAATGCGATGCCCGCGCCGGTGCCGAACAGCACCGTTGCGCCGATGACATGGGCAAGCCGCAGCAGTTCCTCAAGCGTCATCAGCGTTCATCCAGCGTGGTGAGGGCGACAAGTGTCAGGGCGATGGAAGGCAGGACCTTGACCAAGGGGCCGAGCGGATCGAGCCACAGACCCGGCTCCAGCAGGCTGCCGCCGGCGAGGTAAGCAGCGCTGACCAGCAGCATGCCGATGAGCGCCTTTCTGGCGAGCGGCCGCAACAGGACGGTGGCGCCGAGGGCGATATCGATGAGGCAGGTGGCGAGTGTGAGGGTGACAGCCGGTGCCTGCGGCATGAAGGGCAGAAAATGCGCCGCTGCTTCATTGATGTTCAGCAGCGGCACGAGGCCGGACAGCAGCCAGAATAAAGACAGGCAGAGGATGACCAGCGGTTTGAGCAGATAGGATCTGGCAAACCAAAGGTCCTGCACGCCGGAAGGGTGGGCGGCCAGCGTCTGTTTCAGGGTCTTGAGCGACGCCATCCTCGGTCCCGTTTCATTTTCCGTCACGATGCCTTCCGACATCACCGTCATGGCGGTTGAACGAAGCGGCGAGCGCCAACCGAGCGCGCCTGCGGCGTCCGCCACAAGGCTGACAGGGTGCATGAGCGCCGACGGAAGATTTATGACGGGGGCAGGAGGCAGGCCGAGCCATTGCCGGTGCGTGGTGACCACATCCTGCAATGTCAGTGTTTCATCCGCGGCGAGTTCGAGATCGCTGCCAGGTGGAATTTCGCCGTCGATCGCCGCGTTGACGGCTGCCGCCACATCCTCGACCGCGACCGTCTGGACCGGCATCGTGCCATTGACGAGCGGCAGCGCGAGGGGAAAGCTGGCGAGCGCGCGCACAAGTGCCGTGCCGCCATGGGCATTGCGCCCGACAACCAGCGCGGGGCGAAGAATGACGCAAGGCAGGCCGCTTGCGGCAAGTGCCGTGTCGGCGCGGCGTTTTGTGGCGAGAAAGGGCAGGTCGGCTGCGGCTCCCGCTGTGCGGGCCGATATCTGGATCAGCAGCCTGCCGCCCGCCTGTGCCGCCGCCTCGTAAAGCACCAGCATGGCTTTTTCCTGTGTCGCGGCAAGATCGTCCGACAGACCGTCCTGAAGCGCGCCGGCGCAATTGACGATGGCGTCGTGATCCCCGACCAGGGCATCCCAGTCCGACGCGCGTGTCATGCGGGCAAGGTCGGCGGAAATCCAGTTCGTGAAAGGCCATTTGTCGCGGGCGCGGGTAACCGAACGCGCAAGCCCCGTCACGGGGTGGCCACGGAGATGCAGGTTTCTGAGAACCTCCGAACCGATGAAACCTGTCGCGCCGAGAATCAATATCTTCATGCCCGGCATGATAGCGACCATGGCTCAAAAACCAGCCGTGTTTTATTGCCGCATTCTGGCTGGATGATTCATCTTTCGTTCTTTTTCTGTTGCGCATGACGCTCGAATCCTGCGATGAGGACGCATGTTATTTTCACCGCAACAGGACGAAGCGCTCAAGGCTGTTTCCCGCTGGCTGAAGGAAGGCCGGACACCGGTTTTCCGGCTGTTCGGCTATGCCGGAACGGGCAAGACGACGCTTGCCAAGCATTTTGCGGAAAATGTCGATGGCGAGGTGCTGTTTGCGGCCTTCACCGGCAAGGCGGCGCAGGTGCTGCGTTCGCGTGGCGCGACCAATGCCCGCACCATTCATTCACTGATCTATCGCCCGCGCGGTGAAGAAACGGTGGAAGACGAGGAAACCGGCAAGACCTCGATCGCGCCGATGTTCTCCATCAACCGCCAGAGCCCGCTCGCCAAGGCGGCGCTCATCATCATCGATGAATGTTCGATGGTGGACGAGCAGCTCGGCAAGGATCTGATGAGCTTCGGCACGCCCATCCTCGTGCTCGGCGATCCCGGACAGCTGCCGCCGGTTTCGGGCGGCGGCTTCTTCACGGAGCAGGAGCCGGATTACCTGCTGTCGGAAATCCATCGGCAGGCCAAGGACAATCCCATCATCCATCTCGCCATGGATGTGCGCGAAGGCCGTGAGATCATGCGTGGCGATTATGGTTCCGCGCAGGTGATTTCCAAGTCCGAGGTGACGCAGTCGCTCGTTCTGGAAGCCGATCAGGTGCTTGTGGGCACCAACCGCACGCGCCGCCGCTACAACCAGCGTCTCCGCGAGCTGAAGGGCTTCACGGCGGATTATCCGCAGTCGGGCGACAAGCTGGTCTGCCTCAGGAACGATCCGGCCAAGGGCCTGCTGAACGGCTCGCTCTGGCAGGTCATGAGTTCTTCGCGCGAGACGGTGAAGCCCGGCATCAACCTGATGATCCGGCCGGAAGACGACGATATGGACCGCGGCGCGGCCAAGATCAAATTGCTGAAGGCGGCGTTCGAGGATGTGGAGACCGAAATTCCGTGGTCGACCCGCAAGCGGTACGATGAATTCGATTTCGGCTATGCGCTGACCGTGCACAAGGCGCAGGGCTCGCAATGGAACAACGTGGTTCTCTTCGATGAGAGCTACGCTTTCCGGGATTCTCGCGAAAGGTGGCTTTATACCGCCATTACGCGTGCGGCAGAGACCCTGACGATCGTTCGTTGAGACAGGCTATTGGTTCTGTCTCCTTGTCCTGCGCATCGTCCGGACGGAAAGCCGCCATGCACCTTTCCAGAACATGCTTTCAAGCGCGGATGACGCCGAGCAGGACCGCCTTGGCGACCGCCTGAAAGCGGTTGCTGGCATTGAACTTGCCGATGATCTTCGCCTCCAGCGCGTTGAGATCGCTGCCCGAAAGCCCGAGTGCGCGGGCAAGCCGCACCGGCGCGTAACCTTCCGCCATCAGTTCCAGGCATTTCCGTTCGGTATCGGTGAGCGCTATGTCCCTGGCCGAGCTTCGCTCCGCCGCATCGACACCGTCTCCATCGTCTTCGGCGACAAGCAGTTCCTCGATCTGGTGGGCCTGGCGCTGGAGGGTGGAAAGCTCGGCGGTCAATTCCCTCTTCCGCTGCCTCAGCGCCGCGCGGAATATGTCGTCCGCCTCGTCCTGGGAAAGCGTGCGCACGAGCTTTTCCATGATTTCGGTGATTGCTGCGACGGAAATGCCGACTTCGCGGCAGACATTGATGACAGCCATGCGCTGGACGTTGCGGTGGGAATAGACCCGCATCTGGCCGATGCGTTTCGAGGTCAGCAGGGCCTTTTCCTCGTAAAAATGCAAGGTCCGGTGGGTTACCCCGAAGATATTGGCCATGTCGGCGATGGGGACGGGTTCCGCGGGCAGGGAGGAGGGCAGGCTTATATCCGGTAAAAAGCTGCTGATCCTTAGATTGGGTTTGTCCTCGTCGCCGTGACTTTCGAACGGCATCCGGCCATCCTGCATTGTCTCCCCCTTCGCGCTCTCTGGCAGCGTGCCTGCCTTTTAAGGCGTCCGTTGCTTGTTCCCCCGCGACGGACATGTTTTCCGATCAAGACATTGTGCCAAACGCTACATCAGAACCGTAACGTGTATCGTGTGTTTTCGTTCCCGCCATAATAAAAAATTTATCGGCCTCCTTGCGATTGGCGTCAACCTGCGTGAAACAGGGTGTCAATTCCGAACCGGAGCCGATGTCATGCCCGCAAAACTTTCTGTCAATCTGAACGCAATTGCCATGTTACGCAACCGTCGCGATCTTCCATGGCCGGATGTCGCGCATTTCGGGCATATTGCACTGGCGGCGGGGGCAAGCGGCCTGACTGTACACCCGCGACCCGATCAGCGCCATATCCGCTTTTCCGATCTGCCGGTGCTGCGCGCCCTGATCGACGACAGTTTCCCCGGCGCGGAATTCAACATCGAGGGTTATCCGACCGAGGATTTCCTCGTTCTCTGCGAGAAGACCCAGCCGGAACAGGTGACGCTGGTGCCTGACGACCCGTCGCAGGCGACGTCCGACCATGGCTGGGATTTCCGCAAACATGCGGTTTTCCTCAAGGACGTCGTGGGACGGCTGAAGGCTGGCGGCATGCGCGTCTCGCTGTTTGCGGATGGCGATGGTGAGCGCGAGCCGGTGGAGCTGGCGGCAGAGACGGGGGCTGCGCGTATCGAACTTTACACCGGCCCTTATGGCGGCTGTTTTGACGATCCGCAAAAGGCTGATGCGCTTGTCGAGAAGCTTGGGCAAACGGCAGACCATGCCAGAGCGCTCGGACTTGCGGTTAATGCCGGCCACGATCTTACGGTGGCAAACCTGCCCAAGCTGATGAAACGTATTCCTGATCTCGCCGAGGTTTCCATCGGCCACGGGCTGACGGCGGATGCGCTGGAATATGGCATGGCTGAAACAGTCCGGCGTTTTTGTCAGGCCTGCGGTCAGCCTATTTCATAACCAAAGTCAATTTTTTCGCCTATGCTTTGGCTGCGCATGCTCCGTGCGCGAGCTTTTGAAGGCAGAGACATATGCAAGAACATCATGTTGTCGTCGTGGGTGGAGGCTTCGGCGGTTTACAACTGGTACACGGGCTGGAGGGGGCCCCTGTCCGCATTACACTGATCGACCGCCGCAACCATCACCTGTTCCAGCCACTGCTTTATCAGGTGGCGACCACGGCGCTGGCGACATCCGAAATCGCCTGGCCGATCCGCCATCTTTACCGTGACCGCAAGGAGGTAACGACCCTGCTTGCGGAGGTGACCGGCATAGACCGGGCGGCGCGGACCGTGCATTTAAGTTCCGGTCAGGTGATCGGTTTCGATACGCTGGTGCTGGCCACCGGCGCGCGCCATGCCTATTTCGGCCGTGACGAGTGGGAGCGTTCCGCTCCCGGCCTCAAGACGCTGGAAGATGCAACGACAATCCGCCGCCGCCTGCTTCTGGCTTTCGAACGGGCCGAACTCGCCACCAGTGAAGAAGAACGGCAGGCGCTGCTGACCTTCGTCATCATCGGCGCAGGCCCGACGGGCGTGGAAATGGCGGGCATGATCGCCGAACTGGCCCACAAGGCGCTGCCGGCGGAATTCCGCAATGTGGATACCAGAAAGACCCGTGTGCTGCTTGTCGAGGCCGGCCCGCGCGTCCTGCCGGTTTTCACCGAGGATCTTTCTGCCTATGCCAAGGAAGCGCTCGAAAAGCTCGGTGTCGAGGTTCTGCTCGGTACGCCGGTGACAGCCTGCAGCGATGAAGGCGTGACGGTGGGCGACACTTATTATCCCTGCCGCACGGTCGTCTGGGCCGCCGGTGTGCAGGCGTCTCCCGCCGCGAAGTGGCTAGGGGCGGCGGCCGACAGGGCGGGGCGCGCCATCGTCGGACCTCATCTCAATCTGCAAGACGATGCCGATATCTTCGTCATCGGCGATACGGCCGCCGTCAATCAGGAAAACGGTAAGCCGGTGCCGGGCATCGCGCCCGCGGCAAAACAGCAGGGCGCTTATGTTGCAAAGGTCATCAGGGCGCGGCTGGACGGCAAACCATCGCCGGCACCCTTCCGCTACAGCCATCAGGGCAATCTCGCCACCATCGGCAAACGTGCGGCGGTGATCGATTTCGGCAGGTTCAAGCTCAAGGGCGTGCTGGCATGGTGGATCTGGGGCCTTGCCCATATCTACTTCCTGATCGGAACGCGTTCGCGGCTTGCCGTGGCGTGGAGCTGGCTGTGGATTTATCTGAGCGGCCAGCACAGTGCGCGGCTGATTACCCAGAAAGAGACGCTGAAGGATGAGGCCTGAGGGCCGGGCGGGCAAAGGAAAAGGCGGGAAGCATGGCTTCCCGCCCTTATGTTATGACAGCTGCGCCAAACTACTCCTCCGTCATGCCGGACTTGATCCGGCATCCAGACGCCGCGCGTCTGCGCGGCGAGAAGAGTTTTTCAGCCCAAGGACTTGGGCTGGCTGGACCCCGGATCTAGTCCGGGGTGACGGCGTGCAGATGGGGCGGGTTTGCCCAATCCAAGACTCACGCGTCGAGCGACGCCATGTCGATGACGAAGCGATACCGCACGTCGCTCTTCAGCACGCGCTCATAGGCTTCGTTGACGTCCTGGATGTTGATCGTCTCGATTTCGGAGACGATATTGTGCTCGCCGCAGAAATCCAGCATTTCCTGGGTTTCCTTGATCGAACCGATCATCGAGCCCGACAGGTTCCTCGCGCCGACGATCAGCGCGAAAGCGTGAACCGGAATCGGGTGCTCCGGTGCGCCGACCACGACCATGCTGCCCTTGGGCTTCAGGAGGCCGAGATAGGCATTCCAGTCGATGGCGACGCCGGCCGTGCAGATGATCAGGTCGAAGGTGCCGGCCAGCTTCTCGAAGGTCGAGGCGTCGCTGGTGGCGTAATATTCCTTCGCGCCGAGCTTCAGGCCGTCTTCCTTCTTCGACAGCGTCTGCGAGAGAACGGTGATATCCGCCCCCATGGCCGCGCCGAGCTTGACGCCCATATGGCCAAGGCCACCCATGCCGACAATCGCGACCTTCTGGCCGGGACCGGCGTTCCAGCGGCGCAGCGGCGAATAAAGCGTGATGCCGGCGCAGAGAAGCGGTGCGGATGCATCGAGTGGCAGGTTGTCCGGGATCGACAGGACATAACCTTCCTTGACGACGATCGAGTCCGAATAGCCGCCATGGGTTGCGGTCTTGGTGTGCGGGTCGACGTCGTTATAGGTCTGGACGAGGCCCGGCATATAATGCTCGTTGTCGAGATCGCGGGTGGCGCAGCCGACGCAGGAATCGACGAAGCAGCCGACGCCGACATGGTCGCCGACCTTGAATTTCGTGACCTTGGAGCCGACAGCCTTGACGACACCGGCAATCTCATGGCCGGGAACGATCGGGAAGACGGCATTCTTCCATTCGTTGCGGACGGTGTGGATGTCCGAGTGGCAGATGCCGGCATATTTGATATCGATGACGACATCGTCATCGTTCGGCTCGCGGCGTTCGAAGGTGAACGGGGTAAGCGGCTTCGACGCATCGGTCGCAGCGTAACCTCTAGCAATAGCCATCTGAATATCCTTTCGGGAGTTGGGGACGACGGAATATGCGATGGAAGAGGGACGCGGCGTTAGAGCGATCCTCCGAGCTTTTTGCACGATCCTGCAAAAATATGGTGGTGCGCTCTTTGCGCGGGCCGCGCGGCTTTCTAGATAAAAGGCATCAGACGCATCTCTTCCTTCAGTTAAGGGATTTCCCCTATGTCCTTGCCGTTCAATGTCTATCAGGAGATCGCCTCCATTGCCGCGCGGCATGCTACCCAGGATGGCGAGGTGCAGACGGCAATCGACTCCCTCGGCATCAGCCGGCGCACGACGCCCAGCGCCCCTTGCCACGGCAGCTATCGCCCCTGTCTCGCCATGGTGATCCAGGGGTCGAAAAGCGTTCAGCTGGGAACGGACACCATCAATTACGGCGCGGGGGATTATCTCCTGACGTCGCTTGATCTGCCGGTTGCGTGGCGGGTGGTGGAGGCGAGCAGGGAGGTGCCGCATTTCTGTATCGCGCTTGCCATCGACAGTGAAAAGCTGCTCGACCTCATGCGGCGTGTGCCGATCGATCCGCCTTCGGAGCCGGCCAATGCGCAGCGTGGCATCGTCGTCAATGCCGCCACGCCGGAACTGCTCGATGCGGCCATCCGGCTGTTGCGCTTGCTCGATCGTCCGGCGGAGATTGCCGCCATGGCGCCGCTGATCGAGCAGGAAATCCTCTATCGCATCCTGACCGGACCAGCCGGCGGGCAGCTGATGAATATCATCGCGGCCGGCAGCCAGGGTAACCGCATTGCCCGCGCCATCGCCTGGCTGCGGGAGAATTTCGCGCGCCAGCTGCGCATCGAAGACCTTGCCGAGCATATCGGCATGAGCGTGTCGTCCTTCCATCACCATTTCAAGACGATCACGGCCATGACGCCGGTGCAGTACCAGAAGCAGCTGCGGCTGCATGAGGCGCGCCGGCTGATGCTTGCGGAACGGCTGGATGCCGGCACGGCCGGCCATCGTGTCGGTTACCAGAGCCCGTCGCAGTTCAGCCGCGAATATAGCCGTTTTTACGGATTGTCGCCGTCACGCGATATCGATGCTTCGCGTGAGATTATCGCGGCGGAACAGGCTGTTTCGCCTTCGACCCTGCGGGCTTGAGCAAAGGTCGCTGTTTTAAAGCCCGTTCCGTCCCGGCGCGGGGTGGAACGGGCCGGCATTTCAGCCGAGCAGTGCGGATTTATGCGCGCTGAAGAAATCCGCTGCGGATTGCGGCGTCGCACCTGTCAGCGTTTCGAAGTCTCGGGTCACGATATCGAAGTTTCCAGCGGCGATATTGGCGTCGGCGGAAGCGATCATGCCGGCAATGATCTCAGGCAATCCCGTCGCTGTTATGGCCTGCTTGAGCTGCTCGGGTGTGACCTGCACCACGGCAAGCGGCTTGCCCGTCACCTCGCTTATCAGGGAAGCCAGACCGTCGGCCGTCGATGTTTCCGCCCCGGTCAGCGTATAGGTCCGGTTTTCCGCCGGCTTCAGCAGTGCGGCGGCGGCGGCATGGGCGCAGTCTTCCCGGGAAATATCGGCGACCCTGCCGTTGCCGCGGGCCGTGAACCACTGGCCGTTTTTCAGATTTTGCGGCATGCCGTGCAGGTGGTTGTCGAAATACCAGGCATTGCGAAGAATGGTGTAGGGCAGGCCGCTTGCCTTGATCGCTGTTTCCGTTCCCAGATGATCGGGTGCGAAGCTGACGAGCGATTTGTCGGGGCTTGGCATCGACGTATAGGCGATATGCCGGATACCGGCTCTTGTGGCTGCCTCCACCGCCGTTTGGTGCTGTCTGAGGCGAAGGCCGGGGACCATGAGCGCGTCGGTGGAGATGACCAGCAGCGTGTCGATACCGGAAAAGGCCGCGTCAAGCGATGCGGGATCGTCGAAGTCCGCGCGTCGCACTTCGACGCCTTTTGCTGCAAGCGCGGAGAGCCGGGATACGTCGCGGGTGGCGGCGACGATGTTGGCGGCCGGGACATGGTAGGTCTCCAGGAGGTGGCGGATGACGGCCTGTCCAAGCTGTCCGGCGGCGCCGGTCACCAGAATTCTGCTCATGATTTTTATCCTTTCGGCGGTCTCAAAAAGAGAGCAGCACTAAAATAGGAATTGCCTAGAGGCTGTAAAGAAGGCAGGTTCTGTGCGGATCGTTACCAAAAGGGAACCATGCTTATGGATGTTGTCGGACCCGCGAGGCAGGAAAACAGGCTGGACGAGGCCTTCGGGCTGGTGTTTTCCGCCACCAGTGTTGCCGATTGCCCCGTGCGGGACGTCATGAGCCAGATCGGCGGAAAATGGTCCACTTTGCTGCTGGGGGCGATAGCATCGAAGCCCTACCGTTTCGGCGAACTGCGGCGCATGGTGCCGGATATTTCCCAACGCATGCTGACGCAGACACTGCGGGATTTGCAGCGCGAAGGCTATATTCACCGGCAGGTCTTTCCGACGAAGCCGCCCAGCGTGGAATACAGCATCACCCCGCTCGGCGCATCGCTCTACGCGCCGCTTAAAGTCGTCATTCAATGGGCGCTCGACAATCACGATGCGATACGCAAGGCGAGAAGCCGGTTCGACATCGAGAACTGAATGCCGGCGCCTGCCACGCTTCATGCTGCGGCGCGTGGCCATGCCGCAGCGCGTCAATTCTCGTCCTCCTCCGAAGAATCCGCTTGACCGGGAAGCAGCCTCCGCTTAAATGGCGCTCGAACCGTACCGTACGGTACATTAATCGAGCCCCTGGAGTGGAAAAGACTTGGCTTCCGACCCGATCACAGCGCAGGAATTTTCGCCGCGCCAGAACGCCGTTCTGGATCAGGCATTGCGTCTATTGGTCGAGGGCGGCGAAAAAGCGCTCACCACATCCGGGCTGGCGCGCGCCGCCAACTGTTCCAAGGAAAGCCTCTACAAGTGGTTCGGCGACCGGGACGGCCTGCTGGCGGCGATGATCACCTTTCAGCAGAGCAAGGTCCGCACCTTCGAGAAGGCGGGCGACCGTGTCTCCGCACCGCAGCTTGCCGATCACCTTGAGGTTTTCGCGCATGATCTGCTGGATGTACTGGCGGGTGACGTGTCGCTGGCGCTCAACCGTCTGGCCATCGGGCAGGCGAGCCGCGACGGTTCGAAGCTTGGCGATCTGCTGCTGGAACGCGGCCGTCGCCAGATCGACCGCCGCGCCCGTGGACTGATCGAAGCGGGTCGCCGATCCGGCTACCTGCGCTTCGATGACGCCGAAGAGGCGTATCGCGGTTTTTACGGTCTCATCGTTTCGGATCTGCATGTGCGCATGCTGCTGGGCGAGGCGCCGGACAAGGATTTTTCCGCCCGGGCGAAGAAGGCGGTCGTCGCCTTTCTGACGCTTTACGGGACGGAAAAGGTACATTCGGAACTGGGCGGCAAGGTCGCCTGAGATTCCGGTTCAGACAACTGAGAGACAAGCATTAGGGAAGGACCATAAAATGCGCGTTTATTATGATCGTGATGCCGATCTCAATCTCATCAAGTCCAAGAATGTCGTCATCGTCGGTTACGGCTCCCAGGGCCGCGCCCATGCGCTGAACCTCAAGGATTCCGGCGCCAAGAACGTCGTTATCGCCCTGAAGGCCGGTTCGCCGACCGTCAAGAAGGCAGAAGCCGACGGCTTCAAGGTCATGACCGTTGCCGAAGCCGCCAAGTGGGGCGACCTGCTGATGATGGCGACGCCGGACGAACTGCAGGCCGACATCTACAAGGCCGACATTGCCGGCAACATCCGTGATGGCGCGGCGATTGCCTTCGCACACGGCCTCAACGTTCACTTCGGCCTCATCGAGCCGAAGGCATCGCTCGACGTCGTCATGATCGCACCGAAGGGCCCCGGCCACACGGTTCGCGGCGAATACCAGAAGGGCGGCGGCGTTCCCTGCCTCGTTGCCGTTCACCAGAACGCTTCGGGCAACGCGCTTGAGCTCGCTCTCTCCTACGCCTGCGGCGTTGGCGGCGGCCGTTCGGGCATCATCGAAACCAACTTCAAGGAAGAGTGCGAAACCGACCTCTTCGGCGAACAGGTCGTTCTGTGCGGTGGTCTCGTCGAGCTCATCCGCGCCGGTTTCGAAACGCTGGTTGAAGCCGGTTACGCTCCGGAAATGGCCTATTTCGAGTGCCTGCACGAAGTGAAGCTGATCGTCGACCTGATCTATGAAGGCGGCATCGCCAACATGAACTACTCGATCTCCAACACGGCCGAGTGGGGCGAATACGTCACCGGTCCGCGCATCATCACCGCCGACACCAAGGCTGAAATGAAGCGCGTTCTGCACGACATCCAGACCGGCAAGTTCACCTCCGAGTGGATGCAGGAATGGAAGGCCGGCGCTGCCCGCTTCAAGGGTATCCGTCGCAACAACGACGCCCACCAGATCGAAGAAGTCGGCGCCAAGCTGCGCGGCATGATGCCCTGGATCGGCAAGAACAAGCTGGTCGACAAGGCTGTCAACTAAGCTTCATTGTTTGGTAGAGAATTGGAAGGCCGGAGCGAAAGCTCCGGCCTTTTTGTTTTCGATGCGCCGCTACACGATGGCGTCGTCTTCCTCGACGATGACGGAAACGGGGAAGTGATCGGAAAAACCGCCGAGATTGACGTTTTTGACCGCATCGCCTTTCGACAGGCCGAAGCGGATCGGCCCCTCATTCTTGCTGTGGCTGACCATGGCGGCAATCGCTTCGACCTTTGCGGTTTCTTCCCGCACCTTGAAGCCGCTGTTGCCGGTCAGAAGCGATCGGGAAACGAGAATCTGATCGAAGATATTGGCGTCGCCGTTGAAATAGAGCGTGCCGTAGATCGTTCTGGCCGAGCCGACGGAGTCCACCACCGGCTGGCGCAGATAGTTCCAGGCGAGATTGTAGAACATGGCCGATTGCGAATTCTCGACATCGTCGCGCTCGCGGGTGGAATTGGCATGGTAGCGCAGCGAGGCATCGGAAGGGTCGTCGTTGAAGTCGCCGAAGGCGATGACCGCGATGTCGTTGCCTTTTTCTTCCCTGATACGCTGGTGCCAGTAGCCCAGCGTTTCGCCGGCCGTCATGCGAAAACCGGCGCTTTCCACCGCGCCGCCCGAGCGCGACGGCCAGTGATTGGAGAGCGCGATAAGCTGGCGGCCGCCCTTGGTGATGAAAGTGCATTGGGTAATGTCGCGCGTGCCGGTGCGGCGCATCACGAAATGGCTGAAAATCTCGTTTTCGTTGATCAGCAGCTTTTTGCTGTCATAGATGAAGGCGGTATCGATGCCGCGCTGGTCCTTGCTGGAATCGGCGTGCACGACGCGATAGGCGCGCGCCGGCAGGAGGTCGTTCAGATGGTCCGCCAGCGTCTCCAGAACGAAACGGTTTTCGACTTCGCAGACACCGAGCAGATCCGGACCCGCGCCGCCGATCTGGCTTATGATCACACCGAGCTGTTTGACCTTGGTTTTGAACAGGTCCTCGGTCCAGCCTTTCAGATCGTTCTTCAGCCGTTCGGCAATCCACGGCTCGCGCGCCGGATAACCCTCCGGCGCAAACAGGTTTTCGACATTCCAGAACGCCAGGACATATTGGGTCATGATCCGCACACCTCCGGTTGGTTTTTGAAGCCTAGTGGAAGTTTTTGCCACAACAACTTGAAATTGTCATGAAGGCGGGCGGCTGGCGCAATTTCCGTATGCGGCCTTATGCGGCCGGCGGGATGACACCCTTTGTCAGGAGGAAGCAGCCATAAAACCGGGTTTCGCCCGTGGTGATGACGCAGTAGGCCTGTTTGGCTTTTTCGTAGAAGGCGAAGCGTTCGATGCCATACATGGGGGCGGGTTTTCCTTCCGCCGCATCGATTTCCTTCTGCACTTCGGCCTGCACCGGTTCCAGCTGATCGGGTGCGCCCATCACTTCCATGCGGCCGACGGATGGCTGCAACGGCGTATCGAGCGGCAGGACGGACAGGATGGCCTTCATGGCGCGGGCTGCCGAGACATTGTCGATATGCAGCACCTTGCCGACGGTCGTGTGGCGGGCAACCGAATCGGAAGGGAAGTTGGTGTCGGAGATCACCATCGTATCGCCGTGACCCATGGCGCGCAGCGCGTGCAGGACATCGGCGTTCAGCGCCGGGTCGATGTTTTTCAGCATGTCGTCAAACTCCCATGATACTTCCGCGTGTCGCGGCGCGCGCGCAATGCAGCCGGAAAACCATGCCGCGTCAATCGCAAAGGTGTGATTGTGAAGCTTTGCGCAAGGGTGTATTTGGCTTTGTCCGCAAAATCCGGCCCCAAGGCGGGTGGGTTGCGGGCAATGTGCTGGGAGGCAGAAATAATTCGAAAAACTGATAAGTCAGTATTGCTGACGTATCGACATTTCTGTAAAGATGCACGCATAAAAACGACACAAGAGGAAACGTACCCATGCTTGATTGGGAACAAATTTTCGCCACGCGCTCTTCGCGCATGAAAGCGTCTGAAATCCGCGAGCTGCTGAAGCTGCTCGAGCAGCCCGACATCATCTCCTTTGCCGGCGGTATTCCGGACCCGGCTCTTTTCCCCGCAGAGGAGTTCCAGCAGGCTTATGCGGAAATTTTTTCGGGTTCGCAGGTCAACGCGGCGCTGCAATATTCGGTGAGCGAAGGTTACAAGCCGCTGCGCGAATGGCTGGCGGGCGAAATGGCCGATATCGGCATCGACTGCACCGCCGATAACGTCTTCATCGTTTCCGGTTCGCAGCAGGGCCTCGATTATCTCGGCAAGCTCTTCCTGTCGCCGAAGGATACGGCGCTCGTCACCTGGCCGACCTATCTCGGCGCGCTTTCCGCCTTCAACGCCTATGAGCCGAATTACGATCAGCTCAATCCCGGCGGCAATCGCACGCCGGAGGCTTACCGCGAAACGGCAGCCAAGCTCGGTGGTGCGGTGAAGTTCGCTTATCTCTCGGCTGATTTCTCCAATCCGACCGGCGAAACCGTCGATCTGGCCGGCCGCGAAAAGGTTCTGGCGCTGGCCGATGAGCTTGACATCGCCGTCATCGAAGACGCTGCCTACCAGTCGCTGCGTTACGATGGCGAGGCTATCCCGCCGATCATGGCACTCGACATCGCCCGCTCGGGCGGTATCGAGAACACCCGCACCATCTATTGCGGCAGCTTTTCGAAGACGCTGGCACCCGGCCTTCGCGTCGGTTACATCGTCGCTTCCGCGCCGGTTATCCGCAAGCTGGTGCTGATGAAGCAGGCCGCCGACCTGCATTCCTCCACCATCAACCAGATCGCCATCGAACGGGTCGCCTCGCGTGGCTTCGACAAACAGGTCGCCAAGATCAAGGCAGCCTATAGTGCCCGCCGTGACGCGATGCTGGCCGCGCTCGACAGATACATGCCGAAGGGCACGCACTGGACGAAGCCGGAAGGTGGCATGTTCATCTGGGTGACGTTGCCGGAAGGTATGGACGGTGCGGCGCTGCTGGCCAAATCCATCGCCACGGAAAAGGTCGCCTTCGTTCCCGGCCGCGCCTTCTTCGCGGATGGCTCCGGCACGAACACGCTGCGCATCAGCTTCTCCTGCGCCAACGAGGCGATGATCGAGGAAGGCATGAAGCGGCTTGGCCGGTTGATTGCAACGGCGCAGGCGGAAACGGGCGAGGCGCTGCCGGCGATTTGAGGGCGGCTGGCGATGAGGCCTTGAAAGGTGGAGGGTGCGGCTTACCCCTCTCTGCCCTGCCGGGCATCTCCCCCTCAAGGGGGGAGATCAGCAAGACGCTCTACCGTTACTCCACTCTCAAGCTTCGAGATGGGCGAGGCCTAGCCACAGATCGATCTCCCCCCTTGAGGGGGAGATGCCCGGCAGGGCAGAGGGGGGTAAACCGCGAGTGCCGAGGGGCAACGTTACTCTCAACCCCGCCGCCCCAAGATATCCCATCCCAAAAATCCTGCCTGTCACATACATGTTATGCAATCATGTTTAAGCGGTCCCACCAAACAACAGGGACTGGACCCATGAAAACGCTGCTCTCCGCTTTCACCGCCATCGTATCGCTCGGCTTCATCGCCACCGCCGCCAATGCCGCCGATCTGGTGCTTTACACCAGCCAGCCGAACGAGGACGCACAGGCGACCGTTGATGGTTTCAAGGCCGCCAATCCCGGTCTCGAGGTTGAATGGGTACGTGACGGAACGCCGAAGATCATGGCCAAGCTGATGGCCGAGATCAATGCCGGCAATCCGGTTGCCGACGTGCTTCTGATCGCAGATACGGTCACGCTGGAGCGCATGAAGCAGGCCGACCAGCTTCTTGCCTACAAGTCTGCGGAAGCCAGGAACATCGACGCTTCGCTTTATGATGCGGACGGCTATTATTACTCCACCAAGCTCATCACCACTGGCATCATGTACAACACCGCTGCCGCAATGAAGCCGACGAGCTGGAAGGATCTGGCCAAGGCTGAAGCCAAGGGTCTCGTGACCATGCCAAGCCCGCTGACCTCGGGTGCGGCGCTGATCCACGCACAGACGCTTGCCGCTGCCGATGGCCTCGGCTGGGACTATTACAAGCAGCTGAAGGCCAATGAAGCCATTGCCGGCGGCGGCAACGGCGCGGTTCTGAAGTCCGTCGCATCGGGTGAAAAGGCCTATGGCGTGGTCGTCGATTACATGCCGATCCGCGAAAAGGCCAAGGGCGCGCCGGTCGAGTTCGTTTTCCCGGAAGAGGGCGTGTCGGCCGTCACCGAGCCGGTTGCGATCATCAAGGGCACCAAGCACGAGGACGCGGCCAAGAAGTTCGTCGATTACGTGCTTTCTGAAAAGGGCCAGCAGGGCTTCGTCAAGCTCGGTTACATTCCTGTTCGTGCCGATGCCGGTATGCCGGAAGGTTTCCCGTCCCGCGACAAGATCAAGGTTCTGCCGCTCAACGCCGCCGATGCGCTGAAGAATTCCGAACAGGACCTGAAGACCTTCTCCGACACTTTCGGCTCCAAGGGCTGATAGTACGGCATGTCCCGTTCAAGTGCCTATGGAAACAGCCAGCCGCGCTGGCTGTTTCCTTTTGTGGTCGGCGTTGTTTTTGCGCTCAGCGCCCTGCCGCTCGGGCGGCTTGCCTATACCGGTATCGTTTCGTCACTTAATGGTGACATATGGCGTCTTCTCGCCGATCCGGCCCTGTGGGATGCGGTGCTGAACACGCTCTCCACCTCGTTTTTCGGCATGTTGATTTCGCTCGGCATCGGCGGAGCTTTCGCGCTGTCGCTGACGCTCTGCGACATACGCGGCAAGTCGATCCTAAGCTTCCTGTTCATGCTGCCGATGATGATCCCGCCGCAGGTGACGGCGCTGTCATGGATCGGCATGACCGGCCCGTCGAGCACGCTGTTGAAGGCCATCGGCCTTGCGCCGGCGATGGGCTCGCCGCAGCCGCTCTATTCGATTGCGGGCATCGCGCTTCTGCTCGGTGTGCAGCACGCGCCGCTCGTCTATCTGTCGCTGCGTGCCGGTCTGCTTGCCTTGCCGCAGGACGGTATCGAGGCTGCAAAACTCTCCGGCGCTTCACCGCGCCGCGTGCTGTTCGATATCATCCTGCCGCTTTCGACGCCGGGATTGATCGCCGGGGCGGCGATCTCCTTCGTCTCCAGTGTCGGCAATTTCGGTATTCCGGCGATCCTCGGCATTCCGGCCTCGATCTTTACCCTGCCGACGCTGATCTACAGCCGTTTCGCCAGTTTCGGCACCAGCACATTCGGCGACATCGCCATTCTCTCCACCATGATCGCCATCATCTCGGTCGCTGGGCTCGCGCTTCAGGAACGGGCGATGAAGGGCAGGGACTATCGCATTATCGGCCTTTCCGGCAAGGCGGCGACCTTCCGGCTGGCACGCTGGCGGGTGCCGGCGGAGTTTGCCCTGTGGCTCGTGTTGTTCTTCATGCTGGTGGCGCCGCTTGCGGCACTGGTGGCAAGCTCGCTCGCGCCTGCCTATGGCGTGCCGCTCAGCCTCAAGACCGCGACGCTGCATGCCTATGAGGAGTTGCTCTACCGTCAGAGCGTGACCCGCACGGCGTTCCGTAATTCGCTGTTTCTGGCGACGGCGACCTCGCTTTGCCTGCTGGCGGTGACGGTGCTGACGGCCTATTTCCTGGTGCGGGGCAAGAGCCGTTTCATGTTCCTGCTCTCGGCGCTGGTGGATATCCCCTATGCGCTGCCGGGCGTTGTCATCTCGGTGTCCTTCGTGCTGCTCTTCGCAGCCCCCATCCCGCTTGTCGGCATCACGCTTTACGGCACGATCTGGATCATCCTGCTCGCCTATTTCTCCTCTTTTTTCGCCGTCAGCCTCAAACCCATGGTCAGCGCCTTCCTGCAATTCGACCCGTCGCTGGAAGAGGCGGCACGGCTGTCCGGTGCCGGTTTCTGGCGGCGGCTGAAAGATATCATCCTGCCGCTGGTCGGGCCTGCGGCGGGGGCGTCGGTCATTCTCGTTTTCCTCATCGCCTGCAATGAGCTGACGGTCTCGGCACTGCTGTGGTCAGCCGGCACGCAGACGCTCGGCGTACTCATCTACAATCTCGATGATAGCGGCAGCTTCGATCTCGCCTCCGCACTTTCGGTGCTCGTCGTCATCATGGTGATTATCCTTATGCTGCTGCTCGAAATTCTGGGGCGCTATCTGCCGAAAGGAGTTGTCCCGTGGCGAAACTGATCCTCAACCGCCTGTCGAAAAGTTTCGGTGCCGGTTCGAAGCCCGCCGTCGATGACGTTTCGCTGACGGTGCGCGACGGCGGTTTTCTGGCGCTGCTCGGTCCCTCCGGCTGTGGCAAGACGACGGTTCTGCGCATGATCGCCGGTTTCGAACAACCGACCGACGGTTCCATCCTGCTCGGCGAGCGGGTGCTGGCCGATGCCGGCAGCATGGTGCCGCCGGAGCGGCGTAACATGGCGATGGTGTTCCAGTCCTATGCGCTGTGGCCGCATATGTCGGTTGCCGACAATGCCGGTTATCCCTTGAAGGTGCGTGGCATTTCGGGGGAGAAATATCGCGAAAAGGTGCGTCAGGCGCTTGCCGCCGTCCGCCTCGACAGCTTTGCCGATCGCCGCCCCGCCGAATTGTCCGGCGGCCAGCGGCAGCGTGTGGCGCTTGCCCGCTGCCTCGTTACCGAGCCCGACGTGGTGCTGCTCGACGAGCCGCTGGCCAATCTCGACCGGCACCTCAGGCAGGAGATGGAGGAGACGTTCCGCGAGTTCCACATCCGCTCCGGCGCGACGATGATCTATGTCACCCACGATCAGGCCGAGGCCATGGCGCTGGCGACCGATGTTGCCGTCATGTCGCAGGGCAAGCTCTTGCAGGTGGCGCCGCCGGCGGAGCTTTATGCGCGGCCCGAAGGCAGGCTGGTCGGCTCGCTGGTGGGACAGGGGGCGATCGTGACCTTGCCCGTGCCGGAAGGGACTTCGCGCGATCTCGACTGGACGGGGCTTCGGGCGGCGATGGAGAGCGGCAGGCAATTGCCGCAGGCGGATATTCTCGTGCGGCCGCAGGATGTGGTGCGCGATGCGGAGGGCATCGCCTGCACCGTCACCTCGGTTCTTTATGAGGGTGAGCGTTATACTCTCCGTCTCGACCTGCCGGATGGGCAGGCACTCAGGGCCTATTCGCGCGAAGCGGTTGCTGTCGGTGATCGTCTGTCGGTTGCCATTCGGGCGGCGTGGCGGCTTTAAGGTAAAAAGGTTTCCTCCCTTATCCCTGTGCCTGCCACAGGGATCCAGCCGACACGCCTCTGCGCGGCGAGAGGCGTCCTTTTCAGCCCAGGGATTTGGGCTGGCCGGATTTCTGTGACAGGCACGGGAATGAGGGCGGGGTGAACATCGCGTCTTAGCCTACTGGCGATGCCGAACGGGAGCGGCTAAGCTTTCCCCGCAGCAATAGGATTGATTCATGTCGCTTCGGCTTGCCACCTTCAATATCGAAAATCTTCTCACCCGTTTCGATTTCACCGGCTTTCGCAACCAGACGCGGCGCGACAGGGCGATCCAGCTTTTCGATATCAGGGACGAGGCGACCTATCAGGCGCTGGAAAGTGCGCGGATGGTCTCTTCCACTGACGATACGCGCCAGCTTTCGGCGCTTGCCATCGCCGATGCGGATGCCGATATTCTCTGCCTGCAGGAAGTCGACAACATGGCCGCGCTGCAGGCCTTCGAATATGGCTATCTCTACCGCATGGTCGGCAATGGCTATCTGCAGAAATATCTGGTCGAGGGCAATGATGGCCGCGGCATCGATGTCGCCGTCGTCATGCGCGAGGAGACGCGGGATGGCGACAGGATCGAGGTCGTCGACATCAAGAGCCATGCGGCGCTGACCTATCGCAATCTCGATCTCTTCAATACGGAGCTGGCCGCGACCAACCAGATCGACGACAAGATTTTCAAACGGGATTGTCTGGAAATCGATTTGAGGATCGGCGGCAAGCCGCTGACGCTTTACGTCACGCATTTCAAGTCCATGACCAATGCCCGCGATGCGGTGGATGCCCGGATTGGCACCATGCCGATCCGCGAGGCGGAAGCCAGGGCCGTGCGCCGCATCATCGAGAACCGCTGGGGCGTGGGCAATACGCGCAACAAGAATTTCGCCATCTGCGGCGATATGAACGATTATCAGGAACGTGTCGTGATTGCGGGTGATCGGCGCAATGGCTACAGCTTCACACCCGTGGAGGAGGAGAGAAGTGCGCTCGATATCTTCACGGCCGATGATTTCGTCACCAATCCGATGCTGCGCCGTGAGGTCATGGATCGCTGGACACTTTACCATTCCCGCGGGCCGCAGGAGCAGCACCTGTGCCAGCTGGATTATATCTGGCTTTCGCCGCGTCTGGCCGAGATCAATGCCACAAGGGCTCCGGAAATCATCCGCGCCGGTCAGCCATATCGCACCATCTTTCCGCCGGGGCAGGAGGTGGAGCGTTATCCGCGCACGGGCTGGGATCGCCCCAAGGCTTCGGATCATTGCCCCGTGGTGATGACGCTGGATCTGATCTAGGCATTTCCCCTTTTAGCGGAAGGCGCCAGCGCTCCGGCAGGATTGCCGGATTGTCTCCCTATCCGTTGGCGACCTTGGGAAAATAGGTGGCCCAGACGCGGTTACGGCCGGCGCGCTTCGCTTCGTAAAGCCGGTCGTCGGCGATCGCGATCAATTCGTCCCAGCTGTTGATTGCCCGGGCTTCCTGCCACACCACGCCGAAGCTTGCCGTCAGCGACAATCCGCTCTGTTCGTCAATGGTCTGGGCTTCGATCAGGCGGCGAAGCCGGTCGGCGGTGGCGGTTGCCGTGGCGTGGCTGACATCCTGCAGCACGATGACAAATTCCTCACCGCCGTAACGGGCCAGAATATCGTTCTTGCGCAACGCGCCGCGCAAAAGTCTCGCCGTCTTCTGAAGCGCCAGGTCGCCCATGGCATGGCCATAACGGTCGTTGATCGATTTGAAGTGGTCGATGTCGACAATCATCACCCCGAGCGACTGACACTGGTCCTCGCCCATCAATATGGCCCGGACAGCCCTTTCCAGCGCACGGCGATTGAATACACCCGTCAGGGCGTCGGTTTCGGAAAGTGTACGCAGCTGTTCGGCCAAAGCGCGTTGCTGGTCTTCCATTTCGCCCTTCTGACGAAGCTGCTCGCGCAGGAAATCCAGTTCCTCGAACATTTTCTTCACCTCCGGCGCGACCCTGTCTTGGTGCCGGGTCTCGGAAAGATCGCCGGCGGCGATGGCGGCGATCTGTGCGCGGACCGATTGCATGGGCTGGAACAGCGTCGTCCTGTAGACGGACGTGAGCCGCAGCAGGACCATGACCGCGATGCCGGCGAGAAAAAGAGATGCGCCGCCATAGATCAACGCCTCGTTCTTTTTCGCCTCGAGCCTTGCCCGCGTTTCGGAGAGAATGAGATCGCGCAGCGTATCGGACGAACGCATGCCGGCAATATAATTCCTGGAAAACTCAAGCACGCTCGGCTGGGCGGAGGGGATGGCGATCACGATCGTGTTCTGCGCATAACGCAGCGCCTGACCGAAATAATAGGTCTCGAGATCGCGAAGTGCGTCGTCGAGCCGCGGCGTCGACAGATAGGCGGCGGTGTAGTTGGTGAGGGACGCCTTCAGCGACAGCAGGCTTTGCATCTCGGTGTCGAATTTGGCGCGATAACCCAGCTTTTCCTGCCTGTTCGCCCGCAGGCTCATGATCACATAGGAGCCGAGCCGGCCGATCCTGTCGCGCATAACGCCAGCGGTGCCGGTCATCGCGATGTCGATCGCCACGTCGGGCGTGACCTTGATGATGGCACGTGCCGCCTTGCCGCGCAGCATGTTGACGCTGTCCGCCGCCTTGAACATCGATGAAATCGCGTTCGACATGGCGCTGTGGCCGCGCGCGGAAGGGGGAAGCGCGGCAACCTGGTCCACGGCCTCGCGGGATTGGGCGAGCTTCTGGCGGGTTTCGGCAAGTGACTTTGCCAGTTCGGACTGAGTACTGATCTCTTCGTTAAAGGAAGCTTCCAGTTCCGACAGCTTGTCGTCCGTCGCCTTGCGCGCGGCAGCAAGGCCTTCGACCAGCTTCGGTTCGGGGGTGGATGCCCCCATCAGATTGTTGGCAGGGCCGCGCTCGGCCGAAACCAGCCAGGCGGACTGGAGGGCGGTTTCAAAGCGTGTCAGCTGGGCGACATTGGTACGATATCGCAGATAATTGGTGACGCTTGGCAGCGCGGCAAGAGTGGCCAGCAGGATGGAACTCGCGGCAATGACGATCGTGCCTGTCAGCTGTATTTTCTGGATACTCGCGCGCATGTGATGCGTTGTTCTCACTGCAATGGTTATGTTTCATTGCCATCTTACCTGCGCCGCGTAAATACTTCGCTTATTTTGCGGGCCTTTCGCCACAGCCGCGCCCTTGCCGACCTTTCCGCGGACGCGATGTGGAAAAGCGGTTTGCGGATGGCGTGCAATCCAGTTTTTACTTTACACAAAGTCAGAATCTGATAGTTGGCAAGGCACTGGCTTGCCCTTGTAGCTCAGTTGGTAGAGCACCTGATTTGTAATCAGGGGGTCGCGGGTTCGAACCCTGCCGGGGGCACCAGTATTTTCAATGACTTGATCTCCCCGACATGGTCTTTCTGTCCACCGCCTGTCTAGGGTTTGATGTGGTAGAGCTTGTGCACGATCGACCAGTTGCCTTCGTGTTCCAGCAGGGACAGGTATTCGTAAAAATCCATGCTGTCGAAACGGGTCGTCAGTTTCACCGAGGCGCTGTCGCCTTCCTTGTCGATGCCGAGGATTTCAAACGTGGGGTCGTGATCGGGAAGGCCGCGTTCGGTTTTTCGCATCTGGTCGACGAAGTCCTCCAGGGACAGCCATTCGGTCTCGCCCTCGAACGTGCCGACGATGCTGGCGCGTGGATCGAAAACGTCACGCATCAGGCCCTCATCCGCATAGGCCATGGCATGCACATAGTCCGTGACGGTCTGGGTAATGGTTTGCGGCATCGGATCGTCCCTCCCTTCAAATCCAAAAGCCGAGCTTACACCCGTTGGCGGATTTCCACCATAACCCCCTGAAAACGCGCCTCTTACGCCTTCACGATGCCGTCTTGCGGCAGCCTGCGGCAGCAATGGTGCGCGGGGCTGCGGCATGTTTTGCCGGCGCTTTCCACAATTTTGTCCCGCCTGTCATTATAGTCGCCTTGGGTCCGACAAATTTCGGCATCAATGGCTTTTCCGCCGGTCGCTCCGCGGGCTTTTGTGTGGGCTTTGCCGGTTTAACCGACGGTGCGGGGTGCCGCGCGGGGCGGATTTGGCCTATGATCCACCCGCAGGTCCTGTGGCGACGGTATCAGGCATGCGGGTAACAGTTTGCGTTTGAAGGTGTTTTTGTGATCGATCCCTATGTTTTGCTTGGCGTGGAGCGCGATGCCGACGAGGCGGCGGTCAAGTCGGCTTATCGCAAGGTTGCCAAGGCGGCCCATCCCGACAGTGGTGGCGACGCCGATCAATTCGCCCGTCTGCAAACCGCCTATGAGCTCCTGAAGGATCCGGTGCGGCGCAAGGTGTTCGACGATACCGGCTATGACCCCCAGCTTGCCGACGCCAAGGACCTGAAGGGCCTGCTGATGCTGGAAACACTGGTCAACGAGTTCATTCTGGATGAGCGTGAGCCCGGAAGTTTCGATCCCGTGGCCGCCATGCGCCGCAAGCTGACCGACGACATTCTCAAAAGCCGCTTCCATATTCTCGAACTCGAACGCCACCGAACCCGGGTTCGCAAACATATGGATCGTCTTGGCCGCAAGCCGGAGACGGATGTGCTGAGTTCCATGCTGCGCGCCCGCAGCCAGTCGATCGCCGAAGCCATTCGTAATGCGGAGGCGCAGATCGAGGCGATCGAGCAGGCCTATACCATGCTCGAGGGCTATTCCTACGAGCTGGAAACCATGGTGCTTTCCGAACCGCTGCTGAAAGGCGAGGCGGCGGAGTAGTCGTCCCTTCAGGGGCCGTTGACCAGAGCCAGAATGAGTTGATGCACCCGTCCGCCCGGCGACAGTTCGTCCCGGTCGAAATCGCGGCCGCGCTGGCGCTGCTCGTTGGAAAGCTCGCCCAGCCGCTGTTGCAGAACAACACGCACCTTCTGGCATTTCGGATCGTTTTCCGCCCTCAGGCCGGTGCTGAAGGCTTCGATCTTCCGGACCATGTCGAGGATATGGTCGCCATGGACGCGCTCATGGGTTTCCACGCCGGAAATGAAGGTTTTCCAGCTGGCGGCAACGGCCGGCGGCAATTTTGCCGGCGCTTTCGGCCAGGTGTAGATGATGGTCAGATTGGGCCTTGCCGTGGCCAGCACACAGGCGCCGTCCGGCTGCGGGCGGTAGTCCCGCCGCCATGTCAGCTTGAAGGTGGTGTGGGCGATCGCCTGAACGCCGGCGGTTGGACCGCGTTCGCCGATCGACTGATAGAGCGCACCGCCCGTATTGCCGCTGATGGCATAGGTTTTTATCTGTTCGGCAGGTTTCCAGCCGGCCGATTGCGCTGACAGCGGAACGGCGCTCAGCATGATCATGGCGGCACTGACGGCGAGGGAGGAGAGACTGTTGGCGGGCACACATCGATCCTTGGTGGGTTGCGCGCCGAAGATAGGCTGGAGGCGGCCCCTCAGGCAAGGGTCTGTGCGGCCGGGATAGACGGGTATGGTGCCGTAATCTCACCCATGAGAACCCCCGCGACAAAGCGCGGGGGGACAAGCGTTCGACTGCAGGGGTAATCAGTCGTCCAGCTTGTCGTAATCGAGCTTGGGCGCGTTCTGCAGTGCATCCTTGGTCGTGTCGACATAGGCCTTCCAAGTGCCGTTGTCGTTGTGAACCGCGACGGAGGCCGGGTCGAGCACCACATAGCTCTTGTCGATGCCGAGGAAGCCGCCGACGCTGGCGACCAGGCCGATCACCGACTTGCCGTCGCCGATCACCACATCTTCGATCTCGCCGATGTTTTCGTTCTGGGCGTTATAGATGTCCATGCCGTCAAGCTGGGAGGCGGTGAGGTCGGTCTTTTGGACATTGACGAACTTCAGCGGGCCGCTGGCCTTGGTGCCCATGGTGATGCCGGGGCCGGACAAGGTCGCATCCGCGCCGGCAGCAGGGGCCGTGGCTGCCGTCTGGGCAAAGGCCACAGAAGAGGAGAGCGCTGCTGCGGCAGCGAGAGCGATGGCATTGATTTTCATGATGTTTCTTCCCTTTTTATGCTGAACGTTGCGTTCGGGGAGGAAACGGTGGGGAGCAAATTTGGTTCCGCTTGGGAAGACAGGAAAATTTGGTCTATGCTGAGAGACGAAACGGGGACATGACGGACCGTGAGCGGCGGTTTGGCGAAATCGGGAGGCCAGCATGGCGAAAAGCACAGCGGAGAAAGATGCGGAGGAGATCTAGGCATCGGAGTTTATCGACCGGAAGATCGCGGAGTTCGGCGACTGGCGGGGCGCCATGCTCGCGCATATTCGTGCACTGACCAAAAGGGCCGACCCGGAGGTGGTCGAAGAGGTGAAATGGCGCGGCGTTCCGGTCTGGTCGCATGACGGCATCCTGTTTACTGGCGAGACCTACAAGAATGCCGTGAAGATGACATTTGCGAAGGGTGCTTCGCTCACCGATCCGGCAGGCCTGTTCAATGCCAGCCTTGACGGCAATATGCGGCGGGCGATCGATTTCCACGAAGGGGATGTGGTGGACGAGGAGGCGCTGGTGGCGTTGATCAGGTCTGCGGTGGCGTTGAACGTTGCGGCGAAGGGCGGGAAAAAGCGGCCCGGCAAGTGATTGGGATCATCCGGTGATACGAAAACTGGCGAATATCTCAATCCTGCGCGACATCCGCCGCCTTGTCCCATTCGCCATCAATGAACTTCAGCGCATCGATGATCGAAACCTTCCACACTGACCAGACGTGATCGCCGTCGGTTACCCGCAGCTCGGATTTGCGCTTGTCGGCCTGCAGCGTCTCATGCAGGGCGATGGCGCCGCGCCAGAGGAAGAAGCCGTCATCGTCGCCGACGGTCAGATAGGTCGCGGGCAGATCCTGGCTTTCGGCGACGTGTTGGGCGACGAGGGTGAAGACGTTCTTTTCGTTAAAAAGCCTTGCGTCGAAAGGTGTGCCGAAGGCGCCGGAGAAATGGTCGCCGGTTGAAGGCAGCACGACGCCGCTGGTGATGGTGGTGCGGTCGAGCTGATGGAAAAAGGCGCTGTCCTGAATGAGCTTGAGTTCGGCTGGCGTCTTGTCGAGGTCGGAGGCAGGTACATTCTGCCAGATCGCGCCTGACAGGCTGGCGACGGCGCCATAGAGGTCCTCGTGGCCATAGGCCAGATGCAGGGCGCCGAAACCGCCCATGGAAAGGCCGGCAATGGCGCGGCCTTCACGATCCTTGCGTACCGGCAGCGTTTTTTCGATCTGATGGCGCAGATCGCCGGTCAGCGCCGTTTCGTAATCACCGGGGCCGCCGACGGCGGCGGAATCGACATACCAGCTGTTCTTGACACCGGGCATGACGACCACCAGCGGACGGATGGTGCCGGCCTCGATGAGCGTGTCGAGTGTCTTTTCGATATTGCCGAGATCACGCCAGCTGTTCTGGTCGCCGTCATGGCCATGCAGGAGATAGAGCACCGGCCAGCCGTTTTCCGGCGGCGTGCCATCCGGGCGGTAGATATTGACGGGAAGCGGCGCGTTGAGGGCGGCGCTGTGGAAGGTGGCATCCTCGATCTGCCCGGAGAAGGCCGGTCCGCAGGAAAGGAAAAGGCAGAAGGCTGCGAGATTTTTTCGATGCATGCTGTCTCTCCATCTGGCCATTCCACCAGGACACTCAACGTTGGTGGGAACCCCCAGGTTCCGCAACACAATGTTGCGGTAACGCCGTTCGTGCAAGGTTGCGGGCCGGCGTGGCGGATTCATTTTTAAGAGGGCTGTTTGCCCGATCCCGTCGCGCATCACACCGCAACCTTCAGGTTCGACAGATGCTCACATTGATATTATCGCGTTTCATACGATTGCTTGTTTTGCCTTTGTTTCTCTCCGGCTGCATGACGACGCCGGTTTCCAGTATTCCCAAGCTCATGCGGCTCGATTTCCTGACGATGAATTTCGAGCATGTGCGGGTGGGGTTGCAGCTTCCAACCTTCCTTTCATTACGCGCCGGTGATGCGGTGATGATCATCCGTAGTGGCATTGAGGGCGTGAAAGACAGGACTGTCGAAACATTCGAACTGATCGAAGAAGATATGTCTGAGGCTGACCGCGCCCGGTTCAGCGTAAAAAACCGGGCCGGATGGGGCACAACCGTGTGGCGAATAAAGCCCGAGGATGTTGCACGGCTCACCGTATTGCAGGAGAAGGTGCGCCGTTCGCGCATTGAGGGGCCGCGCATCCGCGGCAGTACGGAGATAGAGATATTGCGGGTCTGCGCCGCCGGCACCCTGCCGAGTGGGCCGATTTATTTCTCGACCTATATCAAGCCTGCGGAAAATGAGGACTACATCCCGATGTCCATCGATGCGGATCTGGTGAAGGTGTTTGGAGCAGCGCAGATTGCGACGCGGGTCAGCCGCTGCGAAGGTTAGAACGGTATCCGGTTAAACGGAGGCGCTCGACGTGTTTTGTGTTTTTACGCATTTCCGGGCGTGAAGCGGCCATGAACCTATACTGGAAATGCTCCGGCAAAGGTTGCCGGAGCGTGCAGGCGCTCGAGCTATGGTTGGAAGCTGTTCTGCCACGCACAACGCTACAGCGGGGGCAAATCTATCGCCACCCGCCTGATCGATCGTTGCGTATCAGCGGCCGGGACGGCCGGTCTTGCCCTTGGTCCGGCTTTTGCGCTTCTGCTCGCCGGCATCCTCATAGGAGCCCGCGCCGATCTTGCCGCGTACCAGAGGTCCTGGATCGTCGGTCGCATGCTCCGGCTGACCTTCCAGCAGCGGCGAGAACCGTTTGCCGGGTTCGGTTTCCGGCTTGTCGGGCAGAGCACCGCGCACGGGTTTTTCGGTTCTACCCACGGTCATTTCGTCCAGCGTGTTTTTGCGGAATAGCGGCTTTCCTGCGTCCGAGCCGGGACCCATCTCGTCCAGTGCGGGTTTGGCGAAGAGGGATTTTCCGCTTTCGTTCGTGGCGGCATCCCCCTCTGGGGAGGAGATCGGCAGGCGACTGCGTCGGTTGTTTTTTCCGCCGCCTTCGACCGCGCGGGCCTCTTCCTTGGCCATGGGATCGTCCATGGTGGCCAGTTCGGCGGCCTTGAGGCGTTTGATTTCGTCGCGCAGGCGGGCGGCTTTTTCGAAGTCGAGATCGGCTGCGGCATCGCGCATGGATTTTTCCAGCGCGTTGAGGTGGGCCTGCAGATTGTTGCCGACCAGATGGCCGCCGTCGGCGAAGCCCTTGCCGGAAACGCCTGAAATATCAGCCCTTACGTGATCGCGCTCATAAACAGAATCAAGAATGTCGGAAATCTTCGCTTTGACCGATTCCGGCGTGATGCCGTGTTCGGCATTATAGGCCATCTGCTTTTCGCGGCGGCGGGAGGTTTCCTCCATCGCCCGTTTCATCGAGCCGGTGATGTTGTCGGCATAAAGGATGACCTTGCCGTCGACGTTACGGGCGGCGCGGCCGATGGTCTGGATCAGCGAGGTTTCCGAGCGCAGGAAACCTTCCTTGTCGGCATCGAGGATGGCGACAAAACCGCATTCGGGAATATCGAGGCCCTCGCGCAAAAGGTTGATGCCGACAAGCACGTCGAAAGCGCCGAGGCGCAGGTCGCGGATGATCTCGATGCGTTCCAGCGTGTCGATGTCAGAGTGCATGTAACGGACGCGGATGCCCTGTTCGTGCAGATATTCGGTCAGGTCCTCGGCCATGCGCTTGGTCAGCACGGTGCAGAGCGTGCGGTAACCCCTGGCGGCGGTCTCGCGGATTTCGCCGAGAACGTCGTCCACCTGGCTGCGGGCGGAACGCACTTCCACCGGCGGGTCGATGAGGCCGGTCGGGCGGATGACCTGTTCGGCGAAGACGCCGCCGGACTGCTCCATTTCCCATGAGCCGGGGGTGGCCGAAACCGCGACGGTGAGCGGGCGCATCGCGTCCCATTCCTCGAAGCGCAGCGGCCGGTTGTCCATGCAGGAGGGCAGGCGGAAGCCATATTCGGCCAGCGTCGCCTTGCGCCTGAAGTCGCCGCGATACATGCCGCCGATCTGGCTGACGGAGACGTGGCTTTCGTCGATGAACAGCAGCGCGTTATCGGGGATATATTCGAACAAAGTCGGCGGCGGTTCGCCGGGATTGCGGCCAGTGAGGTAACGCGAATAGTTCTCGATGCCGGCGCAGGAGCCGGTCGCTTCCAGCATCTCGATGTCGTAACGGGTGCGCTGTTCCAGCCGCTGGGCTTCCAGCAGGCGTCCGGCCTTTTCCAGCTCGGCGAGGCGGCCCTTCAGCTCTTCCTTGATCGACTTGATCGCGCCATTCAGCGTCGGGCGCGGGGTGACATAGTGCGAATTGGCGTAAATCTTGACGGATTGCAGGTCGCCGGTCTTCTGGCCGGTCAGCGGGTCGAATTCGGTGATGGAATCGATCTCGTCGCCGAACATCGAGATGCGCCAGGCGGCATCCTCAAGGTGGGCGGGGAAGATTTCGATGGTATCGCCGCGCACGCGGAACGAACCGCGCTGGAAATCCATGTCGCGGCGTTTGTATTGCTGGGCCACGAGGTCGGCCAGAAGCTGGCGCTGGTCGAGCCGGTCGCCCACCTGCATCTGGAAGGTCATGGCCGTATAGGTTTCCACCGAACCGATACCGTAGATACAGGAGACCGAAGCGACGATGATGCAGTCGTCGCGTTCCAGCAGCGAGCGGGTGGCGGAGTGACGCATCCGGTCGATCTGCTCGTTGATCGAGGATTCCTTCTCGATGAAGGTGTCGGAGCGCGGCACATAGGCTTCCGGCTGGTAATAATCGTAGTAGGAGACGAAATATTCCACCGCATTTTCGGGGAAGAAGTTCTTGAACTCGGAATAGAGCTGTGCCGCCAGCGTCTTGTTGGGGGCGAGAATGACGGCGGGCCGTTGCGTCGCCTCGATGACCTTGGCCATGGTGAAGGTCTTGCCGGAACCGGTGACGCCGAGCAGAACCTGGCTGCGCTCGCCGGAATTGATGCCCTCAACGAGATCGGCGATGGCGGTCGGCTGGTCGCCGGCGGGCTGGTAGTCCGAGGCCATGCGGATGGCGACGCCGCCTTCCGATTTCGGCGGCCGGGCCGGGCGGTGCGGCGTCCAGAGCTTGCCGTCCTTGAACAGGGGATTACCGCTTTCGATCAGCGCGGAAAGCGCCTCGACCGTGGCGGTCACGGAACTGGGTGCAAGGTTGGCGGCATCCTCCAGCGAGACATCAAGACCCGCCACGGGATTAAGACCGGCGGCGGCGCGGGTTTTCGGATCGCTCGACGCGCCGATGGAAACACCGCGCGCGGTCTTGGATGCGGTGGTTTTCCTGGCCGTCTTCGAGGCTGCCTTTTCGGCCTCCTTGCGGGCCTCGATCTCGATCTTCTTGCGGTGCTTGCCCGCTTTCGAGGCGATTTCGCGCTGGGTTTCCACCGAGCCCGCCTCGGCTTCCGCCTCCAGCTGTTTCACCCAGTCGGCGACGCTGCCGCTCAGCGGCGCGCCTTCGAATGACGATTGCGGAGCTTCCTCGAAGCCCGGGGGCGAGGAGGTGGGGTTTTTCGGTGATCTGGCCATGGGCGAAATATGGAGGGAGTCACGCGCAAAGGGAAGGGGAGGTGATGAAAAAATGAGTACAAAAAGGAAACAAGCCACGCGGAACAAAATTCGGCCGGCTGCGTTGCGTAGCGGCTGGATGCAGCTTTATCAAACCATGTCGAAAATCGATTCCGGTTTTCGGTGTGATGCGCTAGAGCAAATCCCTGTCGGCAGAATGATGGTTGCGTTTTCAAACTGCCTCTCATGACATCCTCCCCTATTTTCAGGAATCATCATGCCGTTTTCGATCAGTCCCGCTCACATCTGGCCTGTCCTGATGCTTATCGCTTCCAATGTTTTCATGACTTTCGCCTGGTATGGCCATCTCAAGCACAAGGGCAGCGCGCTCTTTCTGGCGATTGTCGCCAGCTGGGGCATCGCGTTTTTCGAATATATGCTCGCCGTCCCCGCGAACCGCATCGGGTCGGAGGTCTATTCCACCGCGCAGCTCAAGACCATTCAGGAGGTCATCACGCTCGCGGTTTTCGCACTGTTCTCGATCTTCTGGCTGAAGGAGAGCATCACCATCAATCACGTGATCGGTTTCGCGCTGATCGCTTTTGGTGCTTCCTTCATTTTCCGGTCCTGATCCCGCATGGTGAGGCTCCGGCCCTGGACCATATGCCAGCAGTCGCAACACCTATGAGGTTGATACATCGATGAAGATACGGCCTGCGAGAGACGATGATGCGGCTGGCATGGCGGCGGTCCAGAACGAGATATTCTCGGCAGGCCTCCGAAAGGCGCCGACTGATATCGGTGTGGTGCTGGAAAATTACATCCGGCATGCCGACCGTATCGAGTGTTCGGTCGCCGAGGACGAGGACGGGCGTATTCTGGGCTTCCAGTCGCTGCGTTACGCGCGGGCGGACAATCCCTACGGCGTGGCGGAAGGCTGGGGTATCATCGGCACCCATGTCAGCCCGCATGCGGCGCGAAGGGGTGTGGGGTCCGCGCTCTTTATGGCTACCCGAAAGGCGGCGAAGGCTCGCGGCCTGAAAAATATCGATGCCAGCATCGGCGCGGATAACAGGCTCGGGCAGAATTATTACGAGGCGATGGGCTTCACAACCTACCGTCAGCCGGAAGGGCTGGTCTGCAAGGTCTATCGTCTGGCCTAGGCACGGTTTGCGATCCTGTCCGTGCCGGCAACCCGATCAGCCGCGATTGTCGTTTTCGGAATATTGCAGGCGCGCCTTGCAGATGCGGATATGGTTCTCGTCGGCCCATTGCACCAGCAATTGCATCGGCACCAGAAACGAGCGGCCGAGATTGGTCAGCTCATACTCCACGCGCGGCGGCACTTCGGCATAAAGCGTGCGGCGGATGAAGCCGTCTTCTTCCAGCCGCTTCAGCGTGCGCGACAGCATCTGCTTGGAAATATCGTCGATCCTGCGGTTCAATTCGTTGAAGCGCAGCACGCCGCCCTGCAGGGCTTCCAGAACCAGCAGGCTCCATTGATCGCCGATGCGGTCCAGCACGTCGCGGATCGGGCAGGGTTGCTCGAAGGTGAAGATTTCCTTTGTTTGCGTGTCCGACACTGTTCTTACCCCTTGCCCTTTTTCACCTTTCAAGGTCATCGCCATGTGACCAGATCAGTCGCCGCTGACTTCTTGCGGTGATGGTTGCGATACCATAGCTCTCTTTCGCGGTCTATTATTTAGACCGATAACGATAGTGACGAAAGGACAGAAGCCATGGCTAAAATCGCGCTCGTCGGCGCTTCCGGCAATGCCGGCTCCCGCATTTTGAAGGAACTTTCCGACCGGGGGCATCAGGTAACGGCGATTGCCCGCGCTCCTGAGAAGATCGCCAGCCTGCCGAATGTGGTGGCCAAAAAGGGCGATGTCTTCGATCAGGCGGCGCTTTCCGAGCTGCTGAGGGGTCACGATGCTGTGATAAGCTCGGTGCACTTCACCGCCAGCGATCCCTTGAAGCTCATCGAGGCGGTGCGTGCTTCCGGCGTTCAGCGTTATCTCGTGGTCGGCGGTGCCGGCAGCCTTGAAATCACGCCCGGCCAGCGCGTGGTCGACCTGCCGGATTTCCCGGCCGCCTACAAGGCCGAGGCGACGAAAGGTGCGGAATTCCTGGATCTGCTGAAACAGGAAAAGCAGCTCGACTGGACCTTCCTGTCACCCTCAGCCGAATTTGTGCCGGGGGAAAGAACCGGAAAATTCCGGATCGGCAAGGACAGCCTGCTCAGCAATGACGAAGGCAGCCGTATTTCCTTCGAAGACTATGCCATCGCGCTTGTCGATGAAATCGAGAAGCCGCAGCATTCCCGCCAGCGTTTCACCGTCGGTTATTGAGAGGTATCACCCATGAATTTCGTAACACGTCGTCTTGCCATCGCCGCTTTCGCCCTCGTGCCCGCTTTGGTGGCCGCGCCGGTTCTGGCGCAAACCGCAAATCGCGATCTGGCTCAGGAAGAAGCCAACCGCAAGCTGGTGATCGAATTTTACGACACCGTCTTCAACAAGCACGAGGTGGAGAAGGGCGCTGCCGTTGTCGTCGACAGCTACAAGCAGCACAACCCCAATGTGCCTGACGGCAAGAAGCCGTTTGTCGATTATTTTACGGGATTCTTTAAGGAAAACCCGCAGTCGAAAGCGCGCATCGTCCGCAGCGCAACGGATGGCGATCTCGTCTATCTGCATATTCACTCGACCGAAAAAGAGGGCGATCGCGGCACGGCTATCGTCGATATCTTCCGCGTCACCGATGGCAAGATCACCGAGCATTGGGATGTGATCCAGCCGGTGCCGGAGACGGCGGCAAACAACAATACGATGTTCTAAGTCAGACTTTCGTCAATAACGAGGGAAACAGCCGGGATTTTCGCCCGGCTGTTTTCATTTTAGAGGATGCCTTTTTAACCCGCCCGCCGCTTCTGGCGAGACTGCACGATCAGATCCAGCGCCAGCATCACCAGCAGGCTCGCACCCACCAGCGGGAAAAGGATGCCGCCGATGGCGAGCACGGCGAGGAGCCCGCGCAGCACGCGTTTTTCCTGCGGCAAAGGTGGTACCCCGAGCGAGCCTTGCGGGCGGCGTTTCCACCACATGATACCGGCGGAGACGGCAAGCAGCACAATGCCGATACAGGCCGCCAAAAGCACGATCTGGTTGGCAAGGCCATATTGCTGGCCCAGATGCACGTTGATGCCCCATTCCAGCGCCTTGCCGAGCGGGCCGTAATCGGCGTAGCTCATATCGATAAGCGGTTCACCGCTATATTGATCGAGATGGACGACGCGCTGTTTCGCCAGATCATCGGGATAGACGGAGCCGCTATAAACACCGGCCGGTTTTCCCGGCAGGGCGACAGCGTAACCGGCTGCAAGGCCGAGCGTGTCAAAGCGCGCGATCGCCTCGTCTATTCCAATCGGCTGGCCGGCAGAGGACGTGGCGGATTCCGGTATTTTTGCCTGTTCCAGCGACCAGCTTGTCTTGGCCACGTGATCGAGATGGTCACCCGACATCGGAACATCGGTGCGCACGCCGGCCGGGTATCCGAAATTGCTGCCATTCGCCCATTCATTGACCTTCGCGCCCCACACGCCGGACCATGGCATGCCGGTGACGGCGAGGAAGACGATGAAAAAGCCGACGAAGATGCCGGTGACGGCATGGGTATCGCGCCAGAAGACCCGCCTTTTCGGCGTTCCGCGCACGGTGACGACACCGCCCGTCTGTTTTCGTGGCCACCAGAGATAGATGCCGGTGGCCACGAGCAGGATGGACCAGCCGGCGGCGATCTCGATCAGATAACGGGCATAGGTGCCGAAATATTTCAGGCTGTGGAGATAGCGGATCGTCCACATGATGGTGCCGCGATCCGGCAGGGAGCCGGCAACCTCAGCCGTATGGGGATTGACGTAGACGGCGCGCCTGCCATCCGCCGTATTGACGGTGATTTCCACCGATGCGCCGGGATCGGCGGGGGTCGTATATTTGACGGCAGTGCCAGGAACGGCAGTCAGCGCAGCGGCAATAATTTCGGAAGGCAGCGCTTTCGGTGCGTTTTGTACCACCTTTATCCGCTTCAAATCCGAATGGATGAGGTTATCGAATTCGTCCCGGAAGAGATAAAGGGCGCCAGTGACGGCGAGCGATATCATGAAGGGCAGGACGAAGAGACCGGCATAGAAATGCCAGCGCCACACGGCGCGGTAAAGATTGATGGACGAGGAATGCGCAGGCGCGCGATCGCCCTCGAAAGAGGTCGTAACGGACATGGATGTCTCCGCAAGAAGAGTGATTTCCGGCAAGCCGGGAAAGTTTCAGTTCTGCGAAGAGGCGGGCGGTGCGCGCGGGCGCGATTCCAGATTGGGCGGCGATGGCGGCAATGCCGCGTCGAAGTTCAAAAAGGCGACTTCGCCCGTCGGAATGATCCTGTCCGCGCGTTCGACAGGAATGACCGGGAGAGTGGCAATGGTGGCCGATGCCAGCCGGCACAGCGTTCCGCAGCAGTCGGCGGCAATTTTGCCCGCCGGGTCCTGCTTTGCGGGGCCGTCCGGCATGTGGCTGGAACAGATGACCTCATCCGCCGCAAGCGCGGCCATCGCCATGTTGCCGCTGGTCAGGCCATTGGCGAGACCCTGCAAAAGGAAAAGCAGGACGGCCAGCGTGGCGATGGCGCCAGCCGAGCTCCTGTCCTGCATGATCCTGCGAATAAATCCCATATGGCCGCAATGCCATAGTCGCGGCGAAATGTCACCGCGACACAATGACGGCATCAGGGTGTTGCGGCCTTCAGGCCAGCAGGTCGTAGGTGCGGAAAATCCAGGCGATCTGGTAGATCAGCGCGAAGACCACGAGGAACCGGTGGAAGCGGCGGTTGCCGATGAAGGCGGCACAGGTGAAAAGAACGACGTAAATGGCTGTGCGGATGAGATATTCCGGGCCGAGCGAGGCGAGATAGTCCTGTCCCTTTAGCAGTGTGTCGCCGATATCGGTGACGAAAAGTGCCGCCAGGAAGGCGAAGAACCAGCTTTTGCGGGAAAAGAAGTAGTCCTCATATCCCTTATATTCCTTCATGTCCGTGGGAAAGAGCAGCACGCAGAGGAAATAGAACAGCGAGCAGAACAGGATGAGGAACAGGAACGCGCCGAAGCCCAGCACGTGGCCGGTGGCGGAAAGCCGGTGTTCCCACCACCAGAAATGCACCAGCATCAGGAACAGAAACGCCACCCAGCCGAGATGCAGCGGGTAGATGCGCTCCTTCTTTGGATGCTGCACGAAGCCGGCAAGACCGGTCAGCAGACGGGCGAGGCTGAGGCCGACCACCATGCCCATGACCGCGCGAATATGCGAATAGGCTTCTGCGGCGTTGACGGCGGCCTCCATGGCGCTCACTCCGCCGGAGGAATGGGCGTCGGCTGCCCGTTCTCGTCCATCGCCACCATGATGAAGGTGCCGGCGGTAACCTTCTCCAGCTTGTCATAACGCGACCGCTGTGCCCAGGCTTCCACCGTTAGCGTGATGGAGGTGCGGCCGACGCGGGCGATGTCGGTATAGATGGACAGCGTATCGCCGATCTTCACCGGCAGTTCGAAGGCCATTTCCTTGACCGCCGCCGTGACCACACGACAGCGCGAGCGTTCGGCTGCACGGATGCCGCTCGCCAAGTCCATCTGCGACATGACCCAGCCGCCGAAAATATCCCCGGCGGGATTGGCATCGGCCGGCATGGCGAGTGTCCTGAGCGTCAGCTCGCCGGTCGGTTTGATGGTCTGGTCGGTCATGTTGAGATTTACTCCGTGCGAATGACAAAGGTGCAGCATGCGATGCGCTTTGCGATTTCGCAAGGAAGGGCAAGCGTCAGGACGACGCTTTGCCCAGAAATTGCTGTGTTGCGTAAAGGGCGATGGCCGCGGCATTCGATACGTTGAGCGATTTGATCTCGCCCGGCATATCGAGACGGGCAAGCGCCGAGACGGTTTCGCGGGTTTTCTGGCGCAGCCCCTTGCCTTCGGCACCCAGTACCAGCGCGATCTTTTCACCGCTGAAGGTCTGTTCGATGGGGGCGGGACCTTCCGAATCCAGGCCGACGGAGAAGAAGCCGAGCTTGTGCAGTTCGCCCAGCGCATCGGCGAGATTGGTGATCTGGATATAGGGAATGAGTTCCAGCGCGCCGGAAGCGGATTTCGCCAGCACGCCTGACTCGGTCGGGCTGTGACGCATGGTGGTGATGACGGCGCCGGCATTGAAGGCGACGGCCGAGCGCATGATTGCGCCGACATTGTGCGGGTCGGTGACCTGATCGAGCACGAGGATGAGCGGGCTGTCCTTCAGCGCGCCAAGCCGCTTGACCGGCAGCGGCCGGGTTTCCAGCATCACGCCCTGGTGGATGGCTTCGGGGCCGAGCACCCGGTCGATATCCTGCGGCGACACCATCTCCACCGGGAAGGGCTGCGCATCCGCTTCACCGATATCGAGACGCGCGAAAGCGTTCTGGGTGACGGAGAGCTTGACGATCTGCCGTTCGGGATTGGCGAGTGCGGCGCGCACGGTATGCAGGCCGTAAAGATGCACCTGATCCGGTGCAAGCTGCGGCGGCTTCCAGTCGTCGGCGCCGCGGTTGCGGCGTTTCGGCTGCTGCGGAGTCGGAATTTCGCCCCGCTCTCGCTTGGCGTCGCGCACGGCACGGCGCAGGTTGGCGTAATGCGTGTCGCGGGTGGATTTGTTCTTGGGATCGTCTTTGCTCATGGCGCCTTATATCTCCGGCGTGAGCCGCGCACCAGCCCCCGCGATAATCCACAGGGCTGCAAAGGGGTTTGAATTTTTTCCCGAAAATTCGTGAAAGGGCGTGTTGACAGAAACGAACGAGGCCGTCATATACGCGCCACAGACGACGCAACGGCGCTTCGCCGCAGCGAAATCTGAAGAGCTTGGTCGCTTGATCCTCGCAGATAACTGGAGGGATGCCCGAGTGGTTAAAGGGGACGGACTGTAAATCCGTTGGCTACGCCTACGTTGGTTCAAATCCAACTCCCTCCACCATTCTGCACGGATCGAAATCGCCACCGCGGGTATAGCTCAATGGTAGAGCAGCAGCCTTCCAAGCTGAATACGCGGGTTCGATTCCCGCTACCCGCTCCATATTTTTCAATAATTTACATCAGTGCCGTGTCACTCATGTCAGAACGTGTCAGGTTCTGTTTTTCTCTCTGGCTTCGGTTATCTTCCTGCTCGTTTCCAAACCATCGCCACGGCTGTAACGCCTAGTCGTCTTTGTCGTCGTGTGCGTTGCCAAATCTCTTGCGGCTTCCAGCGATCCCGTCGCTTCGATTGTTTCCGAAACAGCACCCGCACGAGAATCCATCGACCACACGTTTGATGGAACGCCGGCAGCATTTCTCACCTTCTTAAATTTCTCGGTGTATCGATTATCCCAATAGGGCTTTCCGTCGAGCCGCATCATTGCTGTTGGATGTACCGTCAAGCCTACCCGTCACCCGTCGCGCAGTAGTCGATGATCTCTTATCGGACACCAACCCCGTACTCAGTGTAGATGCCTGCTGGCCGAAAGCGTCTATCGCGCCATTCCCTTCGATCTCGCCCATAGTGGCCACGATCTGCACGCCAATCCCGGCGATCATAATCGCGGTAGTGGCGATTTCTATCGTAGGTGCGGTAGTAGACGCCGCTCGTATAGTATCCGCCACTTCGGTATCCCGGGTCGTCAACGCAGCCGCTTAGGATGCCGACCGAAACCAGACAGATTGCTGCAGTGAGTATTTTCATAATCTCATCTCCGAATAACAGACAATAACGTGTGTCGAGGTCTGCAGTTCCAACGGTCTGAGAGTGACGGGGCAGCAATTAACCTGACCTGAACAGACCCTAAAAAGGATTTCATTTTCATCCGCAGTTGGCGGCGTGTGCTGTGGCGCACGGCGTAGCTTTTGGTCATCAAAAATCTGAAAATCTGGAGAACTCCATGGCTCGGGAAACGCTTCCCGTCGCTCTCGACCTTATGTTTGGTCACGAGGGCGGCTACGTGAATGCAAAGACGGATCGGGGCGGCCCGTCCAAATACGGCATCACCCACAAGACACTCGCCGCGCATCGTGGTGTTGCTTCCGTCACGGCCGAACAGGTCAAGGCAATGACGAGGGAAGAGGCAACTGAAATCTATCGCCGGTCGTATTGGGTGCAGAGCGGCGGCGACTTGCTGCCGAAGGGCCTCGATTACGCAGCGTTCGATTTCGGCGTGAATTCTGGGCCAGCAACCGCAGTACGCCGCCTTCAGCGCGTCCTTGGCGTGCGCGAGGATCTGCATCGGAATATCGGCATCAGGCCGCCGTCGGTTCATGCGCATATTTCATGCCATGTTCAGGGGAGCCGCCGCGAAGGCGGCGCCAGCCATTCTTTATAATTGAGGTCAGGGGCCATGCATGGTTCCATGCCGGGCGCGTAGCTGATTCCTCCCCGTCGATGCCAAGCTGTGATTCCGAGAGGCCCATGTCGATTTCAGATACGATCTTTCGCCCTTTCGAGACGCTGATACGGCCGCTCGACATTCCCTTCCGGCCGCTGCCGTCGAAAGGTCCCGTCGCGGTGCTCTTGCATTTCATCGCGATGTTTCGCGGTGTCCTCATTGCCCTTGCCTTGTCGTCCATGGCGGTGGAAGCCATCAATCTGTCGATCATCTGGGGATTGTCCGTCATCGTCGATGGGGTGACGGCGCAGGGAGCGGAGGCCTTCTTACGCAATGAATGGCCGCTGCTTACCGTTCTCGGATTGTTGATTTTCCCGGCCATGCCGGTGGCTTCGTTTCTTCTCAATACACTCAATTCGCACACGCTCGGCATCGCCATGCCGGTGGCCATCCAGTGGCAGGGACACAAGGCGGTGGAGCGGCAGGATCTGGCATTTTTCCATGAGCTTTATGCCGGGCAGGTCGCCTCGCGCCTTTCGCAGGTCTCGTCGGCGGTGCAGCAGCAGATCATCAACGCATTCCAGATCGGACCGCGTTTCCTGCTGCAAATGATCGGCTCTCTTGCGCTTCTTGCCGCCCTGTCCTGGCAGCTGGCGCTGCCGGTGTTCATCTGGATCGTGCTGAATGTGGTTCTCGCCGTCAAACTTGCCCCTGTCTTCACGGAGCGTTCGCGGCGCTCGGCGAAACAAAAGAGCCTTGTCTCGGGCGCGATTACCGATCTCTACAGCAATATGCAGATGATCAAGCAATTTGCCGCCGAAGACAGCGAGGCGGGCGCAATTCGCCGCATCCTGATGAAGGCGGTGCAGACGCAGAACAGGGAGCAGCGTGTCTACCGCGCGTCCGAACTGGCCGTGGTTGCGCTCAACATGGCGTTGTGGCTGGCGATCCTGTCGGTGGGGTTTTCCGGTCTGGTGAAGGGCTTCATCACGGTCGGAGAATTCGTCGGCGCCGTTTATATATTGCAGCGGCTGTCGGGGCACACATTCACCTTCCTGCAGATGGGCCAGCAGATCTTTCAGGCGATCGGCACGATCAAGGACGCCATGCCTGTCATGACGACGCCGCCGACCATTACCGACAGGGCAGGCGCTGCGGAACTCGGTGTCTCGCGTGGGGACATTGATTTCGACCATATCCGCTTTGCCTACAAGTCTGGCAGGCCGGTGATCGATGATCTGTCGCTGACCGTGCGCGCCGGGGAGAAGGTCGGACTTGTGGGGTTGTCAGGTGCGGGAAAAACCACGCTGGTCAATCTGCTCCTGCGGTTCTACGACATTCAGGATGGTGTCATCCGTATCGACGGTCAGGATATTCGCGAGGTCACACAGGCGAGCCTGCGCCGCAATATCGGAGTGATTGCCCAGGACGTGGCCCTGCTGCACCGGTCGGTTGGTGACAATATCCGCTACGGGCGACCGGATGCGACGCAGGAGGAGGTGGAGCAGGTGGCGAAAGTGGCGAAGGCCGACGCCTTCATCGCCGATCTCGCCGATAATGAGGGGCGCAAAGGATTTCAGGCCTTTGTGGGAGACCGCGGCATCAAGCTTTCCGGCGGGCAGCGCCAGCGGGTCGCCATTGCGCGTGTGCTGTTGAAAGATGCGCCGATCCTGATCCTCGACGAAGCCACCTCCGCCCTTGATAGCGAGTCCGAAGCCGATATTCAGGAGAAGCTGAACCTGGTGATGGAGGGCAAGACGGTGATCGCCATCGCGCACCGCCTGTCGACCATTGCACGAATGGACCGGATCATCGTGCTGGATCATGGCAGGATTATCGAAGAGGGAAGGCCGGAGGAGCTGGTGGAGCGGGGTGGGCTGTTTGCGCGCCTCTGGAAACGTCAGATCGGCGGCTTCATCCCGGAAGACGAGTGATCAGGCCGGAAGACGAGTGATCAGGTGAAATCTGCGGCCACGGGCCAGCGGGGCGATGACCGCATCGAGCTATACCGTTGGTGGCAGCCGGCTGGCGTGACGTGCGTTCAGACTGCTTCAAGCGCGGATTGAACCCGCTGTTTCTCGGCGTCCAGTTCACTCAGCCTTCCCATATGCGCCGCGATTTTTTCAAATATCGAAGAATGCTCATCCTGCGAAAGGCGCTCCACATGGCTGAGGGCGGTGATGACCTCGATCAGTTCCACCCTTTCCTGTTCCAGCTTTTCCAGATTCCACAACATCGCGTCTGCCCCGTTGACCTGCGCTTCAAACGGCCTGCGAGGAAAAAGGTTCAGGTCAATAAAATTTAAGGTAAATTTTATCTTGCCGGCAACGGGCGAGGTTTTCCGCCCGTTACGCAAGACGGTGTTTCGGGTCGGTCAATAGGGCGAACGACATTGCGTGCGGGTGCCGGCGGGGGCCATGTAGCTGTTATCCGTCGGATGGTATGAGGTGTATCGGGCCGCACACCATTTCACGTGGTTTATTTCCGCTTGCGTCAGGGCATAGCCATTGGTCGTGGCATCTTCGCCGGTTCCTGCGGCGAAGGCGGAGGCGGGATAGCTGCGCTGCGTGGAGGTCTGAGCCTGTTCCGGCGGTTGATAGGCCGGCTGTATGAGGCTCAGCGCATGAGCGGGCATGACGGAAGCGCCAGATAATGCGACGCCAAGAGCGAGCGCGGAGATAGTCTTCGGCATCCTCAACATCGATAAATCCTCGTTATTCGTTCGGGATGCTAACGAAAATTTAGGGATTTCGTTCCCTCGAGGGGTTGACGCCACACGAATACGTGATTCTCCGGGGCGGCGTGACATTTGAAGCGGCTGGATTTGAAGATGCTGGCTGCGCTGCGGCAATATCCTGTCCGCGCCTGCGGTTTTTCTGCGTCAATCCCGCTTTCGATCCTTGCTGCAATGCTCGTTGACAAGCGGAAAATCCGGTCGGATAGTCGCCCGGCAATCATGCACACGGGAGTCTCCAATGTTTAACAGGGTTGTCATTCTCTCATCCTTTGCGCTGCTGGCATCGGCAGCGTTTGTCTCCCCCGCAGCCGCACTCACCATGAAAGAGTGCAGCGTGAAATATCAGGCGGCGAAAGCTGACGGGTCCGCGAAGGACGTCAAGTGGAACGACTATCGCGCCAAATTCTGCGGTGCCGATGCGGCAGCCGAGGATGCGGCCGACGACAAGCAGGTCGCGGCCACAACCGACAAAGAACCCGAAAAAGCGACGATAAAGGCCCCGAAGGGCGTCGCTTTTCCGAGTGCTGTCGATAAGAAATATTCAAGCGAGACGCCCGGCAAGGCGCGCCTGAAAACCTGCGTCGATTCCTACCACAAGAACAAGAATGACGGCACGCTCGGCGATCTGAAGTGGATTCAGAAGGGCGGCGGCTACTGGAGCCTGTGCAATACGGCGCTGAAGAGCTGACAAGGGCCGGATAAGGGCCGGGGTGGCGGCTGATCGCCGTCACCCGACCATTCATGTAAATGCAGGACCAGACCGGAAAGCGGATGCCGCTTGTGCCGGACGGGTTTTATGTGACCTCTGGCGGAACATGCGCCCGTCTTTGCAGTTTCGTGCGCCGGCATGGCCGGGCTTTGTTTTGTCCTCTCTGTCACCATTGCCAACTGTCTGGATGCCTTCGGTTCCGCGCGATCCATGGCGGGGCCCAAGTGAAGTTGCCCGGCTGAGCCCGGCAGCCTTTGTGCGACCCCGGTTTAGGGCGGGTAAAATCTGCGAATGGTCCGTGATTCCGTATCTTGGTAGAAGGGTTGATCGTGCGGTTCGACCCGCATCCAGCAATTCAACGGCGAAAGCTGTCCTCCCGGGCGGCCGGCCGGCAATGTGGGCGGATGACAAGACGATTTAGAAACTATCTCGCCGTACTGGCCATATCGTTGCTGATGTGGGCAGTGATTCTCGGGATCGCGTACTGGATATACTACCGGTAGCGTGCGATGGCTGATTCCAGAGTGAACTGGCGGTGGCTGAAAGCATAGCCCCCGGCCATTCGTGATGCGCCGTCCGTCGTTGATGGCCCTGATAATTCTGCGGATCAGGAACAGCTGCCCAATTTTGGCTTTGCTGCCGTGGCCTTATGTCCCGGCCTAATCAGGAAAGGGACATCATGACAAAATCCATCGCCGCCATCTGCTTCGTCGTCCTGTCGTCGGCCGCCTCCGGCGCCCTTGCCGAAGATCTGGTGATTCCGCTTCCGAAGGATACGGCGGTCGAGAAGGTGGAGACTGTCTACCAATGCGGCTCGGACACGGTGGAGGCCGTTTATTTCAATGCCGGGGATATCAGCCTCGTGCGGCTGGGGCTGAAGAATGGGGTCCTCGTTGCGGCGAATGTCATTTCAGGCTCGGGGGCCAGATATGAGGGAGGCGTCCATGTCTGGTGGTCGAAGGGCGAGGAGGCGGATCTTTACGATCTGATGGCGGACCCGGAGATGAAGAAGCCGGTTCATTGCGTGGAAAAGAAAAAGTCCTGACCGCCTGCGGCATTGCCTGAAGGAGCGGCGGCAGGGCGGTTGTGAAACCTTGCCATGCCGCCGGTCAATGTTGGTCTGCGCTTGCGGCACGTTCAGCCAAGAACGAGCGACACCATGAGCGCGAGAAGGATGAGGGAGCTTGCGACAACGCCGAGTTTCATCCTTCGAAGGCGGCGGGTCCGCCCGCCGCTCCAGTCATAAGCCATTGGCAGCTTTACCTTTCTTTTTATTATTATGACTTATTGCTAGCTCCCTAGGCTTGCCCGTGGCTGACCTCAATTGCCAAAATCCATGGGCGAAAAATCACGATTTCCCTGTCTTGTCCGGATGTTGCAGCTGTTGTGGCGGGTGATTCCCCGAGACGTCTGCCGGCAGCTGGGATGAGATTTTCGGGCGGACGACGCCGCGCAACATGGCGCAAAAAAAGCCCGGAAACCGAAGTTTCCGGGCCTTGGCAGGCGGTGCCGTTATGGGGCGGCTCAGCCCAGATAAGGCTTGATGTAGGGCAGGACCTCGATCACGCCGTGATAGAGCATGTTGAGCGCCACATAGATGATGACCATCAGGCCGAGATAGGAAATCCAGCGATAGCGGTGCAGCAGCTTGGCCACGAAGTTCGCTGCAAGCCCCATGAGGGCGATGGAGACGATGAGCCCGATCACCAGTACGGTCACATGCTCCTGGGCGGCGCCGGCGACGGCAAGCACGTTGTCCAGCGACATGGAGACGTCGGCGATGACGATCTGGGTCGCGGCCTGGAAAAAGGTCTTGTGACCCTTGGTCAGGTCGGCCTCTTCGTCGGTTACCTCGTCTTCGATGGAGCCCGCGGCCTCGCGCAGCTCGGACCACATCTTCCAGCACACCCATGCGAGCAGCAGGCCGCCGAACAATTGCAGGCCGACGATGGAAAGCAGCTGCACGGTGACGGCGGCAAAGCCGATGCGCAGAACGGTGGCGGCAATGATGCCGACCAGGATCGCCTTGCGGCGGAGATGGGCAGGGAGGCCGGCTGCGGCAAGGCCAATGACGATGGCGTTGTCGCCCGCCAGAACGAGATCGATCGCGATCACCTGTAAGAATGCCGTGAAACCGGCGGCTGTGAAGATTTCCATGGGATGTCCTGAAACGGATGCAAGGTCGCGCGGGAGAACGCGGCTGGTCGAAATGAAGATATAAGATGGTGCGCCCGGCGCATTGTTCCGCTCGCCCGTCTCCCTCCGGCGATGGAATGTCCATAAGCCATCATGCGGGCATAGGTAAAGAAGTTGTGATGGAAATACCGCAAATAGTGATCGGCGACAGTGGAGGAGGAGGCTTCCCGCGTCTCGTGCCGACTTGCCCCTTTCGAGGGTTTAAATGTCGCAAACGATACACCATATACGCGCCTCAGGGTACGTCGCGGGCGTGTGCGATGGCGCTTTGACAATTAAGTCTTGCGCATTCGCTTACAAAGCCTTAAACGGCGACACCAAACCGGTTCGCCGGGGAAACTACTTCACGTTCACAGGAAGCAATTCACATGGCAAAGAGCAAGTTTGAGCGGACGAAGCCGCACGTCAACATTGGCACGATCGGTCACGTTGACCATGGCAAGAC